>NZ_VOSS01000082.1 GCF_007997035.1 Ralstonia sp. TCR112 | reverse complement strand
CAAGGCCATCATCGCCAAGCTCAACCGGTTCGCGCATGACCTGCACGCGTATTTCGTGACCGGCGCGCGCCTGCGTCCGGGTGCCTCGCGGGACGAAGCCGGCGTTCGCCTGACTGCGGTCAAGCAGCAGTAAGGAGCCGCCATGTCTTTCGGATCTTTCGACAGCGATGACGAGGTGATGAGCGAGATCAACATGACGCCGCTGGTCGACGTCATGCTGGTGCTGCTGATCATCTTCATCATCACCATTCCGGTGATCAACCACGCGGTGAAGATCGACCTGCCGCGCGCGTCCAACAAACCCGACGATGCCAAACCCCAAAGCGTGAACGTCGAGATCAACGCAGACGGCCAGGTGTTCTGGAACAACCAGCCGGTTGACGAGGCCACGCTGCAGGCCGACATCGCGCAGGCCGCGCAGCAGCAGCCGCAACCTGAGATGCACCTGCGCGCAGACCGCAATGTGCGCTACGAGCGCGTGGCGCAGGTCATGGCTTCCATCCAGCGCGGTGGCCTTTCGCGTATCGGCTTTGTCACGGAGCCGCAGCACTGACGCGACCGACACCACGTAGCACCTCACGTAACCGGGCCACGCGCCCGGTTTTTTGTTCTCCGGGCACGGATCAGCCCATCGTCAGATCACGCTTGTAATGATAACGATTCTCATTTAATCTACCTTGCATTCGCTGCACGCATCCCGCCAGCCAACGCCTCAGCCCATGCTTCACGCCCGCCAGGACATCTCCATGAATGCTGCCGAACACCAAGACGCAGGACGTACCGTGACCCGTCGTCGCCACGTTATCGTGGCCCGCAAGCGCCCTGCGTCCCTGGGGGAAACCGTGCCCACCACGTCGCCTGCCTCCGCAACATCCCGCGCCGCTCACGACGTGCCCGCTGCCATCGGCGACACGCGCGTGATGACCTCCGAACAACTCTTTGCCGGTCAGAATGCCGTGGCCATCCGCCACAACGGCGCGCTCTACACGCTGCGCGTGACGCGCTTCGGCAAGCTGATCCTGACCAAGTAACACCGCAACACGCACCGACTTTTGTGGGGACGTCTCTCTCAGGAGACATTCGGCCGTAGCCAGCCGTCATCATTTCGCATTGCCGGACGACCGCCAGCCAAGCCTTTCTTTATCCTCCACCGCGCCCAAAGAAAAAAGGGCACGACCTGCGCCGCGCCCTTCCCTTTGTTGATTCGTTTAGGTGATTGCGATTGCGTATCAGCAGATCACATTCACCGCGGCAATGCCCGCCTTGGCGATCACGACATCCTCGGTCGACTTCACGCCCGACACACCCACCGCGCCGGCACAGACGCCTTCCACCATCACCGGCACGCCACCTTCCAGCATGCCCTGCAGATGCGGCGCCGACAGGAACGAGATGCGACCGTTATTGATGATGTCTTCGTAGATCTTCGACTCGCGACGACCCAGCGCTGCGGTGCGCGCCTTCTCCGGAGCGATGTACGCCGAGATGGTGGCGCAGCCGTCCATGCGGCGCAGGCCCATCAGATGGCCGCCATCGTCCACCACCGCGATCGTCACGTTCCATTGGTGCGCACGCGCTTCTTTCTCGGCGGCGTCCAGGATCTTGGTGACATCGTCCTGGCACAGGCACGGTTTCGTTTTCATGACGTTCTCCTTGGTCGTTGTAATGCAAAGGCGCAAGGGCTGCGTAAAGCCCCGTATCAGGCAAAAGTATGCCATCGGCATTGGTCGTTTCCTCGGATGATCCTGCACCCAGGACGCAAAAGAGCCGATACATTCCTGCGTTTCAGTATCGTCGAGGATCGTTCCACCTGCGCCGTGTGTCAGCGTTTCCTGCACCTTTGCCGGCCAACGTTAACACGCGCATGCGCCAGAAATATCCACAAAGAAAAAGCCCGGGTATCGCCCGGGCTTGATGTTGCGATGCGGCAGCGATCCTGACGCCGCCCCCGTTTATGGTTGACGGCCGGAGCAGGCGCCATCCGTGTACGGATCGGCACGCCCTGTCTTGGCACCGTCGGTGTAGGGGTCGGCGCGGCCCATTTTCGCGCCGTCGGTGTAAGGATCAGCGCGGCTTACCTTGGCGCCGTCGGTATAGGCATCGGCGCGGCTCACCTTGTGGGCAGGCTGATACGGATCGATCGAGCCGGCGTGCGCGACCGCCGCGCTTAGCGCCAGGGCCAAGCCGCTTGCGGCTGCAACCAGCGTGCGCGTTGCAAAGCGTTGCGTGGTGACTTGCATGTGGACTCCTTCGGTCATGAGACTGCGAACATGACGTGCACCGCTGCGGCGCACGTGCCCGCGCTCGTTCACGCGGACGTCATATCGACCAGCTAGGGGCGCCACCAGTTCTACACCGCGCCGCTTTGTCACGGGGCTGGCGCGCACGGCCTACCTGTCACCGAGATTGGACGCAGATGCCGTGCCACGTGCATACGTCCGCCAAAGAAAAAAGCTCCCAAAGGAGCCCTTCTCTTACCAAGGTAGGTCGCTCAACGCCAATGGCCCCAGCGATGTCCGTCGTACCAGCGGTAACGCGGACCCCACCGGTACCAGCCGGCACCCACCACAACCGGTGCCGGGCCATACGCGGGCGGGCCGTAATACACAGGAGCCGGAGCGTAATACGCCGGGGGCGGCGGGGGTGCGTAATAAACCGGCGGCGGAGGCGGCGGCGGGTAATACACCGGCGCAGGCGCAACGTACACGGGCGCCACCGGCACGCCAAACCCGATGCCGACGCTCACATGCGCCGACGCCATCTGCGGCACGGCCAACACTGCCAGCGCCGCCGCACCTGCAATCCACAGCACATTGCGTCGAATCATCTTCATCACCTGCAGCTTGAGCGCCGGGCAAGTCCGTAGCCGGCGCGGAATACGGTATCTGTATTGTATTCAGGGCTGCTGACACAAGTGATACGGTGCTGGCGAATTAGTAACAGAACGTAACACCACACCGGGCGCAGAGCGCGCTTCAGTCCACCGCGGAACTGCAGTCGAACTCGCCGGAGGCGATCATCGCTTCGGCATAGGCTCGGGCGGCTTCCAGCGCGCTGGCAGCGCTGGGATATGTGTTTGCCGATTCGCGCACAGTCGTACGCGCTAACAGGGTCTCGCCGTTGCTGACGCGGAGGATACTTACTTCCGCGCGCCACGCTTGCGGCGAGAGTTCATAGGCAGATACCTCGATTTTGCAGTCGTCTCGGAAAGTCATGCGTCCTCCGGGTCGTATTGGATAAGCCAGGCTGCGTGTCAATGCACGAACAGCCAGATCACCAGCAACACAAGCGCGGGAACACCCAAGAGCCAGGCAACGAGATAGGGCATGACAACCTCCCACATGTTGATAGGCATGTGGGAAGTGTAGAAAAGCGCGCACGGACGGAGTATCGACCTCCGCCCGTGCTGTTTTGTAGGAATGTGCCGAAATGACTGTCGGCCCACGCCGACGCGTGTCACCCGTACAGAGGAGCCTCAGCGTGCGGTGCCGTTCCGGGCGGCCACGTCACTTGGGGTGAGGATTCGGCCTGCGCCTGCATCTTCGGCCGCCTCCGCGGCAGCGACTTCCAGACCGACCGACGTCTTGAAGAAGTTGACGGCGGCCTCGACGCCAGGAGGCGCGGCGTCCACAAGGTTTTCTGCGACGAACCCCCATTGGCGGCGCACTTCATCACCATGGCGCTGCAGGGCGCGGGCGATCCCGTTCTGCGTTTCGACGCCGATCTCCACAAGATTGCGCGTATAGCCGGAGACGCGTTCGCCGGCCGGTTGCAGATAGCGGGCTTGAGCGTTCCACCATGCACCTGCGTCCTGGGCGCCCGCGGCGTCGTGCAGGCAGTGCTCTGTCTCACCCAGACCGGCCTTGAGGGCCTGCAGATTGAGTCCGATCAGGCGATTGACGCCGTTTACCGCCTCTTCGGTGACAGCCATCCAGGTTTCAAGCTGTGATCGTTGCAAAACGCCGAGTTGCTCCAGAGTCATCATGTCGGTTACTCCCTCGTGAGATCGGTGAATACGTCCAGCATGTGCCGGGCGTTTCAGTGTAGCCGCGCACGATGCCGATTTCCTTGACCTCAACCGTTTGTCCTACAGGTGTTTCGGACGCAATCGTCTGCGGCCCCGGCGATGTGCGCGTTAGAGTGAAACGCTTCCTTCACCAGACTACGGAGTCACGATGAAACGTCTCACCGCTGCCCTGATCGCTGCCGCTTCCGTTGCCGCCGCGCCACTGGCCTTCGCGCAAGTCGCGGGGCACGCTGCGCTGGGTGTATCCGTTACCGAACTCGACGCCGTGATCAAAGGCGTGAGTGTGAAAAAGCAGGTGCTCGGCAAGACCGTCTACAACGAGGCCAATGAGAAAGTCGGCAATGTGCAGGACTTGATCGTGACGCCGGAGAACGCCGTCTCGTTCGCCATCGTCGGTGCGGGCGGCTTCGTGGGCGTGGGCCGCCATGACGTGGCCATTCCTGTGAACCAATTCCACTACGACCAAGGCAGGATCGTGCTGCGGGGGGCTACCAAAGATGCGATCAAGGCCCTGCCGGAATTTAAGTACGAGCGTCAGCCCAAGCCTGCGAAGGCCTGACGGCGCCGGGAACTGTGTCCTGTGCTGCCGCGCTCGAGGTGTGGGAATCGGCTGACAAGCCTTTCAGGCAACCTGACCTGCACATACCGGCATGCATGGCCTTCAATAAAGGCACACAGACGACAAAAGGAGTTTGTTATGCGTGCCTTCGTATCCTTGATTCTGGCGGCCGCATTGGCATCCGTCAGCGGATGCGCGGACATGACGCCAAAGCAGCGTAATACCGCGTTGGGCGCAGCCGCAGGTGGTGTCGCCGGGGCGGCCATCTGGGGCGGTCCGGGCGCGACGCTCGGCGGCGCTGCGCTGGGTGGCGTGGTCGGTAACGCCGTCACCAAGTAACCCCCGCCAAGCGCGCTGCGATGCGCGCGCTGCAAGCTCGGGCCAGGCCAGGTCGCCTGGCCCTTTTTATTGCCTGAGACCAGCACCATGCCATCGCACATTCCCCTCATACGCATATGCAAATGCCGGCGCATAATCGGCGTTTTGCAACGGAGGCAATGTGCGATACGAGCAAGAGGGTTTTGGCGTGAGCAGCACACCGATCCTGAGCGTCGAGGGCCTGCGCAAACGTTACGGTGAGCAGACCGTCGTCGACAACCTGAGTTTCAGCGTCCGCCGCGGCCAGTGCTTCGGCCTGCTTGGCCCCAACGGTGCCGGCAAAACCACCACGCTGCGCATGCTGCTCGGCATGACGATGCCCGACGCGGGCACCCTGAGGCTGTGCGACGAGCCGGTTCCCGAAGCCGCACACCGCGCGCGCATGCGCGTGGGCGTGGTGCCGCAGTTCGACAATCTCGACCCTGATTTCTCCGTCTCGGAAAACCTCCGCATCTTCGGACGCTACTTTGGCCTGTCGGCGTCGACCATTCGCGAGCGCATCCCAACCTTGCTGGAATTTGCGCGGCTTGAACAGAAAGCCGATGCGCCTGTGCGTGCGCTCTCGGGCGGCATGAAGCGGCGGCTGACGGTCGCACGCGCGCTGATCAACGATCCCGACATCCTCGTCATGGACGAGCCCACCACGGGCCTCGACCCGCAGGCGCGGCATCTGATCTGGGAGCGCCTGCGCTCGTTGCTCGCCGCCGGCAAGACCATCCTGCTGACCACGCACTTCATGGAAGAAGCCGAGCGCCTGTGCGACGAACTCTGCGTGATCGACAACGGCCGCAAGATCGCGCAAGGCAAGCCGCAGGAACTCATCGCACGCGAAATCGGCTGCGACGTGGTTGAAGTCTACGGCGACGATCTCAACGCCCTGCGCGCGCTGCTCACACCCCTGGCGGAGCGCGTCGAAATCAGCGGCGAGACGCTCTTCTGCTACGCACGCGATCCGCAGCCGCTCGTAGCTGCCCTGCGCACGCAGGCAGAAACGCACACCATGCCCGGCCTGCGCTACCTGCACCGCCCGGCCAATCTCGAAGATGTGTTCCTGCGCCTGACTGGCCGCGAAATGCGTGATTGAGAGAACCCCAATGCCCACTGAAACCGCAGTCACTCCCTCTCAGCAACAAGCCTTTCCGCAGCCGCTGCTGCCGCTCAACTTCCGCAACTGGCAATACGTCTGGCTGCGCAACTTCATGGTGTGGCGCAAGCTGGCCATTCCGTCGATGGCGGGCAACCTGGCCGACCCGATGATCTACCTGTTCGGCCTGGGCCTCGGGCTCGGCCTGCTCGTCGGGCGCGTTGACGGCGTGTCGTATATCGCATTCCTGGCAGCCGGCACCGTGGCGTCCAGCACGATGATGTCGGCGAGCTTCGAGGCGATGTATTCCGCGTTCTCTCGCATGCACGTGCAACGTACGTGGGAGGCGATCCTGTACGCGCCGCTGAGCCTGGGCGACGTGGTCCTCGGCGAGCTGTTCTGGGCGGCCAGCAAGTCGGTGCTCTCTGGCCTGGCGATCATGCTCGTCGCGGGCGCCCTTGGTTATGCGTCGATGCCGCAGGCGCTGCTTGCCCTGCCCGTCATCGTGCTGACCGGCTTCACGTTCGCCTGCCTGGCGATGAACATGACGGCGCTTGCGCCCAACTACGACTTCTTCATGTTCTACCAGACGCTGGTGATCACGCCGATGATGCTGCTCTCGGGCGTGTTCTTCCCGCTGTCGCAGCTGCCGGCGCCTGTGCGCGCGGCGACAAGCGTCCTGCCATTGCCGCATGCGGTGGACTTGATCCGCCCCCTGATGCTCGGGCGCACGCCTGACAACATCGCGCTGCACCTCGGCGTATTGCTGCTGTACGCCGTGGCCGCGCTGCTGCTGTGCCTGTGGCTGCTGCGCCGTCGCATGCTCAAGTAAGGCACGATCGCAACGCCCAACAAAAAAGCCCGTCGCAATGACGGGCTTTTCGTTTGCTGCGTTCGAGATTTACTCGTTCACGGCAGAGCGCTGCAGGTGCAGTTGCGTGCGCGGATCATCGTTCTGCGCATTCTCACGATCCGCCTTGGCAGAATTGTTCCGCGCGGCCTCCAGGCGATCCAGGTACGCCTCATCAATGTCGCCCGTCACGTACTTGCCGTCAAAGCACGAGGCGTCGAAATCCTTCAGTGCCGGATTGACGTCGCGCACGGCGCGCTTCATGTCTTCCACATCCTGGTACACGAGCTGGTCTGCGCCGATGATCTTGGCGATCTCTTCGTGCGTGCGCCCATAAGCCACCAGTTCGCCCCGCGTCGGCATATCGATACCGTACACGTTCGGGAACTTCACCGGCGGCGCGGCCGACGCGAAGATCACCTTCTTGGCACCGGCGTCGCGCGCCATCTGCACGATCTCCGACGACGTCGTGCCACGCACGATGGAGTCGTCGACGATCAGCACGTTCTTGTCCTTGAACTCAATCGCCATGGCGTTGAGCTTCTGGCGCACGGACTTCTTGCGCACCGCCTGGCCCGGCATGATGAAGGTGCGACCCACGTAGCGGTTCTTGAAGAAACCTTCGCGGTACGGCACGCCCAGGTGGTTGGCCACCTGCATGGCAGCCGGGCGGGACGAATCCGGAATCGGCATCACCACGTCGATCCTGTCGGTCACCTCGCGCTTGATCTTCTCGGCCAGGTAATCGCCCATGCGCAGGCGCGCGTCGTACACCGACACACCATCCATACGCGAATCCGGACGGGCCAGGTACACGTATTCAAAGATGCACGGCGAAAGCACCGGGTTGGCGGCGCATTGCTTGGTGTGCAGCTTGCCCTCGAGGTCGATGAAGACGGCCTCGCCAGGCGCCACGTCACGCTCGAACTTGAAGCCGATGCCTTCCAGCGCCACGGACTCCGAAGCGACCATGTATTCGATGTGGCCCTCCGGCGTTTCCTGGCTACCCAGCGCGAGCGGGCGGATGCCGAAGGGGTCGCGCACAGCCAGCACGCCGTAGCCCGAAATCTCGGCGGCGATGGCGTACGAGCCGCGCACGCGGCGGTGCAGGCCTTCCACCGCGGTGAAAATGGAATCGCGGTTCAGCGGAATGTCGTTGCTGGCGCGTTGCAATTCGTCGGCCAGCACGTTGAGCAGCACTTCAGAGTCGGACTGCGTGTTGATGTGGCGGCGGTCGCGCCGGAACATCTCGTCGCGCAGCTGATCGGAGTTCGTCAGGTTGCCGTTGTGCGCTAGCACGATGCCGAACGGCGCGTTGACATAGAACGGCTGGGCTTCTTCTTCGCTGGAGGAACCTGCGGTCGGATAGCGCACTTGGCCGATGCCGCTCGTACCCGGCAGCCCGCGCATGTTTCGCGTGCGGAACACGTCGCGCACCATGCCATTGGCCTTGTGCATGTGGAAAGTGCTGCCTGATGCGGTGGCAATGCCCGCCGCGTCTTGCCCCCGGTGTTGCAGGAGCAACAGACTGTCATAGATCAGCTGATTGACGGGCGTGGCTGAGACCACCCCAACGATACCGCACATGTCGAACTCCAGCGAGAACGTATTTGGTGGCGCCCACACCCGTTGCGGGCGCCGAAAAAGCTTCCCGGATCGCCTAGCTTGTGGCCAGACGCTCCAGATCAATAGTGAACATACTTCGCGACATCTGGAGGCAACAACGGCTTCGCCGCTTGTGCTGCCTGCTCCGCATAGGGCCGCGTAATCGCATCGCGCCAGAACGGCTGCTCAGGCAGGCTGGTAAAGCCGGCCACCGTCATCAGCACAAGGATGATCACGCCACCGCGTGCCAATCCGAACACCATCCCCAGGCCGCGATCTGCCGGTTTGAGCCCTGCGCTTGCCAGCGCCGCCGAAAGCAGCGCCCCCACCAGCGAAGTTGCAATCACCGTCACGATAAACAGTAGGACGAAACCGAGAATGGTGCGTGCAACCGGTCCACCTGGCAGCGATTCCGGCATCCAACCCGCGGCCACACCCGAAAACGTGTACGCCACCCACGCGGCAAACAACCATCCGAGCAGCGCCAGCACTTCGCGGATCAGCCCACGGAACAAGCCGATCAGCGCCGACGTGACGATGATGAACAGCACACCGTAGTCAAAAAAAGTCGGTTGCATCGGGCAGCGGCGTGAATCGACTGTGGCGAAATGCGGCGCGCGCTGAATACACGTTCGGCCGCATCGTCATTGCTGTACGAGCTTGGGCGTCAGGCCGATCTGCTCGGCACGTTTCTGCGCCGCTTCCGCGGATGCCCGATCGTTGAACGGCCCTGCACGCAGCAAGGCCAGATCGCCTTTGTCAGGCACCTTCTTGTGTTCGATGTAACCAGGAATCTTCTCGCCCTTGAGCTTGCCCAGCCAATTGCGGGCGCGGTCTTCGGAAGCGAAGGCGCCAATCAGCAGGATGAACTTGCCGCCGCTGGCATCGGTGCTCGGTGCAGCCGCTTGCTGTGCGGGCTGGGCCGCCGGTTGGGCAGGTTTGGTTGCGGGCTTGGACTCTGCAGGCGGCGTCACGCTCGCGACGGGCTTGGGCGGTGTTGCCGGCTTGGCTGCGGCCGGCGGATTCTGCGCTGCTGTGGGCGCATCGTTGCTTGTGACAACCTCTTCGCCCTGGTCGAGCGCGTCCGCCTGATCCGTTGACGAAGCCGCGGGACGCGACGCGGAGCGCCGGCTGGCCACTTTCGGCTCGTCGCTCGACGGCTTTGCACCACGATCGACAGGCTGATCCTGGATCTGCACGGCAACGGCATCCGTCACGGGACGCGGCTTGGCGTCGAATATGAGCGGCAGCACGATCACGGCGGCGCCAACCAGCACGAGGGCGCCGATCAGGCGGCGGCGAGCGCGTTGTTTTTGAGGGAGTTCAGGGTCAAGGCCGTCGTCGTCATCGTCGGTGCGACGCGACGCCCGGCTGCGGGCATTAGACGATGCGCGGGAACCGCGCACCGCATCGCGGGCCACATCGGCAGCACTGCCGGCGGTTGCGCCGCGCGTGCGTTCGCCTTCAGCGTTCTTGCGGGAGGAGAAGATGGAAAACAGTCCCATGAGGGCCCCGGGTTTAGTGCGCGCGGCTCTTGCGCTCCGCCAGCACGCCGGCAACGGTGTAGAACGATCCGAAGACCACGATTCTATCATCCTCGGTCGCCCGCTCCATGGCGTTGCGATAGGCTGTGGCGGGATCGCTGAATGTGCTCACGCTCGATTCCTTGCCTGCGCGGAAGCCGGCATCGCCCAGCGCCTGCGCTAGGCTTGCGGCACTCGCCGCACGCGGTGTCGGCAAGTCGGTCAGGCACCAGTGATCGACCTTGTCCAACATGTGGCCCAGCACCCCGGCGATGTCCTTGTCCTGCATGGCGCCGAACACCGCGTAGGTGTAGCGGTAGAAACCCATGTTCTCGAGGTTCTGGCCCAGCGCGGCCGATGCGTGCGGGTTGTGCGCGACGTCCAGGATGACGGACGGACGGCCCGGCAGAACCTGGAAACGCCCCGGCAGCACCACCTGCGACAGCCCCAGGCGCACGTCCTGCGCCGAGATCGGCAACCGGTCGCGCACCGACTCCAGCGCAGCCAGCGCGGCCGATGCATTCAGCAGCTGGTTCGCCCCGCGCAATGCCGGGTACCCGAGGCTCGGCCAGCGGCGTCCGCGGCCGCTGAAGCCCCACTGCTGCTTGTCGCCCTGAAAGTTGAAGTCGCGCCCGATCAGCCAAAGATCAGCGCCAATGGCTTCAGCATGTTTGACCAGGGAGATCGGCGGCACCGGGTCCGAGCAGATCGCAGGCTTGCCTGCGCGGAAGATACCGGCCTTCTCAAAGCCGATGGCCTCGCGGGTATCCCCCAGATAGGCCATGTGATCAAGATCGACGCTGGTGATGATCGCGCAATCGGTATCAACAATGTTCACCGCATCCAGCCGGCCACCGAGGCCGACTTCCAGGATCACCGCATCGAGACCCGCGTTGGCGAACAGATGCATGATCGCCAGCGTGGTGAATTCGAAGTACGTCAGGCTGACGGGCTCGGGAAAGCTGCAGCGCGCCCGCTCCACCGCCTCGAAGTGCGGCAGCAGCGTCGCGTCGGTGGCGATCTCGCCATTCACGCGTGCACGCTCGTTGAAATCGATCAGGTGCGGCGAGGTATGGCATCCCACCTTGTAGCCGGCGGCCAGCAGGATCGCCTCCAGCATCGCGCAGGTCGAGCCCTTGCCATTGGTGCCGCCCACCGTGAAGACGACTGACTTGAATTCCAGCCCGAGCGCATCGCGCACGCGACTGATGCGGGCCAAGCCCATGTCGATGCCGACCGGGTGTGCGGTTTCCAGGTGAGACAGCCAGTCGGACAGCGTATCGAATGTAGGCATGCGAAATAGGTGGCGCGGCGTCAGCGAATTGGGCCGCGCAAAAACAAGAAGCGCGGACTCTCGCCCGCGCTTCGGTTCAACAGATGTGCAGCATCAGGCCAGTGCGTCGGCCGGTTGCTTCTGCAAGAGCGCCAGAAGCTCGGCGATCTCGCGGCGCATGTTGCGGCGGTCGACGATCATGTCGATGGCGCCCTTCTGCAGCAGGAACTCGGCGCGCTGGAAGCCTTCCGGCAGCTTCTCGCGCACGGTTTGTTCGATCACACGCGGGCCGGCAAAGCCGATCAGCGCCTTCGGCTCGGCGATGACCACATCGCCCATGAACGCGAAGCTTGCGGACACGCCGCCCATGGTCGGATCGGTCAGCACGCTGATGAACGGCAGCTTGGCTTCCGCCAGCTTTTGAATCATCGACGTCGTCTTGGCCATCTGCATGAGCGACAGCAGGCTTTCCTGCATGCGCGCACCACCAGTGGCCGACACGCAGATGAACGGCACCTTTTGCTCCAGTGCCATCTGCGCGCCGCGCGTGAAGCGCTCGCCCACCACCGACCCCATCGAGCCGCCCATGAATTCGAATTCGAAGCAGGCCACGACGACCGGCAGCGCGTGAATGGCGCCGCCCATCACGACCATGGCGTCGGTCTCACCCGTGTCGTCCATCGCCGCCTTGATGCGGTCGGGGTACTTCTTCGTGTCCTTGAACTTGAGCGCGTCGACCGGGAGAATCTCCTGGCCCAGCTCATAGCGGCCTTCGGCGTCCAGCAGCGCGTCCAGGCGGGCGCGGGCGCCGATGCGCATGTGGTGGTCGCACTTCGGGCAGACGTGCAGGTTGGCCTCGACGTCGGTCCGATACAGCACCGACTCGCAAGCCGGGCATTTGACCCAGAGGCCTTCCGGAATGCCCTTGCGCTGCGACGGGTCGGTCTGTTGGATCTTGGGCGGAAGCAGTTTGTCCAGCCAGCTCATGCGTGCTCCTTGAATGCAGTGTCGCGCAGATCAGGCGTCCAACGCCTGGCGGATCTCCGCGATGAAATCAGTCAAGTATTGTACCGCTTGTTCGCGAGGAGCCTCCTCCAACAATTGCACAATGCGGGATCCGATCACCACCGCATCCGCCACGCCACTGATCGCACGTGCCGTTGCCGCATCACGGATGCCAAAACCGACACCCACCGGCAGCCGCGCGTGCTGGCGGATTTGCGGGATGCGTGCAGCCACCGCGTCCAGATCGATGGTGGCCGCACCCGTCACGCCCTTGAGCGAAACGTAGTAGATGTAACCGCTCGCCACGCGGGCGATCTGCGCGATGCGCGCTTCGGTGGAGGTGGGCGCCAGCAGGAAGATCGGATCGATGCCGGCGGCGCGCATGGTCTGGGCAAAGGCTTCGCACTCTTCCGGCGGGTAGTCGACCACGAGAACGCCGTCCACGCCCGCTTCGGATGCCGCCTTGGCAAAGGCTTCGACGCCCATCCGCTCGATCGGATTGGCGTAACCCATGAGCACCACGGGTGTCGTCGAGTCGGTGGTGCGGAAAACACGCACATACTCCAGCACCGTCCGCAGGCCAACCTTCTTCGCCAATGCGCGTTCGGACGCACGTTGGATCACCGGACCATCGGCCATCGGGTCGGAAAACGGCACGCCCAGTTCGATGACGTTGGAGCCGCCCTTGACCAGCGCGTGCATCAGGTCGACCGTCATCTCGGGATACGGATCGCCGGCCGTGATGAACGGAATCAGGCCCTTGCGGCCCTGCGCAGACAGTTGTGAGAAGGTTTGAGCGATGCGGGACATAGAGGGATCAGGTTTCAGGCGACCTTGATGGTCTCAGGCGCCTGCGATTCAGTCGGTTGCGCGTTGGCGTCAGCGGCGGCATGCACAGCAGCCACCCGTTCGCGCGCCACGCGGCAATAGTCGGCGTTGATCTCGAAGCCGGCGAAACGGCGGCCAAGCCTTGCACACGCGGCCGCCGTGGTGCCGCTGCCCAGAAACGGGTCCAGCACCAGGCCGCCCGGCGGGCAGCTTGCCAGGATCATGCGTTCCACCAGTTCCAGCGGCTTCTGCGTCGGGTGCTCGGCGCGCTCCGGGTCTTGCCGGTGCAGGCGCGACACGCTCCACACGTCCTTCGGGTTGTAGCCGACTTCCAGCCACTTCTTGCCCTCGAAACGCTTGCGGCTGCGCGCCTTCTTCGTTTCGGCGTCGTACGGAATGCGCACGGCGTCGACATCGAAGTAGTAATCGCGCGAAGCGGCAAAAAAGCCGATGTTGTCGTGCACCGACGAGAACTTGCGCGTGCTGCCGCCCATGCTCGGCACCCGGCGGTCCCAGATGATCTCGTTGACCATGGTCAGGCGCCGCTTGAGCATCACGAACAGTTCCGGCGCGTATTGCCACGTGCAGAACAGGTAGAGCGATCCGTTGCGCGCCAGCTTCGGCCGCACCGCATCGATCCAGCGCTCGGACCAGGCGAGGTAGGCATCGCCCGACAACTTGTCGGAATCGTTGCCGTAATCCTTGCCCAGCCCGTACGGCGGATCGGCGATGACGAGGTCCACACTGCCGTCGGCCAGATGCCCGACCCCGGTAATGCAGTCCTCGTTGAAGATGCCGTCGATGGCGCGCTCGGTCATGCGGCGTCCGTCAGAGCTTGATGCCGGAGAATTCGGCGACGGTATGCATATCCTTGTCGCCGCGGCCCGACAGGTTCACCAGCAGGATCTTGTCCTTCGGGAGCGTCGGCGCCAGCTTGCACGCATACGCCAGCGCGTGGCTCGATTCCAGCGCAGGGATGATGCCCTCCATGCGGCACAGGTCATGGAAGGACTGCAGCGCCTCCTTGTCGGTAATACCGACGTATTCCGCGCGCTGCACATCCTTCAACCAGGCGTGCTCCGGACCGACGCCCGGGTAATCGAGCCCCGCCGAAATCGAATGCGTCTCGATGATCTGGCCGTCTTCATCCTGCAGCAGATAGGTGCGGTTGCCGTGCAGCACGCCCGGGGAGCCGCCCGTGAGCGATGCGGCGTGGCGGCCGGTCTCGATGCCCTCGCCCGCCGCCTCCACGCCGATCAGCTTGACGTCGGCATGGTCGATGTACGGATAGAAGATGCCCATGGCGTTGGAGCCGCCGCCCACGCAGGCGATCACGGCGTCCGGCTGGCGTCCGGTCATCTCGGGCATCTGCACCTTGCATTCCTCGCCGATCACGGCCTGGAAGTCGCGCACCATCATCGGATACGGGTGCGGGCCCGCCACCGTGCCGATGATGTAGAAGGTGTCGGCCACGTTGGTCACCCAGTCCCGCATGGCTTCGTTCAGCGCATCCTTGAGCGTGCGCGAGCCCGATTCCACCGGCACCACGGTCGCGCCCAGCAGCTTCATGCGGTAGACGTTCGCGGCTTGGCGGCGCACGTCCTCGCTGCCCATGTAGACGACGCATTCCATGCCGTAGCGCGCCGCAATCGTGGCGGTGGCAACACCGTGCTGGCCGGCGCCCGTTTCCGCAATCACGCGCGGCTTGCCCATGCGGCGAGCCAGCAGCGCCTGGCCGATCACGTTGTTCACCTTGTGCGCGCCGGTGTGGTTCAGGTCTTCGCGCTTGAGGTAGATCTGCGCACCGCCGCAGTGTTCGGTCAGGCGGCGTGCATGATAGATCGGCGACGGACGGCCAACGAAATGCTTCAGCTCGTATTCGTATTCCTTGATGAACTCTGGATCGTGCTGGTAACGCGCATAGGCATCGCGCAGTTCATCGAGCGCGTGGGACAGCGTCTCCGCAACGAAGGTGCCGCCGTAGGGGCCGAAATGGCCGTGGGCGTCGGGCAGGTTGTACATGGCAATCTCTCGAGGCGTCCGCCGAGGTGAGGGTGAAGCCCCGTCGGCGGAGATATTCAGGAAGGCGTGTGTCGCGAAAGACCTGCCGGATCGGCTCAGGCCTGAACCGATGCGCCCAGGGCTGCATCGGCCTCGCGGACCGCACGCACAAATGCGGTCATCCGGGCGTGATCTTTCACGCCCCGTGCGGCTTCGATTCCGCTGCTGACGTCAACAGCGTAAGGCCGCACGCGTTCAATCGCGCCAGCGACGTTTTGCGCGCTCAACCCACCACTCAAAACGAGCCGAGGAGCGGCGCTTGTGGTTGGCAAGGATGGCGATTGCGGGAGCCATTGCGGAGGAATGAGGGTCCAGTCGAAGACGTGGCCGCCACCCCCATACCCCTCAACAAATGCGTCGAGCAGCAGGCCTTGGGCAGCGGCAAACCGATCCGCGAATTCTACCAAATCGGCCCCGGGCTGAACACGCAGGGCGCGCAGCCACGGCAGCCCGACCTCCCCGGCAATCTCGGCGCACAACTCCGCCGGCTCGTCACCGTGGAACTGAAGCAACGTCAGCGGCACTTGGTCGAGCACGCGGGCCACATCGTCCGCGCTGGCGTTGACGAACAGGCCCGTCACGGTGACGAACGGACCCGCGCGGCGCGCCAGCTCTGCCGCGCGCTCAATGGCGACGTAACGCGGGCTGGGCGGATAGAACACCAGACCGATCGCGTCGGCGCCGAGCGCGACTGCGTGGTCGACGTCGGCCGGCTGGGTCAGGCCGCACAGCTTGATACGGGTACGGTGCAACGGCATGGCGGAAGCGGGATTCACAGGCCGCGTGCTCGTCGAACACGCCGCGAAACAGGCTGGACGATGCCGGAGACGCCGGCAACGAGAAGGCATCAGGATAGCCGACCTCGGCGAGATACAGGCCGTCGGGCATGAAAGTTGGCGCGGCGGCCACGCGGCTGCGGGCGGCCAGCACATCGCCCATCCAGGACACCGGCTGGCGGCCGCGCCCGATTGCCACCAGGCAGCCCATGATGTTGCGCACCATGTGATGCAGGAACGCGCTCCCGCGAATGCGCACGAACACCCATTCGCCCTCGCCTCGCACCTCGATCGAATACATCGTTTTGACGGGCGACTTGGCTTGGCATTCGGCCGCGCGGAACGACGAGAAATCGTGCTCGCCAACCAGCACCTGGGCCGCCTCGTTCATGGCTGCCACGTCAAGGGATTGGCCGGGCGGCAGCATCACGTAGCCGGCCTTGTCTTCGAGCAGCGGTGCCCGCGTCGGGCCAAAGGTCAGTGCGTAGTAATAGGTGCGGCGATGCGCGGAGAAACGTGCGTGGAAATCTTCCGGCATCTCCTGCGCCCATCGCACG
>NZ_VOSS01000081.1 GCF_007997035.1 Ralstonia sp. TCR112 | reverse complement strand
CGTGATGAACGCCGGCGAATGCGGATGCAGCGTCTTGCCGAAGACGAACGACGTGGTAGCCGGCACGAACGTCAGGCTCAGCACGATCGACGCCATGAGGGCAAAGCCCATCGTGAACGCCATCGGCTTGAAGATGATGCCTTCCACGCCGCCGATGAAGAACAGCGGCGAATACGCCACGATGATGATGCCGGTGGAAAAGATCATCGCGCGCTGCACTTCGCTGGTCGCTTTGACGATGGCGTCATCCAGCTTCTCGGCGCCTTCTTCCAGGTGCCGCATGATGTTTTCCATCACGATCACGGCCGCATCGACAATCACCCCAAAGTCGATCGCCCCGAGCGAAATCAAGTTGGCCGGCACATGGAAGTGCTCCATGCTGATGAACGACACGCACAGCGCCAGCGGAATCACCGCCGCCACCACGGCCGCCGCCCGGAAGTTGCCCAGGAAGACGAACAACACCGCTAGCACGAGGGAGATGCCCACCACCAGCGTGTGTTCGACCGTGCCCATGGTGATGTCGAGCAACACCTGGCGGTCATAGAACGGCTTGATCTGAACGCTCTTGGGCAGAATGCCGTTGTTCAGCTCCGCCACCTTCTCGCGCACCTTGGCGAGCACCTCGCTTGCGTTGGCGTCGCGCTTGAGCAGCACAATGCCTTCGACCACGTCGGGCTGGTCGTTGTATTGCACTTGGCCAAGGCGCTGCACGTTGCCGACTTCCACCTCGGCAATATCGCGCACGCGCACCGGCACGCCGTTGTTGGCGGCCACAACCACGTTGCGGATGTCGTCCACCGTCTGCAGCAGGCCGACGCCGCGCACGACGAACTGCTGCTCGCCGTCGCGCAGCAGGTTGCCGCCGGTGTTGTTGTTGGCGTTGCCGATGGCCGTGATGAGCTGCGACAGCGTGATGCCGTACGACTGCAGCTTCGCCGGCGACGGCACGATGTGGTACTCCTTCACCTTGCCGCCGAAGGAGCTGACATCGGCCACGCCCTGCACATGCTTCAGCTCTTTGGTGATGTCGTAGTCCTGGTAGCTCTTGAGCGTGGTGAGGTCCACGCCGTCGCCAACGAGGCGAAAGCGCATGATCTCGCCCGTGGCGTCCGAGTCGGGGCTCAGCGACGGCTGCACGCCAGGCGGCAGGTTGGCTGCGGCCACGTATTGCGCGAAGTTCTGCCGCGCCTTGAAGCTGTCGGTGCCTTCCTTGAACTTGAGCGTCACGACCGACAGGCCGAACAGCGATACCGAGCGGAACGACTGCACGTCGGGCACGCCGGCCAGCGCGTTTTCGATCGGGATGGTGATCTGCTGTTCGACTTCGGTTGTGCTGCGGCCCGGCCATTGCGTGATGGCCTGCACCGACAGCGGCGCCACGCCCGGATACGCCTGCAGCGGCAGTTCGCGGAAGGACAGCACGCCGGCCACCAGCAGCGCGATCGCCAGGAAGACGATCAGCAGCCGGCGCTTGAGGATGCCCGCGATGGGGTTGAAGCCCATGCCTACGCTCCTGCCTTGACGATCATCTCGTTGAGCAGCGCGGCGCCGCGTACTACCACCTGCGACGAAGCTTCAAGCCCGGCCGTCACGGCAAAGTTGCCGTCGGTGCCGGTGTCCTTGCCGTGCACTTCCACGCGCTTGAAGTGTGTGGCATCGCTCTGGACGATCACGAAGTAGCTGCCGTGGTCTTTCACCAGGGCGGACTTCGGCACCACCGTGGCCTGGCCGCTGCCGGTCTGGATGCGCGCCGTGGCGTACATCTCGGGGCGCAGCAGGCCGTCGGTGTTGGGCACGTCGCAGCGCACCGTCAAGGTGTGCGTGGCCGGGTCGATGTTCGGGGCAATGAAGCTCACGCGGCCTGTGAACTCGCGGTCCGGATACGCCGACGTGTGCAGCGAGATCGGCTGGCCGATGCGCACGCTGGCAATGTCGTTCTCATACACATTGCCCGTGAACCACAACACACGCGTATCGACGATGCTCATGAACGAGTCGCCCACGTTCAGGAAGGCGCCTGGGTCCATGTTGCGCTTGACGATCGTGCCCGAGATGGGCGCGCGCAGCGTCAGGTGTTCAGCGGGGGTGCCGCGCTTGGCAATCTGCGCGACATCGGCATCGGACATGCCCAGCACGTGCAGGCGGCCCGCGGCGGACTGTACCGTGGCGTCGGCATCGTCCTGCAGATCCTTCATGTTGGAACCCTTGAGCTGGCGAGCCGTATTCAGCGCCAGCAGGTATTCCTTCTGTGCGGAGATGAAATCCGGCGCGTACAGCTGGGCAATCGGCTGGCCCTCGCGCACCTGCGCACCTTCGAACAGGAGGATCTGGTCCAGCCGCCCGGCCACGCGCGCCGAGGCCAGCTTGGTGCGCTCGGCGTTGTAGGCGAGCTTGCCCGGCGTGGACAGTTCTACCGGCACGGAAAGCTGACCGACCTGCGCGACCTTCACCTGCTGGGGGTCGAAGCCGCCAGCCGGAATTTCAACGGAGTCGGGCTTCGGGCGCGACGCGGCAGCCGGCGCAGAGGCCGGACCTGCTGCAGGTTTCGCGGTCTCGGCCGGCACGGCGGCAGGCCACTTGCGTCCGACCACCACGCCCACGGCCAGGGCCGCTGCCAGGGCGATGACTGCAACAACGGGAGAGAACTTCTTCATGATGTTATTGAGCTTGAACCGGCGAGCGGCCGGTGGCCGCGAGCAGCGCGTGATAGGCCTGCAAGGCCGTGGCCTGCGCCTGCGCGACCGCCAGTTCGGCGTTCTTGAGCGCGCCCTGGGCAGTGAGCAGGTCGTTGAAATCGGCGTTGTTACTGGCGTAGTTGGTCATCGTGACGCGATACGCCGCCAGCGCCTGCGGCAGTTGCCGCTGCTTGTTGAAGTCGAGCTGCGCAAGCGTCTGGCGCAGCGTGTTGTAGGCGGTATCGACCGCCAATAACGTCTGCTGGCGCACCGACACGTCATTCGCCTCGGTGGCAATCTGGCTTTCCACCGCCTGGTTCACGCCGTACTTTTCCTTGGTCAGGAACCAGAACGGAATGATCACGTCCAGCTCGATCTGGTAGCTGTTCGGGCGCACGCCATATGGCGGGTTGTCGGTGGTGACGGTGGCGATGACCTGGAAATCGGGCAGGTACGCCTTGCGCGCCAGCGTCACGCTCTTGCGCGCGGCGTCCATCAGCTCGGCCGATGCCTTGATCGACGGGTGCTCGCGCAGCGCCTGGTTTTCCAGCTCGGGCAGCGGTTCCTCCGGCAGATGCACGGACTCGTCGTCAGCGCGCAGCACGAGCGGGAAGCTCGGCTCCTTGCCGATGAGCGTGTTCAGTGTCTGCAGCGTGGTGTCGTACTGGCGTTGTGCGGCAAACAGGTCGTTCTGCGCGCTGCTCTGCATGACCTGCGCGTTGAGGAAGTCGGCGTAGGCGGCGGCGTTGTTGGCGTAGCGCACCCGCGTGATCTGCTTGACCTGTTCCAGGCGCGTGATGGTCAGCTTCTGTACGTCGATCTGTTTCTGCAGCGCGATCGCCTGGTAGTACGTGGTGGAAAGCTGCGCGTAGAGCTGCAGGTACAGCGCGTCGTTTTGCGCGTTCAGCGATTCTGCCTGGCGATCGGCAATCTCGGCCGCCAGCGCTTTCTTGCCCGGAAACGGGATCTGCTGCGTCAGGTTGTACTGGCTGCCGCCTGCGCGGTTGACCGCCAGCGGGAATCCCTTGGGGATGCTGTTCCAGATGTAGCCGAGCTGCGGGTTGTTGGGCGACGCAAGCTGCGGCGGTATAGACTTGGCCGAGAGGTAGTTATGGCGTGCCTGGATCAGCTGCGGGTTATTGCCTTTCAGCTCCTGCAACAGTTCGACCAGGTTGAAGCCGGCGCCCGTCACGCCTAGCACGGAAGGCTTGATCGGCGGCATGGTCGCGACCGGCATGCTCGCCACAGCCGGGGCCGATGCCGGCGTGGCTGCCCAGGCAGCGGCAAATGGCAGGCAGGCCACCGCGCACAGCACGGCCCTTACCCGTGGATGGAACGCACCCCGATGTTTCACTGCAGCAGACTCCCCTTGAGACGGGAGCGTTTTTACCGACGCGATCTTTCAAGCGCCTTTCACGACTCAGCAAGCCGTCAGGGCGCTAGAAAACGCGCAAAAACGCGCCCTGCGGCGGCAGTCTGCGACAGTTATATGACAAGACATGATGGCCGTCTCAGGCCGGTGCAAGCGGGCATGCCATGCCGACGCGGGTCGCAAGTGCATCGCGCATGGCCTGAAGGCTGGCGATCCGGGCATCGATCGTGGCGAGTTTCTCGCGCAGCAACGCGGTGACGGCGGCATCGGTGTCGGGTTGCTGCCACACCTGTGCCATGCCTTCCTTAATTTCCGCCAGTGTGAAACCCAGCTGCTGGGCCGTGCGGACGTATTGCACCAGTTCCACGATTTCGGGCGGATAGGCGCGGTAGCCGTTGCTCCGGCGCCGCGCACGAATCAGCCCGCGTGCCTCGTAAAAGCGCAGGCCATCGCGTGAGACGCCAGTGGCGGCGGCCAGGTCGCCGATGGACAGGTCACCGGCATGCGCATTGGAAATGGGAGCGGGGAGGGCAGCAGGCATGGTGGTTTGGAACGGGGGATGCGGTCGGGGCTTGACCTTGGAGCGTACACCAAGCTTTACCGTGGCGGCTCCTTCACTTCACTTCTGGAGTTTCCCCATGGTTTCCGAATCGACCTTCCTGCGTATCGTGCGGGCCAGCGCCTGGTATGACCTGATCGTGACCGCCCCGTTTGCGACGCCGTGGACGTTCGCGCTGTTGCATCAGGCGCTCAGCGCATTGGCGCATGCGCTGGGCATCGGCAGCTTGCCGGCATTTGAGCCGACGCATCTGCTGATGGCCAATCTGATGGGGTCGGTGGTGTGCGTGTGGTCGGTGCTGCGTCTCCGACAGGCGAGTGTGGCGCTCGGCCGGTACGACGCCGTGGCGCGCTGGCTGTTTGCGACGTGGCAGGCATACGCACTGGCATCGGGCGCTACGCTGCTGGTGGTGCCGTTCCTGATCGCGGAGGTTGGCTTCGGGCTGCTGCAATCGCTGCCCGTGGGCCGCGTGCCCGGGCGAGCAAGCGCGCGGGCAGCGTAACCGCTTGCGTGGTTTAGCGCGCGGCCGGGGCGCTGGCCGGTGCCTCGGGGGGCAAGCCGGCCGGGATGAACGGGCCGCCGCCCAGCACCTGCATGCGCGAGAGCACGCGCAACTGGTTATCGAGCTTGGCCGAATCGACGAAGCGTTTGACGTCGTCGCCGGCTCGACGCGCCATCTCGGGGGTATCGACCCAGCCTGTCAGCGTGACCTTGCCGTCTGGGGTGGAACGGATGCGGATCTGGCGTGTGCTGAGCGCCGTGTCCTGATCCAGCGCCGCCTTGACCTGGTACGACAGCAGCGAGTCGTCGAGCATGTGTGCGCCGGTGCTGTTCGGGCTATCGCCCCACGCGCAAGCCGTAAGCAATGCTGCGGCGCCAATTGCAGCCAACACACCGGCCGAGGCTGCGAAGGACAACTGAGGGAAGCGCATCGATGCTCCTGAAGAGAGGGCGACAAGCTCACATGATAAGCCCGTCGCCCACGCAATCTGCTTAACGCGTCCGGCGCTGCCAGAGGGTCTGCGCCGCCAGCCAACCCGGTCCCACCGTTGCCACGAGCGCAATCAGCACGCCCCACACAAAATGAAATTCGATGGCCGATGCCGACAGATTGGCCCAGTACGAGGCCGCCGCCACCACGTTGACGAAGAACAGCCCGACAACCGCCAGCCGTGGCACGACGCCGGCCAGCATCAGAGAAGGGAAAACCAGTTCGCCGAACGTGCCGAGCGCTGCTGCCAGTGCGGGCGGCAACAGCGGCACCTTGTATTCCTCGGTGAAGAGCAGCACCGTCGTGTCCCAGTCGTGCAGCTTGGTCAGGCCGGAGCGGAAGAACACGTAAAAGAGATACGCCCGGGCGATCAACAGGATGACCGAACACAGCGTGCTTTGCGGACCGGCAAGCCGATCGAACGACGCGCGCAGGCGCGTAAGCGGGGCAAACGTCGTGGTGAGGGTGTTCATGGCGTCTCTCCAGTAGACGAGGTTGTTGGGCAGGCAGACAGTGCGAGCAGCCCCGAGCGATAGAGGCCGGACAGGCATGCAGTCAGATCAAAATCCGGCCGCTCGGCTAACGTGGTTTCGAGCGCCGCTTGAAGCGAAGTCTCAGCTTCGCAAGCGGCGAGGAACGTGGCGGTCGCAGGATCAAGATCGAGCACGGCAACGCGATGCCCGCGCACGGCAATCGCCGCGGCTTCTCCCACTCCAAGATTGATTTCATTGAGCGCGATGGTTGCGTCAGCCTGGTGCGCGCGCCAGATCGACACGACCGGCCACCGCGACGCCACCCACTGCGCACCGTTGGCCAGGCTTGCGCAGATGGTGTCTGCAGGCTGCGCGAGCAGCGTGGCGTCAGGGGCTTCAACGTGTGCGTCCGGGGCGTAATGCGCCCAATGCACGCACCATTCCAGTCGCGCCACATCGGCCAGATAGGGCACGCTCTGCGCCAATGGCGATTGCGCAATGACGTCCGGCAACGCATTCCCGTAGCGATGCAAATTCGGGGACGTAGATGCCTGCGCGGTCAGCGTGTCGCGCGCGAGCGCATCAAAGCAGTCGTCGCCGACGAGCGCGCGGCAGACGGGGTAGGCCCCCGCCAATGCGTTGCGCAGAATGGCCAGGCGCGCATTGCGGTAGATGGCGATGCCACGCGTTTCAGCGTCGCTTACGGAATGCGTCAGTGCGCCGACGAGGTGCGCTTCCCAGTCAGGCAGTCGCATGGCGTGGCTCCCGCATGACGTGGGCGTGGCGATTGAGTACCGCCTGGGCGCGTGCCGCTTCGTCCAGCAACACCTGCACGGGCGGCAGTTCAGCGTCCCATTCGATCAGCGTCGGGCGCGGGCCGTGCTTGGCAATCCACGCGTCGTACAACGCCCAGACGGGCGCATGGACGGGCGCGCTGTGCGTGTCGATCAGCATGCCGTCTTCCACGCTGAAGCCGGCCAGGTGAATCTCGCCGACCAGCGTTGGGTCGATGTCGGCGAGGACCGATTCGACCGTCACGCCGTGGTTCACGCTGTTGACGTACAGATTGTTCAGGTCCAGCAAGATGCCGCAGCCCGTACGTCGGGCGAGGGCGGTCAAGAATGCACCTTCGGAGACGGCGTCGTCGGCGTCGACCAGCGTGCGGCAGTCGATGTATGCAGCGATGTTCTCGATCAGCAGCGGCCGCTTGAGGATGTCCTGTGCGCGCATGACGTTGGCGCAGACGATGTCGAGCGATTCGCGGGAATAGGGCAGCGGCAGCAGATCGTTGACGACCTGTGCGCCGCTGCGGTTGAAGCACAGGTGCTCGGAAATCGCGGCAGGCGCAACGGCGTCCGCCAGGGCAGCGATGGCGCGAACGTGTTCGACGTCCAGCCCATCTGCGTTGCCAAGCCCCATGCCCACGCCGTGCAGGCTTACCGGCTGCTGCTCTCGCGCAGCCAGCAGCGCCGCACGTGCGGGGCCGCCATACAGATAGTTCTCGCTGTGCACTTCCGCCCACGGGAAGCGGGCTTCCCCGTGCAGCAGGGCGGGAAAGTGCGGCGCGCGCAGGCCTGCGCCGGCGCAAGGTGGCAGAGCGGTCTGCATGGCGGTCACCCGGCGTCGCGCGTTACTTCGATGGAGCCTGCATCGTGCCGCCCATCTGCGCGCAGGTGCCGGCCGGCACGTACTTCCACGACATCGGGTCTTTGTCGATCTTCGACTGGCCGGCGCAGGCGTGCGCGCTGCCGGGGCTGGCGCAATCGTTCTGGCCGGCCTTGGCCACGCCGTAGCACTTTTCCTTGCCGGCAGCGTCGGCGGCCTGCACCGGCGTCGACAGTGCGCCCAGCGCGAGCAGGCTACCCAGGGCGGCGGCGATCATGGCGTGTTGTTTCATGGGTGTTCTCCTTGATTGAGCAGGTGTCGTTGAACGGCTGGCAGGGCGAAATCCCTCGCCGTACGGTTCACTGCGGCATCGCGCAGAGGTGTTCCGTGCACCTTGGTCGGCGCATGGCAACGTTCCTGACACGGAGAGCAGAAATTTTTTCGAGTTTTTTTGGAGGCAGGTAAATCGGCAACAAAAAAGGCGACCCGGATGGGGCCGCCTTCAGGTCGAGCAGGAAAGATTTACTTGGCGTGCGCAGCGCGGGTGCGGGCTGCCTTCTTGGCGGCAGCGGATCGGCCGGCCGCGCCCTTGGTGGCGGCGCCCTTCTTGGCCGCCGCCGAGCGCTCACTGCTCGACCGCTTCGAAGCTGCGCTATGCGCCTGCTTGGACAGCGACGACTTGGACGCCGCCGAATGGCCTTCCTTCTTCAGCGTGCGCGTCGTGGTCTTGCTGCGTTTGGCCGTGGATTCCTTGCTCGCGCTGGCGTGGCTGCTTTTCTTGCCGCCAGTCTTGCTCCCGGCCTTGACGTCGTGTTCTGCCTTCTTGCGGGTGGCGGCCGACGCCTTGCCTTCCCCCGGCGGCTTGACGGCAACGCCAGAGCGGCGCGCCTTGGACAGCCCGATCGCAATGGCCTGCTTGGTGTTTTTCGCACCGTGCTTGCCTTCGCGGATGTGATCCATCTCTTCCTTCACGAAGTTGCCTGCCTGCGTTGAGGCGGCCTTGCCGTGGCGCTTGTCGGCGCGCGCACGTTCTACGGTCTTGCGTTCCGGCATGATGACGTCCTCCGTTGGGTTGGAGCGCCGGCCGGCAATGCAGTGGAACAACTCGCAGATCAGCAAACCGGCAGCGCTTACGCCAACAACCACGCAACCGGCGTACCTGCGCTGTCTGCGCGTCAGCCCACGCGGAAATGCTCGATGCTCTGTCCGGCGTTGACGGCGCGTTGCAGCCAGTCCGGCATGTCGCCCGAGCCGTCCCAGTGTTGGCCGTCGGCGCTCATGTAGACGGGGCCGAGGGGTGCGGGCGGCGGCGGTGGCGCGTCAAAGCAGCCATGCGCCTGCAGGTCTTCGACAGACAGGCCGTACATCTGCATTTGTTCCAGGATCCAGGCGATCGCGGTTTCGCGACCCGGCGCCGGCGGGTGACCTTCCTTCATCTTGTGCGTATCTTTGGGGTTTCTGTCCGCCGGCTGCCAAAGGGGGAGAGAGGCAGGCGCAGGGCGCGCCGGGCGCCGGCGGAAAACGCACAAGAATAACAGCAGTTGGGCCGCCCATTCGTGTTGCCGGTGGGGCGGCCTATTGCGCGTATTGCGTTATTTGGAGACGGCGGATTCGCTCCGCGCGCGCAGCCACCGATATGGCGACCACCCCAGATTCATACCAGCCGCCGCCAGCAGGATCGCCGCCGCGCCCAGGAATTGCGCCAGTTGCAATCGATGTCCGAACGCAACCATGTCCACGGCGATCGCAACGATCGGATAAATGAACGACAGCGACCCCGTCAGATGCGTCGGCAGCCGCTGGATGGCGCCATAGAGCAGGATGTACATCAACCCGGTGTGCACCACGCCCACCGTGACCAGCATCACCCACGCATGGGCATCGGCTGGCGGATGCGACAGGTTGGCCAGCGGCGCCAGCATCAGCACGCCCACGCACACCTGGATGAGCGCGATCAGGTGCGGCGGCGTTCCGGCCAGCTTCTTGATCAGCAGCGCGGCCACCGCGTAGGCAAACGCCGCGCCCAGCGCCATCGCAATGCCCGTCAGGTAATCCGTCCCAGCGCTGGCGGCCGGTCCCACCTGCACGATCAGCACCACGCCGATGAAGGCGATGGCCAGCCAGGTGAGCTTGGCTGCCGTCAGCTTTTCCGACAGAAACAGCGCGCCCAGCCCGACGAGCATGAAAGGCTGCGTGTTGTACACCGCCGTGGCAATCGAGATGGACGCGCGCGGATACGCCGCAAACAACAGCAGCCAGTTGATGACGATGGCCACGCCGCCCAGCGCGGCAATGCCGGCGCGCCGCCACGTGATCGCGCCGCGCAGCAGCCCCAGCCCTGCGCATACCACCAGCAGCGTCAGCGCGCCGAACACGCAGCGCCAGAACACAACGTCGGCCACGGGCTGGCCGGAGCGGACGACGAACCAGCCGATCGTCCCGGAAATGATCATGGCGGAGGTCATCTCGACCGTGCCGCGCGCCTTATTGTTCATGCGAACCACCTTGTGCGTTGGATGCAAGAAGGATCGCATGCGAAGAGGGCGACTCCCATTGCTTTTCTAAGGCAAAATTCACGTTGTTTTTCATGAAATAAGGCGAAACGCCTCAACCGATTGCGGAAGAGAAAATGAACGCGATTGACGCCCTGGACAAGCGCATTCTTGACGTCCTGTTGACCGATTCCCGCATCTCGCTCAAGCAGCTGGCCGAGCAGGTGGGACTGTCGTCCCCGAGCGTGTCGGAGCGCCTGCGCCGGCTGGAAGAACGCGGCGTGATCCGCAATTACACCGTCGACATCGACCCGACTGCGCTGGGCTACACGCTGCAGGCCATCGTGCGCGTGCGGCCCATGCCGGGCAAGCTGCATATCGTGCAGCAGCTAATCGAAGAGATTCCGGAGATCGGCGAATGCGACAAGGTCACCGGCGAGGATTGCTTCATCGCCCGCCTGTATGTGCGCTCGATCGATCAGCTCGATGAGATTCTCGATCGCGTGGCGTATCACGCCGAAACCAACACCGCCATCGTCAAGGCGCAAACGGTGAAGCGGCGCGCGCCGCCGTTTGCCGCGGTTGACTGACGTGCTGGCGGTTACGCCACGACGGGCTCCTGGATGCCTGCACGGGCCATGGCTTGCCGCAGATCGGCAATCAGGTCTTCCGGTGCTTCCAGCCCGACATTGAGCCGCACCAGGCGGCCGCGGTAGTGGCGGTTCGGCCGCGCCAAGTCCGGATAGGGCATCACGAGGCTGCTGGTGCCGCCCCAGCTCATGCCGATCCGGAACATGCGCAGCGCATCGATGAACGCGTTCACTTGGTCGGCAGAAACGCTTTCCTGGAATACCACCGAAAACACGCTCGTTGCGCCGGTAAAGTCGCGCTTCCAGAGTTCATGACCGGGGCATGATAGCAGCGCCGGATGCAGCACGGCGGCAATGCAATCCTGCAGATGGAGCCAGCGCGCTACCGCCAGCGTGGAGGCTTGCAGGCGCTCCAGCCGCAGCCCCAGCGTTTGCAGGCCACGCAGCGCCAGGCTGCAATCGTCGGGGGAGGTGCCCATGCCGAGGTCGGCAAACGCGCTGCCCACGCGCTCGAACATCGCTTCCGAATTGACCGAGACGGAGCCGAGCAACAGGTCGCTGTGGCCGCCCACGTACTTTGTCAGCGCTTGCACGCTGATATCCACGCCGTGCGCGAAGGCATCGAAATACACGCCCGCCGCATAGGTGTTGTCGAGCGCCACCGGCACGCCGCGCGCGTGCGCCGCGGCCACGATGGCCGGCACGTCCTGGATTTCCATCGTGACCGAGCCGGGGCTTTCGGTCCAAACCAGCGCGGTGTTCGCTTGGATGCGCCCCGCGATGCCGGCGCCGATGAGCGGGTCGTAGGTTTCGACTTCGATGCCCATGCGTTTGAGCAGGCCGGCAGCCATGCTGCGATTGGGCCCGTACGCGCTGAACGGCACCAGCGCGTGGCTGCCCGCGCCGCAGCAGGCCAGGTAGACGAGCGCGATGGCAGCCTGCCCGCCCGGGACGATAAAGCTGTGGCGTGCGCGCTCCAGTTGCGCAATCCGCGCCCCCAATTCAATGGCGGTTGGCGTGCCGTACAGGCCGTAGGTATAGCCGTACTGCGCATGGCGCCAATCGTCCACGACCTGCGCTGCGTTGTCGAACAGCACGGTTGAGCCGCGGTAGACGGGCGTCACCAACGAACGAAAGCCGCCAGGAGCGAGCATTTCGGGGCTGACGAGCTGGGATTGCCAATGCATTGGATGGCCTCTGCGAACGAAATGATGACGAAATCCTATATCACGTCGGCAGAGCAATTTCCGCTATTCTGCTCAGCCAGACGCAAAAATTTCTCGCCACAAGCCTGGCCATGGCCCCTCAGAAATCGCTCGAACTCGACGCCTTCGACATCGCCATCCTGAATGCGGTGCAGCGCTGCTACACCACGCCGCTGCGTGTGATCGGGGAGGAGGTCAATCTATCGACCGCAGCCGTGCAGCGGCGTATCAAGCGGATGGAGGAGGCGGGCATCATCGTCGGCAACGTGGCAGTGGTCGACCCCGAGCGGGTCGGCAAACCCATCACCGTGATCGTCGAGGTGCATGCCGAGCGCACGAATACCGCGGCGATGGTTGCGCTCAAGAAGGCGCTCTCCGGCCCCGAGGTGCAGCAGTGCTACTACGTAACGGGCGAGGCCGATTTCGTCCTGATCCTCAACGTAGCCACGATGACGGAGTACGAAGCCCTCGCGCGACGCCTGTTCGACGACAACGACAACATCAAGTGGTATCGCACGGCCGTGGTGCTCAACCGCGTGAAGGTCGGGCTCGAGGTGCCACTGGGTTAGCGATACGCGCCGTCCCACTGCTGGCGCGATGCGTCAATACGGGGATGAGGCTATAGTGCCCCAGCGCAGCGCCTGATAAGGTTCGCGCGCCATAACACGTACGCTGGCACGACCGGCGTCCATGAAGGTACCAAAGGAGCTCCTATGCAGAATCCAAGAACAGGCATGCGGTGGATCGCCGCCGCAATCGCATCGATCAGCATCACAACCGTCGCACACGCGGCGTCCGTCGCGCCCGTGGCCGCAGAGAACGGCATGGTCGTCTCGGCACAGCACCTGGCCAGCAAGGTCGGCGTGGAAGTGCTCAAGCGCGGCGGTAACGCGGTCGACGCTGCCGTGGCCGTGGGCTACGCCCTGGCCGTGGTCTATCCGGCTGCCGGCAACCTCGGTGGCGGCGGTTTCATGACCATCCAGCTGGCCGATGGCCGCAAGACCTTCCTCGACTTCCGTGAAGTCGCGCCGAAGGCTGCCACCGCCAACATGTACCTGGACAAGGACGGCAACGTCATCAAGGGCGCATCCACCAAGGGCCACCTGGCCGTGGGTGTGCCGGGCACCGTGTCGGGCATGGAATACGCCCGCCAGAAGTACGGCACCATGCAACGCGCTGCACTGATCGCGCCGTCCATCGCGCTGGCCGAGAAGGGTTTCACCCTCGATCAGGGCGACGTCGACATGCTGCATACGTCCACCAAGGACTTCCAGGAAGACGCCGCATCGGGCGCCATCTTCCTGAACAAGGGCCAGCCGTTCCAGGTGGGCGAGAAGCTCGTCCAGCGTGACCTGGCCAAGACGCTGCGCGAGATCAGCAACAAGGGCACCGACGGCTTCTACAAGGGCTGGGTCGGGCAGGCCATTGCTGCATCGAGCAAGGCCGGCGGTGGCCTGATCACGCAGGAAGACCTCGTCAGCTACAAGACGCGCGAACTGGCGCCGGTCGAGTGCGACTACCGTGGCTACCACGTGGTGTCGGCACCGCCCCCGAGTTCGGGCGGCGTGATCATCTGCGAAATGCTGAACATCCTGGAAGGCTATCCGCTCAAGGACCTGGGCTGGCATTCCGCGCAGGCGACGCATTACCAGATCGAAGCCATGCGCCACGCCTATGTGGACCGCAACAGCTACCTGGGCGACCCGGACTTCGTGAAGAACCCGCTGGACCGTCTGCTGAGCAAGGACTACGCAGCCAAGATCCGTGCCGTGATCGACCCGAAGAAGGCGGGCGTGTCGAAGGACATCAAGCCGGGCGTCGAGCCGCATGAAGGCAGCAACACGACGCACTACTCGATTGCCGACAAGTACGGCAACGCGGTGTCGGTCACGTACACGCTCAACGACTGGTTCGGCGCGAAGGTCACGGCCGCCAAGACGGGCGTGATCCTGAACGACGAGATGGACGACTTCACCGCCAAGGTCGGCGTGCCGAACCTGTACGGCCTGGTGCAGGGCGAGGCCAACTCGATCGCCCCGGGCAAGCGTCCGCTGTCGTCGATGAGCCCGACCATCGTCACCAAGGACGGCAAGCCCGTCATGGTGGTGGGTACGCCGGGCGGCAGCCGCATCATCACCGCCGTCATGCTCACCATGATCAACGCGATCGACTACGGCATGAATGTGCAGGAAGCCGTCGACATGCCGCGCTTCCATCAGCAATGGCTGCCGGATGTGACCAACGTCGAGCCGTATGCGCTGTCGGAAGATACGCGCAAGATCCTGACGTCGATGGGCCATAACCTGGGTGCGCCGCAGCCGGCCAACCATCTGGCGGCGATCATCGTCGGTGCGCCGTCGCTGGGTGGCAAGCCGGTCGGCAACAACCGCTTCTATGGCGCGAATGATCCGCGTCGCAACACAGGGCTGGCAGCTGGTTATTGATCGGCATTGCAGCACCCGCAGTACGAAGAAAGCCCGCCAAGTTTCGGCGGGCTTTTTCTTTGCGACGTTCCGGGGTCAGGCCGCCGCCGTCAACACCGGCAGGTTGCCTTCGCCAAACCCGTGGTGCCCGCGCCGCTGCACGATTTCGAAGAAGATCTCGCCCGGATGACGCTTGATGAAGGTCTGCAGGAACAGTTTCGGCACGCCGTCGACGATTTCGCCGTCGACGAGGATGCCGTATCGGCGCAATGCTTCCAGGTCCAATCCATGGCCGGGCAGTCGCGCGTCGACGGTGTCGTAGTAGTGCGCGGGTGGCTCGACGAAGGTGAGGCCGTTGGCGGCAAGCGCGGTGGCGGTGCGCAGGATGTCGTCGGTGGCCAGCGCAATGTGCTGCACGCCTTCGCCGGGGTGGTCGGGCAGGTAGGCGTGCATGAGGTGGGCGCGGTGCGTGCCTTCCTCATAGAGCGGGATGCGGATCATGCCGCACGACGACACCATCACGCGCGAATCGGCCGCGACGTGCCAGTTGGCGTGCAGCTCGTGGATTTCGCTGAAGCCGAGCTGATTGCGGTAGAAGTCGATCCAATCCTGCAGGCGGCCGGGGCCGACGGTCTGCGTCAGGTGGTCGACGCGCGCCAGGCCGACGCCGGCGTGGTGCCAGTCCTCATACGCGGTGGCGGCATCCAGCGGCCGGAAGTCGATGTCGTAGATGGAGATGTCGCCCAGGCCGCCCCGAGTACCGTGCTTGCCGCGCCAGCGGTCGACAAAATACAGGTGCGTATCGCCCACGCCCTGGATGGCCGGTATTACCAGCTCGCTCGGGCCGATCGGCTCGGCCTCGGCCGGCCATGCGCCCAGTTCGACGGCGCGGTTGTAGGCGTGCTGGGCATCGTCGACGCGGATACCGATGGCGCAGATGCCGACGCCATACTCCTCGGCCCAGCGGTGCGCAAAGGAATCGGCCTCAGCGTTGACGAGGAAGTTCATGTCGCCTTGCCGGTACAGTGTGACGTCCTTGCTGACGTGCCGCGCGATGGCCTTGAAGCCCAGCGATGCGAACACCTGGCCGAGCGCTGCCGGCGCTTGCGTGGCGAACTCGATGAACTCCAAGCCGGCGGTCTTGAATGGCAGGTCGGCGTTGCGGCTCATGGTCAAACTCCTGTGGCTGAAGCAAAGAATGCAGACACCGCATTGTGTACCACGCGCGTGGCAATGCGCATCTCGCAGTCGCTATGCGGCAGCGCTTTGTGGATTCGGCTGGCTCTTCAACTTCGGCAGCCAAAGGAACGCAATGGACGCCAGCACGGTGCCGGCAAGCATCATCGGCACCACCATGGGCCAGGCACCGAGGGTGTGCGATGCGTCGTCAAAGGACGCGGCGGTCTGCCCCAGGCAGAAGGCTGCCAGCATCATGATGAAACCCGACCATGACACGGCACGCCCGGCAAGATGTGGCAGCTCGCCCACCGCGCCCGCCTGGCCGCAAGGTTGGTGAATGCCGTGGCCCATGCAATAGACGCCGTGCCCGAGCAGCAGCGGCCACGCGTGCCCGGGAAGGAGCCAGCAGCCCAAGCCCTGGATGCCGGCGCCGATCAGGCTGAGCGTTGCGCCTTGCTGCACCGTCCGCACAAGGCTTTGGCGCCTCAGCAGGCGCCGGCACCCGGTTGTGCTGAGGATATAGACGAGCGAGCCGCCGGCCGGTATCCAGCCATACAGCTCGGGGGACAGGCCGAGGTAGGCGATGTAGACCATCGGCGAGAGCAGCAGGAAGCAGAAGATGCCGGCATAGGTCGAGGCCGCGAGCAGTCCCCAGGCGCGAAAATCCGCGCTGGAAAAAATCTCGCGCACGCTGCCCGCCTGGGTGTGCGTTTCCTGCCGGGTTTCGGCAAAGCCGTACCAGCACATCGCCCAGAGCACGAGTGCATAGAAGCTCATGCCCGCCAGTACCCAGCGCCAACCTGCGTGTTGCGCGACAAAGGCGCCGATGATCGGGGCCATCAACGCCACGAAGCCCAGCCCCGTCAGACCACGCGCCATGACGTGCGGACCATCGCGTGCGGGGTGCAGGTCGCGTACGGCAGCGCGCGCGCACACCAGGATGGCGGCCATCGAGAAACCTTGTACGGCGCGTGCGGCGGTCAACATGGAGGCGGTCGTCGCCAGCGCGCCGGCCAGCGCACCCATGGCATAGCACGCGAGCCCGATCAGCAACACCTGACGCCGGCCAAACCGATCTGCCAGGCTTCCCATCGGCAGCTGCCCAATGCCAAAGGCCAGCGCGAAGACCGTGAGGCTCGTGCTGGCCGATCCCAGCGTCTGCGCAATGGCTGGCAGGGCGGGGAGGTAACTGTCGTCGCGACCGGCTGCGCCGATAGCAATAGCGGCAGCAGCAGGGCAAAGCTCAGAGGGCGACGCGTCATCGGGTCAGTAGGCGATGGCGGCGCTGCGCCGCAGTTCATCTGCGGTGGCGGTGCCGAAGCCGAAGAACTCCAGATACGCGGGAATCATCTCGAACAGCATGTCGGTGCCGACCTGGACGTCGCAACCCTTGTCGAGCGCCGCACGCAGCAGCGGCGTGTACTCGGATTTCATGACGACCTCGCCGACAAAGCAGCTCGGCGCGATGCGGGCCACGTCGAAGGGCAGTGGATCGTCTTCCTTCATGCCGACTGGCGTGGCGTTGACGACCACATCGAAGCCGTCCGGATCATTCGAACCGGTGCGCACCATCAGCGCGGGGTAGTGCTCGCGCAGACGTCGGCCCAGCGATTCAGCCGATTCTGCGCGGGTGTCATACAGGGCCAGCTCGCCCACCCCCGCAGCGGCCAACGACGCCGCAATCGCCGAGCCGACACCACCGGCTCCCGAGAGCAGCACACGCGCGCCTTCGAGCTGGCGTCCCTTGCGCTGCACGCCGCGCACGAAGCCGGCACCGTCGAACTGGTCGCCCAGCAACGTGCCGTCATCGCGCTTGAGGACCGCATTGCAGGCGCCCGCAATACGCACGGCGGGCGTGACTTCATCGACCAGATCCACCGTCGTCACCTTGTGCGGCATGGTGATGAGGGCACCGCGCAGGTTGGTGAAACGGCAGATCGATTCGAAGCTCTGCGCGTAGTCCTCCGCCTTGACCCCCATGGGCACCACAACGGCATCGATGCCTTTTTGCTCGAACCAGGGGTTGTAGATCATCGGCGACTTGAATGTCTCGGTCGGGTAGCCGATGTGGGCGATGAGGGTGGTTTTTCCAGAAATCATGGTTCAGGAGAAGCGTGTTTCAGGCGGCCAAGGCTCCGGCCCGCTGGCGGGCATATTCGGCCTTGTCGACGGGTTGGGCGGCTGGCTGGCCCAGGTCGTCCATATGGATGCGATACGTCTCGCGTGCGGTCATGGCGGCCACGGCGGAAATCACCGTTACGCCAAAGGCAATGACGCCCACGGTCAGCCAGATGTTGGCGGCTCCCGGCGGCGCCACAGCGGTGAAGAGGGCCGGCAGCATGGCGGTGATGGCCGTGCCCACGTTCTGCGAAATCGCCATGGCCGACACACGGGTGCGCGTCGGGAACAGTTCCGGATAGAAGCTTGGGAAGACCGCGTTGTAGCCCTGATAGACGACGCCCCACATCAGGATCGACATGACAAACGCGAACGGCACGTTCTTGATGCTGATGGCGTACAGGTAGGCAAACGCGAGCACGCCAGCGAGCAGCGAACCGATCACGATCGGCGGCTTGCGGCCAATGCGGTCGGACAGGTCGCCAACATACGGAATGACGAGCACCGCAACGATGTTGCCCACGACCGGAATCCACAGGTAGATGTCCTTGGCGAAGCCGATGCCGTACGCCGGCTGCACGGCATAGGCCGCGCCAAAGATGGTCGCCACCACCGGAATCACGTTCATCAGCGCCATGCAGACCACGCGCAGCATGTCCGGCATGCTGTATTTGAAAGCGTCGATCACGGGCGAGCGCGGGCGGCCTTGTTGCTGCTGCTCAGCGGTAAAGGCCGGGGTTTCGTGCACTTCGCGGCGGATGACGTAGCCGGCGATGATGACCACGAAGCTCAGCAGGAACGGAATGCGCCAGCCCCACGCGTTGAACTGGTCGGCCGGCATGTAGTGGGCAAGGGGCAGGAACACGGCGGCCGCCAGGATCTGGCCCGCCTGCACGCCTTGCAGCGTAAAGCTCGCGTAGAAGCCGCGCCGGCCAAAAGGTGCATGCTCCAGGATCATCGAGCTGGCGCCCGAGATTTCGCCAGCCACGGCAAAGCCCTGGATCAGGCGCATGATCACCAGCAGTGTCGGCGCCCACAGGCCGACTTGGTCATACGTGGGCAGCAGGCCCACGCCAATGGTCGAAAAGCCCATCAGGAACATGCACCAGAGCAGCACGCTCTTGCGCCCGTGCGTGTCGCCCAGATGGCCGAGCACGAATGCACCGATGGGTCGCGCGATGTAACCCACCCCGTACGTCGCCAGCGAGGCGATGATGGCCGTCTTGGGGTCGCCCTTGGGGAAGAAAATCTGCGGGAAGATCAACGCCGCTGCGGTGGCGTAGATGAAGAAGTCGTAGTACTCGAGCGCCGAGCCGATCCAGCCGCTGGCGGCGGCTTTTTTCGACTGGTGCTTGCCCAGGGGCTCGTGGGCAGGGGCTGCGGTCATGGTGGTCTCCGGGTTTTATCTGTGCGGCCTATCGTGCAATTCGCGTGATTCGTTCGATGAAGGGCCGTCTGTACACGCAACGCAGCGTAGTCCGCCCGCGGGGCGGCGCACAAGCAATTGCCGATTGCATTCGTTCGATAATCGCACAACATGGTGCGAATAACGTACGACTCAAGGGTTTCTCCGAGTCCGTACCTGTGTCAAAGCATGGCGTTCGGGGATAACGAGGGGACGTGGCCGGCTACAGCACGCGCATGATCGACAGGGCCGTGTCCTGCAGCACCTGCAGCACGCGTTGCAATGCATGCTCCGTGGTTTCTTCACCGACTTGCATGTTCACGCTGAGTGCGGCGATCACGTTGCCATGCCGATCGCGCAGCGGTACCGCGACCCCGCGCACACCAATCTGCAGCTGCTGCTCGACCACGGCGTAGTCCTGCCGGGCAGCTTTGCGGATTTCATCGAACAGGCGGTCCCGCTGCAGGATCGTGTAGGGCGTATAGGGCGTCAGCACACAGGTTTCCAGCCACGCCTTGACCTTCTGCTCGGGTTGCGCGGCCAGCATCATTACGCCGGCCGAGGCCAGCGGCGCCGGCACGCGCGCACCCAGCACGAAGCCCGTGCTCATGACTCGGCTCGTGCTGGTGCGCGAGATGAAGACGAGCTCCCAATCGTCCAGCACGCTCAGGTACGCCACCTCGCCGACGGCGGCCGTCACCTGCTGCAGGAACGGCTGCACCGTGCGCGGCAGGCGGGCCGAATCGAAGTACGACCAGCCCACCTTCAGCACGCGCGGCGTCAGGCTGAAGAGCGTCCCTTCGCTGGTGAGATAGCCCAGATGCTCCAGCGTCAGGAGGTAGCGGCGCGCGGCGGTGCGGGTCAGGCCCGTCAGCTCGGCGGCCTGGGTGGGCGTCAGCCGCGGGTGCTCGTGGTCGAACGCCTCCAGGATCGCGAGCCCTTTTTCCAGCCCGGCGATCCAGTCGCGCCGGTTCAGCGGTTCCTTCGTCATGGCGATAACCCTAAAAACGAGCGATATGTGCGCACGATTGTACGATCATCGCACGCTGTTGCGCGAATGCCGCTTGTGAGCGCGGGGTGTGCCCACCTACGCTGCGGGCATCGTCAGACAACGCATCGCCATGAATTCGCCCCGCGCAGCACGCCATCCCAAATGCATTGCCACCGTCTGCCTGTCCGGCACGCTGCCTGAAAAGCTGGAAGCGGCGGCCGCAGCTGGTTTTGATGGCATCGAGATCTTCGAAAACGATCTGCTGAACTTCGACGGCTCGCCGGCCCGCGTGCGGCAGATGGCGGCCGACCTTGGGCTGGCGATCCTGCTGTACCAGCCGTTCCGCGATTTCGAGGCCATGCCGCATGAGCTGTTCGCCCGAAATCTCGCCCGCGCCGAGCGCAAGTTCGACGTGATGACCGAGCTGGGCGTCGAGATGGTGCTGGTCTGCAGCAACGTGCAGGAGTTCGCCATCGACGATCCGGCGCGCGCGGCGGACGACCTGCGGCAGATGGCAGACGCAGCGGCGCGGCGCGGGCTGCGCGTAGGTTATGAGGCCCTGGCCTGGGGGCGCCACACGCGAACCTGGCGCCAGGCGTGGCAGATCGTACGGCAGGCTGACCACCCTGCGCTGGGGCTGATTCTCGACAGCTTCCATACGCTCTCGCTGGGCGACTCCCTGGAGGGTCTCAGCGATGTGCCGGCAGACAAGCTCTTCTTTGTGCAGTTTGCGGATGCCCCGAAATTGTCGATGGACGTGCTGTCCTGGAGCCGGCATCACCGCAACTTCCCGGGGCAGGGCGATCTGGCGGTGACGGACTTTGCGCGCGATTTGCTTGCCGCGGGCTATACGGGGCCGCTGTCGCTGGAAGTCTTCAATGACGAATTCCGCTCGGCGCCCGCGCGGCTGACCGCGCTGGACGGCATGCGTTCGCTGCTCTGGCTGGAGTCCGAAGCTGGCGGTGCGGAGCTGCCGGCGGCGGCCCGGTTTGAAGGCGTGGATTTCCTGGAGTTTGCGGTGGATGCCGCGGCGGGCCGGGAGCTTGAAGCGCGCCTGCGTGCGCTGGGTTTCGCCTTTGCCGGACACCACCGCTCCAAGGCCGTTGACCTGTATCGGCAAGGCCGCGTCAACGTGATCCTGAACATGGAGCAGGACAGCGCGGCGTCTGAACATTTCGAGTTGCACGGGCCGTCTGTCTGTGCGATTGGCCTGAAGGTGGACGACGCCGAACGCGCGATGGCACGTGCACGTGTACTGTGCGCCCAGGAATGGCGCGGGCCGGTGGGGCCTGCCGAACGCAGCATTCCGGCCCTGCGCGCCCCCGACGGTACGCTGCTCTATCTAATCGATGACCGCCAGGCGGATCGCAGCATCTACGAGAGCGATTTCGTTCTGCAGCCTGACGTGCCGGACGATGCAGCGGGATTGGCATCGATTGACCACGTTGCGCAGGCACTGCCGGCACATCGGCTCGACAGCTTCGTGCTGTTCTACCGGGCCATCTTCGGCATGCAGGCCGAAGGCGTGCAGGAGATTGCCGACCCGTACGGTCTCGTGAAGAGCCGGGCCATGGTGAGCCCCGATCGCAACGTGCGGATTCCGCTCAGCGTGTCGGAAAGCGGGCGTACGGCCACCGGCCGGTTCATTGCCGCCTACGCGGGCTCGGGCGTGCATCACATTGCCTTGCGCACCGAGCGGCTGTTCGAAACCATTGAAGCCATCGACCGCGGTGCCGCACGTCTGCAGCACGTGCCGGAGAACTACTACGACGACGTCGCTGCCCGGCTCGGGCTCGACGATGCACTGGTCACGCGCCTGCACGACGACGGCCTGCTCTACGACCGCGACCCGCACGGCGATTTTCTGCACACCTACACCGAACCGTTTCGCGAGCGCTTCTTCTTCGAGCTTGTCCAGCGCAACGGCTACCTCGGCTACGGCGCCGCAAACGCCGCCGTGCGCATGGCGGTGCAGGCGCAACTGAGCCGAGGCGCCACCACTGCGGCTGACCACTGAGTCACGAGAATTCTGGCGCTCACGGTTGTGCGGCCGTGCGCGCTATCCACGCAACACCGCGGTTGCCCGGACAGCCGTCGCACATCCATACCCATCACACCAAAGAGGAGACAAGGGAGCCATGAACAAGACAATGATTGCCGCATTGGTGCTCGGAGCCACGAGCGTGCCAGCGGCAGCGCAAACCGCGAGCGGTGTCACGCTCTATGGGCTGATCGACACCACGATCCGCTACAGCACGCACGAAAACGCGGCAGGCAACAGCAATCTGCAGATGATGGACGGCGTGCTGACCGGCAGCCGCTGGGGCCTGCGCGGCACCGAAGATCTGGGCGGCGGCACCAAGGCCATGTTCATCCTCGAATCGGGCTTCTTCCCCGATACCGGCGGCAGCCAGCAGGGCGGACGTCTGTTTGGGCGCACCGCGGTGGTGGGCCTGGAGGGCGACTACGGCAAGCTGTACCTGGGACGCCAATACACGCTGGCGCATGAAGTGCTGTCTTCGTATGAGGCGATGGCGTTCGCCAACAACTCCATCGTCGGCTATCAAGGCGGCAACTACACCGGCCTGCGTTACGACAACACGGTCAAATACATCAAGTCGTTCGGCGCCTGCAGCTTGCCGGCGCATGGACGTTTGGCGAGGCGGCTGGCAGCTTCAGCAAGAGTTCGGCCGGCGCCGGCTCGATCGTCTACAGCATGGGGCCGGCTGAAGTGGGCGCCGTGTACCAGGTCACGCGCGATGTGTCATCGGCGTTCTTCGGGGCGGTGCCGGCAGCGCAGGCCAGCAAGCAGACGGTCTGGGGTTTTGGCGGCAAGCTCGATACGTCGATTGCCACGTGGTACCTCGGCTATACGAACAGCCGTCTCGACGTGGCCGACTACAAGAACCAGGCCGCCTATGTTGGTGCAAAGGTGCCGATCTCCGGCGCACTGAGCTTCATCGGCACCGTGCAGTACGACTGGATGAAACATCTTGATGCCAGCGGTAAGCGCCTGACCACCGCTGGCATGCTCGACTACGCCTTCAGCAAGCGCACCGACGTCTACGCCGAAGTGGACTACACCCGCCTGCAGGGCGCCTGGGTTGCCCTGAACAGCGCGGCCGCATTCAACAATTCGGGCAACACGTATGGCAACAACTCGCGGTTGGGCGTGATGCTGGGCGTGCGGCACAAGTTCTGATCGCTTGGTTCATTCCCGCAATGAAAAAAAGCCCGCCAGTGTTCCGGCGGGCTTTTTTTCATGCTGCGATCAATGCAGCGGGCAATCTCGCGAGATCACCTCGCCCACCATGGCAGCGGTCGCGCCAGACAGCGTCCAGCCCAGATGCCCGTGGCCCGTGTTGTAGAACACGCGCGCGTGCCGCCCACGGCCGACGCGCGGCATCATGTCCGGCATCATCGGGCGTAAGCCGGCCCATGGCACCACGCGCGACGTGCCAATCGCAAAGTTGCGGCGCGTCCAGGCCACCAGCGGTTCGATGCGGTCAGCGCGGATGTCGCGATTGTAGCCATTGAACTCTGCCGTACCGGCCACGCGGAAGCGGCCCGCGCCCAGCCGGCTTGTCACGATCTTTGCGCTCTCATCGAGCAGGCTGACCCACGGCGCGCCTTGCACGCTGGCATCGTCGTCCAGGTGGACCGTGATCGAATAGCCCTTGACCGGATACACGTTGATGCGATCGCCCACCAGTTGTGCGATATGCCGGCTGCCCACGCCTGCGCACACGACCATCGCATCTGCGGCAAGGTCCTGTACGACATTCGCCGAGCTGGTGGAAAGGCGGTCATCGAGTGTGGTTTGCAACAGCAGGCGCACGCCGCTTTCGGTGGTTTCCACACCGCGCACATCCACGCCGTGCATGAACCGCACGCCGCGCTTCTCACACGCCTGCGCCAGGCCACGCGTGAACTTGTGGATGTCGCCCGTGGCGTCGGATGCGGTGAAGTAGCCGCCGTAGTAGTTGCCGCGCAGCGTCGGCTCAATGGCGGCAATCTCCTCGGGGCTCACGGCGTGGCGCTCAAGCCCGCCGGCGACGAGCAGGGCGTTGGCCTTGCCTGCTGCCGCAAAGCTGGCCTTGTCGTGATAGACGTGCAGGATGCCGCGCTTCTGCAGGTCGAAATCGATCTGCTCCCGTTCGGCCATCGCAAACAGATGCTTGCGTGCCTCGATGGCCATGCGGGTGGTTTCGATGGTGTTGCGGCGGTAGTGCGCGATGCTGGCGACGAACTCGCCGATCCACGAATACTTGTGCCACGAGGGCTTGGGGTTGAGCAGCAGCGGAGCGTCGTTGCGCAGCATCCATTTGATGCCCTTGAGCAGCGTGCCGGTGCTGTTCCAGACTTCAGCGTTGCTGGCGGAAAGCTGGCCGCCGTTGGCGAACGAGGTTTCCATGGCCGGATACAGGTGGCGGTCGAGCACCGTGACCTGATAGCCGAGTTGCGAAAGCGTGTAAGCGGTAGTGACGCCAGATATGCCGGCGCCGACGATGACGATGTGCGTCATGGCGGTCCCTATGGAGTGATGTCATGACCGGACGATCCGGTCGGCTCACCCCATCTGTCTTGGGACCTGAGAGCTTGGGCATCAGCAGCGCTGGCGCCTTCCCCTTCGGTGGGCGCGCGCGTGCACGCCTCTCTCCAGATTCGCAGTCGACGCCACAGTCCTTTTGCCTGAGAGTTTCCGGGGTGGTTGCTCCATCGGCGCCGGGCGTTACGCGTATGCGCGTTGGGCCCGGTCTCTCCTGCGGCGTGTTGCAGCTGTCGTTGGTACGTCAGCCGCGCCTGCGTGCTGCCGGTGTGGGCAGCGGGAGGGAGTGTGTCATGGGTTCTGACGTTCGGCAAGTCGGGCTGTACCCGAGGCAACAGCAGAAACGGGTGGGGTGTCGTCCTTCAGGTCGACGCCGCTGCGGCCGAGCGCCAACGCGCCGTTGAGCAGGAACACCAGCCGGCTCGCCGCCTGGTCATAGGTCAGGCCTGCCGGCCGCACATTGGAAATGCAATTGCGCTCCGCATCGGAGCGGCCAACACGCGGCGCGTAGGTCAGGTAAATGCCTAGGCTGTCAGGCGAACTCAGCCCCGGTCGCTCACCGATCAGCATCACCACCTGCCGCGCGCCCAGCAGCGCACCGATCTCATCCCCCAGCGCAACGCGGGACTGCTCCGCGATGGCGACTGGCCCGATCGACCAGCCGGCCGGCAGACGCTCACGCACGCTGCAAAGCAGCGGCACGGCATGGCTTTGCACCGCCAACGCGGAGAGCCCATCGGCAATCACGAACACCACATCGAACGGCTGCGCTGGCCGCAATGCGCTGAGTCTTGCGCGGCTGGCTTCGTCAAGACGGCGGCCAAGGTCGGGACGGCGCAGATATTCCGCGCGATCCGCAGCCGCGCTGTGCGCCGTCACCGCTGTGAAGCCCGCTTCCCCAAGTGCGGCGGCCACCGCTGCGCTATCGAGCGGCAGGTGTACGGCATCGCGCGCCTGGGCATGCGCCACGCCGAATGCCAGCACGGCGTCGGTCGTCTGGCTGTTGCCGGCGCGGCCCAGCGCGATACGGGCGTCGGTAAAGGCGCGCAGGTGCGCCCACGGATTGGGCTGAACGAGGGGGTATTTCGGCATGTTCGGCTTCTCCACCGAGTTCACAGCGCGTGAGCCAACTGCAGCAGCGGTTGCCGCGCCGTGGCGTCTTGCAGGCGGCCGGCCGCATCGACGATGCCCATGCTTTGCAGCCACGCCTCGAACTCCGGTGCAGGCCGCAGGCCGAGTGTGTCGCGCAGATAAAGCGCGTCATGAAACGACGTGCTCTGGTAGTTCAGCATGATGTCGTCAGCGCCCGGCACGCCCATGATGAATTGGACGCCCGCCACGCCAAACAGCGTCAGCAGTGTATCCATGTCGTCCTGATCGGCCTCTGCGTGGTTGGTGTAGCAGACGTCGCAGCCCATCGGCAGGCCCATCAGCTTGCCGCAGAAGTGGTCTTCCAATCCGGCGCGGATGATCTGCTTGCCGTCATAGAGATACTCCGGGCCGATGAAGCCGACGACCGTATTCACCAGCAAGGGCGAGAACGCCCGCGCTACGGCATAGGCCCGCGCTTCCATCGTTTGCTGATCGACGCCGTGGTGCGCGTTGGCCGACAGCGCGCTGCCCTGGCCGGTCTCGAAATACATCACGTTGTTGCCGACCGTGCCGCGCGCCAAGCCCTGGGCGGCGTCATGCGCCTCCGCCAGCAATGCGAGGCTGATGCCGAACCCCGCGTTGGCTTGCTCGCTGCCAGCCACCGACTGGAACACCAAATCCACCGGCGCGCCCTGGTCAATCGCGCGCATGGTGTTCGTCACGTGGGTCAGCACGCACGACTGCGTGGGAATGGCGTAGCGGTTGCGCTGCTCATCCACCAGTTGCAGCAGCGAAACGATGGCGCCGAGATTGTCCCCGGCGGGGTTGATGCCGATGGTCGCGTCGCCGCAGCCGTAGAGCAGGCCATCGATGATCGACGCAGCAATGCCTTTGGGATCATCCGTCGGGTGATTGGGCTGCAGCCGGACTGACAACCGGCCCGGCAAACCGATGGTGTTGCGAAAGCGCGTGACCACGCGGCACTTGCGGGCCACGGCGATCAGATCCTGATTGCGCATCAGTTTGCTGACCGCGGCGGCCATTTCTGGCGTGATGCCCGCGGCGACGCTCGTCAATGTCGCGCTGTCGGTCTCGTGCAGGAGCAGCCAGTTGCGAAATTCCCCCACGGTGAGCGAGGCGATCGGCTCGAAGGCCTGCGCGTCGTGCCGATCCAGAATCAGGCGCGTGACCTCGTCGTCTTCATACGGCACCAGCGCTTCGTTGAGGAAGACCGACAGCGGCACGTCCGCCAACGCCATCCGCGCGGCCATGCGTTCGCCCTCGCTGGCCGCGGCCAGGCCCGCCAGGGAGTCGCCGGAGCGCGCCGGGCTGGCTTTGGCGAGAAGCGTCTTGAGATCGTTGAACACATGGCGCTGTGCGCCAATGGTGTGGGCGAAGTGCATGATGGGATACGCGGCAGAGTCCAATGACGGTGACGGCGACGCCTATCCTGCCACTTTAGTTGCCTTCCAAGCCATGGCGGCAATGTTCTAATACGCGTTTCTTAAACACCGATATCCCGCCCCGATGACCGCTTCCGCCACACCGTCCCGTACACATCAAGCGGGCTCTGCCATGGAAGTGCTGGCGGTCTTTCTCAAGCTGGGTCTGACGAGTTTCGGCGGCCCCGTCGCGCATATCGGCTATTTCCGGCGCGAGTTCGTGGAGCGCCGGCGCTGGCTGGACGACGCGACATTCACCGATCTCGTCGGGCTCTGCCAGTTTCTGCCCGGGCCGGCCAGCAGCCAGGTGGGGTTTTCCGTCGGTCTGCTCCGGGCCGGATGGCGCGGCGGTTTGGCGGCCTGGTGCGGTTTTACGCTGCCTTCCGTCTTGTTGCTGCTGGCCTTTGCGATGCTCGCGCCGAGCCTGGGCGGGGCGATGGGCGTTGGCCTGATCCACGGTTTGAAGCTCGTTGCCGTTGCGGTGGTGGCGCAGGCCGTGTGGGACATGGCGCGCAAGCTCTGTCCTGACTGGCAGCGCGCGGGCATTGCGGTGATCAGCATTGCCGTGCTTGGTGCGTTGACGACCGTCTACGCGCAACTGGTCGTGATTGCGCTGGGCGCCGTGCTGGGGCTGTTGCTGTGCCGATCGGCCCGTTCGGCGCCTGCTGGCTTGAAGGCAGGGCAGGGCGCCGCATTCCGCATGTCTCACATGGCCAGCATCGTCAGCCTGGTGCTCTTCTGCGTGCTGCTGTTCGGGTTTCCGGTTGCCGCGGACCTTCATCCGTGGATGCCCGCGAAGGTGTTCGACGCGTTCTATCGTTCGGGCGCGTTGGTTTTTGGCGGCGGTCATGTCGTACTTCCGCTGCTGGAGCAGCAGACAGTCGCAACGGGCTGGGTCGCGTCAAACGATTTCCTGGCCGGCTACGGCGCCGCGCAGGCCGTGCCCGGGCCGCTATTCACCTTCGCCGCGTTCCTGGGGTGGACGATCGGCCCGGGGCTCAATCACTGGGCTGGCGCCGCGCTTGCCACGGTGGGTATTTTTCTGCCGGGCCTGCTGTTGGTCATCGCGGCGTTGCCTTACTGGCAGGCGTTGCGCGCGCGTCCTTCCATGGCGGCGCTGCTTGCGGGTGTGAATGCCGCTGTGGTGGGATTGCTGGCGTTTGCCCTTTACACGCCGGTCTGGACGAGCGCCGTGCGGTCATGGAGCGATATTGCCGTCGCGGTGATTGCGTTCCTGCTGCTGACACGATGGAAAACGCCACCGCTGATCGTGGTGGCGTTGTGTGCGGCTGCGGGTGTTGCCGCGGCCATCCTGCGCTGAGTCGCGTGCGCCCTGCGAGCCGCAGCCGGTGACCGCAGGGCAGGGCGTCACTCCTCCATCAGTCGGACCCGGACCTTCTTGCCCTTCACCGTGCCGGCGTTGAGCTTGCGCAGCGCGTCGCGTGCGATGCCGCGCTCGACCGCGACGTAGGTCGAGAATTCCGTCACGTTGATCTTGCCGATCTGATCGCCGCGAAAGCCTGCATCGCCGGTCAAGGCGCCGAGCACATCGCCGGGGCGGATCTTCTCCTTGCGCCCGCCCAGAATCTGCAGCGTTTCCATGGGCGGCAGCAGCGGCGCATCGTTGCCGGTATCAAGCTCGTCGAGCTTGTGCCATTCGACCTCCCGGCCCATCGCCTCTTCGATATTGCCGACGCGGCCCATCTCGTCCATGCTGGCGAGGCTCAGCGCCCAGCCGTTCTCATCGGCCCGGCCCGTGCGGCCAATCCGGTGCACGTGCACTTCGGGATCGGGCGTCACGTCAACGTTGATCACCGCTTCAAGCTGGGCGATATCGAGCCCGCGTGCGGCAACGTCGGTCGCAACCAGCACCGAGCAACTGCGGTTCGCAAACTGGATCAACACCTGATCCCGCTCGCGCTGTTCGAGTTCGCCATGCAGCGCAAGCGCGTGAATGCCCTGCGCGCGCAACACGTCGAGCAGGTCGCGGCATTGCTGCTTCGTGTTGCAGAACGCGAGCGTGCTGACCGGCCGATAGTGCTTGAGCAACAGCCCGACCGCATGCAGCCGCTGGCTGTCGGCTACCTCGTAAAAGCGCTGGCGAATCTTGCTGTCGTCGTGGCGCTCTTGGAGTTTTACTTCTTTCGGGTTGCGCAGGATCCGCTGGCTCAGTTTGGCAATGCCTTCCGGGTACGTCGCCGAGAACAGCAGCGTTTGCCGGTCGGCCGGGCATTGCCGCACAACCGTCGCGATGTCGTCGAAGAAACCCATGTCGAGCATGCGGTCGGCTTCGTCCAGCACGAGCGTCTTCAGTGCACCGAGCGCGAGATTGCCGCGCTCCAGATGATCCATGATGCGGCCCGGCGTGCCGACGATGACGTGGGCGCCGTGCTCCAGGCTTGCCGCCTGCGGGCGCATCGGTGTGCCGCCGCAGAGCGTCAGCACCTTCACGTTTTCTTCGGCGCGCGCCAGGCGGCGGATCTCCTGCGCAACCTGGTCGGCCAGCTCGCGCGTAGGGCAGAGCACCATCGCCTGCACGTCGAAGCTGCGCGCGTCGAGCCGTGCGAGGAGAGCCAGCGCAAACGCTGCGGTTTTGCCGCTGCCGGTTTTTGCCTGCGCGATCAGGTCGTGGCCCGCAAGGGCGATCGGCAGGCTTGCGGCCTGGATCGGCGTCATGTCGGTGTAGCCAAGCTGCGCGAGGTTGGCCAGCACGGCAGGGGCGAGCGGCAGGGTGCTGAAGGGCGCGGCGGTCGATTCGATGGTCATGTCGTTGCGTTGGATCACTTGAGCGGCTTGCCTTCGATTTGCTTGTAGATGACCCGGCCGTCTTTGGTTTCGACGCGTTTGAGATAGTTGCGTGCGCCGCATAGCGCACAGCGGAAGAGCGGCCCTTGGCCCTCGTCTTTGATGACGACGTCGGAAAGCTGCCACTGCGTGCCGCAGCTCTGGTTGATGCAAGTGAACACGGTTTTCTCTAAATGGAGGTGTCGTTGTGCCTCGGTGGCGAGGCAGGTGGATCGGGCCGCAAGTGCGCCGATGTCGATCTGAATGCAGGAAGTGAATGAGACGCTGGCGCCGGTTGTACCACGGAAACGCCCCGCCTTGGGGCAAGTAGCGGCTCCGTCTCATCTGAACGGGATGTGGCAGGTCGATTTCTACTGCGCTGGCTTGCGGACGCCGCCCTGCGGGGCGGAAGCTGCGGCATAGAAGTTGTCGAGGCCTTCGATCTCGGCAGCGGTCAGGCGGTGTGCAAAAGCGCGCATGACGCCGTCGTCGTCGTTGGCGCGCGTGCCGGAGCGAAACGCATTGAGCTGCGCAGCGACCATGCCTTTGGGCTGCCCCGTCAGCGGTGGCAGGACCGGGCCGCCGCCACGCCCCGAAGCGCCGTGGCAGTCTGCGCAGGCGGGCAGGGCACGCCCGTTGTCGCCGGACCAATGCAAGCTCGCGGCGGCGCCATCCGTGGGCAACGCTGCGGTGCCCGGCCGCGCTTGCGCCGCGTAGTACCGCGCGACTGCTGTGATATCGCTGTCCGACAATTCCCGCGCGACCGGTTGCATGACGGACGATTGCCGCGCGCCGCTGCGGTAATCGAGCAGTTGCTTGACGATGTACTCAGCCGGCAATCCCTCCAGCGCAGGAAACGGTTGCGGCGCCACCGACTTCGCCCCATGGCAGGTCGCGCATGCAGGCGGCACGGCGCCACTGCCCTGCGTGACAAGGATTCGCGCGCGCGCGGTGTCCTCTTGCGGCGCCTTTGCCAGCAGGGCGGACCATGCCGTCGGCTTGGGAATGAAATCGGTGGCGCGCCTGACCGCCGTGCCGGTTTCCGCCACGTTCCCTGGCGGCTTCGCATGGTTTTGCGCCTGGCTTGCCCCACGAAATGACGAGATGCCCCGATCCGACAACATGTCATAGAAGACCGCGCAGATCGGCAGCGCAATGCCGAGCAACGGCAGCAGCCATAAAACGACCGGCAGGCGGCGAGAGGGCGGGCGGTCTTCGGTCATACCAGCCCCTTCCCGGGGGACTTCAGATAGCGCGCGTTGATGGCGTCGGCAATCCAGTACGCCGTGGCGCCCACGGTACCGGTGGGGTTGTAGTTGGAGTTTTGCGGGAAGAGGCTGGCCCCGGTCACGAACACGTTCGGCACATCCCAGCATTGCCCGAAGCGGTTGACGACACTGGTGGCCGGATCGTCGCCGATCGCGGCGCCGCCCGTGAGGTGCGTCGACTGATAGCTTGTCGCCGTGTACGGCCGCTTGCGTGGGCCAGGCTCGGTCGCCACAACACCTTGCATGGCCTTGCCGATCGCGTTCCCACGGTCGGTCAGAAAGGCTGACATGCGGATGTCGTTGTCAGGAAAGTCGTAGGTGATGCGCAGCAGCGGCAGGCCGTAGACGTCGCGGTACGTCGGGTCCAGGTCGAGATAGCCGCCGCGCGTCGGCATGGCCGAGCCGGTGATCGTGATCGACGCGGAATGGTTGTAATAGCGCTTCACGGCACGCTTCCAGGCGCTGCCCCACTGCGGGGTGCCGTGCGGGGTCGGGTGGTATCCGATGGGCGCGCCGCTCACCACCTGGATCTGGATGTAGCCGCCGCCGACGAAGCCATGCGGGCCGTGGTCGAAGTTGTCAGCGCTGAAGTCGTCGATCGTCACCGCCGCGGCACCGGCGCCCATGAAGGGGTTGAGCCACGTCTTCTCGTCGAAGAACAGGTTCACGCCGGACGTTGTCTGGTGCGTGTAATTGCGGCCCACCACGCCTTGGCCCGTGGCAGCGTCGTAAGGCTTGCCGATGCCGGACAGGAGCAGCAGCCGCACGTTCTGAACGCTGAACGCGCACAGCACCACCATCTCTGCGGGCTGGAAGAACTGCTGGCCTGTGGCGTCGACATAGGTCACGCCGCGCGCGTGCTTGCGCGCTTCGTCCAGCTCGACCTTCAGCACGTGGGCGTTCGTGCGTAGCTCAAACGTGTTGAGCTTGAGCGCCGCCGGCAGGACACAGATTTGCGGGGACGCCTTCGCAAAATGCTCGCAGCCGAAGTTGGAGCAAAAGCCGCAATACACGCACGCATTCATCGGCAGCCCCTCGGTGTTCACGTACGGGCGCGTGCACAGCGCAGAGGGCTGGATGTAGGGGTGGTATCCCAGTGATGCCGCAGCCGTGCCGAACAATGCCGATGCAAACGGCACCTTCATCGGCGGATTCGGATACGGCCGCGAGCGCCACGGCTCGAAGGGGTTGCCGCCCGGCTGCAACTGCCCCTTCAGGTTGCCGGCAAAACCCGACGCGCCGATCAGGTAGTCGAAGCGGTCGTAATACGGTTCCAGCTCGTCGTAGGTGAGGGGCCAGTCCTGGGCGGTGAGGTTGGCATCGAAGATGCGGTCGCCATAGCGCTGGCGATAGTGGCTGCGCAGCTTGAGGTCGGTCGGGTCGAACCGGTAATAGGCGCCGGACCAGTGGTTGCCGGCACCGCCCAGATGCGTGGCCGGATAGGCGAACTGCCAGCGGCGCATCGGCAAGGCCACCTGGTCGCTGCGGTTGCGGAAGGTGAAGGTCTCGGTCGACGTGTCCTGGTGCAGCGCATGCCGGCGCGTGTATTTCAGTTCGTCGTGGATTGCCGGCGCCTGGAAGTCGGGCGACGGCCAGCGGGGCTGCCCACGCTCCATCACCACCACACGCGAGCCATGTGCCGCCAACTCCTTGCCGATGATGGCGCCGGTCCAGCCGCCGCCAATGATTACGGCATCCACTGGGGGAAAGGTCTTCATTCGCCGCCTCCGTTATCGGTGCCCGTGCGGCTGCGGCATACCTCGTTACTGGCAAGCGCGACGAAGGCAATCGGCTGCGCTTCTGAGCGCGGGGGCGCTGTCGCCATGTCGTGCGGGTGTGCGGTAGCGATCGAAACGGGCGCGCGCGTGTAGGGCTGGTTGTGTCGCTCGATGTCATTGGCAAAACTGGCCATTGCGCCCGGAAAACCGACCAGCTTCCAGCCCACCATGTCGCGGTTGCCGCCGTAGATGGGGTCGGAGAAATAGCCCTCGACAGCGCCGTCCAAGAGCGTCTGGAAGAACACCGCGCTCGGCACGGCGTCCATCTCAAGCTTGCCGGCTTCAGCCTCGCTGAGCACCGCGTCCTGTGTTGCTGTATCGAGCTGGGCGAATCGCTTTCCGCCATAACGGTTCGCGCAGGCACGGTCCAATGCCGCCAGCCCGAGGCGGTAGCATTCCGCCGGTGTAAGCGCCAGCTGATAGCCCTGTTCCGGTGTGCCTTGCTGGAACGGGCCATGGCGATAAAAGTTCGCGCCGCTGCCGAAACTGCCCGCCAGTTGTCGATCCAGAAAGACCGTGACACCGGCCTCTTTTGCGCCGGGCCCAAGTTCGTCTGCCGGAATCAGGCGCGCAACGATCGCATCGACCGCCGCTTTTTCGTCTGCATTGAAGAAAAGACTCACAGGTTCAGTCGCCGCTGCGCCGGAGGTGGCGCTTGGCCCCGGCGTGGCAGTCATGCCCGGAAGGTGCTCGGATGTGCGTGCCGCTGGGCTTTGCGCGCCAGCGAATACGGTGGTCGAGGCGGGCAGCGTGATCCCCAGGGCCTTGAGCAAGCGGCGTCGGGCCGGTTTGAAGTCGTCGTGCATATCGGGCTCCGTCTTCGGGGATGTTGACGATGGCGGCTCAGCGCGAAACAAAACGCTGAAAGACGACCGGGCAGCAAGAATCGTGACTGCGAACGGATACCGATGGCATGTCGGCTGCTTCAAACACCGGCACGCACCGGAGGCCGAGCATGGACGACGTACGGAAAGTGCAGAAGAGGGCAGCGGCTGGCTTGCTCGTTTTGCTGGGATGGGGAAGTGGGCTTTCGTTCGCGCAGCCCGGGAAGATGGACTCTGCGCGGCCAGCTTCCGCAGCGGCGGCTCCACCTCAGGCGACAAAAAAATCCCTGCCCCGGCATCCCAATACAGTGCCGGCGTCCGCGCCCAAAGCATCCGGCCCCGAGGGCGCCGGCACCTCGGCCGGATCGCGTGGATCCGGCGGTAGCGACGGTTTGGCAGGAACGGGCGCGGCCGCGGGGTCGGGCGGATCCGCGGATATGCGAGGTGAGCCGACGCATCGGTAGACGACAAGGTTGCCCCGGGGGCGCGCGGTAGTGACCTGCTGCCCGGATTTCCACCCCCAGATGTCGTTTCTGTGACTCCACCTAGAGTCCGCCCTCTTGTCCCGGTTTGAGGTGCATCAAGTCCGGGCGGTAGCCCCTGGCATCTAATGGATTGCATATTTCGCAATCGTTTGACGCCCCGACCATGCGCACCGCCCCCGTGCCGTCTTCGTTGACTGCTGAGCAGATCGACCAACCGTTTCACGCTGCGCTTGCCCGCGCCTCCAATTCGCTGTCGCTTGCATCGATGCAACTGGCGCTGCTCGACTGGGCGCTGCATCTGGCCGTCTCTCCCGGCAAGCAGCTGGATCTGTACCGCTTGGCGCTGACGCAGGCCCAACAACTCGAGGGTTACATCCGGAACTGCATGGCGTCCGGCCCCCAGAACGCGTGTCTTTGCGTCCAGCCGCCGGCCCGCGACCGTCGTTTCTCTGCCGACGAGTGGCGCTTGTGGCCGTTCAACGTGCTGCATCAGGCCTTCCTCTTGACAGAACAATGGTGGGAGGCGGCGACGCGCGGCGTGTGGGGAGTCGCCAAACATCATGAGGACGTGGTCGCCTTTGCTGCGCGTCAGTGGCTCGACATGATGTCGCCGGGCAACCAATTGGCAACCAACCCGATTGTCCTGCGCCGGACCTTTGAACAGCACGGCACCAATCTCGTGCGCGGCGCGCTCAATGCGCTTGACGACCTGGAGCGCTCCTTGAGCGGCGCGCCCGCTGCCGGTACCGAACGCTTTATGGTGGGCCGCGACGTGGCCATCACGCCCGGCAAGGTGGTCCTGCGCAATCGGCTGATCGAGCTGATCCAGTACGCACCGGCCACGGGCAAGGTCCAGGCCGAGCCCATCCTGATCGTGCCGGCCTGGATCATGAAGTACTACATCCTGGACCTGTCGCCGCAGAACTCACTGATCCGCTATCTGGTCGAGCAGGGCCATACCGTGTTCTGCATCTCCTGGAAGAACCCTGACGAGGCGGATCGCGACCTCGACATGGATGACTACCTGAAGCTCGGCGTCTTTGCCGCGCTCGATGCCGTCAATGCCATCGTGCCGGGCCAGCGCGTACATGCGACCGGCTACTGCCTTGGGGGCACGCTATTGGCGATTGCCGCCGCTGCCATGGCACGCGATGGCGATGCGCGGCTGGCCTCCATGACGCTGTTTGCCGCCCAGACCGATTTTTGTGAACCGGGCGAACTGGGCCTGTTCATCGACGAGGCCCAGGTCAGCCTGCTTGAAGCACAGATGGAGCAGACCGGCTATCTGCGTGCCAGCCAGATGGCCGGGGCCTTCCAGATGCTGCGCTCGTACGACTTGTTGTGGTCGCGCCTGGTGGGCGAATACCTGCTGGGAGACCGCGCGCCCATGAACGACCTGATGGCCTGGAACGCCGATGCCACGCGCATGCCCGCGCGCATGCACAGCCAGTACCTGCGGCACCTGTTTCTGAACGACGACCTGAGCGAGGGCCGCTACCCCGTCAACGGCAAGCCGGTGGCGCTCAACGATATCGATTTGCCCATCTTCGTGGTGGGCACGCTGACCGACCACGTGGCGCCCTGGCGCTCCGTCTACAAGCTGCATCACCTGACCGAGGCTGAGCTGACGTTCGTGTTGACCAGCGGCGGCCATAACGCCGGCATCGTGAGCCCGCCCGTCAACTCGCATCGGCGTTTCCAGATGCAGACACGCCATGCAGGCGAGACATCGGCGGCGCCGGATGATTGGCTGGCCTCGGCACCCGCCACAGACGGCTCTTGGTGGCCGGCGTGGCATGCATGGCTCGTTGAACATGCCTCGGGCTCCGCAGTGGTGAAGCCGCCGAAGATGGGCGTTCCAGGATTCCCGCCATTGGCCGATGCGCCCGGCACCTACGTGCTGGAGAAATAGATGCGTGTGGAGAAACAACGCCGGCAGCATGGCAGCTACGCAGGCACCCGCGCCGCCGCGATGGCCGCCGCCGCTGTGCTGGCCCTGTCGGCCTGCATCTCGATGGCGCCGCCTTACGAGGCGCCCGCGTTGCCTGTGGCCCAGCACTACGACACCGACGACGGCACGGACGGCCTGTCCGCCGCCGCCACCGGCTGGCAGGCGTACTTTACGGACACGCGCCTGCAGGCGTTGATTGCGCAAGCGCTGGAGAACAACCGTGACTTGCGCACTGCCGTGCTGCGCGTGGAAGAGGCGCGTGCCGCGTTTGGCATCCAGCGCTCGGAGTCTTTTCCGCACCTTGACGCGCAGGCCGGCGTTAGCCGCCTGAGCATTCCGGCGGACGTCAGCCCATTCGGCATGCCCATGCGTGTCACCCAGTACCAGGTGGGGGCCGGTGTCTCCAGCTGGGAGATCGATTTCTGGGGGCGCGTGCGCAACCTCAACGACGCCGCTCTGGAAAGCTACGTAGCGTCCGACGCAGCGCGCCGCGCAGTCGCGCTTGGGTTGATCGCACAGGTGGCCGACAGCTATCTGGTCATGCGCGAACTGGACGAGCGCATCGCGCTGGCGCAGCAGACCGTCGACAGCCGCACCGAGACACTGCGCATCTTCTCGCGCCGGGTGGCAGTCGGGGCGACTTCACGATTGAACCAAA
>NZ_VOSS01000080.1 GCF_007997035.1 Ralstonia sp. TCR112 | reverse complement strand
GATTGCTCGGTGCAGCGCCGCCACCAGAAGGTGCTGGAAGAAGCCCCGGCGCCAGGCATGACACTGGAGCGCCGCCGCGCGATGGGCGAAGCCGCCGTGGCTGCCGCGCGCGCCGTGGGCTACGTGGGCGCCGGCACGGTCGAATTCATCGTCGACGAAGACGGCACGTTCTACTTCATGGAGATGAACACGCGCCTGCAGGTCGAGCACCCGGTCACCGAAATGATCACGGGCGAAGACCTCGTCGAATGGCAATTGCGCGTGGCCGCCGGCGAGCCGCTGCCGCGCAGGCAGGACGAACTGCACATCCACGGCCACGCGCTGGAAGCACGCATTTACGCTGAAAACCCTGACCGCGATTTCCTGCCCTCCATCGGCACGCTGAAGGTGTTGCGCACGCCGGCAGCGGTGGAGTTCACCGTCGGCGCGCAAGCCAATGGCGAACCCGCCGCTGTGCGCATCGACGCTGGCGTGCGCGAGGGCGACGCCATCAGCCCGTACTACGACCCGATGATCGCCAAGCTGATCGTCTGGGGCCGTGACCGTGACGAAGCGCTCGCGCGCATGCTGCAGGCGCTGGGCGGCTTCCACCTGGTGGGGCTGTCGTCCAACGTGGCATTCCTGCGCCGGCTTGTTGCATCGAAGCCGTTTGCGACCGCCGATCTGGATACCGGCCTGATCGCGCGCAATCACGACACGCTGTTCCCCGCCGCACCGGACGTGCCGCAAGACGCCATCGCCCTGGCCGTGGCAGCGTTGCTCGCCCGCGAGGCGCGCAGCCTGCGCACCGACACGCGCGACCCGCATTCGCCGTGGGCACGCGGCAGCGGCTGGCGGCTGAACGGTGCTGCTGAGCGCACGCTGCGTTTCACGCATGGCGATCAGTCCATCGACGCGACCCTCATCTACGGCCGCGACGGCTCGCGGCTGAAAGCTGGCGGCAGCGAAGCGCCCTTCACCTCGCAGCGCCATGCCGAGACCTTCACCGTCACCCTCGGCACGCACAAGGCGACCGGCCAGGTGCATGCCGATGGCGATGCGTTCCACGTCTTCACCGGTGGCGCGCACTGGACGCTCGAGCGTCACGATCCGCTCGCCCATGCGGGCGAAGCGGACGACGAAGGCGGCAAGCTGACGGCGCCGATGCCAGGCAAGGTCATCGCCGTGCTGGCCGCGCCCGGGCAGACCGTCACCAAGGGCGCGCCGCTGGTCGTCATGGAAGCCATGAAGATGGAGCACACGCTCACCGCACCGGCCGACGGCGTCGTCGAATCCGTGCTGTATGGCGTGGGCGATCAGGTGACGGAAGGTGTGCAGCTGCTGGCGTTCAAGCCGGCGGAATGACGCCCGAATGACCGTCGAATAACGCTAGAGGGGGCCGCCACACGCCTTGGCGGCCCCTGCTACACTGCTTGACGTATACGTCAATCACCCGCACTGAAGTCGCCCCACATGCACATCCAGATCTACACGCCCGACGGCAAGCCCCAACCCTGGCTCGATGGTTTTGCGCAGGCACTGCCCGAGGCGCGGCTGTCGGTGTGGGAGCAAGGTGCGGCGCAGGATGCTGACTACGCCGTGGTGTGGCAACCGCCCGCCGACATGCTGCGCGATCGCCGCGACCTGCGCGCGGTATTCAACCTCGGTGCGGGCGTCGATGCGATCCTGGGCCTGCGTGCGCAATCGCCCGATGCGATTCCCGAGGGCCTGCCGATCGTGCGGCTGGACGACGCCGGCATGGCCGCGCAGATGGGCGAGTACGTCACGCACGCCGTGCTGCGCTTTTTCCGTCGGCTCGACGAATACGAGCGTCAGCAGCAAGCGAAGATGTGGCGCTTCCTCAAGCCGTTCAACCGCGACGAATTCGTCGTCGGCGTGCTCGGCCTGGGCGTGCTGGGCACGCACATCGCCAAGACGCTGGCAGGCTTCGGCTTTCCGGTGCGCGGCTGGAGCCGCTCCGCCAAGCACGTCGATGGCGTCGATTGCCGCGCGGGCAGCGATGCCCTGCCGGGCTTTCTCGCCGGCACGCGGGTGCTGGTGAACGTGCTGCCGCTGACGGCCGACACCGAAAACGTGATCGACGCGAAACTGCTGGCTCAACTCGCGCCGGGCGCGTTCGTCGTCAACGTGGCGCGCGGCAAGCATGTGGTGGAAGACGACCTGCTGGCCGCGGTGCGCAGCGGGCATGTTGCCGGCGCCGCGCTCGACGTGTTCCGCACCGAGCCGCTGCCTGCCGACCACCCTTTCTGGACCGAACCGCGCATCCACATCACGCCGCACATTTCGGCGCTGACACTGCGCGAGGTCAGCATTGCCCAGATCGCGCGCAAGATCCGCGCGCTGGAAGCGGGCGAGCCGATTGCCGGCATCGTCGATCTGCAACGAGGGTACTGAGATGAGCATGCCGAATTTTGTGAAGGTGGTCGAGGTCGGCCCGCGCGATGGTCTGCAGAACGAGAAGTCGCCGGTCTCGACGGATACCAAGGTCGAGCTGGTGAACCGGCTGTCCGACGCCGGCTTCGTCAATGTGGAAGCCGCCTCGTTCGTGTCGCCCAAATGGGTGCCGGCGATGGCCGATGGCGCCGACGTGATGGCGCGCATCCAGCGCCGGCCGGGCACGCTGTACTCCGTGCTCACGCCCAACATGAAGGGCTTCGAAGGCGCGGCCGCAGCGGGCGCGGATGAGATCGTGATCTTCAGCGCCGCCAGCGAGGCCTTTGCGCAGAAGAACATCAACTGCTCGATTGCGGAATCGATCGAGCGCTTTGTGCCGGTGGCCAAGGCCGCCAAGGATGCAGGCATTCGCGTGCGCGGGTCGATCTCCTGCTCGCTGGGCTGCCCATATCAGGGCGAGGTGCCGGTGTCGTCGGTGGTGGATGTCATCAAGCGCATGGCCGATCTGGGCTGCGACGAGATCGACATTGCCGACACCATCGGCGTGGGCACGGCCGGGCAGGTGAAAACCGTGATGGAAGCCGCCGCGGCGACGTTCCCGATCGACCGCCTCTCGGGCCATTTCCACGACACGTACGGCCAGGCGCTGGCCAACATCCTTGCCAGCCTGGAAGTCGGCATCGCGATCTTCCACGCGTCGGTGGCGGGGCTGGGCGGCTGCCCGTATGCAAAGGGCGCGACCGGCAACGTCGCCACCGAAGATGTGCTGTACCTGCTGCACGGCCTGGGCATCCGCACCGGCATCGACCTCGACAAGGTCGTGCTTGCGGGTGACTTCATCTCGCAGGCCATCGGCCGCCCGACTGCCTCGCGTGCGGGCCGCGCGCTGCTGCTCAAGCTGCAGGACCAGATCGCCCAGGCCTGCATCTGAAACCATCCAGAAACACGACGATGACAGCTATCGATACGAACGCCCCCCTGCCGGAATCCGCCCAACGCGTGGCCGACCACCTCCGCACGCTCGGCTACGAAAAAGCCATCGTGATGCTGCCGGCCACCGGCAAGACCTCCGCCGAGGCGGCTGCCGGTCTGGGCTGCTCCGTGGCCGAGATCGCCAAGTCGATCATCTTCCGTCGCGCAGAAGACGACGTGCCGGTGCTGGTGATCGCCAGCGGCACCAATCGTGTCGACGAGGCAAAGGTTTCCGCACACGTGGGCGCGCTCGCCAAGGCCGATGCGAAGTTCGTGCGCGAGAAGACCGGTTACGCCATCGGCGGCGTGTGCCCGGTCGGCCATGCGGTCAAGCCCGTGATGCTGCTCGACCAAGACCTGTTCCAATACGACAGCGTGTGGGCCGCGGCCGGCCACCCGCATGCCGTGTTCAACCTTACATCCGCCGAGCTGGAAGCGATGACCGGCGCGCCCGTGGCCGACATCGCCCAGCGCGACTGATCGCACGAGCATGGACGCCTGCACCCGCGCGCAACTGAAGCTCTCGCTCGGCAAGTTGCGCAACAGCCACCAGCAGGCGGAGCATGCGCAGCCGGTGTCGTCGCCGTGCATCAGCGTCTGCAAGATGGACGACGCGCGCGGCCTGTGCATCGGCTGCATGCGCACGATCGACGAGATTGCCGCGTGGTCGACCATGAACGACGCGGCTCGTCTGGCCGTGTGGAAAACCTTGCCCGAGCGCGCCTGCGCCTGGCTCAACGACGCGCCCTGCGCCTGACTGCCCATCACCATGGCCGAACACGACATCGTCACCCTTCCGGATTCGATGCGCGTGTTCGAGCGCGGCTGGCTGTCGTCCAACAACATCCTGTTCTTCGATGACGAAGCGCACGGTGGTTGCGCGCTGGTCGACACCGGCTATCTCACGCACGCCACGCAAACGGTGGCGCTGGTGCAGCACGCGCTGCAAGGCAAGCCGCTGCGCCGTCTGCTGAACACGCATCTGCATTCCGACCACTGCGGCGGCAACGCAGCGCTGCAGGCCATCTACGGCAGCCACACGCGCGTGCCCGCCGCGCAGATCGACGACGTGCGCCGCTGGGATACCGACGCCCTCAGCTACGGCCCCACGGGCCAGGAATGTGCACGCTTCACGCTGCCCGAAAACGATGCCGACGCAGCCCTGGCCGACGGCATGACCGCGCGACTGGGCGGCTTCGACTGGCCGGTCATCAGCGCACCCGGGCATGACCCGCACGCGGTCATTCTGTTCAGTCCCGACACGCGCGTGCTGATCTCGGCCGACGCCCTGTGGGAACGCGGCTTCGGCGTGATCTTTCCCGAGCTGGAAGGCGAAAGCGGTTTTGCCGAGCAGCAGGCCATTCTTGAGCGCATCGCGCAACTCGACGCGCGCGTGGTGATCCCCGGACACGGCCGGCCGTTCACCAACGTCAATGCCGCGATTGACGCTTCGCTCGGGCGGCTGGGCTATCTGCGCGCCGACCCCGAGCGCAACGCGCTGCACGCCATTCGTGTGCTGGTGAAGTTCAAGCTGCTTGAACAGCAGGCGCTGTCGCGCGACGCGCTGTTCGCGTGGTTCACACAGACCACGCTGATGCCGCGCTTGCAAGCGCGCTTCTTCGCGAGCCAATCGATGGAGACGCTGCTGGATGCCGCGATTGCGGCGCTGGTCAAGGCAGGCGCCGCCACCGTCGAACACGGCCGCATCCTGAACCGCGATTGACGTGCCGCGCGGTGGTGATGCCCCGCTACAATGCATCGACGCCTCTTCTCCTGCCCAGGGCATGCCGAAACCCGCCACACCCAACCCGCCCGAATCTGCCGCCGACACCGCCTCTGAAGCCGAAGCACCGCGCCGCAAGCGCGGCCGCCCCGCACAGGATGCCAACGAGGGCTTGCGCCGCGCGCTGATCGAGCAATCGGCCAGGCTGTTCCGCGAGAAGGGCTACGGCAACACCACGGTGCGCGACATTGCCGCCGCCACGGGCGTGCATGCAGGCAGCTGGTTCTATTACTTCAAGACCAAGCAGGACATCCTGCAGGCGGTGATCGAACACGGCCTGACCGTCGCGCTGGCCGACATCGAAGCCATCGATATCGACCACCTGCCGCCGCGCGAGGCCATGCGCCAACTTGTGCGCGCACACCTCTACACGCTGCTCGCGCCGAACCAGGATTTCATTCCGGTGATGCTGTACGAATGGCGCTCGCTCGATGCGCAGGCACAGGAACGCATCATCGCGCTCAAGGATCGGTACGAAGACATCTGGACGCGCGTGATCGATCGACTGCGGGCCTCGGGCGAATGGGCCCAGCCGACGCCCGTCGATCGGCTGCTGATGTTCGGTGCGCTGAACTGGACGGCGCAGTGGTATCAGGCCGGCGCGGGCATCAGCATCGATGCGCTGGCCGATCAGGCGGTGCTGTTCATCCTGCGTACGCCGCCCCAGCCGGCGGCTTAGCGCTCCTTAACGCGCATCGCCCTCGAACAGCGTCTGGTTGGCAGTGCGCAGCACGTGCTTCTGGATCTTGCCGGTCGCAGTCATGGGCAGCTTTTCGACCACGGCAATGTGTTTTGGTACCTCAAAGCCACCGAGATGCGCCCGACAATGCGCCTGCAGCGCGGCGGCATCGGCCTGTGCATCGGGCTTGAGGCAGACAAACGCCGCCACCGCTTCCACCCAGTGCGCGTGCGGCAAGCCGACCACTGCGGCATTCGCCACGGCCGGGTGCCGTAGCAACACTTCTTCCACCTTGACCGAAGGGACGTTCTCGCCGCCGGTCTTGATCATGTCCTTGATGCGGTCCTTGAACTGAAGCTGGCCGTCGGCATCCCACATGCCGAGGTCGCCCGTGTGGTGCCAGCCGAAGCGGCGCGCATTGGCCGTCGCCTGCGGGTCCTTGTAATAACCGAGCATGACGTTGGGGCCGCGGTGCACGATCTCGCCCAGTTGGTTCGGACCGAGCAGATTGCCTTGATCGTCCATCACCGCTGCTTCGTTCACCATGCACGGCTGGCCCCAATAGTTGCCGGTGCGCTGCAGTTGCTGGTCGGGCGCGAAGTACATCGTCATCGGGAAAATCTCGGTCTGCCCGGAGCCGAGGGCAAAGTTGGGGCACACCTCGGCAATCAGGCGTTCGAGCAGCGGCTTGGCCATCGGCGCCATCGCATAGAGGCACAGGCGCAGGCTGGAAAGGTCCCGCTGTACACGCAGCGGATGGTGCAGCAACGCGTCGTACATGAGCGGCAGGCCGAACAGTTGCGTGATGCGCTCGTTCGCAATCGCATCGAGCAGCGCAGTCGGATCAAAGCCGCGCTGGACGACAAGCGTGGCGCCCACCATCATCGCGGACGCGGCCGTCGCAAACTGCGCGCAGTGGAACATCGGCAGCAGGCACGAGAACACGTCGGTCTCGTTCAGATTCAGGCTGGCGACGTTGGACATCAGCGCGGCATGCACCGAGCGGTGTGAGTGCATGGCACCCTTTGGCCGCCCGGTCGTGCCGCTGGTGTACACGATGAGCGCGAGATCGCGGTCGTCGATCACCACGGCGGGCAGCGTATCGGCGTGGCCTTGCCACGCTTGCTCCACCGTTTGCGGCCCGTCGGCAACCACCGGTTCACCGAAGCATTGGTGCGCTGGGAGCCCGAGCGCCGCCAGCGTGTCGCGCAGCGCCGGGTACAGCGCCGCGTCGATCACCACGTGCCGCGCCTCGGCATGTTCGAGGATGTAGCGCACATCCTCCGGCCCGAGCATCGCGTTGATCGGCACCCACACCAGCCCCGCCTTGAGAATGCCGTACGCGGCCACCAGGAACTGCGCCGAGTTGCCACACACCATCGCGACCTTGTCGCCGGGCTTGAGGCCACTTGCAAGCAGCGCATGCGCATAGCGATTGCTGTCTGCATTGAGTTCGCCATGCGTCATGCGGCGCGGGCCGTCCACCAGCGCGACCTTCGCGCCGAACTTGCGTGCACTGCGATGCAACGTGTCGCCCAGCGCCACCCGGCTCAGCAGGTTGGCTTCAAGCGTGGTGTCTGGCGTGGCTTCGGACATGGGACGTCTCCTGTGGACTGTATGGACCGCATTGACCGCACGAACTGCACGAATTGCATGACGAAACGATGGAGCCGTCAGGCCGCAGCAATCTCCATCAGCAACCCACCGGGCGCAACCTGTGCCCCGACCTGGGTGAACAGGCCCCTCACCTCGCCTGCGAGCGGCGCGGCAATGCTGTGCTCCATCTTCATCGCCTCCACCACCAGCAGCACCTGACCCGCGCTGACGGCCTCGCCTTCGGCCACGTGCACCGCAACCACGCGGCCGTTCATCGGTGCGCTGATGCGGCCGCTGCCGGTTTGCGCGCCGCTACGCTCCGCCTTGGCGTAGGTGGTGTCGACGGCGGTGTGTTCGATGCCATCCAGCACGAAGTGGCAAGCGCCACCCGTGACGGCGTAATCCACCGCGTGGAACGTGTCGCCCAGCGCGAGCGTGATGCGACCGTCGGCCTCTGACACAAGCGCCACCTGCGTGGCACCGCCGTCCCAGGCCAGTTCCCATTGCTGCGCACCGAGCGCACGTACGCGCATGTCGATGGCCTCACCGTCGAGCGTGAAGCGGCACAGCGTGGGATAGGTGCGGCTGCTGGCCCACCCATGCAGTTCTGCGGGATAGCGGCGTGCGGTGTCTTCACGCAAGTGGGTGAGCAGCACGGCAGCCGCCTGGCAGGCCGCTGCATCGGGTACGGCCGCCTGCCGCGTCGCCTCGGGGAAATGGCGGTCGATGAACGCCGTCGACACGTCGCCGGCAAGAAACGCCGGATGCGCCACGCAGTCGCGCAGAAACGCCCGGTTGGTCGGCAAGCCAAGCAGCAGGCAATCGTCCAAGGCGCGCGCAAGACGCCGGCAGGCATCGGCGCGGTCGGTGCCGTGCGCGACGATCTTGGCGAGCATCGAGTCGTAGTAAGGCGAGACGACGAGCCCGTCGGCCAACGCATGGTCCGTGCGCACCTCTTCGGGCGCACGCCAGCGGGCGACGGTGCCGCTCTGCGGCAGGAAATTCTGCTGCGGGTCTTCTGCGCACAGCCGTACTTCGATGGCGTGCCCACCTTGCCCACGGCGTGCATCGATGGCGTCTTGCGCAAGCGGCAACGGCTCGCCCAGCGCTACGCGCAACTGCCACTCGACCAGATCGACGCCGACGATCGCTTCGGTCACCGCATGCTCGACTTGCAGGCGCGTGTTCATCTCCATGAAGTAGAACGCGCCGTCCGGGGCGAGCAGGAATTCCAGCGTGCCCGCGCCCACATAGCTGATGGCGCGTGCCGCCGCCACCGACACTGCACCCATGCGCGCGCGCAACTCGGGCGAAACGGCCGGTGACGGCGATTCTTCAATCACCTTCTGATGCCGGCGCTGCACCGAGCAATCGCGCTCCCCGAGGTGGACCACATTGCCATGCGTATCGGCAAACACCTGAATCTCGATATGGCGCGGCTCGACGATGGCTTTTTCGAGGATCAACTCGCCCGAGGCAAACGCGTTCTCCGCTTCGGAGCGCGCAGACTGCAGCGCCGCCTCAAACTCCTCCGCGTGGTCCACGCGCCGCATGCCGCGCCCACCGCCGCCAGCGGCCGCCTTGATCATCACCGGGTAGCCGATCCGTGCGGCTTCCTGCGCCATGCGCTCGACGGATTGATCTTCGCCTTGATAGCCCGGCACGCAGGGCACGCCGGCGGCTTCCATGAGGCGCTTGGCGCCGGCCTTGTTGCCCATTGCGCGGATCGCATCTGCGGGTGGGCCGATGAAGACGAGGCCGGCATCCGCGCATGCGCCGGCAAAGGCATCGCTCTCCGCCAGGAAGCCATAGCCTGGATAGACCGCCTGCGCGCCCGACTTGCGCGCCGCCTCCAGCAACGCCGCAATGTTCAGGTACGAAGCCTGCGGCTGCGATGCGCCAATCGGCAACGCGAGATCGGCGGCGCGGCAATGCGGCGCATCGCGGTCAGCGTCGGAATACACGGCAACGGTGCGCATGCCAAGGCGACGCGCCGTGCGCATGATGCGCAAGGCGATCTCGCCCCGGTTGGCGATGAGGACCGAGCGGAAGGCGGCATGCGGGGCGGCCATCGCGTTAGCCCTTCTTGCCCGGCAGCGTGTTCATGTATTTGCAGATGATGCCGAGCATCACCTCGTCCGCGCCGCCGCCAATCGAGCCCAGGCGCCCGTCGCGGTAATAGCGCGAGACCGGGTTGTCCCACGTGAAGCCCATGCCGCCCCAGAACTGCAGGCAGGCATCGGGCACGATGCGCGCGAGGCGCCCGGCCTTGAGCTTGGCCATCGATGCCAGCTCCGTGACGTCCTGCCCGTTGATGTACAGGTCGCATGCGCGATACGTGAGCGCGCGCAGCGCTTCCACCTCCGTCTTCAGCTCGGCCAGCTTGAAGTGCACCCACTGGTTGTCGAGCAGGCTGGCGCCGAAGAGCTTGCGCTCGCGTGCGTACTCGGCGGTGGTCTCGATGCACATCGTCATCGTCGCCAGGCTGCTGGCCGCGGCCCACAGGCGCTCTTCCTGGAACTGCAGCATCTGGTACGTGAAGCCCTTGCCTTCCTCGCCGATGCGGTAGCGCTGCGGTACACGCACGTCGTCAAAGTAGATGAGGCCCGTGTCCGACGAATTCATGCCGATCTTGCGGATCTTCTTGCCGACCGACACGCCCTTCGTGTTCATCGGCACGATGATGAGCGACTTGTTTCGGTGGGCCGGGTCATCGGACGTGTTGGCCAGCAGGCACATCCAGTCGGCCTGCAGGCTGTTGGTGATCCACATCTTGCTGCCATTGATGATGTAGTCGTCGCCGTCCTTGCGCGCGGTGGTCTTGATGCTCGCCACGTCGGAGCCGGCGCTCGGCTCCGATACGCCCACGCAGGCCACCGCATCGCCGCTGATGGCGGGGGCCAGAAACTGTGCGCGCAGTTCGTCCGAACCGAAGCGTGCCAGGGCGGGCGTTGCCATGTCGGTCTGCACGCCAATCGCCATCGGCACGCCGCCGCAGTGGATGTGCCCGAGCGTCTCGGCCATCGCCATCGCATACGAATAGTCGAGCCCCAGGCCGCCGAATTCGGTCGGCTTGGCAATGCCGAGAAAGCCCAGCTCGCCCATCTTCTTGAAGAGCTGCTTGGCAGGAAACATCTCGGCCGCTTCCCATTCATCCACGTATGGGTTGATGTCGCTGTCGATGAAGCGTTTCAGGTTGCGCTGCAGTTCCTGGTGTTCGTGGGTGAAGTGCATGGTGTCTCGCTCCGTTGTCCTGGTGTGCTGGGCTGTTTCGTGTATGGATTTCGGGATGGCGCTACGGGCGCGCAACGCCAAACTGGATCGGATGCAGCGTCCGCCTGCGCGCCTCGTCGCAGACGGACAGCACGCAGGCGAGCACCTTGCGCGTATCGCGCGGGTCGATCACGCCGTCGTCCAGCAGCCGGCCCGAAATGGTGAATGCGTCGGACTGCCGCTCGAACGTGTCGATCACCTTGGCACGCATCGCTTCGATGGCGTCGTGGTCGACGGTCTGGGTCTTGCGTTGCATGCTCGCAGCCATCACCGTCGCCATCGTGCCGGCGGCCTGCTCTGCGCCCATCACGGCCGTCTTGGCGTTGGGCCAGCTGAAGCAGAAATCCGGAAAGAAGCCGCGCCCCGACATGCCGTAGTTGCCCGCCCCGAACGACGCACCGCAATGCACGGTGATGCGCGGCACGGTGGCGTTGGCCATGGCCTGGATCATCTTCGAGCCGTGCTTGATCATGCCGGCCTGCTCCGACGCCTTGCCGACGATGAAGCCGGTGGTGTTTTGCAGGTACAGCAGCGGCGTGTCGGACTGGCAGCACGCCTGGATGAAGTGCGCCACCTTGGTGGCGCCCGCCGGGTCCAGCGGCCCGTTGTTCGTGATGACGCCGACGCGCATGCCGCAGATGGCCGCGTGCCCGGTGACGGTGCCCGGGCCGTAGTCGGGCTTGAACTCCAGGAAGTCCGACCCGTCGGCAATGCGTGCAATGACCTCGCGCATGTCGAGCGGTTTGCGATGATCGGTCAGTGCGATGCCAAGCAGTTCTTCCGCATCGAAGTGCGGCGGCGCGTATGGCCTGTCCGGTGCCGGCACATCGCGGTTCCAGTCGAGCGCGGCAACAAGTTCGCGCGCAATGCGCAGCGCATCCGCATCGTCTTCGGCCAGGTATTCGGCCAGGCCCGAAGTCGTGGCGTGCATTTCCGCGCCGCCCAGTTCCTCTTCGGTGGCGATCTCGCCCGTGGCCGCTTTCAGCAACGGCGGCCCGGCGAGGAACGCGCGCGCCCGGTCGCGCACCATCACCACGTAGTCCGACAGGCCCGGCATGTAGGCGCCGCCCGCCGTGCTCGACCCATGCACCACGCTGATCACCGGAATGCCCGCCGCCGACAGCCGCGCGAGCCAGTAGAAACCGCTGCCGCCGTGGATGAAGGTCTCCACGCGATACGTCAGGAGGTTGGCGCCGGCCGATTCGACGAGGTGGATGAACGGCAGCTTCTGCTCCAGCGCAATGGCTTGCGCGCGCTGGAACTTCTCGATGCCCATCGGCTGCACCGCGCCTGCGTCGATGCCCGCGTCGTCAACGATGATCATCGCGCGCACGCCACTCACCCAGCCGATGCCCGCAATGAAGCCGCCGCCAGGAATCGAGCGCGCCGGGTCGGCGTGATCAAGGCAGAAGCCCGCCAGCGTCGACAGCTCCAGAAACGGCGCACCGGCGTCGAGCAGGCGGCCCAGCCGGTCGCGCGGCAACAGTTGCCCGCGTTGTTCGAAGCGCGCGCGCGAGGCTTCGGACTTGTCGCGCGTGCGGTTCTCCAGCGTGCGCAACTGGCCGACGCGCTCCGCGAGCGCAGCATGGTTCTGCCGATACGCGTCGCTCTGCGGCACGATGCGCGATTCAAGCGCCGGCATTGCGGTCCTCCTCGTCTTGCAGCACCTTGGGCGTCGCCGCCAAGTGAAAACCGTTGAACGGCTCGGCGCCATGCCGCGGTGCCGGCATCGGTGAGCCTGGCCGCACGTTCGGCCGGCCGCCGTCCACGCGCAGCGTCGTGCCGGTGATGAATGCCGCCGCCTCCGAGAGCAGATACACGATGGCCGACGACACTTCCGCCTCGGTGGCAAAGCGCCCGAGCGGCACCGTCGACGGCATGCTGCGGATGGTCTCGGCCATCCACGACGGATACGCATCCATGCCCGACGACGCCACGTAGCCGGGCGCCACCGCGTTCACACGCACGCCGTACTGCGCCCACTCGAATGCGGCCGTCTCCGTCAAGTTCACCATGCCTGCCCGCGCGGCGCCGGAGTGACCCATGTTCGGCATGCCGCCCCACATGTCCGCCACGATATTGACGATGGCGCCGCCGCGCTGCTGCATCGCCTGGTTGAGGCATTCGCGCGCCATCAGGAAGCCGCCCGTCAGGTTTGTCTGCACGACGGCTTCCCAGCCCTTGGCCGAAATGTCCTTGAGCGGCGCCGGAAACTGCCCGCCCGCGTTGTTGACCAGCGCGTCGATGCGGCCGTGTTCGCCGTAGATGTGCGCGACGGTCGCTTGCACGGCGGCCTCGTCGCGGATGTTGCAGACGTAGGCGTGCGCGGTGCCGCCGGCTTCGACGATCTCCGTGCGCACCGCCGCGAGCTTCTCTGCATTGCGCCCCACCAACGCGACGGCCGCGCCCAGCGATGCCAGCTCATGCGCCGTGCACCGGCCGATGCCGCTGCCGCCGCCCGTCACCACGGTCACCTGCCCCTGGAACAGCCCCGGTCGAAAGACTGAGCGATACATGGTTCTCTCCCTGAATGCTGAATGCGCGCGCTGGCCCCTTAGGCCCTTAGGCCCAGCCGAGCTGGCGCGCGGCAAGGTCGCTGAGGACTTCCTCCGCGCCGCCGCCGATCATGTAGACCTTCACTTCACGATAGATGCGCTCCGACTTCGTGCCGCGCATGAAGCCCATGCCGCCGAGCAGTTGCACGGCCGTGTCGGCGCAGAACTGCAGGCTCTGCGTGGCGAAGTTCTTCAGCATGCACAGCTGCGCGACCGGTGCATCGCCGGCCTGCATGCGCCGCATCAGGTCTTCAAGCAAGGCGCGCGTGGCTTCGATGCGCGTGGCCATCGCCACCAGCTTCTGACGCGCCACCTGATGCTGCACGAGGCGCTTGCCGAAGGTTTCGCGCTGGGTGGCCCATTCCACGGCTTCGGTCAGGCACGTGCGCGCCAGGCCGTAGGCCTGCATCGCCAGCGCCAGGCGTTCGTGGTTGAAGTTGCGCATGACCAGCTCGAAGCCGCGGTTTTCTGCGCCGAGCAGGTTGCCGACCGGCACGCGGCAATCATCGAAATGCAGTTGCGCGGTGTCGGAGCACCACCAGCCCATCTTCTTGAGCGGCGTGCGCGTCAGGCCCGGCGTATCGCCCTCCACCAGCAGCAGGGAGATGCCCCCCGCGCCCGCCCCGCCGGTACGCACGGCCACGGTGATGTAATCGGCGCGCATGCCGGAGGTGATGAAGATCTTGCTGCCGTTGACGATGTAGTGATCGCCGTCACGCACCGCGCGCGTGGTGAGGTTGGCGACGTCCGAGCCGCCCGAGGGTTCGGTGATGGCGAGCGCGCTGATCTTCTCGCCCGACAGAATCGCCGGCAACACGCGCGCCTTCAGCTCGGCCGATCCACCTGCAACGATGGGCGGCGCGCCGATCGTATGGCTGAACAGCGAAGCGAGCAGGCCACCGCTGGCCGCGCGCGTCAGCTCTTCGATCATCGCCAGTTCAAGGAACAGGTCGCCCGGCGTGCCGCCGTATTCCTCGGGGAAACCGATGCCGAGCAAGCCAAGATCCGCCGCTTCTCGATACAGCGCACGCGGAAACGTTTCGGCCTCTTCCCACGCATCGATGTGCGGCAGCACGGCCTTGTCGACAAAGCGGCGCACGGTTTCGCGAAACGTATCGTGATCGGCGTCGTGATCGACGCTGAAGCGCGCAGACGGCCGCAGGCCTGGGAACATGATCGCCTCGTCGTTCAAATGGGGCCGGCCGGCACGCGCACAGGCATCGTCAGCAGCACCTGCGCCATGCCCTTGCCGAGCGGGTCGTTGCGCAGCGACGCCATGCCGCCACCGCCCAGCGCTTGCTCGCACACAAAATTGAGGGCGTGGATGCCGGGCAGGTCGTAGCGCGTCACACGCCCCTTCACGACGTGCGCGAGGTACGCCGCGACGGCCTCAGCGGTCAGCTGCGCGCGCAGCAATGGCAGGTCTTCAGGCCGACGCGCGATGACGCCGATATTGGAGGTGTCGCCCTTGTCGCCGCTGCGCGCGTAGGCGAGTTCGATGAGCGGCACGTCCCGCGTCGGGCCGGGCGGCAATGCAGCCGATGCCGGCGCAACAGCGGATGCTTCCAGCGCAGCGCCGCCCGTCGGCACGGCAATGTCGAAGCCTTCCTCACCCAGCAACGTCACGCGCGGCTGCACGCGCGCCTTGTCGATCAGGAAGGCGTATTGCTTGATGGCCGGCACCACGCTCGGCCGCCCGCCGGCGCCGGTCGTGCCGAGCGCCCACGACGTGCCGGCCGGGGCGATCTCGCGCGCGAACAGTTCCAACGCCTGCTTGTTCGGATGCGTCACCGCCAGCCACATCACCGATTCAAAACGGTGCGCGGTCGGCTGATGCGGCCCGAACAGATATGCCGAACCCAGCGTCTCGATATGCGTTGCGCTGTAGTCCGGCAGGCCGAGCTGGCGGAACAGGCCGCGCGTGCGCTCCAGAATCGCCTCGGCTGTGCGGCGTGCCTTGCGATCGGCATCGATGCCGACAACGGTGAGCTGACCCGTCGCGCGATAGCCGTCGGCATACGTTGCGCTCACCTTGTAATCGGGCGTCGGCGGAAGGCCGCGTGCGCCGCGCACTTCGACGCGATGCTCGCCGGCCTGCACCATCGTCACCTGCGTGAAATCGCAGACGACGTCAGGCAGGACATAGCGCGCGGGGTCGCCGATTTCGTAGAGCAGCTGTTCGCCCACGGTCGCAGGCGTCACCAGCCCGCCCGTGCCGTCGGGCTTGGTGACGATGAAGCTGCCGTCGGCCCGGCATTCGGCGATCGGGTAGCCGCTGTGCGCCCAATCGGGCACGGCTTCCCAATCGGTGTGCAGGCCGCCCGCGCCTTGGCAGCCGCATTCAAGGATGTGCCCGGCGAGGCTGCCGGCAGCGAGTCGATCGTAGTCGTCGATCGCCCAGCCGAAGTGGTGCATCAACGCGCCGAGCGTGACGGCGCTGTCGACGCATCGCCCCGTGATGACAACCTGCGCGCCGGCATCCAGCGCTGCCTTGATCGGCAATGCGCCGAGATACGCGTTGGCACTGACCACCTTGTCGGGCAAGGGGCGGCCGCTTTGCAGCTCGCGCACGCCCTCGTCGCGCAGCGCGGGCAGCAGCGGCGTGACGTCGTCGCCTTCCACAACGGCAATGCGCACGCTGACGCCCAGCTCAGCGGCCAACGCTTGCAGCGCCGCCGCGCATCCGCGCGGATTCACGCCGCCCGCGTTGGCGATGATGCGGATGTTCTGCGCCAGCGCATCCTTGAGCACCGCGCGCATCGCCACGCTCACAAAGTCGGTGGCGTAACCCAACTCGGGGTTTTTCATGCGGGCGCTGGCCAGCAACGACATGGTCAGCTCGGCCAGGTAATCGAAGACGAGGAAGTCGATGCGGCCAGAGGCCACCAGCTGCAGTGGCCCGGTCACGCTGTCGCCCCAGAAACCGCTGGCCCCGCCGATGGAAATGGTGTCCTTGCGCATGTCAGCGGCCCGTCCAGTTGGGCGCGCGCTTTTCGCGAAAGGCGGCCTGGCCTTCCTGCGCGTCTTCAGTCAGTGCAAACAGGCCGATCTGGCTTTCGGTAAAGGCCATGGCCTGCTCGAAGCTGAGATGCTCGACGTGCTTGAGCGTGTACAGGCCGCGCCGGATGGCCGACGGCGATTTGTCGACCAGCCGCGCGAGCAATGCGTCGACTGCCGCATCCAGCGCTTCAGGCTCGGCGACTTCGTTGACGAGGCCGGCGGCGAGCGCGCGGTCTGCGTTCATCGGTTCGCCCGTCAGGCAGAGTTCATTGAGCACGCGACGTGGCAACTGGTGCTGCAGCACGGCCAGCACCTGCGCTGGAAACAGGCCGACCTTCACCTCCGGCAACCCGAACGTGGCGCGGCGGCTGGCCACCGCCAGATCGCACATCGCCAGCAAGCCCATGCCGCCCGCCATGCACGCGCCGTTCACGCGGGCGACGAGCGGCACGGTGCAGCGACGCGCCGCGCGAAACAGATCGGCCAGCGCCTGGTGCGGCTGGGAATAGTCGAAGCGGAAGGACTGGCCGCTTTGCAGATCGGCCCCCGCACAAAAGGCGCGCGTGCCGGCGCCGGTCAGCACCACGGCGCGCACGGCGGCGTCACGGCCGGCGTCGGCCAGCGCGGCAGTCAGCGCTTCGAGCACGGCGGCGTTGATCGCGTTGCGGCGGTCTTCGCGCTGAATGGTCAGCCACAGCGCTTGGCCGCGCCGCTCGATGAGGAGTTCCGGGTCCGTGCTCACGCGATGCTCGCCTTGAAAGGGAAATCGGTTGGACAACCTGCCCGGCAATACTAAATCATTTGATTGAAAAAATGGAAGCGTTCGCGTGTCGTAGCGCTCAACAATTTTCTACAGCAGCGGAGGAGCGTCGTAACCCCATGATTTATATGACGATCCCACCGCAGCCATCAGGCAATTCGCCTTTCGGCGCGTTGACTCGTTCACATTCAAACAATAACAATTCTCATTTACAAAACCTGTGTAACGAGAACTTTGGGGAGAGGCAACACGCCATGTACGCAGCACAGACGGAACGCAAGCGCACGGAACATTCCGTCGTCGGTTATCTGACCGGCGCGATGAGCTTTGCGGTGGCTTCAGCGCCCGCGATGGCCGACACGAAGAAAGACGCCGTATCCGCCACCCTGCCCGAGCAGACCGTGACCGGCACCAACGGCTTCAAGACCGACGCGGCCTCGGGCGGCAAATTCACCGCGCCGCTGCTCGATACGCCCAAGTCCGTCACGGTGATCCCGGCAGAGGTGTTGCAAGGCACCGGTTCCGTCACGCTGACCGAGGCGCTGCGCACGGTGCCGGGCATCGCGTTTGGCGCCGGCGAAGGCGGCAACCCCGTCGGCGATCGCCCGTTCATCCGCGGCTACGACGCGCAGGCCAGCACCTTCCTCGACGGGCTGCGCGACATCGGCGCGCAATCGCGCGAGATGTTCAACGTGGAATCGGTGGAAGTCATCAAGGGGCCGTCGGGCGCGTATGAAGGCCGAGGCGCGGCAGGCGGGGCGGTCAACATCGTCTCGAAGACGCCCAAGCTGGAGCACTTCACCGAGGGCACGCTGTCGGTCGGCAACGCGGCGTACAAACGTGCCACGGCCGACGGCAACTACCAGATCGGCGAGCACGCGGCGTTCCGCCTGAACGCGATGGCGCACGACGCCGCCGTTGCCGGCCGCGACGTGACGAGCTTCAGCCGCTGGGGCATCGCGCCGTCCATCGCCTTTGGGCTGGGCACGCCCACGCGGGCCACGCTGTCGTACTACCACCTGCAATCGAACGACACGCCGGACACCGGCATTCCGTACAACAACCCCGACAACCCGAAGAAGCCGCCGCCGGGCCCGCGCCTGTCCGGCCCCGGTGACGGCTCGCCAGTGGGCGTAAACCGGAACGTCTACTACGGTCTATCGCGCGATTTCCGGCGCGACCAGATGGACATGGGTTCGCTCGCGCTGGAACACGACATTTCCGGCTCGGCAAAGCTGCGCAACATCACACGTGTATCCAAATCACGCCAGGACTATCTCTGGACACGCCCGGACGGCCAGTTCGACGGCAACATTTATTACGGCATGGTCTGGCGGCGCACCAACTCGCGTTTTTCGGATGTGAACACCGCCGCCAATCAGACCGAGCTGACCGGCAAATTCACAAGCGGCGGCATCAAGCACAGCTATGCCGTCGGGCTGGAGTTCTCGCGCGAGAAAAGCCGCAACGACACCTATAAGGTCGATACCGGCCCAAAGTGCGCGCAAGGCACGGGCGTCGCCAGCGGCTACAACTGCACGGACCTGTTCCATCCGAACCCCGACGACCCGTGGGCGGGCAGCATCGCACGCGCCAACAATCCGGCAGAAACGACCGTCCGCACGCAGTCGGCCTACGTGTTCGACACGATCGAGCTGTCGCCGCGGTGGCAAGTCAACGGCGGGCTGCGCTTTGATCGCTATTCGGCATCGGCCACCACGTCGGCGAATGCGCAGGGCGTGCGTTCCAGCTTCTCGCGCGATGACAACCTGCTGAACTACCAGCTCGGCCTGGTGTTCAAGCCTGCGCAGAACGGCAGCATTTATCTCGCGTACGGCACATCGTCGACACCGTCGGGCTCGGTGGCGGGCCAGGGCGCCGATACCAGCGCGCTCACGCCGGACCGCTCGGGCAATCGCGGGGACGTGCTCGCTCCGGAAAAGAACCGCGCCTACGAACTCGGCACCAAGTGGAACGTGCTCGACAGCAAGCTGGCGCTGACGGCCGCAATCTTCCGCATCGAAACGACGAATGCGCGCATCGTGCAGCAGGACGGCACCGCCGCCATGGCCGGCAACAAGCGCGTCGATGGCTTCGAGCTGGGCTGGTCGGGCGCGCTGACCAACCGCTGGCAGGTGTTCGGCGGTTACACGTATCTGAAGAGCGAACTGCGCAACAACGGCGGCGCGGGCGCAGCCTTTGGCGGCACCAACGGTACGGCCTTCCCCAACACGCCGAAGAACAGCTTCAGCCTCTGGACGACGTATCAACCGACGCCGAAATTCGCGCTGGGCGGCGGCGCGTATTACGTCTCGAAGGTGTGGGGCAGTGCCAACCCCGCCAACCCGAAGTGGGTGCCGGCTTACTGGCGCTTTGACGCCATGGCCGCGTACCGCATCGACAAGCACGCCACCCTGCAGTTGAACGTGCAGAACCTGTTCGACAAGGTGTACTTCAACCAGGCGTATGCGTCGCACTACGCATCGCTGGCGCCGGGCCGCACGGCCATCCTGACGCTAGGCATCCGCTACTGATGCCGGCTGACGCTGCAACCGCCGCAGCCGCTGTCGGCCCCACAGCCGATCCGGCGGTGATCGTTGCCGTCCACGCCGTGCTGACCGGCCCCGCCGATCGCGCCGCGCGCTGGCTGGCGTCAGCCGCCCAGCGCGGGCACACGGAAGCGCAGGCCATCTTCGGCCAATGGCTGCTCGATGGCCGGGGTGTCGAACGCAACCCCGGCGAAGCGCTGTTCTGGTTCAAGACAGCCGCGCTGTCGAGCCACGCGATGGCCGCCAACATGCTGGGCCGCTGCTATGAGCACGGCTGGGGCGCGCCGGCCTGCGACAAGACCGCCACGCACTGGTACGCCCGCGCTGCCGATGCCGGCCTCGATTGGGGTCAGTACAACTACGCGACGCAACTGCAACTCGGGCGCGGCATCGCGGCGGACCGCGCTCGCGCGTTCGCACTCTTCCAGGCAGCGGCCGCACAAGGACACGCCAAGTCGGTCAATGTGCTGGGTGGCTTCTATGAAGACGGCTGGGAAGTCGAGGCCGACGCGGCGATGGCCCTGCGCTGCTATGTGCGTGCCGCAGAGGGCGGAGACTTCCGCGGTCAGTTCAACGCAGCGCGCCTGCTCGCACTCGCCAACCGCGCAGACGATGCCCTCGCCTGGATGCAAGCCGTGCCGCGCACCGCCACGCCCGCTTTCCTCGCGAAGGCGCACGACTTTCTCGCCGGCCATCCCGATGCGCGTCTACGTGCGCTGGCCTGCGTGCTGAACACCCCATCGCCATGTTGCTGAAGATTCCCGCCGTCCTCACGAAGAAACAGGTCGCGCAGTGCCGCGCCACGATCGACGCTGCCGAGTGGGTAGACGGCAAGGTCACGGCCGGCGCGCAGTCGGGCCACGTGAAGCACAACATGCAACTGCCCGAAGGCTCTCCGGCCGCGCGCGAGGTTGGCACCTTGATTCAGGATGCGCTGTCCGCCAACACGCTGTTCTTTTCTGCCGCGTTGCCGCTCAAGGTGTTTCCGCCGCTGTTCAACCGCTATGCGGGCGGCCAGACCTTCGGCAACCACGTCGACAACGCCGTGCGCCATCTGCGCGGCACGGATTTCCGCATCCGCAGCGACCTCTCCTGCACGCTGTTCCTGACCGAGCCCGAAGACTACGACGGCGGCGAACTCGTTATCGACGACACCTTCGGCGAGCACCGCGTCAGGCTCGGCGCGGGCGACATGGTGCTCTACCCCAGCAGCAGCCTGCACCGCGTGACACCGGTGACGCGCGGTGCGCGCGTGTGCTCGTTCTTCTGGCTGCAGAGCATGGTACGCAGCGATGCCCATCGCACGCTGCTGTTCCAGATGGACACGGAACTGCAGCGGCTGATGGGGTTGTTGGGACAGGACGATCCGTCCGTCATTGCCCTGACCGCGACGTATCACAACCTGCTGCGCGAATGGGCCGACGCCTAGGCTGCTGCCTCAGGCAAAGTACGCCCGCATCTCCTTGAGCAACGCCTCCGGCGCCTCCTCCGGCACGTAATGCCCGCATGGCACCGTGCCGCCGCTCACGTCGTCTGCCACGGCTTTCCACAACTCCAACGGCTTGAAGCAGCGCTGGATCACGCCGTGCTCGCCCCACAACACACGCAGCGGCACGCTCACGCGCTTGCCTGCGTCGCGGTCGGCGCGATCATGTTCGAGGTCGATGGTGGCGGCGGCACGGTAGTCCTCGCACATGGCGTGCACGCACGCAGGTTCGCGCATGGCAGCGGCGTAGGTGGCCATCGCTTCGGGGGCGAACGGTTCCAGCCCCGCGTGGCGCAGGCCCATCAGTTTGCTGATGTAGAAATCGGGCGTGGCGTTGATCAGCGTCTCTGGAAACGGCGACGGCTGGATCAGGAAGAACCAATGCCAGTAGGCAGACGCAAACGCCATGTCGGTGTGTTCGTACATCGCCAGCGTGGGGGCGATGTCGAGCAGCATGGCGCGCTCGACGTGGAGGGGATGATCGACACACAGGCGATGCGCCACCCGCGCCCCGCGGTCATGCGCGCACAGCCGGAAGCGGCCGAAGCCGAGCGCGCGCATCAACTCCATCTGGTCCTGCGCCATGGTGCGCTTGCTGTATTCCGCATGCCGCGCGCTGCCGGCCGGCTTGGACGAGGCGCCATAGCCGCGCAGATCGGTCGCGACGACCGTGTAATCGTGCGCCAGCTCGCGCGCCACCTTATGCCAGATCACATGGCTTTGCGGATGGCCATGCAGCAACAGCAGCGGCGGCCCGCTCCCGCCGATCACCCCGGCGATTTCCACCCCGTTGGCCATCTGGCGGAACGGACGAAAGCCGGGAAACAGCGCGGCATCTGCGGCAGCGGTGGCGGCATCGATGGAAAGCGGCGTGGTCATGCGGGTCTCCGGTGATCGGTCGTGGTTGAAGTGATGCGTGGCGAATGCTCCGCATGCTAGCGCAGAGCGGGCACGCGCGTTGCGAAATGGTCCACTGCCGTTTTCTTCTTTTGATTTCCCCTGACAAGGAGTTCGCCATGACCCCATTGCATGACATGCGCATCGCCATCCTCGTCGACGATCTGTTCGAGCAGGCCGAACTGGCCAGCCCCAAGCAGGCGTTGGAAGGCGCCGGTGCCACCGTCAGCATCATTGCGCCGAAAGGCCCCAGCGTGACCGGCCTGCACCACGCCGACAAGGGCGATACGTTCAAGGTGGACGTGACGCTGGACCAGGCCAAGGCAGACGACTTCGACGGCCTGGTGCTGCCGGGCGGGGTGTTCAACGCCGATGCACTGCGCGTCGTGCCGGCCGCGCAGGCCTTCGTGAAAGCGTTCGAGCGCGCGCAAAAGCCGATCGCCGTGATCTGCCACGGGCCGTGGCTGATGGTATCTGCCGGACTGGTGCGAGGCCGCACGCTGACGAGCTGGCCGACGCTGCAGGACGACATCCGCAATGCCGGCGGCATGTGGGTCGACCGTGAGGTGGTGACCGACCGCAACTGGGTCAGCAGCCGCAAACCCGATGACCTGCCCGCCTTCAACCGCGCCTTCATCGAACTGCTAGCGCAGCACGCGCACGTCTGAGCCCCGGGGGGTGACCGCGCACGGCGGGGTGCCGGATCGTTCCTATAATCGAACGACATGCTCTGCCCTGTTGTGCCGGTTTGCCAAACCAGGAGACGCCATGCCCGCCGCCAAGCACCTGCCGCCCGTGCTGCAGCACCTGACGCTGCCCGTCATCGGTTCACCGATGTTCATCGTCAGCTATCCGGAACTGGTGCTGGCGCAATGCAAGGCCGGCATCGTCGGGGCGTTTCCGGCGCTCAATGCGCGCCCGGCGGAGGTGCTGGACGATTGGCTCACGCAGATGAACGAGGAACTGGCGGCGTACCGCGCCGCGCATCCGCAGGACGTGGTGGGGCCGATTGCCGTCAACCAGATCGTGCACCACTCAAACGCGCGGCTGGAGCAGGACGTGGCCACGTGCGTCAAGCACAAGGTGCCGATCTTCATCACCTCGCTGCGCGCGCCCGTCAAGGAAATCCTGGATGCCGTGCACAGCTACGGCGGCATCGTGCTGCACGACGTGATCAACCTGCGCCATGCGGAAAAGGCCTTGGAAGCTGGCGTCGACGGCCTGATTCTGGTCGCTGCCGGCGCGGGCGGGCATGCCGGAACGCTCTCGCCGTTTGCGCTGGTGGGCGAGGTGCGGCGCATCTTCGACGGGCCCATCGCGCTGTCGGGTGCGATCGCCACAGGCGATGCCATCCTGGCCGCGCAGGCCATGGGCGCGGACCTTGCCTACATCGGCACGCGCTTCATCGCCAGCCAGGAAGCCCACGCCGCCGAGAGCTACAAGCAGGCCATCCTCCGCGCAGCCGCATCGGACATCATCTACACCAACCTCTTTACCGGCGTGCACGGCAACTACATCCGCGAAAGCATCGAACTGGCCGGCCTGGACCCGGCGGCCCTGCCCGAGGCGGACAAATCAAAGATGAACTTTGGCGACGGCAGCTCGCGCGCCAAAGCCTGGAAAGACATCTGGGGCGCGGGCCAGGGTGTCGGACAGATCGCCGATCTGCCGCCCGCCGCCGAAATCGTGGCGCGCATGAAAGCCGAATACGACGCGGCAAAGTTGCGCCTCGCGCTGCACCTGCGCCTCTAGAAGCCGCCCGCGCCAAGCCATGCGTGCATGCCCGGCTGCACTTGAATTGACTTGCGCGGGCGGCGCTTCTACATTCCAAAGATTCAACACACGACATGCATGGAGCCACGGGATCGGCCACCACGCAACCGTATGCGCAAGCATCCTTGGGGGGATGTCCGACAGGCGTCTGCTTTCCTGTTGCGCGCACCGACGACAAAGGAGAACAAGATGACGCACTGCCCTGCGCCCGCGCGCCCGCTTACCAAGCTGGCGGCTGTGGCGCTGAGCGTGGCGGCCTCGGCGCTTACCCTGGGCCTGACTGGCTGCTCCACCCAGAACGCCGCGACCACGGCCCCGATCGAACAACGTCTGCCAAAGCCGAACGAGGCGCTCGTGCGCTCCGCCTATGTCTACGCGTTTCCGTTGATGATGACCGACGCGTTGGTGCAGACGACATCCGCGCTGGCACCGGCCGGCACGTTCATGCACCAGCGCACCCTGGAAGACGAAGCCCTGCCCACCGGCGTGCGGGCGCGCGTGGACGTGCTCGCCAGCAGCGCCTTCGTCGATCTGCGTAACGGCCCGGTCGTCCTGAGCCTGCCCGACACGGGGCGCCGCCACATCTGGGTCGCACTGCACGACGGGTGGAACGATGTGTTCGAGTCACTCGGCAACCGCACGACGGGCGCCCGTGCCGCGCATTACGCCATCACGCCGCCGGGCTGGGAGGGTACGCTGCCGGCCGGCGTCAAGCAGATCGCCGCGCCGACCAGTCTCGTCTGGGTGGTTGCCCGCACGCAGGTGGCCGGCCCACGTGACATGACGGCCGCGCGCCGCGTGCAGGATCGCTTCCGCATCACCCCGCTGGACGCCTTCGGCAAGGCCGCCCTGCGCGAGGCTGAAGCCGAAGCCAAGGTCAGCACCGACAAGGCCACCGACTTCGACGTCAGCCTGGATGCCGCGCGCCGCCGCGTCACCGCGCTGGACGCGAACAGCTACTTCACGCGCTTTGCCGAGCTGCTCAAGGACAATCCGCCGCACGCGGCCGATTCGACGATGCTGCAATCGCTGCGTGAGTTGGGCATCGTGCCGGGTGCACCGTTTGACGCCAAGGCCGTCAGCGCCGCCAATCTGAAGGTGATGGACGGCGGAGTAGCGGCCGCGCGCGAGACACTGGCGCTGGCCGTCAAGCAGCCGTCCGTCACGCAGAACGGCTGGTTCATCCCGCGCATGATCGGCGCCTATGGGCTGGACTACGCGCAGCGCGCCATCGTCGCGTGGAACGGCGGCGGTACCGACCTGCCGCAGGACATGCTCATCGCCACCGCCACGACCGACACCAACGGCATGGCGCTGGACAGCACGCACCGCTACGTCCTGCATTTCGAGCGCAACCAGCTCCCGCCCGAGAATGCCGGTTGGGCCATCGCCGCCCTGTCCCCGCCCGGCCAGCCGCGACGCGCGCCCGAACGCACGGGCCTGCGCAACATGCTGAGCGAAGCCGACCACCCGCGCCTGAACCGCGACGGCTCGCTCGACATCCTGATCCAGCGTGCGCCGCCCAAGGGCATGCGCAACAACTGGCTGCCGCCGCCCACCGGCCCGTTCGTGCTGCGCATGCAGCTTACGTGGCCGAAGGAGGCCGCGCTCGACGGCTCGTGGCTGCCGCCGACGCTACAGCGCCGCGACGCCGCAGCCCAATAACCAACGGACAACGCCCCGGCGATCAGGCCTCGCCCACGCGCACCACGAGCTTGCCGAAGTTGCGTCCTTCGAGCAGGCCGAGGAACGCGGCCGGGGCATTTTCCAGACCGTCGACCCGGTCTTCGCGCACCTTGACCTTGCCGGCCGCCACCCACGCAGTCATGTCGCGCTGGAACGCGTCGTAGCGGCTGGCGTAGTGGTCGAGGATGATGAAGCCCTGCATGCGCACGCGTTTCTGCAGCACGGTCGCGGTGACCTTGGGCAGGCGGTCGGGCCCGGCGGCGGCCTCGTCGTTGTAGTGCGAAATGAAACCGCACACCGGCACGCGTGCGCCGATGTTCAGCAGCGGCAACACCGCGTCGAACACCTCGCCGCCCACGTTTTCGAAGTACACGTCGATGCCGTCTGGGCAGGCCTCGGCCAGGCGCTTCGCGAGGTCGGGCTGGCGGCGGTCCAGGCAAGCGTCAAAGCCGAGCGTGTCGACGGCGTAGCGGCATTTATCCGCGCCGCCGGCAATGCCGACCACGCGCGCGCCCTTGAGCTTGGCAATCTGTCCGACCACCGCACCGACCGCGCCCGTGGCCGCGGCCACCACCACGGTTTCGCCGGGCTTGGGCTCGCCAATGTCGAGCAGCCCAACGTACGCGGCAAACGCCGGCATGCCGAGCCCGCCCAGCGCCAGCGACGGCTCGGGCATATCGCCCAGCGCGGTCAACTCGTCGCCGGCGGCAACGGCATAGTCCTGCCAGCCAGCCGCGCCGAGCACCACATCGCCCTCGCGAAACCGCGCGTGCCGCGATGCCACCACGCGGCTGACCGTACCGCCCACCATGGGCGCGCCCACCTCCACGGGCGGCGCGTAGCCGGGGCCGACCTCGTCCATCAGATTGCGCATGTAAGGGTCGAGCGACAGGTACAGCGTACGCAGCAGCACCTGGCCGTCCTGCGGCGTGGGCACGGCGGTTTCTTCGATGCGGAAGTTGTCGAGCGAAGGCGTGCCGCTGGGGCGGCTGGCGAGAACGATGCGGCGATTGACGGCTTCTCGTTGCGGCATGGCAATCTCCTGTAGACCAATCGTCTAGAAAACAGCGAAAAAAATTTGCGTGGCTGGGCAATCTAGCAGCAATCGCAAGATTCAGCCGACGGTTGCGCAAGGCACTACCCTCAGCAAGGCCAATCATTCGTCGCCTCATATTCCAGTTTACTAGATGCAAATTTCTATTAAACTGGAATGCATGGACATCCATCAACGTATCGCCCACCGCCTGCGCGAATTGCGCGACGCCCAGGGGCTCTCGCTCGACGCGCTGGCCGAACGCAGCCAGGTCAGCCGATCGGCCATCTCCCTGATCGAGCGCGGCCAGAGCAGCCCGACCGCTGCGGTGCTCGATCGGCTCAGCTCCGCGCTGGGCGTGACGCTGGCCTCGCTGTTCGAAGACGGCGCGGCGCCGGCCGCGGAGCCCTCGCCCGTATCGCGCGCGTCGGAGCAGCCGGAGTGGACCGACCCCGCCTCCGGCTACGTGCGACGCAATCTGTCGCCGGCAGCGCGTTCGCCGCTGCAGCTCGTGGAGGTGCACTTTCCGCCCGGCGAGCGCGTCGCCTATGACACCGGCGCGCGCGATGCCGAAATCCACCAGCAGGTGTGGATCATCGAAGGCACGATGGACATGACCGTGGGCGACGCGCACTGGCGCCTCAATGCAGGCGATTGCCTGACCATGCGGCTCGACTGTCCGATCGTCTATCACAACCCCACGCGGCGGCCAGCCCGCTACCTCGTCGCACTCACAACCGTATCCGCTGCCCACTGGAGACCCTGATGACCGACACCCTGACCATCCGCCGCGTGGGCGCCAACGAGGCAAGCGCGTGCGTCGATGCCTTGGCCGATGTGCTCATCGATTGCGTGGAGGGTGGCGCGTCGGTCAGCTTCATGGCGCCGCTGTCGCAAGACAAGGCGCGGGCATTCTGGCGCGGTGTGGCCGACGGCGTGGCCAGGGGCGAGCGCGCCCTGCTGATTGCCGAAGACGCGGCAGGCGCCATCCACGGCACCGTGCAACTGGTGCTCGCGCAGCCGGAAAACCAGCCGCACCGCGCCGACGTCGCCAAGATGCTCGTGCACCGCCGCGCGCGCCGGCAAGGCTTGGCGCAGCGGTTGATGGCGGCCATCGAAGACGAGGCGCGCGCCGAGGGCAAAACGGTGCTGGTGCTCGACACCGTGACGGGCGGCGACGCCGAGCGGCTGTACGCACGCGCCGGCTGGCAGCGCGTGGGCGTGGTGCCTAACTACGCGCTGATGCCCGACGGCGCGTTCTGCGGGACGACGTTCTTCTGCAAACAGCTGGGCGCCGCCGATTAAATCGTCAACGTGCCGCGGCCGATTTCGATCACGCGGCCACCGACGTGGATCGTGCCGTCGGCATCCACCCGCAGCGTGAGGTGGCAGGGTCGTCCCACTGCGGCGCCCTGCTCGATGCGGTAGCTGGCGGGCAACGCATGGCCCGTCGCGCGCAGCCAGCCGCCGAGGTTGGCACACGCCGAGCCGGTGCCCGGGTCTTCCCACAGGCCCGTGCCGTATTCGAAGAAGAAGCGCGAGACCACCGGATCGTGGCTGCCGGGCGCCGGCATGGTGAAGACGTAGGCGTTGCGCCCGTCGTTGCGGCTGCGCGGCCACGCATCGAAGGCCGACGGGTCGGGCCGGGCGCGCTCCACGTCGGCGCGTGTCTTGACCGGCACCATCAGTTGCTCAATGCCTGCGTCGACCCACAGCGGCGGGCCTGCCAGCGCATCGGCATCCAAGCCCAGTATGCCGGCGATGGCCGGGTCCGCCTCGCGCGTGCTGAGGGCACCGGAGCGCGGCGGCACCAGCGACCACCCGTCGTCCTGCGCCGTCAGCGACACGATGCCCGACGGGCAACGCAGCGTCAGTTCATTGCCGGGGCCGTACAGCTCGCGCACCACCTGCGCGGTCCCGAGCGACGGGTGGCCGGCAAAGGGCATCTCGTAATCGGGCGTGAAGATGCGGAAACGCGCCGTGGCGCCCTCGGCCCCGTCGGGAAAGATGAAGGTGATCTCGGACAGGTTGAACTGGCGTCCGATGGCCTGCATGGTGGCGTCATCCAGGCCCCGTCCGTCTTCAAATACGGCGAGCTGGTTGCCGCCAAAGGTGGTTTCGGCAAAGACGTTGAGCAGGCGGAAGGCGTAGCGCGACATGGTGGCGTCCGAAGTGTTGGGGAAGAAAAAAACGGTGTGGCGATGCGTCATCATCAACGCACCGCCACACCGTCTCCATGCACACTTGCAGACAGTTTGCGCGAATCCGGCCTGACAGTTGGGGGACAGCGCGAACGTCAGGGGCTTACTTCCGATAGTCGTACACGCCGCGGCCGGTCTTGCGGCCCAGGTAGCCGGCGGCCACCATTTCGCGCATCAGCATGGCGGGGCGGTATTTCGGATCACCGAATTCGGTGTACAGCACTTCCATCACGGCCAGCATGGTGTCCAGGCCGATCATGTCGGCCAGCGCCAGCGGCCCGATCGGGTGGTTGCAACCGAGCTTCATGCCTTCGTCGATCTCCTCCGGCGAAGCCAGACCCTCACCCAGCACGCAGAACGCCTCGTTGATCATCGGACACAGGATCCGGTTGACGACAAAGCCCGGGCTGTTCTTGACCGTGATCGGCGTCTTGCCGAGCTGCTTGGCCAGCGCTTCCACAGCCGCGTGCGTGGCATCGCTCGTCTGCAGGCCGCGGATGACTTCCACCAGCGCCATCAGCGGCACCGGGTTGAAAAAATGCATGCCGATGAAGCGGCTGGCGTCTTGCAGCACGGCGGCCAGCTTGGTGATCGAGATGGACGACGTGTTCGACGCCACGATTGCGTGCGGCGCGGCGGCAGCTTCCAGCTGCTTGAGGATCTTCACCTTCAGGTCGAAGTTTTCGGTGGCGGCCTCGATGACGAGGTCGGCGCGCTTGAGGTCGTCGTACGAAGTCGAGCCCTGAATGCGTGCAAGCGCTGCGGTCTTGTCGGCTTCGGTCAGCTTTTCCTTCTTGATGAGGCGGTCAAGGCTGCCGGCCACGGTAGCAATGCCTTTCTGCACGGCGGCATCGCTGATGTCCACCATCACCACATCCAGCCCGACCACGGCGCACGCTTGCGCAATGCCGTTGCCCATTGTTCCGGCACCGACGATGCCGACGACTTGAATTGCCATGAACTGCTCCTCGTTTGGTATTGGAATGGAAGATGGATGAAAACAGATTGCAGAGGATAAACGACGCGGCGACGCACCGAAAAGCCTTGCTGACGGCAACGTCACATTCCGCCGGTTCGCCGTATGATGGCCGGCGTCGCGCCACCCTTTGACTTCAGGCGCCGGGACGCAGCAAATGGACCGTTTTCTCAGTATCGAAGCCTTCGTGCGCGTGGCAGAAACGCGCAGCTTTGCCGAAGCCGCCCGCCAGCTGGGCGTGACGAACTCGGTGGTCACCAACCGCGTGCAGCAGCTGGAGCGCTTTATCGAAGCGCCGCTGTTTCACCGCAGCACGCGGCACGTGCGCTTGTCCGAGGTGGGCGAAACCTACTACAAGCAATGCGCTGAAGCCGTCTGCATGCTGACGGATCTCACCGACCAGATGCGCGGCCTGCGCGCCACGCCCGCCGGCAAGCTGCGCATCCGCATGCTGCCCGGCTACGCGCTCAGCCACTTTGCCGAGCCGCTGGCCCGTTTCAGTGCGCAGTACCCCGATATCCAGCTCGACGTGGTGGTGGACGACAGCGTGGTCGACCCGATTGCCGAAGGCTTCGACGTGGCGTTCCAGATTTTCCCGCCCATCAATGATTCGTTGATCGAGCGGCGCCTGTTCATGCTGCGGCGCATGTTCTGCGCCACGCCTGCGTACATTGAGGAGTACGGCCTGCCGCAGCAGCCGGCGGACCTGCTGCAGCATTCGCTGGCGCTGTACTCCGGCTACCCGACGCGCAAGCGCTGGGAGTTCTCGCGCAACGGCGAAACGCTCCCCGCGATGGATCTGCCCGAGCAGGTGCGCTCCAACTCCGTGCATCTGTTGCGCGACTACGCCCTGACCAGCGCCGGCATCGCCTGTCTGCCCACGCTTGTCATCAGCGACGATCTGGTCGCGGGCCGCCTCGTGCCCGTGCTGGCCGATTACGACCTGACACCGCTGCATTTCTCGGCCGTATACCCAGCGACGCAGCGCCAGGCGGTCAAGGTGTGTGCGCTCATCGATTGCCTTGCCAGCCACCACGCCGGCGAGCTGGCTTGGGACAAGCCCTTGCTCGAGCGCGGCTGGATCCGCTGACGTCCGCTTCGGCCATGCGCGTCGAATCCCACCACCGGCGCGCGGGTCCAGGGTACCGACCGAATGTTTCCGAACGTCGCGACGATTGTTCGGCAATCGCAAAAACTGCACTCGCCGATTGGGGCGTTGCGCCCGGAACGCAACTTCCTATCATGGATGGGCCGTTGATCGCGCCGCGCCGATGCGGCGACCGGTCTGCAGCATCCCCCCTCGCATCTCCCATCGGAACCCGATACGGCCATGAATCCCAAGCTGGAAGTCCTTACGCCCCAAAACTGTCAACTGATCTTCATCGACCATCAGCCGCAAATGGCCTTCGGCGTGCAGTCGATCGATCGCCAGGTCCTGAAGAACAACACCGTTGGCCTTGCCAAGGCCGCGAAGATCTTCAACATCCCCACCACCATTACCACTGTCGAATCGCAGAGCTTCTCGGGCTATACCTACCCCGAACTGCTCGATGTGTTTCCGGATCAGCCACTGCTCGAACGCACCTCGATGAACTCCTGGGACGACCAGAAGGTGCGCGACGCCCTGGCAAAGAACAACCGCAAGAAGGTGGTCGTCTCGGGGCTCTGGACGGAAGTGTGCAACTGCACCTTCGCGCTCTCGGCCATGCACGATGCCGACTACGAGATCTACATGGTGGCAGACGCTTCGGGCGGCACGTCGAAAGATGCGCACGACTACGCCATGCAGCGCATGATCCAGGCCGGCGTGGTGCCCGTGACCTGGCAACAGGTGCTGCTGGAGTGGCAGCGTGACTGGGCCCACCGCGACACATATGACGCCGTCATGAAGCTGGTGAAGGAACACTCCGGCGCCTACGGCATGGGCGTGGACTACGCCTACACGATGGTGCACAAGGCCCCGCAACGCACCGCCACGCCGCACGAGGCGCTGGCTGCCGTGGCCGCCAACTGATCGCGCTGCCGACCATAAAACAAGACGCTGCTTCGGCCGGGCGACCCATGTGCAACCGCATGCGTCGCCCCGTCGTCCATTCAACCAGCCACCCTCCTCTCTCTCATTCCCATGCAAACGATTACCACCCAAGACGGTACGCGCATCTTTTACAAGGACTGGGGCAGCGGCAAGCCCGTCGTCTTCTCGCACGGCTGGCCGCTCAATGCCGACGCGTGGGACGCGCAGATGCTGTTCCTCGTGCAGAAGGGTTTTCGCGTCATCGCGCATGACCGGCGCGGTCATGGTCGTTCCGACCAGCCGTCGCAGGGCAACGACATGGACACCTATGCCGACGACCTGGCAGCGCTGCTCGATGCGCTCGACATCCAGGGCGCCACGCTGGTCGGCCATTCCACCGGCGGCGGCGAAGTCGCGCACTACATCGGTCGCCACGGCACCAAGCGCGTGGCCCGCGCCGTGCTGATCGGCGCAGTGCCGCCCATCATGCTGAAGACGGCGGCCAACCCGAACGGCCTGCCGATGGACGTGTTCGACGGCATCCGCAAGGGCGTGACCGACAACCGCTCGCAGTTTTACCGCGATCTCGCCACGCCGTTCTTCGGTTTCAACCGGCCGGGCGCGAAGGTTTCGCAAGGCACCATCGACGCCTTCTGGGCGCAGGGCATGACCGGCGGCATTCACGGCCAGTACCTGTGCATCAAGGAATTCTCGGAGGTCGACTACACCGAAGACCTGAAGAAGATCGACGTGCCGGTGCTGTTCCTGCATGGCGACGACGACCAGATCGTGCCGATCGACAATTCGGCGAGGCTGGGCGTGGAGCTGGTGAAGAACGGGACGCTCAAGGTCTATCCGGGCGGCTCGCACGGCATGTGCGTGACCGAGGCAGACAAGGTCAACGCGGACCTGCTGGCCTTCCTCAGCACCTGATCGGCACGGGCGGCGCCGTTTGCGCGCGCCGCCCCTTGGCATCCTGGAGCCCTCCTCGTGAAGCCCTATCTCATCTCCATTGCCGTCGGCATGCTGGTTGGCGTCATCTATGCATTGCTGCACGTCCGCTCACCGGCGCCACCGGCGATCGCGCTGGTAGGGCTGCTCGGCATGCTGATCGGCGAACAGATCGTGCCGGCCGCGCAGCGCCTGCTGGCCGGCGAGCCGATCACCATGGCGTGGTTCCGGCACGAATGCGTACCCAAGATTACGGGCGCGCCGCCTCAAGTGCCGAGCCAAGCGCCGCCCCAGGCGTCACCCACGGACCTGGCCGCCACCGGCGAATCCGGCAGCGCCACGCCGCGCAATCCGAGCTGATGCCATGACACGCCTGTCGCTCGAACCCTCGCACGCTGCCGCGCCCACCGGCACCGCGGCGAATGTTGCCCTGCATGCCGGCCTGCTGTTCCTGCGCGTGACCGGCAGCGCCCTGCTGATCGCCGTGCATGGGTTGCCCAAGGTGCTGCACTACAGCCAGGAACTCACGCGCATTGAAGACCCGTTCCACATGGGCGCCGCACCCACGCTGCTGCTCGCCATCCTGTCGGAAACGCTGTGCCCGCTATTGATTGCGCTCGGCGTGCTGACGCGCCTGGCGTGTCTGCCCATCATCGCCACGTTGCTGGTGGCCATGCTGGTGGTGCATCCTGGCTGGTCGCTTGCCGATGGACAGTTCGGCTGGATGCTGCTGATCATCTTCACCACCGTCCTGATTGCCGGACCCGGACGCTTTTCGATCTATCCCAAATACTGACGCAATGACCGCCGACCTCATCCTGCACAACGGCCGCATCCACACGGTCGACCGCGAACGCCCCTCCGCCAGCGCCGTGGCCGTGCGTGACGGGCGCTTTGTCGCCGTGGGCGACGACGCTACCGTGATGGCCCAGCGCGGCGCCACCACCCAGGTCATCGACCTGCGCGGGCGCACCGTCATTCCCGGCCTGAACGATTCACACCTGCACCTGATCCGGGGCGGGCTGAACTACAACCTCGAGCTGCGCTGGGAAGGCGTGCCCTCCCTGGCCGACGCGATGCGCATGCTCAAGGAGCAGGCCGCGCGCACGCCGTCGCCGCAATGGGTGCGCGTGGTGGGCGGCTGGACGGAATTCCAGTTTGCCGAGCGCCGCATGCCCACGCTGGAAGAGCTGAACCAGGCCGCGCCCGATACGCCCGTGTTCGTGCTGCATTTGTACGACCGCGCGCTGCTCAACCGCGCGGCCCTGCGCCAGGTCGGCTACACCAAGGACACGCCGAACCCGCCCGGCGGCGAGATCCAGCGCGACGCCAGCGGCGAGCCCACCGGCATGCTGATCGCCAAGCCCAACGCGATGATCCTGTACGCGACGCTCGCCAAGGGGCCGAAGCTGCCGCCCGAATACCAGGTCAACTCCACGCGGCAATTCATGCGCGAGCTGAACCGCCTGGGCGTGACGAGCGCCATCGACGCGGGCGGCGGCTTTCAGAACTACCCGGAAGACTACGAGGTCATCCGCGAGCTGTCGGCGCAGAACCAGCTCACCATCCGCATCGCCTACAACCTCTTCACGCAGAAACCGAAAGAAGAGCTGGCGGATTTCAAGAACTGGACCGGCAGCGTGCAATACCGCCAGGGCGATGACTTCTTCCGCCACAACGGCGCGGGCGAGATGCTGGTCTTTTCCGCCGCTGATTTCGAAGACTTCCTGCAACCGCGCCCCGACCTGCCCGAGACGATGGAGCAGGAGCTGGAAACCGTGGTGCGCCATCTCGTCGCGCAGCGCTGGCCGTTCCGGCTGCACGCCACCTACGACGAATCGATTTCGCGCATGCTCGATGTGTTCGAGCGCGTGAACCGCGACATTCCCTTCAACGGCCTGCCGTGGTTCTTCGACCATGCCGAGACGATTTCGCCGAAGAACATCGAACGCGTGCGTGCACTCGGCGGCGGCATCGCCATCCAGGACCGCATGGCCTTCCAGGGCGAATACTTTGTCGACCGCTACGGCCCAGCCGCTGCCGAACAGACGCCGCCCATCAAGCGCATGCTGGCCGAAGGCGTGCCCGTGGGCGCCGGCACCGACGCCACACGCGTGTCGAGCTACAACCCGTGGACGTCGCTGTACTGGCTGGCGAGCGGGCGCACCGTGGGCGGCATGGCGCTGTATCCGGAAGGGCTGCCGCGCGAGGTGGCGCTCGAGCTGTACACGCACGGCAGCGCGTGGTTCTCGGCAGACCAGGGCAACAAGGGGCAGATCAAGGTCGGGCAGCTCGCTGATCTGGCGGCGTTGTCGGCGGACTTCTTCAGCGTGCCCGAGGCCGATATCAAGACCATCGAATCGGTGCTGACGGTGGTGGGCGGCCGCATCGTCTACGGCGCCGCCGAGTTTGCCGAGTTCGGCCCGCCGCCGATTCCGGTGCTGCCGGAGTGGTCGCCCGTGGCGCGCGTGCCGGGGCACTGGCGGCCGGCTGCGCCCATGCAGCAGCAGGTGCATCAGTGCGTCGGTTCGTGTTCGGTGCACGGCCACGCCCACCAGAAAGCGCGCACGGCCAATGTGCCGACCACCGACTTCCGCGGCTTCTGGGGCGCCTTCGGGTGTTCGTGCTTTGCCTTCTGAAGCGGCGACGGCGGCAACGGCCACATCGGCGTCAGCGCGTTTCCTGATCGCACAGGGAACGCTGCTGGCGTTCGTCGCGGGCTATGTGGATGTGGTCGGCTTTGCGGCGTTGTTCGGACTGTTCACCGCGCATGTCACCGGCAACTTCGTGATGATCGGCCTGGAGCTGGCGGGCTCCGGCCAAGGCGTGCTCGCCAAGCTGCTGGCGCTGCCGATGTTCGTGGTGGCCGTGGCGGCGACCAAACTCGCCGTGACGGCGCTCGCGCGGCGCGGTGTGGCGCCGCTGCGGCCGCTGCTGCTTGTGCAGGCCGTTCTGCTGCTGGCCTTCATGGCGGCGGGCCTGCTGGCGCTGCCGATTCAGTCGCCCGATGCACCGGCCACCATCGTTGTCGGGCTGATCGGCGTCGCGGCGATGGGCGTGCAGAACGCCAAGGCGCGCATCGTGCTGTCGGAACACGCCCCCACGACGATCATGACGGGCAACACCACGCAGATCGTGATCGATGTGGTGGAGCTGCTGTCGCCGGGCGCTACGCAGAAGGACGTTGCGCGCACGCGGTTGCGCAAGATGGTGCCGCCGCTTGCCGGCTTTGCCATCGGGGCGGTGCTGGGGGCGCTGGCGTTTGCGACGCTGTCGTTCTGGTGCGTGTTGCCGCCCGTGGGGATTCTCGTGGCCCTGGCGATCCTGCAACGCTAGGCCACCGCCCGGTCAGAGCTTGACGCGGCGGAAGAGCGTCGAGAAATCGATCGCCGCCACCTGCCGGGGCTCCAGCTCCAGCGCAGCGATGTATTCACCCAGGTGTTCGCCCATCAGCCGCGCGGCGCGCTCGCCGTCGCGGCGCTCCACCGCATCGAGAATGGCCAGGTGTTCGTCATGGCCGCAGCTCGGCCGTGCGGGAGACTCATAAAGCCCGATCAGCAGCGAGGTGCGCGCCACCAGCGTGCGCAGCATTGCCGTGATGATGGGGTTGCCGTTGGCCTCGGCAAGCTGGATGTGGAAATCGCCCGACAGGCGGATCCACTCGCGCCAGTTGCCGGATTCCCGGCTGGCATGTTCTGCCGCGGCCAGCGCGCGCAATTCGGCGAGTTGCGCCGCGGTGGCGTGCTGGGCCAGCTCCCGCACCGAGCCGGTTTCCAGAATCAGCCGCGCCCCAAAGACCTGTCGCGCTTCCGCCGCGTCGTGCACGGCGATGGTCGCGCCGCGATTGGGCTGCAGCTCCACCACGCCCTCATGCGCCAGCTTCACCAGCACCCGGCGCAATGTCCCGCGCGTAATCCCAAAGGCCTTGCATAGCTGCGCCTCGACCAGGCGCGTGCCCGGCGGCAGCTTCTGCTCAAGGATCGCCTCGTACACCGCATCGGAAATGCGGGCGTCGATTTCGGCGTTGTTGCGGCGGGGCTGGGAGATCGGAGGAGTCGTAGGCGCTGGCATCTCGCCATTCTAATCGAGCAAACCGCGCTTGGATTGTGCACAACCCTGATGCCAATCCGGACGACCTTGGTGCGACATCCTCAAGAAATCTCCCCGCCTCACACGCGGTTTTGCACCAGAAGCAGGCGAAAACCCGCGATTTTGCATGGCACGGTTACTGCATGGATGACCTCCGTGATTGTGCACAATCCAAACGAAGCTTGTACTCAACATAGAACGCAATGCCGGGGGCGGCCACGCGGTCGCGCCAATTCATTTAGGGGGATCACCTGTCATGAGCACCACCACCAAGCTGGGCGCTGCCGCCCTGGCATTCGGGCTGTCTGGCGTCGCTGCTGCGCAGTCGAGCGTGACGCTGTCGGGCGTCATCGATACCGGCGTGAGCTGGACCAACCATGCCGGCAACGGCTCGCAAAGCCTGACCGGCGTGTCGGACAGCATTCTGGGTGTGTCCAACTTCGGCCTGAGCGGCAAGGAAGACCTCGGTGGCGGCCTGAAGGCGCTGTTCAACCTGCAGGCGGGTTTCAACCCGAGCAACGGGCGCATGTCGTCCAACGGCACGCTGTTCTCGCGCAATTCGTATGTCGGGCTGAGTTCGTCGTCGGGCACGCTCACGGCCGGCAAGCAATGGAACTTCAACGACGACTGGCTGGTGGGCAGCGTCTTCAAGGGCGGCTACAACTCGGGCTCGATCTTCAAGTTCAGCGAGTTCGACGCCGTCAGCGAGATCTACAACAACACGGTCAAGTACGTGTCGCCCGACCTGGGCGGCGCGCAGTTCGGCGCGATGTACGGCTTTGGCGAAGCTGCGGGCTCGATCTCGCAGGGCTCGCTGTTCAACCTCGCTGGGCGCTATAGCGCCGGCCCGCTGTACCTGGCCGCCAGCTACGACCAGGAGCGCGATGGCAGCGGCACCGGCTCGCTCTACAAGCTGATCACCGTGGGCGGCAGCTACACGTTTGGCGCGACCAAGCTGCGGCTGGGCGCGGCGCGCGCCGATGTGGGCGGCACGGGCGCGTTCCAGTCGATTCCCAGCATGTCGGCGCGCAAGGCCTACGCCGTGGAAGGCGGCGTCGACTACGCCTTCACCACCGCCTTTACCGGCTCGGCCGATGTGCTGTACCGCCGTAACACGACGCTGTCGAACAGCTCGATGGTCTACCGGCTGCTGGGTCTGTACAGCCTGTCGAAGCGCACCACGCTGGTGGCCAACGTGGCGTATCTGAAGAACTCGTCGAGCGCGACCGAAGCGCTGGTCAACACCACGTCGGGCGCCATCGGCGGCGGTGTGCCGGGCACAAGCCAGACCTCGGTGGCGCTGGGCGTGCGTCACACCTTCTGACCCGCGCGAAGCCCTGCCGCGCCACCTGCCCCGGTATGTGGCGCGGCTGCCCGCAGATGCGGCCACACGCACCAGAACGACGCATGCACGGCGCGCGCGCCGTGAAATTGCCGCCCGCAGACAGGCACACCTATTGCACCAACCCGACATGACCCGCGCCCCCACCGCTCCCGCCGCTGCCGACTCCCTCGAACTCGTTGCGCTGACCAAGCGTTACGCGCAAGACGCCGTGGCGGTCGATGCCATCAACCTGCGCGTGCCCGCCGGCAGCTATTGCTGCCTGCTGGGCCCGTCGGGCTGCGGCAAATCGTCAACGCTGCGCATGATTGCCGGCCACGAGCATGTGAGCGAAGGCGACATCCTCCTGGGCCCGCGCAACATCACCAACCTGCCGGCGGCGTCGCGCGGCACGGCCATGATGTTCCAGAGCTACGCGCTGTTTCCCCATTTGAGCGCGCTCGACAACGTGGCCTTCAGCCTGAAGATGCGTGGCATCAACACACGCGAACGCCGCCAGCGCGCGCAGGCGTTGCTCGAACGCGTGGCGATGGGCCACCTGGCGCAGCGCCGGCCGGGCGAGTTGTCGGGCGGCCAGCAGCAACGCGTGGCGCTGGCACGTGCGCTGATCATGGAGCCGCGCGTGCTGCTGCTGGACGAACCGCTCTCTGCGCTCGACCCGTTCCTGCGCACGCAGATGCGTGCCGAGCTGCGGCGCTGGCAGCAGGAGCTGGGGTTGACGTTCGTGCACGTCACGCATTCGCAGGAAGAAGCGATGGCGCTGGCCGACCAGATGGTGGTGATGAACCACGGCCGCATCGAACAGGCCGGCAGCCCGCGCGAGATCTACAACCAGCCGGCCAGCGCATTTGTTGCGACCTTCATCGGCGGACACAACCTGCTGGAAGACGCGCATGGGCCCGTGGCGGTGCGCATCGATCGCATGGCCCTGCACGCCGATGAGGCCACCGCCGGAGACCGCCCGCGCCTGCACGGCCGCATCTGCGACATCGAATACCAGGGCACGCACGTGCTGGTGAGCGTGGAAGGCGTGGCGCTCTCGCCCTCGCAACGCGTGACGGTGAGCCTGCCCGAGACCGACGCCGCCATCCCACGCCTGGCGCTGCATCAACCCATCTGGGCTTCGTGGGATGCCGCGCAGGCGCACCGTCTGCCGGCCGGCTCCGCAGCCTGACACCCGAGACCCGACATTCCAATCCGCAGCCTGACGGCTTCAGGCGCTGCCTTCACCTTCACATCAGGGGTTGCAACATGTCTGACGATTCCAACGACTTCAAGGCCGGCCGCCGCACCGCACTCAAGGGCATGGCCGCCATCCTGGCCACCGGCGTCGTACCCGCGATCCACGCGCAAGAAAAGCTGACGCTGCGCTACCTCGGCACGGCGGTCAACCAGGACAAGCTGATCGCCGAGAAATTTGAAGCCGACACAGGCATCCGCGTCCAGTACGTGGCCGTCACCACCGATGAGATCACCAAGCGCGCCGTGACCGCGCCGAGCAGCTTCGACCTGATCGACACGGAGTATTTCTCGCTCAAGAAGATCGTGCCGACCGGCAACCTGCTGGGCATCGACGCGCGGCGCATCAAGAACGCCGACAAGATCACGTCCCTGTTCACCAAGGGCGAGGTGGCGGGCAAGAAGGTGGGCGACCAGGGCACCGCGCCGAAGAAGGTGATGTACCTGCCGGGCGCCAATGCGACCACGTTCGCGACCTCGCCCACGCAGTTCATGACGCTGATCCCGACCGTGTACAACGCCGACACGCTGGGCATCCGCCCCGACCTCATCAAGCGCCCCATCAACTCGTGGGCCGAACTGCTGAACCCGGAATTCAAGGGGCGCGCGTCGATCCTGAACATTCCGTCGATCGGCATCATGGACGCGGCGATGGTGGTGGAAGCCAAGGGCCTGCACAAGTACGCCGACAAGGGCAACATGACCCGCGCCGAAATCGACCTGACCATCAAGACGCTGATCGAAGCCAAGAAGGCCGGCCAGTTCCGCGCGCTGTGGAAGGACTTCAACGAAAGCGTGAATTTGATGTCCTCGGGCGAGGTGGTGATCCAGTCGATGTGGAGCCCGGCGGTGACGGCCGTGCGCAGCAAGGGCATCGACTGCACGTTCCAGCCGCTGAAGGAAGGCTATCGCGCGTGGGCCGCCGGCTTTGGCATTCCGAAGACGGTGTCGGGCAAGAAGCTCGACGCAGCGTATGAATTCATCAACTGGTTCCTCGACGGCTGGGCCGGTGCATACCTGAACCGCCAGGGTTACTACAGCGCCGTGCTCGAAACGGCCAAGGCGAAGATGGAGCCGTACGAGTGGGCCTACTGGATGGAAGGCAAGCCCGCGGCCAAGGACATCAAGAGCCCGCACGGCGATGTGCTCGCCAAGGCCGGCAGCGTGCGCGACGGCGGCAGCTACGAACAGCGCATGGGCGGCATCGCCTGCTGGAACGCGGTCATGGACGAGAACGAGTACATGGTCCGCAAGTGGAACGAGTTCGTCGCCGCCTGACCATGACGACCACAGCACCGTCCACATCGTCAGCACCGTCGGCAGCGTCGGCACCGTCCAACGACACAGTCGCCGCCCGCGCCCGGCGCCCGGTCGGTCCGGGCTTGCAGGCGCTGCCGTTTGCGGCGGTGTTCGTGGTGTTCTTCCTCATCCCGCTGGGGCTGGTCGCGATGGTCAGCTTCTGGGATTTCAACGAGTACGCGCTGCTGCCAACCTTCACCTTGCGCAACTACGCCAAGCTGTGGGAAGGCTGCGGCCATCTCAATGAATACGGCGATCTGTGCGTGACCGCGTCGACGTATCTGTCGACGCTGCGCTTTGCGCTGGGCACCTGGGCGCTCACGCTGGTGCTGGGTTTTGCGCTGGCGTACTTCCTCGCGTTTCATGTGCGCTCGGCTGCCGTGCAGACGCTGCTGTTCGTGATCTGCACGGTGCCGTTCTGGACGTCCAACGTGATCCGCATGATTTCGTGGATTCCACTGCTGGGCCGCAACGGCCTCGTCAACCAGACACTGCAGGCCATGCACCTGATCGACCAGCCGCAAGACTGGCTGCTGTATTCGAACTTCTCGGTGCTGCTGGCGTACGTGCACCTCTACACCATGTTCATGATCGTGCCGATCTTCAATTCGATGATGCGCATCGACCGCGCGTTGCTCGAAGCCGCGCGCGATGCGGGCGCCACCGCCTGGCAAACGCTGTGGCATGTGATCGTGCCGCTGTCGCGCAGCGGCATCCTGATCGGCTCCATCTTCATCCTGACCATCGTGATGGGCGATTTCGTCACCGTCGGCGTAATGGGCGGCCAGCAGATTGCCTCCGTCGGCAAGATGATCCAGGTGCAGACGTCGTACCTGCAGTTTCCGCTGGCGGCCGCCAACGCCGTGGTGCTGCTGCTGACGGTGCTGATGATCATCTGGGGCCTGACCCGCGTGGTCGACATCCGCAAGGAGCTTTGACATGCAAGCGCGCTTTCGCGAACCCCGTGCCCCCGGCTTCTGGCCGCTGGCGTGCCTCTTCGCGCTGTTTGTGCTGTTCCTGTACGGGCCGATGCTGACGATCTTCGCGCTCAGCTTCCAGGGCCCGGACGGCGGGCTGACGTTCCCGATGAACGGGCTGTCGCTGCACTGGTATCGCCAGCTGGCCGAGGGGCTGGGCGTGGTGGATATCGGTGCGGCGTTCCGGCGCTCGCTGGCGCTCGGCGCGGTGGTGATGGCGCTGACCATGGGGCTCTCGCTGCTCGCGGCGCTTGCGTTTCGCAAGCGGCTACGCGGCGGCGGTGTGCTGTTCTATGTGACGGTGGCGAGCCTGATCATGCCGTCGATCGTGGTGTCGCTCGGCATCGGCCTGCAGTTCCGGCTCATCGACACGGGCCTCAAGGCGCTGCTCACCGCGATGGGCATGACCGATCAGGCCGACAGCTTTGGATCGTCGCTCGGCCTGTGGACCTCCGCCCTCGGGGCGCACCTCACGTGGACGCTGCCGTTCGGCCTGCTCATCATGTTCGCCGTATTCAACCGCTTCAACCCGGCCTATGAAGAAGCCGCGCGCGACCTGGGCGCCACGCCGTGGCAGACGTTCCGCCACGTCGTGCTGCCGCTGATTGCGCCGTCGCTGATCGGCGTGGGCATGTTCGGTTTCACGCTGAGCTGGGATGAGATCGCGCGCACCTCGCAGGCCATCGGCGACGTCAACACGCTGCCGCTCGAGCTGCAAGGCTTGACCACCACCGTCACGACGCCATCCATCTACGCGCTGGGCACGCTCACCACCGTGGTGTCGTTCGTGGTGATGGGGCTGACGATGCTGGCCATTGTTCGACTGCGCCACCGCCAGAGCGCCGGGCGTGCCGACTGAACGCGCGCCAATGACCATCGCTACCGAATCCCCCCGCCCGCGCCGGCTGCTGTTGATCAACCCGAACACCACGAGCGCGCTCACACAGACCATCACACGCTTCGTGCAGGCCGCATTGCCCAGCGATGTTGTTGTGGAATCCGTCACCGCCCGATTTGGCGCACCGTACATCGCCACCGAAGTCGGCTACGCGGTGGCCGCGCACGCCGCGCTCGACGCATGGACGCGCGCGCAGCAGCCAGCCATCGACGCCGCCATCATCGGCTGCTTTGGCGACCCGGGGCTCTTCGCGCTGCGCGAGGTGGCGCCGTGCCCCGTCACCGGCCTGGCGGAAGCCGCGTTGATGGAAGCGGCAACGTACGGCAGTTGCGCGGTCATCACGGGCGGCCACGCGTGGGGCCCGATCCTGGAGCGCTTGCTGCCCACGCTGGAGGGCGGCCACACCGTGCGCGACATCCATACCGTCGAACTCGACGGGGCCGCGCTATACGCCGCGCCGGATGCGGCAGAACAGATCTTGATCGGCGCCTGCACGACCGTCCTGCGCCGCCAGCCGGTGGACGCGATCGTGCTGGGCGGTGCGGGACTGGCAGGCCTCGCGCAGAAGCTGCAACCCCACGTTCCCGCACCGCTCATCGACAGCGTAACGGCGGCCGCCCGCCAGGTGTGGCATGCGCCGCGCGGTGGGCATGGCGTACTGCCGGAATGGATCGAGCCCGCCACGCACGCCTGAGCCGGGCGCTGCCCTACATGTTGCGCCGGTACTGCCCGCCCACTTCGAACAGCGCGTGCGTGATCTGCCCGAGCGAGCAGACGCGCACCGCATCCATCAGCACCGCAAACACGTTCTGATCGTCAATCACCGCGCGCTGCAGGCGCTGCAGCATGACAGGCGCTTCCCCGGCATGCCGCGCATGAAACGCTTCCAGGCGCGCGAGCTGGCTCTGCTTCTCCTCCTCGCTGGACCGTGCCAGTTCGATGTGCGGCGGCACCACGCTCTCGGCGTCGGGATTGCGGAACGTGTTCACACCGATGATCGGCAGCGAGCCATCATGCTTGCGCTGCTCATACAGCATCGACTCTTCCTGGATCTTGCCGCGCTGGTAGCCGGTTTCCATCGCCCCCAGCACACCGCCGCGCTCTGCAATGCGCTCGAACTCCTGCAGCACGGCCTCTTCCACGAGGTCCGTCAGCTCGTCGATGATGAAGCTGCCCTGGTTCGGGTTCTCGCACTTGGCCAGGCCCCACTCGCGGTTGATGATGAGTTGGATGGCCAGCGCGCGCCGCACCGATTCGGCCGTCGGCGTGGTGATCGCCTCGTCGTAGGCATTCGTGTGCAGGCTGTTGCAGTTGTCGTAGATGGCGATCAGCGCCTGCAGCGTCGTGCGGATGTCGTTGAAGGCGATTTCCTGCGCGTGCAATGACCGGCCGGACGTCTGCACGTGGTACTTCAGCTTCTGGCTGCGCTCGTTCGCGCCGTACTTGTCTCGCAGCGTCACCGCCCAGATGCGGCGCGCGACGCGGCCGAGCACGCTGTACTCCGGGTCCATGCCGTTGGAGAAGAAGAACGACAGGTTCGGCGCAAAGTCATCGATATGCATGCCGCGCGCGAGATACGCCTCCACATACGTGAAACCGTTGGCGAGCGTGAACGCCAGCTGCGAGATCGGGTTCGCGCCCGCCTCGGCAATGTGGTACCCCGAGATCGACACCGAGTAGAAATTGCGCACCTGGTGGCGCACGAAATATTCCTGGATATCGCCCATCACCTTGAGCGAAAACTCCGTCGAGAAGATGCAGGTGTTCTGCCCCTGGTCTTCCTTGAGGATGTCGGCCTGCACCGTGCCGCGCACGTTTTGCAGCACCCACGCGCGGATTTTCGCCTCTTCGTCTTGCGTCGGCTCTCGCCCGTTGTCGGCGCGGAACCGGGCGAGGTTCTGGTCGATGGCGGTGTTCATGAACATCGCCAGGACCGTCGGCGCGGGGCCGTTGATCGTCATGGACACCGACGTGTTCGGGCTCGTGAGGTCAAAGCCGTCGTACAGCACCTTCATATCGTCGAGCGTGGCGATCGACACCCCCGAGTTGCCAACCTTGCCGTAGATGTCCGGGCGCAGCGCCGGGTCTTCGCCGTAGAGCGTGACGGAGTCGAACGCGGTGGAGAGCCGCTTGGCCTCCATGCCTTCCGAGACCAGCTTGAAGCGCCGGTTGGTGCGGAAGGCATCGCCCTCGCCCGCGAACATGCGCGTCGGGTCTTCGTTCTCGCGCTTGAAGGCGAACACGCCGGCGGTGTACGGAAAGCTGCCCGGCACGTTTTCGCGCATCAGCCAGCGCAGCACTTCGCCGTCGTCTTCGTACGGCGGCAGCACGACCTTGCGGATGGTGGTGCCCGAGAGCGTGGTGTGCGTGAGCTGCGTGCGGATTTCCTTGTCGCGAATCTTGACGACGTATTCGTCGCCGGAATACGCGCGGCGCAGGTCCGGCCACATGGCGAGCAGCTTGCGCTCGGCGGCGCCGAGCTGTGCGTCGCGCTCGGCCGCCTGCTTGTCGAGCGCGGACAGCGTCTGCACGGTGGCGCCGGCCTGCTCCAGCATGCGGTGGCTGGCACGCAGTTGCTGGCGCTCGCGCGCGAGGCGGCTTTGCGCGTCGACGCGGCGGTGGTAGCCGCGCACGGTATCGGCCAGCTCCGCCAAATAGCGCACGCGCGCGGGCGGCACGATGGCATCGTGGCTGGTGGAGCATTTGCCGGCCGGGCGCGGCAGCGTGCGTTCAGCCAGCGCCATGCCCCGCTCGTTCAGTCGATCGGCCAGCGCGTGATACAGCGCCGTCACGCCGTCGTCGTTGAAGTGCGAGGCCTGCGTGCCGAACACCGGCATGTCTTCGGGGCGGGCGTGCCATTGCTCGCGGTTGCGCTGCACCTGCTTGGCGACGTCGCGCCACGCATCCTGCGCGCCCTTGCGGTCGAACTTGTTGATCGCCACCAGATCGGCAAAGTCGAGCATGTCGATCTTCTCCAGCTGGCTGGCGGCGCCAAACTCGGGCGTCATCACATACAGCGACAGATCGACATGCGGCACGATCGCCGCGTCGCCCTGCCCGATGCCGGAGGTCTCGACGATGACGAGATCGAACCCGCCCGCGCGGCAGGCGGCAATCACGTCGGGCAGCGCGTCGGAAATCTCGCGGCTCGCCTCGCGCGTGGCCAGCGAGCGCACAAAGATGTTCGGATGATTGATCGCGTTCATGCGAATGCGGTCGCCCAGCAGGGCGCCGCCCGACTTGCGCCGTGACGGATCGATCGAGATGACGGCGATGCGCAGCGCGTCCTTCTGGTCGAGCCGGAAGCGGCGGATCAGCTCATCGGTGAGCGACGACTTGCCTGCGCCGCCCGTGCCCGTGATGCCGACCACCGGCGTATGCGTGGCGGCCGCAGCCGCGCGGACGGCGTCGCGCAATGCCGGATCGATGCGGCCCGATTCCAGTGCCGTGATCAGCTGCGCCAGGGCGCGGCGGTCGCCGGTGGCGACGGGCTCCAGCGTGGCGGGCGCATAGACGGAAAGATCGATGTCGCAACGCTGCACCATGTCGGCAATCATGCCGGCCAGCCCCATGCGCTGGCCGTCTTCGGGGCTGTAGATGCGCGCGACGCCGTAGTCCTGCAGTCCGCGGATCTCCGCCGGCACGATCACGCCGCCGCCACCGCCGAACACCTGGATGTGCTCGCCGCCGCGCGCGCGCAGCGCGTCGATCATGTACTTGAAGTATTCGACGTGGCCGCCCTGGTAGCTGGACACCGCAATGCCCTGCACGTCTTCCTGCAACGCTGCGTTGACCACCTCGTCCACCGAGCGGTTGTGCCCGAGGTGGATCACCTCGCAGCCCATCGACTGCAGGATGCGCCGCATGATGTTGATCGACGCGTCATGCCCGTCGAACAACGATGCGGCCGTCACGAAGCGCACCTTGTTGCGCACCGGCGCGGCTGCGCTGGCAGGCGTGGGATCGGCCGCGCGGGCAGCGGAAAGATCGGTCATGTCTCCACCTTCGAAAAGTGGGGTGCCGGCGTTGGATGTGTTGTACGACGCACAAGGCGACGCGTGCCGGTCGGCGGGTCGAACAGACAGTATTTTCGGGGTTGGCGCGGTCGTCAACGGGCCGCACGGGCGATGGCCTGTTGAGCCCTCCGCTCAAATAGGCACGTCGCCACCCGGGCCGGTTTGCGCAAATCGCGGACGACCGGAACGGTCCGATCTCGGTGCAACACCCAGCTTGCACACAATCGATACAAATCGTTAGAGTCGGATTTTGGTCGGAAACGGGTCCGGCCACAGGGGGGAACTTCCAATGCCAAGCCGCGCAACGATGCGCTGGTGTCTGACCGCCTTGCTGGCGTGGTCCGGCCACGCCGTAGCGTGGGACTACACGCCCGGCGCCATCCCGGGGCTGATCAGCGTGCTTGGCTTCCTGACCGTGCAATCGCAGGCGATCGACCGCGCCATCCAGCGCTTTCCCGGGCAGCGTGAAGAGTTGATCCGCGCCCGCACCCAGTTCGACAACACGTTCCCGCAGGCGCTGACTCGCACGCGTCGCCTGATCGCCGGTATTCCGCTGTCCGACGACGAGCGCCAACTGCTGATCGGGCGCGCGCTCGACATTCATCAACCCAGTGTTGGCGTTGCCACCCAGACAGCCGAGACGGCCCATGCCCTGGCCGAACGCGTGGTGGCACGCGCACAGGGTAACCAGGACCGCGCCACGCTGCAGACGCTGCTGGCGGTGGTCTACGACGACCGCCCCGCCGATGAGCTGGGCAGCCGCTTCACCCAGGCCGTGACGTTGTCTGACTGGCCGAACGCGCGCGGCGCGAGCCTCAACCTGCGGCTGCCGTTCTCGTGGGAACGCGTGCCGCCCACGGCCCCGCGCAAACCCGATCCGGCGCGCGTGGCGATCGGCGCGTGGGCCAACCAGGGCGGCTCGGGGCTGTCACGCATTGAACTGATCGTGCGCCCGACCGAAGGCGACCTCGAACCCGTTCCGGACAGCCGCGAGCCCCGCTGGATGCGCGATGCCGTCAAGCAAGCCGTGGCCGGCCCCTGCAAGCTGCTCGGCTGGGGCACGCAATCGTTCGGCGGCCGCCCCGGCGTGTGGGCCAGCTACATCGGCGAATCGCCCGGGCCGCATATCCCGCGCGCCACCGGCAACACGCTGGTGGGCCGCGTTTTGATGGTGCCGACCGACGGCGCCCTGCTGATGCTGCACATGCAGTCTCCCGCCACCTCGCCGGAGCAGGCCAGTGCCGTGCGCCTGCGGTACGAGCCGCTGTGGAACGCCGTGGCGGCATCGTTCAGCGTCGCGGGCGCCAAGCCTTAATCTTCCGGCGGGCCGGCCGCACCACTACGGCGCATCCGACGCCTCGCCCGCACCATTTCAAAGCAGATACGCACCGATTTCGGGCTGAACTCAGAACCTCGTCCGGCCACGACCTGCCGCGCACGGCCGTGGTGCGCCATGTCACCTTTTTGCACACCGTTGGAACAACTTTTGCATCTGTCGGCGCTTTTTGCGTCATTTGTGGGCAAGTACTGCACCCGGATGGCGCTGACCCTCAACCCGCACGACAACCGCAATGAACTCCATCAAAACCGGGGGCGACGCGCTCTTCATCCTGCTGGGCGCGATCATGGTGCTGGCCATGCATGCCGGCTTCGCGTTCCTTGAGCTGGGCACCGTCCGCAAGAAGAACCAGGTCAATGCGCTGGTCAAAATCCTGGTCGACTTTGCCGTGTCGACCATCGCGTACTTCTTCATCGGCTATTCGATCGCGTACGGGGTCAATTTCTTTACCGGCGCCGACGTGCTCGCCCAGCAGAACGGCTACGAGCTGGTGAAGTTCTTCTTCCTGCTGACCTTCGCGGCCGCCATCCCGGCCATCATCTCGGGCGGCATTGCCGAGCGTTCGCGCTTCGAGCCACAACTGGCGGCGACCTTCGTGCTGGTGGGCTTCGTCTACCCCTTCTTCGAGGGCATCGCCTGGAACGAGCGCTTCGGCATCCAGCACTGGCTGCAGAGCGTGACGGGCGCGGAGTTCCACGACTTTGCCGGCTCGGTGGTCGTGCACGCGGTGGGCGGCTGGATCGCGCTGCCGGCCGTGCTGCTGCTGGGCGCACGCCACGGCCGCTACAAGGACGACGGCCGCATCGCCGCGCATCCGCCGTCGAACATCCCGTTCCTGGCGGCCGGCGCCTGGGTGCTGGCGGTGGGCTGGTTCGGCTTCAACGTGATGAGCGCGCAGACGCTCGACAAGATGAGCGGCCTGGTCGCCATCAACTCGCTGATGGCGATGGTGGGCGGCACGCTCACCGCGTGGTGGATGGGCAAGAACGATCCGGGCTTTTCGTACAACGGGCCGCTGGCCGGCCTGGTGGCCGTGTGCGCCGGCTCCGACGTGATGCATCCGCTGGGCGCGCTGGCTGTCGGCGGCATTGCGGGCGTGCTGTTTGTCTGGATGTTCACGCGCGTGCAGAACGTCTGGCGCATCGACGACGTGCTTGGCGTGTGGCCGCTGCACGGTCTGTGCGGCGCCTGGGGCGGCATCGCGGCCGGCATCTTCGGTTTGAAGGCGCTCGGCGGCCTGGGCGGCGTGTCGTTCTGGGCGCAGGTGGCGGGCACGGCCGGCGGCATCGCCATTGCGCTGATCGGCGGCACGGTGGTGTACGGCACGCTGCGCAAGCTTGTGGGGCTGCGGCTGGACCGCGAGGCCGAATTCATGGGCGCCGACCTGGCGATCCACCGCGTCTCGTCCACGCCGGAATCGGAAACGCACTGGTAAGCAGGAACCGGCAGTCAGGGGAAGGCGCGCGCGGCGCTTGCTACAGTGAAAGCGTCTCCCCTCGCCCAACTGCAGGAGTGCCGCATGCCCGATATCGATCCGAATCACCCGATCACCGTCGAGTCGAACCCGCGCCGCGTAACCGTGACGCTCAACGGCTTCACCATCGCCAGCACGCATCTGGCGCGCACGCTGCGCGAGGCGTCGTATCCGCCCGTGCAGTACATCCCGCGCGACGATGTGCAGATGAACCTGCTGGAGCGCACGCAGCATCACACCCATTGCCCGTACAAGGGCGATGCGTCGTACTACACGATCGTGGCCGGCGATGTGCGCGCCGACAACGCCGTCTGGACGTACGAACAGCCCAAGCCCGTCGCACGTGAGGTGGCCGGCTATCTGGCGTTCTATCCGAACAAGGTGACGATCCAGGAGGAATGAGGGCGCAGGCGCGGCTGACACGCCGGTGTCACGCAAACAGCGCACGATATGCGTGTTCCTCTTCTCACGGAGCCTCTTTCCGTGAAAGTTCCGAGACCCGGCGCAGACGATCTGTGGCCAGGTATTTTTTTGGGCGAATGCCGGTGCTATTCTCGGCGGCACCATGCTGGACTTCCGCACTTACGGCCTCGCCGCGCCCCCGCACTCGCACGACTTCATGCAGGTCGTGATGCCCGCACGCGGCATCCTCGAGATGGACGTCGACGGCCGCGGCGGCCGTGTCGACACGCACCACGCGGCGCTCATTCCGGCGGGCGCCACGCATGCGTTTGAAGCCACCGGCGCCAACCGCTTCATCGTCTTCGACATCCCCGGCCAAACCGTGGACGCGCCCAGCCTGGGCGGCTTGGCCGACCGCGTGTTCTTTCCGCTCACGCCCGGCCTGCGCGCACTGACGACCTGGCTGCAGGACGCGCCCATCGTCGATGCCGTGCTGGCCACTGCGTGGTCGTCGCTCGCGCTAGCGACGCTGGCCGCGCATCCGGCCAACCAATCCACGCAGATCCGCGCACGCCCCGACGCGCGTGCCGAGCGCGCATGGCACGCCATCGAGCACCGCTACGCGGAGCCGCTCACCGTCGATGCGCTGGCCGCAGAAGCGGGCGTGAGCGCGCGTCGCCTTGCCACGCTGTTTCGCGCCGCTTACGGCACCACGCTGCATGCGCATCTCGCCCAGGTGCGGCTGCGGCATGCATTGACGCTGCTGGAAACCACCGCCCTGCCCATCGCCGAGGTTGCCGCACGCACCGGCTACTACGACCAAAGCGCCCTCACGCGTCACCTCAAGGCCGCGCACGGCATCACGCCCGCAGCGGTGCGGCGCTAGCGCCACCATTTCCGTTTTTGCCAAAGCGCAGCCGTCTTCACCAAGACGCGCGGCACGCACGCGCGCAGAGTGCCGGTTCGATTGGTCTTTTCGGACAGGCGCTCCATGGCTGTTGGCGACACCTCCACTGCAACGCAGCTGCATCACGGTCAGCACGACGCGCGGCGCGACCACCTCACGGGCATCGGCTACGGCGTCGCGGCCGGCGCGCTGTGGGGCGTCATCTTCGTCGCGCCGAAAATGCTGCCGCAGTTTTCACCGCTGGCGCTGTCGGCCGCGCGGTATGTGCTGTACGGCGTGCTCTCGCTCGTGCTGGCGCTGCCGGTGTGGCGCACGCTGTGGCGCAAGACGACCCGGCGCGACTGGGCGGCGCTGCTGCTGTTATCGCTGCCGGGCAACATCCTTTACTACCTGTGCGTGGCGGGCGGCGTACAGCGCGCGGGCGTGGCGCCGGTGTCGCTCATCGTCGGGCTGTTGCCCGTGACCGTCACACTGGCCGGCGCGGCCGAACGCGGCAGCCTGCCGTTGCGGCAACTGGCCCTGCCCCTGCTGATGGCCGTGGCCGGCGTGGTGTGCATTTACCTCGATGCGCCCGACGTGCATTCGAGTGCCGGCGGCAGAACCTATTTCATCGGGCTCTTGATGGCAGCGGGCGCGCTGGCGTGCTGGACGGTGTACGCGGTGTGCAATGCGCGGTACCTGCGCGCGCGGCCGCAGTTCACGAGTCGGGAGTGGTCGCTGTTGACGGGCGTCGCGACCGGGGCGTTGTCACTGGCACTGGCCGTGCCGGCATTTTTGCTGCCCGGCATGGCAACGGCTTCTGCGCAGCCCGCATCGGCGTGGGGGATGTTCTGGCTGGTGAATATGGGCGTGGCGCTGGGGGCGTCTGTGCTCGGGAACAGCCTGTGGAATGCAGCCAGCCGCAAGTTGCCGTTGACGCTGTCGGGGCAGTTGATTGTGTTTGAGACGGTGTTTGCGTTGGTGTATGGGTTTGTTTATGAGGCTCGGTTGCCGCATGGGTTGGAGGTGGCGGCGGGGGTTTTGTTGGTGAGTGGGGTGGGGTTGGCGGCGAGGCGACATGGGTAGGTTTTTTTGTTTTTTGCCTTGGTGGGTCCACCTCCTTTCGTTCCTGCCGGGACCGACTC
>NZ_VOSS01000008.1 GCF_007997035.1 Ralstonia sp. TCR112 | reverse complement strand
CTGATCGGGCCGGACGACACGGGCGCCGGCGCGGGCGCAGGTTCTGGAGCCGGTGCCGGCGGCGCGGGCGGCGCGGCGGGCACCACCGGGGCGTTGTCCGACGGCGGCAGTGTGGGCGTCGGCATCGGCGTGGGTTTGGGCTGCGCGACCGGCTTCACGATGTTGACGGGCTTGGGCGCCTCTTGCTTGACCGGTTGCTGTTTGGGCGGCTCCGGTTGCTTGATTGGCTCAGGCGCGGCCGGAATGATGTGCGCCTGGATTTCCAGCGGTTCTTCGACAATCGGGCGCGGCGCGATCAGGCCAAGCTGAATCAGCATCAGCACGCCCGCGTGCAGCAACAGCACGACCACCAGGATCTTGAGAGTACGAGGGTGAATCATCAACGACCGTGAATCGAAAGCAGAAAAAAGGAGTGCGATGCGATGGTGGTGGGATGAACGACGAAAGCGGCGCGGCGTCAGCGCTTGCCGAAGACGATCAGTGAAACCCCAATGCTGATGAGCAGACTCAGGAGCAATTCCATGGCGCCTAGCGTTGAAGCCAGCGGGCCGCCGCCAGCGTGACAGGTATTGTAGGCCTGCAAGTGCAACAGTGTTGCGACAACCGAACAGAGTTTGCGTTCAGTCTATGAGGCCGATAGGCAAAGTATAAACGATAATGATTCCTATTTGCGCGCGAATTTCCCTCTCTTTCGTGGGGTGAGGCTCACGTCCAGACGGCTGATGGCGGGAAACTGCCTGTGCAGGCGGTTGGCCATTTAAGGCGCTGCGGGCGCGCAACTTGCAAAGACACGGGTCCACCCGGGGTACGCTGTGTGCGCAAACGCGCTAGGATGAAAATCATTCAAACACGGTGACCGGCCGGCCAACCGTGAAACGGGGAAGAAGGGGGCGACCATGGATGAAGCCAACCTCAACATGGACGACGCTGACGACGATGGCACATTCGTCCCCACGGGCGGCAGGCAGCCGCAGGCGCTGCTGTTGTCCTCGCTCGATTCCATGTGCGCGCAATTTGCCTTGCGCACGGTCTGCGCGATGGGGCTGCGCTTCAATCTGCGCACCAATATCAACGACATCCTGACCGTGTGCGCGCCGGAGTTGATCTGGCCGGTGACGGTCATCCAGCGGCTGCAGCGCTTTCTGTCTGCGCGCTGCGCCGACATGCCAGGCTGGCGCGCGGTCGGCAAGCTGGACCTGCGACCTTCATGGAGCGCCACGGTCAGTGGAGCAGCGCCTTCGATGAAGGCTCCCTGTTCTATTACCTGGATGAATACGTCAAGCATCACGCCAAGGACATGTTCACCGTGTTCGGCGCGTCGTGCGATGCGCTGGCCGAGCGGCTCTCCGGCGAGCGCGTCCTGCTGGTCGGCAACATCGACATGTTGGCCCGCGTGCTCGGCCTGCCGCCGCACAACGTGCGTTGCTGCTGTTTGCCTCCCTCGTGAAATACAAGCGCGACCTGCGCGCCGTGATGGTCGACTGCAAGGTCGCGCATAGCCAGGAGGCGTTCCAGCTGCTCGCCAACCTGGCGGGTGCAAGCACGGCCGAGGTTGCTGTGTCATTGCGGCCCGGTTCGCGCCTCGAGACGCTGGGTCTCATCGAGCCGCCGCTGCCGAGAACAGCGTCACCGATCTGGGCGATCTGATGCGTATCTCCGACCGCCTGTTGCACGTGCTGCTGGGCGACTACGCGAGCGAGGCGGACATGATGGCCGTCTTCACGCGCCCCGCGCCGCCGACCACGCTGTCGCAGTCCGACTACCCGCATGTGGAAACCGATGCGCGCTACCTCACGGCGCTGCTGGAAAACGCCTCGCAGCAGCGTGCGTCCGGCGTGAACATCCTCCTGTATGGCGCGCCCGGCACCGGCAAGACCGAACTCGCCCGCGTGCTGGCGCGCGATGCCGGCTGCGAGCTGTACGAAGTGGATTGCCTCGACAAGGACGGCAACAGCCTCACAGGCAAAGACCGCTATCGCTCTCTGCAGGTGTCACAGGCGTTTCTGCGCGGACGGCCCGGCGCGGTGCTGCTGTTCGACGAGGTGGAAGACGTATTTCCCGGCCCGACGCGCGAGCTGATGAGCCTGTTCGGCCACGAAGAGCCGCGTGGCTCCGTCAACGGCAAGGCGTGGGTAAACCAGACGCTCGAGCAGAACCCCGTGCCGGTGATCTGGGTATCGAATTCCATTCGCCAGATCGATCCGGCGTATCTGCGCCGCTTCCAGTTCCACCTTGAGCTGAAGGTGCCGCCGCCGACGGTGCGCGAAAGCATCATCCGCAAGCATCTGGAAGGGCTGGAGGTGTCGGACGCATTCATGGCCAAGCTGGCGGCGCGCAAGACGCTCACGCCTGCGCAGATCGATTCCGCCGCACGCTTTGCACGTCTGACGCAGCCGGCAATGGAGGAGTCTGCCGAGTCGCTGATCGAACGTCAGCTCGACCACGCCGATCAGGCGATGGGCTTGCGTCCTGATGTGCCGGCGCACCGCGTCGTGACGGAATACAAGCTGGACTATCTGAACCTGGAGACCCGGTTCTCCGTCGAGCGCATTATCGAAGCGCTGCGTGCGCGGCGACGCGGCACGTTGTGCTTCTACGGGCCGCCGGGCACCGGCAAGACGGTGCTGGCCGAGCACATCGCGGCGCAACTCGACATGCCGTTGATGATCCGCCGCGCGTCGGACTTGATGAGCAAGTACGTCGGCGAAACCGAGCAGCAGATTGCGGCGATGTTCGCGCGCGCCGAAGAGGAGCGCGCGCTGCTCCTGCTCGACGAGGCGGACAGCTTCATGCAGAGCCGCCAGGGCGCGGTCCGCAATTACGAGGTGTCGGAAGTCAACGAGATGCTGCAAGGCATGGAACGCTTTGACGGCATCTTTGTCTGCACCACCAATTTGTTTGATCGGATTGACGAGGCGGCGCTGCGGCGGTTTGCGTTCAAGATCCGCTTCAAGCCGCTCGTGCGGGCGCAGCGCGAGCAGATGTTCATTGCCGAGGCACTGGGCGGCAAAGCCGAGGCGCTCAAGCCGGTGTGGCGCGAAATGCTGGCGTCGCTCGACATGCTTACGCCGGGTGATTTTGCGGTGGTCAAGCAGCAGTCTGTGCTGCTGGGCGAGACGCTTGACCCCGAGGCCTTCCTTGCCCAACTGCGGCAGGAGCATTCCATCAAGCCGGAGTTGCGGGAGCGGCGCTCGATTGGATTCACGCCGCGCTGACGCTTAACGCGCATCAACGGTTTGTGGACGCGTCTGCGCTAACGTGGTCGGCTGGATGGATATTCAGCGGCCAGATGCCAACTGCCCCCACGCTTTTCTACGAACGCATGCCGCCTGCCGGCGTGGTGTTCGGCTGCCTGCTGCCGGTGCCGTGGGTGGGCGCGGCGGCCGGTCTTCTGCTGGCGCTGGGGCCGTCTGTGGGTTTGCCTGACCGGTTTGCTCCGCTGTCGCTCGCGCTGGTTCACGCCTTGGCCGTCGGCATGCTTTTGCCGGCGATGCTCGGCGCGCTATTCCAACTGCTTCCGGTCGTGGCCGGTGTGCCTGTGCGCGGCGCGAGATGGGTGTCGCCGTGGGTGGCGCTGTCTTGCGTGGCAACGGCGTCTGCGCTGGCAACGGGCTTTTTGAGCGCGGACCAACGCGCGTTCGTGTTGGCTGCGTGGATGGGGGCGCCGTTGCTGGCGGTGCCCGCAATGCTGATCCTTCTTGCCGGCATGCGTGTGAGGCAGACGCGCGCCACGCACGCGACGGTGCGAACACTGCGCCGCATCGGCTGGGCCTTGTTGGCAACGCTGGCGAGCGGCGCAACGCTTGCCACGGCGTTGGCTACCGGATGGTTTGCGCCATCGCCAGTGCTGCTGAACCTGCATGTCGGCTGGGGTCTCGGCGGCTGGCTGGCGACGTTGCTCGCGGGCGTGGCGTCGACGGTGTTGCCGATGTTCTGGCAAACACCGCGTCTACCAGCGTCCTGGTATCGGCTGATGCCGTGGTGGCTGTGGGCGCCCCTGCTTGTCGGAAGCGTGTGCGCCAGCGTGGGTGGCACGGTGTTCTGGCAGACATGGGGATGGCTTGCCTTGGCTGCGCTGGCGATGGTGGGCGTGCGTGCCGTGTCCGGTGCGCGCCGTCGGCACGATCCGGGCTGGCGGTTGTGGCTGGCCGCGGTGACTGCCTGGCTGGCGGTGGCCGTGCTCGGATTGAGCGCATCGTGGCTGCCATCAGGCTGGCCGATCGCGTGGGAGATGGGCGTGCTGGCCGTGGTGGGCGGCGGCGTGCTGCCTGTCAACGCGATGCTCGGCAAGATCATCCCGTTCATGATCTGGATGCACCTGCGCAAGCGGGTGCCGCGGCATGTGCGGCTGCCGGCCATGCAGACGTTGATCGGCGAGCGGCAACAGCATTGGCACGCGCGCTTGCTGCTGCTCGTGTTGCTGGCGTTGTTGCTGGTCCCGTTGCAGCCTGAACGGATGGCGGTGACCGCGGGCATGTTGTTCGCGCTGTCGCACGTGTGGCTGGGCGCGATGCTGGGCCGCGCGCTGCTGACGTTTCGCCGTGTCTCGCGAGCGTTTGCGCGCGATTGACGGAACGCAAAACCACATTGGCGGACAAGTCGCAGACTGGCCGCCATGACACAGAACGCTTCCCCCATTGAACTCGTGGCGCCCGCCGGCAGCCTGGCCGCACTCAAGGCTGCGGTGGAGGCCGGGGCCGACACGGTCTATCTCGGCTTGAAGAATGCGACCAACGCGCGCAACTTCGCCGGCCTGAACTTTACCGAGAGCGACATCCGCGCCGGCGTCGAATTTGCCCATCGGAAAGGGCGCCAGGTGCTGTTTGCCATCAACACGTTTCCGCAGCCGGGCCGTGCCATCGAGTGGCGCATGGCAATCGATGCTGCCTACATGCTGGGCGCCGATGCCGTGATCCTGGCCGATCCTGGGCTGATGGCCTATGCGCGCGACCGCTATCCAAACCTTCGCCTGCACCTGTCCGTGCAGGGTTCTGCCACGCATGCGGACGCCATCGAGCTGATGCGCGAGCAGTTCGGCATCCACCGGGCCGTACTGCCGCGTGTGCTGACCTTGACTGAAGTGGAACGCGTGATCAAGCAGACCTCGGTGCAGATCGAAGTGTTCGGTTTTGGCAGCCTGTGCGTGATGGCCGAAGGGCGCTGCCTGTTGTCGTCGTATGCCACCGGCGATTCGCCCAACAACAAGGGCGTGTGTTCGCCGGCGCATGCGGTGCGCTGGGTAGAGCGGGGTGGCAGTCTGGATGCGCGCCTGAACAACATCATGATCGACCAATACGCACCGGGCGAGCCGGCTGGGTATCCGACGTTGTGCAAGGGGCGCTTCCTGGTCGACGGCGAGGTCGACCACGTGCTCGAAGAACCCACGAGCCTCAACGCACTGAGCCTGTTGCCGCGGCTGCTCGCCATGGGCGTATCGGCGATCAAGATCGAGGGGCGCCAGCGCAGTCCGGCGTATGTCGCGCAGGTGGTGGCCACGTTGCGCGCTGCATTGGATGCCGCTCAGGCGGACCCGGCGCGCTTCTCCGTCAAGCCTGACTGGCAGGCTGCACTCGTGCGCCACGCCGAAGGCGCACACGTCACGCAGGGCGCGTTTGATCGGCCCTGGAAATAGAAGGCACATCATGTCTTACGAAATTTCGCTTGGTCCGCTGCTGTACTACTGGCCGCGGCTACAGACGTTTGATTTCTATGCAGAAGTCGCGGCCAGCCCGGTCGACATCGTCTACGTGGGCGAAACGGTTTGCAGCCGTCGCCATGAATTGCGGGCGGACGACTGGCTCGATATCGCGGCCATGCTGCGCGAGGCCGGCAAGTCGGTGGTGCTGTCGACGCGCACGCTCATCGAAACGAGTGCCGAGGCGCAGGCGTTGCGCAAGCAATGTCAGCAAGACGCCTGGATGGTGGAAGCCGGCGAGCTTGGCGCCGTACGGTTGCTGAAAGGCCGGCCGTTCGTTGCAGGGCCGCATTGCAACGCGTATCACGGCGCGACGCTGGCATGGCTGGCTGGGCTGGGCGCGGTGCGCGCGGTCATGCCGCTGGAGATGAGCCAGGCCACACTGGCCGACCTGATGCGCGAGAAGCCCGCCGAATTGGCGATCGAGGCGATGGTGTGGGGGCGCTTGCCGCTGGCATTCTCCGCACGTTGCTTTACGGCGCGGCACTTTCGCCTGAATAAGGACGACTGCGGCTTCCGCTGCATTGAGCATCCCGACGGCCTTGCGGTGCGCACGCGCGAAGGGCAGGAGTTCCTCGCCATCAACGGTATCCAGACGCAATCGGGGCAATGCCTCGACATTCTCGATCAGGCGCCGGCGCTGTCTGCGCTGGGCGTGAAGGTGCTGCGCGTCAGCCCGCAATCGCGGGGCACGCTCGACGCCGTGGCGGCACTGGATGCCCTGCGCCTGGGTCTGCCCGTGCGGGACGTGCAGCCTCCCGAAGGCATTGGACGCTGCAACGGCTACTGGCACGGGCAGTCCGGCATTGAGTGGCTGGAGATGCCGCAATGACGCGCCTGCGCCCACCCGAAGTGTTTGTTCGCATGGCGCGTCGCCTGCCGGCACCGGTGACGTCGTTTCCCTTTGTGATGGGGCTCGATCTGGCCCGGCGTCTTTCCTGGCTGACGCCGCCGCCGGAGTTGGACGGACGCCGGTTCGCCATCACCGTGGAGGACCTGGGCCTGCGCGCCTGTTTTTGCTGCCGCGGCGGAGCGTTTCACATGCTTTCTGCGTCCAGCCCTGAGCCCGAGCTGGAGTTGCGTGCAGGCGTGGGCGATTTTGTGGCGCTCATTCGCGGGACTGCCGATGCGGACACGCTGTTTTTCCAGCGCCGCCTCAAGATTGCAGGCGACACGGAGCTTGGCCTGATCGTCAAGAACTGGCTTGATGCGGCCGCACGCCCGGCGTGGCTTGCCCGCTGGCAATCGCGGTAGGACGAGGGGCGCCATGTCATCACGTGCGTTGCCGCTCGTCTATGCGTGCTCGGGTTGTTCGAGCGTCGCGCAGGCGGCAAACCGCTTGGCCGTCGATCTCGATCGCGCGGGCAGGGCGGAGATGTCCTGCATCAGCGGCGTCGGCGGCGGGGTGCGCGCGTTGGTCAAGACAGCACGCAGCGGGCGGCCCATCCTCGCGCTCGACGGTTGCGCGCTGGCGTGCGTCAGGGCCTGCCTGGCAACGGCGGGCGTGGCGCCGGACATTCATCTCGTGCTCAATCAATCTGGCGCCAAAAAGCGCTATCACGCCGATTGCAGTGACGAAGAACTGCGTGTCGCCGCCGCGCTGGTGGACGACGCCGTCAACACGCTGCAGCATCGCCTCGACGCCGCTGGCGATTGATCTGCGTCGATTCTCTATCTTTATCCAGCGATGAGCTGACGCTGCAACGCCGTGGTGTTTGGGATGACCACCTCGCGGCCCTCCACCCGGATCAACCCGTCGCGAACCAACTGACGCAGCGTACGGGAAAGCGTGGCCGGCGCGAGCCCAAGCTTGGACGCGACCAGGCTCTTGCTGCATGGAAACCGCGTGCGGTCAAACTTGCGCGGCAGCGAGAGCAGATACCCGATCAGCCGTTCATTCGCGCTTTGCAGGTTCACGGTTTCGATGTCGCACATCAATGTGTGCAGGCGAGCTGACAGCCCTGCGAGCATCTGCCGCGCCAGGCGCGGATGCACGTGCAGCGCATCGTCGATGGCGCGCTTGCCGATCCAGACCAGCAGGCTGTCTTCCATGGCCTGCGCGTCCGCCGCATAGGGGCGGTTCAGGAACATGAAGGGCTCGCCAAAGCACTCGCCAGGTCCGAAGAACTCGATGACCTTGCATTGGCCGTGTGTGCCCGGCAATACGAGCTTGATGGCTCCGACCACCACGACATAGAAGCCATCGGCGCGATCGCCACGGTGAAACGCGAAGTCGTGCCGTGACACGCGCACAGCGTGGCTCTCACGCGTGAGCACGGCCATGTCACCGTCGTCGAAGTCCTGGAACAGCGGGCTGTGCTTGAGCAGAGCGCCCACATCAAGGGGGTCTTGCATGGTGTCACCGGCAACAGAAAGAAGAAAAGCAGGCGGCCAATGCGCGCTGGGTGCCCTCGCTGGGCAGCGTGATGGCCGGGGTTCCGGGGGCACTTCGGTAGGCTTGTAATGCGTAGTGTTTCACGCCGCGCAGGCTCAGGTTTTGCGCCAGCGCAAGAAGCTCGGGTTCTGGCAGCCAATCGGGGTGCCACGTGGTGCGGCACTCAAATGCGCTGCCGTTCTGCAGCAGAAGATCCAGGCACGCATCGACCGGCGCAGCGCTGCCGCGGCGGCATGTGAGCGCGTCGTAGCGCGGTGCGCTCGTCTTGATGTCGAGTCCCACCCAGTCCACAAGCGGCAGTACGTCGGCCAGGCGCGCCGGATAAATGCCGCCGGTGTGCAGGCCAATCCTGTAGCCGAGCGCGCGCACGTCGCGCATCAGTTGCGGCAGATGAGGCTCGCTCAGCGGTTCACCGCCGGAGAAGACCACCGCATCGAGCAGCCCCACGCGACGCTGCAAAAACGCGAAGACATCGTCCCAATCCAGCGTGCGCGCCCGCGTCTGCAAGTGCGGGTTATGGCAGTAATGGCAGCGCCACGGGCAGCCCGCGACAAACACGACTGCCGCAAGCTGTCCGGGCCAGTCGACGCTGGAGAACGGCGCCAGGCCGCCGATGGCCGGCGGCAGGCAGTGCGTTGGCTTAGCGGGCGCGGTCTTCAACAAAGAAGCGGCGTTCACAGAATTCCCCTTGCTTGCCGATGTTGAACGAGCTGACGGGCCGGTGATAACCCATCACGCGGGTCCAGACTTCGCAGCGCGTGCGCTGGCTGTCGTCGAGTGCAGCGGTGTGGTTGGCGGTTTGTGCAACGGTAGTCATACGGAGGCTCCTTCGTGATGGAGGTGGGTGGAAGAACCTGGGGTGTCCGCCGTTGCGCACCCGCACTTGCCGTGAGGCTGCTGAGCCAGCAGTTCTGCATCGCATTTCGGACAGAACGCGTGATGGCCGGACAGATAGCCGTGCTTCGGGCAGATCGAAAACGTCGGAGTGATGGTGATGTACGGCAGGCGGAAGTTGGCCAACGCGCGGCGCACGAGCTCCTTGCACGCCTGCGGCGAGGAGATGGCTTCGTTCATGTACAGATGCAGCACCGTGCCGCCCGTGTATTTGCTCTGCAGCGCTTCCTGGCGCGCCAGTGCTTCAAACGGGTCGTCGGTGTAGCCGACGGGCAGCTGGCTGGAGTTGGTGTAATACGGCTGGGCTGTCGTGCCGGCCTGCAGGATGCCCGGCCAGCGCTTGCGGTCTTCGCGGGCGAAGCGATAAGTCGTGCCCTCCGCGGGCGTGGCTTCGAGGTTGTAAAGGTGCCCCGTCGCCTCCTGGAATTCCGTCATGCGCTGGCGCACGTGGTCGAGCAGGCGCACGGCCATGGCGTGGCCGAATGGCGTGGTGATGTCGTCGGCATCTTGCGTGAAGTTGCGCACCATCTCGTTGATGCCGTTCACGCCGAGCGTGCTGAAGTGGTTGCGCAGCGTGCCCAGGTAGCGGCGCGTGTACGGGTACAGCCCCTGGTCGATCAGCCGCTGCACAAACTTGCGCTTCACCTCCAGCACGTCGCGGCCGAGCGCAAGCAGCGTATCCAGCCGCGCCAGCAGCGCCGCCTCATCGCCCGCGTAGAGATAACCCAATCGCGCGCAGTTCACCGTCACCACCCCGATCGAACCGGTCTGCTCGGCCGACCCAAACAACCCGTTGCCGCGCTTGAGGAGCTCGCGCAGGTCCAGCTGCAGGCGGCAGCACATCGAGCGCACCATGTGCGGCTCCAGATCGGAATTCAGGAAGTTCTGGAAGTAGGGCAGCCCGTAGCGTGCCGTCATCTCGAACAGCAGCGTGGTGTTCGGGTGTTCCCAATCGAAATCGGGCGTGATGTTGTAGGTGGGAATCGGAAACGTGAATGCGCGGTCCTTCGCGTCGCCCGCCATCATGACCTCGATGTACGCGCGGTTGATCATGTCCATCTCGGGCTGGAGGTTGCCGTAGGTGAACGGCATCTCTTCGCCGCCGATGTACGGAACCTGTTCGCGCAGGTCCGCTGGGCACGTCCAGTCGAACGTGAGGTTGGTGAACGGCGTTTGCGTCCCCCAGCGGCTGGGCACGTTCAGGTTGTAGATCAGCTCCTGCATGGACTGCTTGACCGCCGCATACGACATCGCGTCGCGGCGGATGAACGGCGCCATGTACGTATCGAAGGAGCTGAACGCCTGTGCGCCGGCCCACTCGTTTTGCAGGGTGCCGAGGAAGTTGACGATCTGCCCGATCGCTGCGGACATATGCCGCGGCGGCGTCGCCTCCACCTTGCCCGGCACGCCGTTGAATCCCTCCGTCAGCAACTGACGCAACGACCAGCCTGCGCAGTAGCCCGAAAGCATGTCGAGATCGTGGATGTGGAGGTCGCCCTCGCGGTGCGCCGCGCCCGCTTCGGGACTGTAGACGTGAGAGAGCCAGTAGTTGGCCGTGACCTTGCCTGCCACGTTGAGGATCAGGCCGCCCAAGCTGTAGCCCTGATTGGCGTTGGCATTGACGCGCCAGTCGCGCTGCTCGAGGTACTCGTCCATCGTGCTCTCGACATCGACCAGCGTGTGCTTGAGCGAGCGCAGCCGGGCATGCTGCTCGCGGTAGACGATGTAGGCGCGCGCGGTGCGCCAATAGCCGGCGTCGACCAACACCTCTTCCACACAGTTCTGGATGATTTCGATGCCGGGGCAGGGCAGCGGGGCGAGATGTGCAACCACGCCGGTGGTCAGGCGCTGCGCCTCGACGGCGTCGAATTCGCCGGTGGCCTGGCCGGCTGCCGCGATGGCCTGGTGGATCTTTTGCGCATCGAACGACGCCAACGAACCGTCGCGCTTGGTGACTTGCCTGGTGACCTGTGTGCCCGTCATGAGGTACTCCATCTAGTGGTATGGAGTCAGACTAGCACTACATATTGTGGTCGGTGAGTCGTAAAGACCTTGATTTTTAAATCGCTTGACCCCGGTCAACCGGGGCCATTTGCGACGCAGAAAGGTCGTGTCGCTGTCAGTCGACGATGAACAGCCGGGCGCCGTTCCTGGTGTACGACTGATGGGCTTCGGCATCGTCGCCGACCTGATAGCTCATGCCGGGCGTGAGCGTGAACTTTCGGCCGTCTTCCAGCGTGGTTTCCAGTTCGCCATCCAGGCAGAACAGGATGTGGCCCTTCTTGCACCAATGGTCGGCAAGGTAGCCCGGGGTGTACTCCACCATGCGCACGCGGATACGGTTCGACTCGTCGCCAAAGTAGCGGGTGCGCCAGATCGCCATGCCGGTCTCGCCGGTGTGTTCGGTCGGTTCAACAGTGGACCAGTCGGTCGTGCCGAAAGCGAAGGGCGCCATTTTCATCGTGAGACTCCGGTAGCTGACGTAAGCCCATGATGGTATCAGCGGCATACGTGGTGCCTGCGCCGCATCTCGTGTGCTGAAAACTGCGCTTATTGGTGCGCCCCGACCGCATTGCGTGTCGCTCAATAATCCGCGCCGGACCGGCCGAAATCCACAGCCCATGCGGCATTGCAGCACGGGGTCAATCGCGTCACATCGATGTATGCAGAAATTGCATGGTGCTATGCAACATCGACATAACGATGATCATGCGCTTCTCTAATATCGTCGCTTTTTACAAAGCGTGACGAACTTGGGCCGGCCCTTGGCCCCATGAGATCCGCGTCTGTCGCGCGCCGTCCCTCCGGCCACGATATCCCTTGGAGAAAGTCTTGAACACCAAACGTCTGACCTCCCACATCGGGCTGGCAATGCTGCTGGGCATTGCCGTCGGCTGGGGCTGCCACGAATACGCCAAGGACGCTGCGGCGGCCAAGGACATCGCTTCGTACTTCAGCATCATCACCGACATCTTCCTGCGCATGATCAAGATGATCATTGCGCCGCTGGTGTTTTCGACCCTGGTGACGGGCCTGGCAAGCATGAGCGGCGGCCGCTCCGTTGGCCGCGTCGGCCTGCGCGCGATGATCTGGTTTGTGTGCGCCTCGGCCACGTCGCTGGCGCTGGGCATGCTGCTGGTCAACTTCTTCCAGCCGGGCGTGCACATGAACCTGGCGCTGCCCGATGTGTCGGCCACGTCGGGCCTGAAGACCGGTGACTTCACCCTCAAGGCGTTCATCACGCACGTGTTCCCGCGCAGTATCGTGGAGGCCATGGCCACCAACGAAATCCTGCAGATCCTGGTGTTCTCGCTGTTCTTTGGCGCCGCGCTGTCGACGATGAAGAACCCGATGGACACCGTGATCGGCCGCGGCCTGGAAGAGCTCACCAAGCTGATGTTCCGCATTACCGACTACGTGATGCGCTTTGCACCGCTGGGCGTGTTTGCCGCCATGGCCGCCGCCATCACGGTGGAAGGCGTGGGCGTGCTGTGGACGTACGGCAAGCTGATCGGCGAGTTCTACCTGGGCCTGGCGCTGCTGTGGGCGATCCTGTTCTTCGTCGGCTATGTGCTGCTGGGCCGGTCGCTGGGCCGTCTGCTGGGCTTGATTCGTGAGCCGACCATGCTTGCGTTTGCCACGGCGAGCAGCGAATCGGCGTATCCGAAGACGATGGAAGCACTGGAAAAGTTTGGCGTGCCCAAGCGCGTTGCCAGCTTCGTGCTGCCGCTGGGCTACTCGTTCAACCTTGATGGCTCGATGATGTATCAGGCGTTTGCGGTGCTGTTCATCGCGCAGGCGTACAACATCCAGATGAGCTTTACGCAGCAAGTCACGCTGCTGCTCGTGCTGATGCTCACGAGCAAGGGCATGGCTGGCGTGGCGCGCGCCTCGCTGGTGGTGGTGGCAGCCACGCTGCCGATGTTCCACCTGCCCGAAGCTGGGCTGCTGCTGATCATCGGCATCGACCAGTTCTTCGACATGGGCCGCACGGCCACCAACGTGATCGGCAACAGCCTGGCCACGGCCGTGGTGGCGAAGTACGAGCCGGCAGAAGAGGAAGCGGCGGAGGAAGTCGTCGAACCCGCGGTGCAGCCGACGGTCGGCTGACGTTAAGCCAGCAGATGACAACGCGCCGCCTTGCAGGGCGGCGTTGTCATATTTGCGCAGCGTTATTCGGGCTGGGAAGCGATCGAGGCCACGGCCGGGTTCAGGGGCGCATCACCAATGTCGACACGCTGCGCCATTGGCGCCTCTCCGAGCAACGCAGCCACCATGGCTTGCAGTGGAAGCACGTCGCCGGTGCTCATGAAGCGCGGCGATGCAGCTTGGCCCGACGCGTGCAATCCCGCCGCCGTCAAGGTGCGGCCCAGATGGCGCGCGACGGCGTGACCGGTGTCGATCAACGTCAGGCGATCGCCCGCGATCTCGCGGATCGCGTCTTCCAGGAACGGGTAGTGCGTGCAGCCGAGCACGAGTGTGTCCGCGCCCGCGTCGAGCATTGGTTGCAGATACGCTTGCAGCAATTCCAGCACCGCGGGCGAGTGGGTATCGCCGCGTTCGATCAGGGGGACGAGGCCGTAGCCCGGCTGGCTCAGCACCTTGCAATCGCCGGAGGCAGCCGCCAGCAGGCGTGCGAATTTCTCGCTGCGCAGCGTGCTTTCGGTTGCGAGCACGCCGACCACACGGCTCTTCGACGTCGCAACCGCCGGCTTCAAGCCCGGCTCGACGCCAATCACCGGCACCGCGAGTCTTTCGCGCAGCACGTGCACGGCCTGCGCCGTGGCGGTATTGCATGCGATCACCAATGCCTTGCAGCCTTGGTCGACAAGCCATTCGCACACACGCAGCGTGCGGTCGGCGATGTATTGGGGGGATTTTTCCCCGTACGGGGCATGGCGGGAATCCGCCAGGTAGAGAAGCGATTCGGCCGGCAGTTCGGCGCGAATCGCGCGCAGGACGGAGAGCCCTCCGAGGCCGGAATCAAAGACCCCGACCGGTGCCTGCGCGCGTGTCGTCATATTGAATGTGAGCGGACGGATCAGCCTGCTGCGACCGGAATCTTGCCGATCTTCGCCTGCCATTCCGCTGGGCCGGTCTTGTGGACCGACGTGCCCGAGCTGTCAACCGCGACGGTGACCGGCATGTCCTTCACGTCGAATTCGTAGATGGCTTCCATGCCCAGGTCTTCGAACGCCAGCACCTTCGAACCGCGGATGGCCTTCGACACCAGGTATGCCGCGCCGCCAACGGCCATCAGGTAAGCCGACTTGTGCTTCTTGATGGATTCGATGGCGACCGGACCGCGCTCGGCCTTGCCCACCATGGCGATCAGGCCCGTCTGCGCGAGCATCGTCTCGGTGAACTTGTCCATGCGCGTGGCCGTGGTCGGGCCGGCCGGGCCAACGACTTCATCGCGCACCGGGTCGACCGGGCCGACGTAGTAGATCACGCGGTTGGTGAAGTCGATCGGCAGCTTCTCGCCCTTGGCCAGCATGTCGGCGATGCGCTTGTGGGCGGCGTCGCGGCCGGTCAGCATCTTGCCGTTGAGCAGCAGCGTCTGGCCCGGCTTCCACGAGGCGACTTCTTCCGGCGTCAGCGCGTTCAGGTCGACGCGCTTGGACGTTTCCGTGTTCGGTGCCCACTCGACCTTCGGCCATTGCGACAGGTCCGGCGCTTCCAGCTTGGCCACGCCGCTGCCGTCCAGCGTGAAGTGCGCGTGACGCGTGGCGGCGCAGTTCGGGATCATCGCAACCGGCAGGTTGGCTGCGTGGGTCGGGTAGTCCAGGATCTTCACGTCCAGCACGGTGGCCAGGCCGCCCAGGCCTTGCGCGCCAATGCCCAGCGCGTTGACCTTTTCGTACAGCTCGATGCGCAGTTCTTCTGCGCGGTTGCTCGGGCCGCGGGCGATCAGGTCTTGAATGTCGATCGGCTCCATCAGGGCTTCCTTGGCCAGCAGCATGGCCTTTTCAGCCGTGCCGCCAATGCCGATGCCCAGCATGCCCGGCGGGCACCAGCCAGCGCCCATGGTCGGCACGGTCTTGAGCACCCAGTCGACGATCGAATCGGACGGATTCAGCATCACGAACTTCGACTTGGCCTCGGAGCCGCCGCCCTTGGCCGCGACGATCACGTCCACCGTGTCGCCCGGCACGATCGACATGTTGATCACGGCCGGCGTGTTGTCCTTCGTGTTGGTCCGCTTGCCGGCCGGATCCGCCAGCACGCTGGCGCGCAGCTTGTTGTCGACGTCGTTGTACGCGCGGCGCACGCCTTCGTTGACCATGTCTTCGAGGCTCATCGTGGCGCCGTCCCAGCGCACGTTCATGCCGACCTTCAGGAACACGGTCACGATGCCGGTGTCCTGGCAGATCGGGCGCTTGCCTTCGGCGCACATGCGGCTGTTGGTCAGGATTTGCGCGATGGCATCCTTGGCCGCCGGGCTCTGCTCCTGCTCATAGGCGCGGCCCAGAGCAGTGATGTAGTCCATCGGGTGGTAATAGCTGATGTACTGCAGCGCGTCGGCGACGCTCTGGATGAGGTCTTCTTGACGAATGACGGTCATGGTGGGGGACCAACGTATAGGAATGAAAAGCCGGTGCGGCAGGGCAGTGGTCGGTGACTTTCACTCCCTGCCTGTGACCTGACGGCGGGCGCCGCAGGCTCAGAACAGCCTGAGATCATACACCCAATGTCGGGCGCGGATTGTCCGAGCGCATTCGTCGGAATCGCCGCGCCAACAAGGGCGCAGCGTCAATGTGCGTCGGCAGCCTCGTTCGCCGACTAAGCATGCATTGGCGGAGGGGTTCCCGGCAGTTTGCTTCCCGCTACGCGGAGGTGATGACCGCCTCCACACGGCGGCGTGGTGAGAAGGCCAACTCAGGGCCGTAGCCGAACCGCATCACAAGATCGGGGCGCTTGCCGGAGGCCCCAACAACCCCCGCCAAGTCTGGTCGCACCTGGGCAATTTCGATTGGCTGGTTGATGAAGGCACAGCGCAGTCCGAGGCGGGTCGCGGCCAGGGCGAAGCGTTGGCAGGCGCGGCCGGCTGCGATCCAATGCGCCTTGTCTTCGTGACTGCCGATAAAGACGGCGATACCGCTTGAGCTGTCGATTTGGCGTCGATATTTCCGGTTTTCGGAGTTGGCTGTGAAGGCGAGGTTCATAGCGCGGCGGCCCACCGCATCCGGCAGAACGGGGTTGTTGCTCGTCGCCGCGAAGAGGCCGTCTCCTGATGCCATTGCGGCTTTCGGATTGAAGCGCAGCCAATGTTTCAACTCCCTGATGAAGGCCGGGTCAGCCATCTGCGCGTCGTTGCCAGCGATGACGAGATCGCGAATCTTGCTGATGCGGGGCCGATCCGTTACGAGGACGACATCCACCCCTGGGATGGCGGCAACCCGTGCCAGCGTTTGCAGATCGGCGGCCGGAACAGGGCGCCCGTCAAATTCGGCACGCGTGGATTGCCGCCGGGGAATGGCCCCAAACAAAGGGTCCGGGCGGGGCGCGCCGTTCGAGAAGGCATAGGTGACGATGCCGCGGTCGTCGATCCGGAGCTCTCCCGGGCGTCCTGTTGCCTGCGCGGCGATCCGCAACGTCTCGGCAGCGCAGCCAAGGCTGACGAAGAGGTGATGGTTATCTGGATCGACGGCCGGTGTTGCCCGTGCCAGATCAGGATGGATGGCGATCGCACTGTCGCCGATGGCGAAGTGCCAGGGCTGGGTGTTGTGACTGTTCGGAGCAAGCGTCGCAAACCGGACGAGCTCGCGCAGCGGCGGGGCTGGCGGAAGATCGGCCCGCAAGGCTGCGGCATAGCGGGCGTATTCATCCATCGAGCCGGTCGAGGCGCGCCAGCCCCAACTGCTTGCGCCGCCAAGTGCCAGCAAGCCGATCGTTCCCGCCATGAAGCCGCGTCTGTCCATGCCGCCTCCTTTGCCTGCACGCTATCCCTCGCAGCGCCGGGGGCGGTTGACGCCGATCAAGCCGAAATGCGCTTGCGCAGGTGCGTCAATGTGCGTCGGCAGCCTCGCCGTGCGGATGCGCGTGCGAAACAATGCGGTCCACCCAGGCCATCACCAGCGCAGACACCAGGAACGCCACGTGGATGACCACCTGCCACAGGATCGTGTGCGTGTCTTTCTGGGCCGCGTCGATGAACGTCTTGAGCAGGTGGATGGACGAGATGCTGATCAGCGCCATCGACAGCTTCACCTTCAGCACGCCCGCGTTGACGTGGTCCAGCCATTCGGGCTCATCTTCATGGCCCTCGATGCCGAGCTTGGACACGAAGATATCGTACCCGCCGATGATCACCATGATCAGCAGGTTGGAGATCATCACCACGTCGATCAGGCCCAGTACGGCCAGCATGATCTTGGTTTCGTCCAGGTCGCCCAGGTGTGAAACCAGGTGCCACACCTCGACGACGAAGAGGTACACATACGCTGCCTGGGCGATGATCAGGCCCAGGTAAAGCGGCAATTGGAGCCAGCGGGAAAAGAAGATCAGGCGCGGAATCGGGCGCAGCGGAGCGATGGGCGACTTCATGGGCAGGACGGGCGAGTGGTCTAAAAACCGCGAGATTGTAACGTTCGGTGACTGCAAAATCGCTTACAGGAAAACGCTTGCGAGTGCTTCATTCCCGGTCCAGCGACGGGTCCAGCGGGTCGAGCGGATCGGCCACGCGGCCGCGCTGTCGCCCTTGCTGTACCCGCTGGCGTGGCCGCGCCGGCCAGCTCGCCACGAGAATCCCCGCCACCACGCATGCCAGCGCGATGCCGTGCGGCCAGCCCGGCGTTTCGCCCAGCGCGACGATGCCGTAGGTGGCCGCCGCAATCGGCAGCACCGACGTGAACACGCCGGCAAGGTGAGCGGGCACATGCCGAATGCCCTTCATCCACAGCCAGAACGAGAAGATGCTGGCCGATAGTGCATACCAAAGCACCAGCCCCCAGATGGGCAACGGCACGCCGGACAGATCGAAGGTGAGCAGCGGCATCAGCCCCAGCGGCAGCATCAGCAGGCCGCCGATCAGGTGCGTGTAGGCGCAGATCTCGATGGCGGGCAACGTTTGCGTCAACCGCCGCGACAGGATCACGTAGATCGATTCGCAGAGCACCGCGCCCATTACCAGCGCATTGCCCAGCAGAGCCTGCGCCGCATCGGCAGGGGAAGCGCCCGAAGATTCGCCGCCGCGGTAGGCGTTGAGAATCGCGACGCCGGCCACCGCCAGCACCACCGACGCCAGCGTCCGCCCCGAAGGCTTTTCGCGCAGCACCAGCCACGACAGCAGCGCCACCGCGGCCGGAATCGTGCTGGTGATGATGCCTGCGGCCAGCGCCGAGGTCAGCCGCACACCGTTCAGCATCAGCAGCGTGAAACCGAACGTACCGAAGAAGGCCTGGAGGAACAGGTTCGTCCACTCGCCGCGGGTGACGCGGCGCATCCGCGATGGCTTGTACCACGGTGCCATGAAGACGATGGCAATCAGAAAGCGCAGCAACGCGAACAGCATCACCGGCATGACGGCAACAATCGATTTACCGAAGCCGACGTTGCTGCCGACCAATGCCATGGCAGCAATCAGGAAAAGGGCGTGGATGGGCACGATGAGGAATCAGTGGAACCGGCACGGGATGCGGCTCTCTGGCCGGCTATGTTGCGCTGCGATGCGTGCCGTAACGTGAAGTGACGCATTATAGTAATGCCCTTCACGTCGGCTTGCGCCGCAGAAATGCGTAAGGCTGGAGTCAGGTCAGCCCCTTAGATTCGCCGCAAAACGACTACAGACATCGCTATCAGGAGACACCATGGCTGGCATTGAATCTGTCCTGCAGGAAACGCGCGTTTTCAACCCGCCCGAATCCTTTGTCAAACAGGCAAACATCGCCGGCATGGATGCATACCGTGCCCTGTGCGCCGAAGCCGAACACGATTACGAAGGCTTCTGGGCGCGCCTCGCCCACGAGCACCTGCTGTGGCACAAGCCGTTCAGCAAGGTGCTCGACGAATCCAACGCACCGTTCTACAAGTGGTTTGAAGACGGCGAACTCAACGCCTCGTACAACTGCCTCGAGCGCAACCTTGAGAACGGCAACGCCGACAAGGTCGCCATCATTTTCGAAACCGATGACGGCAAGGTATCGCGCGTCACTTACCGTGAATTGCATGCACGCGTCTGCCGCTTCGCCAACGGCCTGAAGGCGCTGGGCATCAAGAAGGGCGATCGCGTGGTGATTTACATGCCGATGTCCATCGAAGGCATCGTGGCCATGCAGGCGTGCGCGCGCATCGGTGCAACGCACTCGGTCGTGTTCGGCGGGTTCTCGGCCAAGTCGCTGCAGGAGCGCATCGTCGACGTGGGCGCCGTGGCGCTCATCACGGCAGACGAGCAAATGCGCGGCGGCAAGGCGCTGCCGCTCAAGGCCATCGCCGATGAGGCGCTCGCCATGGAAGGCACGGAAGCCATCAAGCACGTGATCGTCTATCGCCGCACCAACGGCAACGTGAACTGGGTGGAAGGCCGTGACCGCGCGATGGACGAGGTTGAAGCCGGTCAGCCGGACACGTGCGAAGTCACGCCGGTGGGCGCGGAGCACCCGCTGTTCATCCTCTACACCTCGGGTTCGACGGGCAAGCCGAAGGGTGTGCAGCACAGCACGGGCGGCTACCTCCTCTGGGCGCTGCTCACCATGCAGTGGACGTTCGACCTGAAACCGGACGACATCTTCTGGTGCACCGCCGACATCGGCTGGGTGACCGGTCACAGCTACATCGCGTACGGCCCGCTCGCGGCCGGCGCCACGCAGGTCGTGTTCGAAGGTGTGCCGACGTATCCGAATGCCGGCCGCTTCTGGGACATGATCCAGCGTCACAAGGTCAACACGTTCTACACCGCGCCGACGGCGATCCGCTCGCTGATCAAGGCCGCCGAAGCGGACGAGAAGGTCCACCCGAAGCAGTACGACCTCTCCAGCCTGCGCCTGCTTGGCACCGTGGGCGAGCCGATCAACCCGGAAGCCTGGATGTGGTACCACACGAACATCGGTGGCGGCCGTTGCCCGATCGTCGATACGTTCTGGCAGACCGAAACCGGCGGCCACATGATGACGCCGCTGCCGGGCGCCACGCCGCTGGTGCCGGGCTCGTGCACACTGCCGCTGCCGGGCATCATGGCCGCCGTTGTCGATGAAACCGGGCACGACGTGCCGAACGGGCAGGGCGGCATTCTCGTCGTCAAGCGTCCGTGGCCGTCGATGATCCGCACGATCTGGGGCGACCCGGAGCGCTTCAAGAAGAGCTACTTCCCGGAAGAGCTGGGCGGCAAGCTGTACCTGGCGGGCGATGGTTCGATCCGCGACAAGGACACCGGCTACTTCACCATCATGGGCCGCATTGACGACGTGCTGAACGTCTCGGGCCACCGCATGGGCACGATGGAAATCGAATCGGCGCTGGTGGCCAATCCGATCGTGGCCGAGGCCGCCGTGGTGGGCCGCCCCGACGACATGACCGGCGAAGCCATCTGCGCGTTCGTGGTGCTCAAGCGTTCGCGCCCCGATGGCGACGAAGCCAAGCAGATCGCCAACGAGCTGCGCAACTGGGTCGGCAAGGAAATCGGGCCGATCGCCAAGCCGAAGGACATCCGCTTTGGCGACAACCTGCCCAAGACGCGCTCGGGCAAGATCATGCGCCGCCTGTTGCGCTCGCTGGCCAAGGGCGAGGACATCACGCAAGACACCTCCACGCTGGAAAACCCGGCCATCCTCGATCAACTGAAGGAAACCCGCTAACCGCCAGCGCTGGTCGCCAATCTTGGCCACCGACTCGAACCAAGACAGCCGCTTCCGCAAGCGGCTGTTTCTCTATTACGGGCTCTATACCGCAGGGCTGGTGCTCTTCATCGTGATGATGGGCGCGATCGAACGCGTGCGCGGGCCGGGCGTGTGGCTCGGCTACGTGTTCCTGTTCGTCACGATTGCGATCTATGCGTGCATTGGGCTGATCTGCCGCACGGCTGACCTGACCGAGTATTACGTGGCGGGCCGTCGCGTGCCGGCGTTCTTCAACGGCATGGCCACCGCAGCCGACTGGATGAGCGCCGCCTCGTTCATCGGCCTGGCGGGCATCGTGTTTGCCTCAGGCTATGAGGGCCTGGCGTATGTGATGGGCTGGACGGGCGGCTACTGCCTTGTCGCTTTCCTGCTGGCGCCTTACCTGCGCAAGTTCGGTGGTTACACGGTGCCGGATTTCCTGGCCAATCGCTACGGCAACGGAGAGCGCGGCGGCAGCTCGGTCGTGCGCGGCATCGCGGTGCTGGGCGCGACGCTGTGTTCGTTTGTCTACCTCGTCGCGCAGATCCAGGGTGTGGGGCTGGTCGTCACGCGCTTTATCGGTGTCGAGTTTTCGGTGGGCGTGTTTTTCGGGCTGGCGGGCATTCTGGTGTGCTCGTTCCTGGGCGGCATGCGCGCTGTGACGTGGACCCAGGTGGCGCAGTACATCATCATGATTGTGTCGTTCCTGTGCGTCGTGGGGATCATCGGCTGGCATCGGTATCACGATCCGGTGCCGCAGTTGTCGACGGGCCGCCTGCTGGTGCAGATCGAGAAAGAGGAGCGGCGCATCGCGCACGACCCTGCCGAGCAGCACGTGCGTGACCATTTTCTGAACGAAGCGCAGGCGCTGCAGGAACGTATCTCGCAGTTGCCGCAGTCGTTCGACCATGCGCGCGAAGCGCTGAATGCGCAGCTCAAACTTGCACGCGAACGCAATGCGCCGCTGCGTGAGATCAAGGCGCTGGAGCGTGAGCGCGAAGAGTTTCCGCCCGATGCAGCCACCGCGTCGATCCTGTGGAACCAGCAACGAGAAGACGCACTGGCGCGCAGCCGCATGGCGCCGCCATCCACCGAGCCGTTTCCCTCTGCATCAGAAAACGAGCGCGGCACCGAGCGGCTGAACTTCGTGCTGCTGGTGTTCTGCCTGATGGTCGGTACGGCCAGCCTGCCGCACATCCTCACGCGCTTTCACACCACGCCGTCGGTGCGAGAGACACGCAACTCGGTGAGTTGGACGCTCGTCTTCGTGGCGCTGCTGTATGTGTCGGCGCCAGCGCTGGCGGCGCTCGTCAAGCTCGATCTGCTGCAGCACCTGGTGGGCGCCCCGTTTGCCGACCTGCCGCAGTGGATCGTGCCTTGGCGCAAGGTCGATCCGCCCGTGTTTGCGCTGCATGACATCAACGGTGACGGCATCGTGCAGTGGGCCGAGGTGATGATGCAGCCCGACATGATCGTGCTGGCTGCTCCCGAGATTGCGGGGCTGCCCTACGTGCTGTCCGGGCTGATTGCGGCGGGTGCGCTGGCGGCGGCGCTGTCGACGGCCGATGGCCTGCTGCTGACCATTGCCAACGCGCTGTCGCACGACGTGTACTTTCACATGATCGACAACACGGCCAGCCACCAGCGGCGTGTCACGAGCGCCAAGGTCGTGCTGCTCGGCGTGGCGTTGCTGGCCGCCTATGTGACGTCATTGAAGCCGGGCAACATCCTCTTCCTGGTCGGCGCGGCCTTCTCATTGGCGGCGTCGTGCTTCTTCCCGGTACTGGTGCTGGGCGTGTTCTGGAAACGCACCAACCGTGCCGGCGCCATTGCCGGCATGCTGACGGGCCTTGCCGTGAGCGTGTACTACATCATCGCCAACTACCCGTTCTTCACGCGCATGACCGGCGTGCTGGGCCAGCCGTGGTTTGGCGTGGATCCGATCGCCTCCGGTGCGTTCGGCGTACCGGCCGGGTTTGTGGCGGCGATTGTCGTGAGCCTGCTGACCAAGCCGAACCGGCCAGTGGTCGACAAACTCGTCGGCTACATTCGCGATCCGCTGTAAAAAAGCCGGCTCCCGACGAGCCGGCAAAGGGCAGGGCCGAAGTGTGGGCCTCCGGCCCCGGGCTGGCCTCTCCCGCCAGCCCACATCGCGATTGGGGGTAGCGCGGCGAAGTGGCGCGCGCTCAGTCCGGTAACGGATTGATCTGCGGCTTATCGTTCGAGAGCGTCTGGATGGCCCGCTCGAGCGGCGCGGCACTGACGCTGACTTCGCCCGCAAAGGGCCGGTCCACGGCCAGCACGAAAAAGAACGCCAGGCCCAGCGTGGTGGCCCACACCGCCACCAGCGCCATGTGAAACCGCGTGGCCGGCAGCGCATAGAGCAGCAATAGCGACAGGCCGCTGGCGATCAACATCACGCCCCACAGCGTGGCGGGCATCGCGGCTTCCAGGTTCTGCAGGCGTTTTTCCCGGTACTTCACCATCTCGTTGACGCGAGCGAGCACCTCGATCAGCAGCACGCGTTCGCGGTCGTCGCGCGGTGTGATGCGGTTGGCCGTGGCGAACATGCTGTTGAATGCGACCTCCGTGTCGGCATCCGGGCGCGCTTGCTGCTGCATGCTTGGCCATTCGTCGTGGACGACGTGGCTCAGATACGCGATCAGCTCTCGGCGCGCACTTGTGGCGCTCGGGTGGGAAAACGCCGAGAGATCGCGCGCGAGTTCCGTGGCGCACGCCGCTTCCGCGGCCACGATGTCGGCGGCCGCCTGATACGCGCCCCATACCGAGATGGCCGAAAACGCGACCAGCAACGAGTTGATGGTGGTGACGGCCGTCATCATGGCGATGGTCATGTTGCGCTGTTCGGCGTCGAGCGTGACCGGGAAACAGCGGCGGAACAGCCCGTAGCCGCCCAATGCCACGAATAGCGTGGCGAAGACGATGATCGCGCCCATCGCCCATGCGGGGATGTTGTAGAGGAACAGCATGCGGTCACTCCTTGGACTTGGATGACTGGGTCGAGAGAGGCGAGGGGGCGCCCGCCGCCGGGTCGCTGGCGCAGAGCATGGCGCGCGTGAAATCGGTCAAACGTTGGCGCATCGCCTCCGGCGAGGCGGTGCTGTTGAGCGACTGCTGCAGATCGATCAGGTTGGCGGCGAGTTCGCTTTGCCACTGCGTGCGCTCCCTGGCGGCGCGGGCGCGGTAGGCCTGCATGGCCGCGTCCACATCGGCGGAGCGGTCGCCGCGTACGAGTGTTTCGAGCGCATCCACCAGCCGTTGCAGCAACCGGTGCACCGCCGTGGCAGAGAAGCCGCCGAGCATCGCGAGCGCCGGCTTGCCGAAGTTGTGCATGCTGCCGTGGTCGAACAACTGTGCCGGCAGCATCTCGACGAGGATCAACCCGGCGATCACGCCGAGGATCAACCGCGCGCCGTAAGAGGCGTCGTACTTCGGGTCGTACGTGGACGCGGCCACATAGCGATGTGCCTGAAACAGCGCGGCAAACGAGGCCCCAAGGCCCGCGCAGAACAGCAGGAACAACGTGTTCCAAAGAAGGGGCGCGCCGTCCGAATCGAGGAAGCCGCGGTCGATGTTCGCGCTCGACACGTCAGGCGACATGCCGGTGCCAATCACGGCGACCAGAAAGACGATCGCGGCGCCGGTCAGCAGCCGGATCAATGGCACCGGACCGAGCCACGCGAATGAGTGATCGGAGCGATGCTGTGCGTCGAGCAGCGTCACCGCTTGCGGCGTGGCCGGTGCGATCGTCGTTGCAAGCTTGCGGTGAATGGTCGCCAGTGCGTGGTGGGGCGTGGCATGCGGGGGCATCTGACCGTCGAGCAGTGCGCCAAGCTGCGCGATGAGTTCGGGCGCGACCGGCAGTCCGTGGTGCAGGGCATAGCGGGCCATGGCCGCGCACTCGTCACGCAGCTGATCAACGAGGGGCGCGGTTGCATGCCGAGGAGGCACCGCGCCCGGCCGCAACCAATGCATGAGGGCGAGCGGAATCACGCCCGCCTCCGGTCGTTGCGTTGCATGGGGGGCAGGACGGCGCGGAACATGCTGCACCGCAAGTCTGAGATCTTCGCTTGCATGGTGGCCTTCGTCGGCTGGGTGGGCCGTGCGCGGCCCCGGCTTGCTCCGTTGTCGATGCTGAACGGCGCAAGCTCACTTTGCGTCGCGCGTGCAGGTCCGCCAATGCAGCGGAAGTCACGAACGACGGCCTAACGAAAGACACAGGACACCAAGAGAAAACGCCCGCGGCCTTTCGGCGGCGGGCGCAATGACAGCTCGGAGATGACGGCTACTGCGGTGACAGTGCGATCAGGCGTGTTGGGCGTGCGGATCCACGCGGAAGAACGACATCGCAGCGTTCAGTTCCTGCCCCTGGTCCTGCAGCGATTGCGATGCCGCTGCGGCTTCTTCCACCAGCGCCGCATTGCGCTGCGTGACTTCATCCATTTGCGAGATCGCCTGGTTGACCTGTTCGATGCCGCGCTTCTGCTCGACCGATGCAGCGGCAATCTCCTCCATGATGTGCGTGACGCGGGCCACGGCTTGCGTGACCTCTGTCATGGTCTCGCCGGCCTCGCCCGCCAGCGTGGAGCCGTCGTGAATGCGTTCCACCGACGAGGCGATCAGTTCCTTGATTTCCTTGGCTGCCGTTGACGAACGCTGCGCCAGGCTGCGCACTTCGCTGGCGACGACCGCAAAGCCGCGGCCTTGCTCGCCTGCGCGTGCGGCTTCCACGGCGGCGTTCAATGCGAGGATGTTGGTCTGGAACGCAATGCCTTCGATGATGCCCGTGATGTCGGCAATCTTGCTCGAACGGTCGCTGATGTCCTGCATGGTCGACACGACCTGGCTGACGACGGTGCTGCCCTTGAGCGCCACGTCCGACGCAGTGGAGGCGAGCGCAGTGGCGTGCTGCGCATTCTCGGCGTTCTGCTTCACGGTGGACGTCAGCTCTTCCATGCTGGCGGCCGTTTCCTGCAGCGACGATGCCTGGGCTTCCGTGCGCTGGCTCAGGTCGGCATTGCCGGCGGCAATCTGTTTGGCCGCGCCCGCAACGCTGGTGCTGCTGTCGCGGACCTTGTCGACGATCTCGGTCAGGCGGCCGTTCATGTCCCGCAGTGCGGAGAGCAGGTGGCTCGCCTCATCTCTGCCTTGCACCTCGATGCGGCTGCTCAGGTCTCCGCGTGCAACCGTGCGGGCAACGTCCACCGCGGTGCGGATCGGCTGTGTGATCGAACGCGTGATGATGATGCCGGCGATCACCGCCAGCAGCGCCGCGCCGATCGACAGGCCGGCGAGCAGATTGCGCTGCGTGACGTACTGCGTGTCGTACGCCTGCACGAGCTGCTCCTGGCGCTCATGCGTATACGCGGCATACGCGTCGGTGGACTTGATGAGCGCGGCGAGCAGCGGGCGGCACTCGTTGTCCATCTTCTGGATGGCCTCGTCGCGTTTGCCGGCCAGTGCGAGGCCAACGATGTCGGTCGCCACGGGGCCGTACTGCGCTTCCACGCGGTTGATGTCTCCCACCAGCGCACGCGCGCGGTCGCTGGCGTCCTTGGCGCCCGCAATCATGTCGTTGAGCTGCTTGAGCTTGTTCTTCACATCGTCGTGCGCACGAAAGACATCGGCCTTCTCGAGATCCAGGTCTTTTTGCGTGACCACGAGCACGAGGTTGCGTGCGGCAATGGCGCGCCGATCCACCGCCGTGCGCACGTCGTTGGCGACGTCTGCGCGGGCGCTGATGCCGCGCACGTAGTTCGAGAATCCTTCGGTCGATTCGGACAACGCCCGCAACGACATGCTTGAAACCACGACAACAATGGCTGCCAGCACGCCGAAGCCCGTCGTGAGCTTGGCTTTGATCGTCATCTGGGAGAGGTTCACTGCGTCCTCCGGCTTGCTGAATGAACTGAGTTGTGGTCGTGCACCGGAGCGGCTTTGAGAAGACGGTCGACGACCATGTTGGTGATGTGCAAGGTGCTGCGCACCCGAGAAAGGAGCAGGGTTATGTCACGGCGTGATCGATCTGTCTTCGTTGGATTTTCGGGCCTTCACGGGGTTATCGGCATTGAAAAGAAAATCCTGAATAACATTTCCCCTGAGCGTTTTCACTTAATGCAAATTGGGGGGCGCTGTCTTACCCGTGGAACCTTATCTGGCAACGCTTGGGCGACCATCATTTCGAATTGTGTGATGGGTTATGCAGACGAGGCGCCGCCAACGTTTTCGTGCCGTATTTAGGATCCCTGAAGTCAGGTATCGATATTTTCACTACAGTATTTGCAGTGCGTAGTTTTACGTATGCATTCGCCGGCTACACATTTAGGTGGTGCCCGGTGTCTAAAGAAAACGGCCCGCTGAAGCGGGCGTGTGATTGCGAGCAGCGGGGTGTTGCTACAGCGCCGCCGCAGGCACCACCGGCAGGACCACCTTGGACGGATGGGCCGCATCGCTATAGATCGTCAGCACACCGACGAGCGAGTTGAGCAGCGTGGGCAGCGGCGGTACGCCTTGCGGCAGGTTGCTTGCGCCCACGGCCACCCGCAGCTTATGGCCCTTGGCGATAAGCGCACTCGTCGGGAACACCTCGACAGGCACCATCACGGCTTGGCCGGGCATGAGCTGCTGGGCGGAGGCGGGGGTGAACGGATGCCATGGCTGGATCATCAGGCCGTTCATCGTGCGCGAGCGGCTGGCGTCCACCGCGCGCAACGAAGCCGTCTGCAGGCCATCCGTGAGTGGCGTGACGTTGCCTGCGGCGTCCACATCGTCGATACGTACCGAGACGCCGGCGTCCAGCGCGGTGGTCGAGATCCACACATCGGCTTCGATCGGCCCGTTCAGGTAGACATCGGCCGGCATGGGCGGCGTTTCGAACTTCACGTCGGCGGCTTCGGCAAGGGTGTCGTCCGTCTGGCACGGCAGCTGGATGAAGCCTGTCAGACCGGCCGTCCATTGCGACAGGCTGATCGAGCACGCCCCGTTCAGCGGCTGCTGCGCGACCTTGTTCGACGCTTCGTTGGCGGCCGGTGCGGTGGCCGACAGGCTCTTGTCGCCGCGCAGGAAGAGCTGCTGCGCCTGCACCTGCGGATGCGGCCAGTCCGTGGCGGTGGCGTAGTGGCCGAGGCCGGTCACGTACTGCGTGACGTTGGGCAGTGCATCGGCACCCACCTTCATGCCTTTGACGTACTGGTCGAACCATTGCAACTGAATGTGGTTCAGCGGCGGCACGCCATCGACGGGCAAGCCGCTGCCCAACGCCGCCTGCAGATGCGTCCACGGGCCGATCAGCAACTTGGCCGGCGCCTGCGTCTTGATGCTCTCGTATGTGAGCGGCTCGCTGCGCTGGAAAAGATCATGCAGGCCGCCCACCACGAAGGTCGGCACCTTGATCTTGCCGTCGTTCTCCAGCGGCGAACGCGTCGCCCAAAATGCGCCGTCGTACGCGGTGGCTGTGGTGCCGAGCAGCGCTTGCAACATGGTCGGCAACTGGAACGTCGTAACCGCAGACACGAGATGCTGCAGCACGGCCGGCAGACCGATCGTCGGGTCTGTCACCAGCGTGGGATCGGTCAGGCTCAGCACCGACACCAGCCCGAACCACGCCGGGATGAAGGTCAGATTGGTCTGCCCGCCCGTAAAGACGATGTCGCGGTAGCCGTCGCCGATCGGCACGATGGGGAAGGCCGCCTTGACCGCCGGATGGTTCTGCGCCGCGGTGATGACCGTCGTGATGCCGAGGTACGACACGCCGTACAGGCCGATGGCGCCGTTGCTCCACGATTGCTGCGTCACCCAGTCGACCACGTGGCCGTAGTCGCTTTGCTCATCGGCGCCAAAGGCGTCCCATGTGCCTTGCGACTGGCCGGTGCCGCGCACATCCACCACCACCGTCGCGTAGCCGTGCTGGACGATGTACGGATCCGCCGCGCCCAGCGCTGCGCCAATCGATGCTTCGTATTGCGCGTTGCCGCCGTTGTACGAGGTCTGCACGAGCACCGTCGGGAAAGTGCCGGTCGCGGCTTTGCCGGATGCGTCGGCGGGCAGCGTCACGTATGCCGCCAGCTTTGTGCCGTCGGGCATCGTGATGTACTGCATGGCTTGCTTCGCAACGCCTGCGTAGAGCGCGGGCGGGTTGTAGTCGGCCCACTTCGCGCCGGCGTTGCTGGTGATGGACGTTCCAGGTTGCGCCGGCGTGGCGCGCGTGCCAAGCGTGGTCCAGTTGGCAGCGGCAGGCTGTACCGGCTGCGTGGGCTGTATTGGTTGCGTGGTGGTGTTTGAATCGGCGGGTGTGCTGTTGGCGACGGTGGAACCGTCACCGCCGCCGCAGCCCGACAGCGAAAGCGCCGCGCACAGCAGCGCAGAGATCAGCATGCGGCCGCGCCGCACACGTGGGTTGCCCATCTGCATGGGGGTCTCCTCTTGAATGCTCTTGTTGTGTTTGTGTGGGGGGATGGCCGGCGCGCCGAGGGTGGCGGCACGCGGCCGATCGCTCCGGGTGGGGAAGCGAAGCAAGCGAAGAGGCCGGCGCAGAAGAGGGGTGGGTGACACGACCGACCGCGCGCCAGCGGGCTTGGGCGCACGGGTAAAGCACCAAGCATGCCTGTCGACATGTCGCACGCGGGTGGCGTTGTACGGCGGCGTGGCGCCTGTGCTGGGGCCTGGAACCCCACCCGCGTTACGTAACGTTCCGCGTAACGAGTGGCACGATGCAGCCGTTCTCGGATGAGGATTTTGCACCCCACCAACGTAGGGATGCTGTCCGCCAACCCGCGTCAACAGGGCGTTTCAAACAGATCAAAACGACAACGCATGCATGCAAAAAGCGCCCGTTGAGCCGCTCATGGACGTTGGCATGGACGTTGCATATTCAGGCTGCACGCCCGGCACAGGGCGCCACACGAAGAGCGCAACAACAGCACAGACAGCAAGGGGGCCATCATGAATCGCACCATTCAAGACGTCGAAATTGCCGCTGCCATCGACTCGGACCTGCTCCGCCGCCGCGAGCAGTTTGCCGGTCAGCCCGCCGCTTGGCGGGTGTGGTCCGAGGCCGCGCACGTTGCCACACTGAATGAACGCGCACGTAACGCCTTCATCGAGCACGTGGCCAATAGCCGCGGCGCCGATATCGCCCTGCGGCTGCTGCTGAAAGCGCAGTCGATTCGCGATCAGATTACGCAGACGCTGCTGACCAGCGAGACGCGCGCCACGCTGCATTGAGTTACGCGAGGGGATGCCGACCGCGCAGACGTGTCGGCGGCGGTGGGATGCAAAAGGCCTTGTCGGGAGACTGGGCCTTTTGCTTTTGGGCGATGGAAGGTGCCGCAGAAATGAAAATGCCCGCTTGCGCGGGCATTTGTGTTCTGGCGGAGAGAGGGGGATTCGAACCCCCGATAGGCTATTAACCTATACACGCTTTCCAGGCGTGCGACTTAAACCACTCATCCATCTCTCCGGAAGCCGGCGATTGTAGCACACCGGGCGAGCTAGCCAACCCCTGCAGCCTTGGTCTGGACGAGGTTGTCGGTTCGCAGGCGCAGCAAGCAACCGAGGCCGACCACTATTGCTGACCTCAGCCGTTTGACCGTACGCTTTGCCAGCAAAAAAATCACAAGGACAAGGAGACCACCGCCCCATGGATCTGGACGTCAACCACAAGCCGGTCAGCGTTGATTGCGACCCGGCCACGCCCCTGCTGTGGGTGCTGCGTGATCACCTGAACCTGACCGGCACGAAGTTCGGCTGTGGCGTTGCGGCGTGCGGCGCATGCACCGTACACGTGGACGGCGCGGCCGTGCGGTCGTGCGTGCTGCCGGTGGCGGCTGTGGCCGGCAAGCACATCACCACCATCGAGGGCCTGGCCGGCGGCGAGGGCAAACGCCACGCGCTGCAGCAGGCCTGGGTGGACGAGCAGGTGCCCCAGTGCGGCTACTGCCAATCCGGCATGCTGATGGCCGCAGCCGACTTGCTCGCCCAACACCCCGATCCGACTGATGCCGACATCGACGCGGCCATGACCAACATCTGCCGCTGCGGCACGTATCCGCGCATGCGCGCCGCCATCAAGCGCGCTGCCAAGGCGTTGCGGGAGGCGCGCGCATGAACGCGAAGGCAACGAAACCGCGCAGCGGACGCCGCCGTTTCCTGCTGGGTGCGCTTGGCATTGGCGGCGCACTGGTCGTCGGTTGGGGCGTGATGCCACCGCGCAGCCGCGTGGGCGACGCGAACATCTTCCCCGAGCACAACGGCGAGATTGCGCTGAACGGCTGGATCAAGATCACGCCCGAAGGCAACGTCGTGCTGGCCATGCCGCGTGTGGAGATGGGCCAAGGCATCCACACCGCGCTGTCGATGCTGGCGGCCGAAGAGCTGGACATTCCGCTCTCGCGCGTGAGCATCGAAAGCGCGCCGGTGGAGCGCATCTACGGCAACGTCGTGGCCATGGGCGACAGCTCGCTGCCGCTGCATCCCGACAGCGCTGAAAAGTCCTGGGCCCGCGCACTGCACTGGATCATGGCCAAGAGCGCGCGCGAGATCGGTCTCATCATTACCGGTGGCAGCAGCAGCACCGCCGACGGCTGGCAGCCCGTGCGCGAGGCCGCCGCCACGGCGCGTGCAGCGCTGGTGGAAGCGGCAGCGCGCGCATGGAACGTGTCGGCTGCCGAAGTCAGCATCCGCGAGGGGCAACTCATCGGCCCCGGCGGCAAGCAGTCCACGTTTGGCGAGATGGCCAAGTCGGCGCGTGGTATTTCTGCGCCGTCCAGCGTGACGCTCAAGCCGGCCTCGCAATTCCAGTTGATCGGCAAGCCGGCGCCGCGCAACGACCTGGCTGCGAAGACGGATGGCAGCGCGCGCTTCTCCATCGACACGCGCCTGCGGGGCATGCTGTACGCCGCCGTGGTGATGTGCCCGGTGTTTGGCGGCAAGCTCAAGACGTTCGAATCGAAGGCCGCGCTTGGCATGCCGGGCGTGCGTTACGTGCTGCCGTTCGAGGGCACAGCCGGTGGCGCGCCGGGCGTTGCGGTGGTGGCAGATCATTACTGGCAGGCGCGTCAAGCGCTGGCAACGCTGGAACCCGTGTGGGACAACGGCCCGCATGCCAAGCTCGATTCCGCAGGCATCCGGCAGCAGCTTGTCAGCGCACTCGACAGCGACAAGGGCGGCTTCACGTACCGATCGATGGGCGATGGCCTGAAAGCCTTCGACAAGGCCGATGGCGCCACCATCGTCGAGGCCGAATACAGCGCGCCCTATCTCGCGCACGCGACGATGGAGCCGATCAACTGCACCGCGCAGGTCACGGCAGACGGCGTGCATCTCTGGGCCCCCACGCAGGTCGCTACGCTGGCGCAGCTGGTGGCGGCGCGCGCGGCGGGTGTGAGTGGCGACAAGGTGCAGATTGACATCCCCCTCATCGGCGGCGGGTTCGGAAGGCGGCTGGAATCGGACTTCATCGGCCAAGCCGTGACCATCGCCACCAAGACCGAAGGCAAGCCCGTGCAGGTGATCTGGTCGCGGGAGGAAGACGTCCGCCACGACTTCTATCGCCCGCACGCCATCGCCCGGCTCAAGGCGCGTGTCGACAACGGCAAGGTCACGGCGATTGCGTCGCGCAGCGCCGGCCAATCGATTCTCGCGGGCGAGCTGGATCGACTGTTTGGTGCGCCATCAGCGGGCATCGATCGCTACACCGCCGAAGGCCTGTTCGACCTGCCGTACGAAATCGAGCACGAGCACATCGCGCATCTGGCGGTCGATCTGCCGGTTCCCGTGGGCTTCTGGCGCAGTGTGGGGCATTCGTACAACGGGTTCTTCATGGAGGGCTTTCTCAACGAGGTGGCGGCCGCGGCCAAGCTTGACCCGCTGGCGATGCGGCGTGACTTGCTGAAAGACCATCCGCGTGAATTGAAGGTGTTGGACACGGCAGCGCAGGCAGCCGGTTGGGGGCAGGCGCTGGCGCCAGCCGCTGACGGCGCACCGCGTGCACGCGGCATTGCGCTGCACCCGAGCTTCGGCTCCGTGGTTGCGCAGGTGGTGGAGGTCTCGATGAAGGACGGCAGGCCGCGCGTGCATCGCGTTGTCTGCGCGGTCGATTGCGGCACGGTGGTCAACCCGGGCATCGTTGCGCAGCAGATGGAAAGCGCGGTCATCTTTGGCCTGACGGCGGCACTGTACGGCCGGATCGACATCAAGGACGGCCAGGTCGTGCAGTCGAACTTTCCCGACTACCCGGCGCTCAAGATGGCAGAGACACCCGTCATCGAAACGCATATCGTGCCGAGCACCGCGGAGCCCAGCGGTATGGGCGAGGTGGGCGTGCCGCCTATCGCGCCGGCGGTGGCCCATGCCGTGGCGCAGTTGACGGGAAAGCCGGTGCGGCAGTTGCCCATCGTCTGAAGGTCCGCGGCAGCGGCGTCGAACTCACAGGAGCGCATGGCGGATGGCAAACGCAGCCGCCTCCGCCCGATTGGCGCTGTGCGTCTTGCTCAGGATGCTGCTGACATGGTTTGCCACTGTGTTGGGGCTGACGAACAATTCACGGGCAATCTGGCGGTTACCCTTGCCTTGCGCGATCAGGCGGAGCACCTGGGCCTCGCGTCGGCTCAACCCGGCGGGGTAGTGCTCCACCGTAGCCGCCTTGACCAACGCCCTGGCGGTCTCGATGCGCGCCAGCAAGCTGACCATCCCCAGCATTGCCGCCTCGTCTTTTGCGGCGCTCAACAAGGCATCTGCACGATCGAGATCGCCCGCCTCGCCACGACGCAGGAGCATCTGCGCAAAGTCTAGCCGCGTGCGAGCGAGGGCAGGCCTTGCGCCTTGGCGTTCGTTCATCGCCAGGGCGGCCTGAAAGTGTTGCTGCGCTTGTGACCAGTTGCCCATCGTTGTGGCCAATGCGCCCAGGATCGCGTCGGCTGCGCCGAACGAGGCGATTGCGGTGCCGAACACCAGGTTGCGCCCGCTGAACGGGACAAGCAGTCGATACAGCGCCGCCGCCCTGGCGGCATCGCCAAGCGCATGACACACGATGGCCAGATACGTGAGATTGGCTACCCAGACACCATCGCGCGCGATCGTGAGGAAGTCGGCGTTGGCGAGCGTGTCAAACGTCTTGCGCGCCGCCTCCAGTTGCCCGAGCTCTGCGCGCATCAAGGCGATGCCCGGCTGCCAGATGGCCATCGCGCTGGTGTGCTCAACGAACTGCTCGACCAGAGGTGCCACCTCGAGCAACCGGCCCTGTTCGCGGCGCAGCATGAACATCTGGACGCCGTAGACCCCGGCGGCATCCATGCCGGGCATGCGCCGCGCGATCTCGTAAGCGTTGGGTATGAGGCGCTCTGCATCGGCAAAGCGCCCTTCGAACAGTGCATGCATGGCGCGCGACATGCTGGCCGTGTAATGGATGAAAGGTTGGCGCAGCGTCTCCCCACTGCGCTCGTATTCCTCTAGGTTGGCTCGCCAGGCTGCCATGTCGCCGAGTTCAAAGTCATCGAAGAAGCGCCACGCACGTGTTGCACACATGAGCGTGCGGTCGCCGGCTTGCCGGGCCAGCTTGTAGGCTTCATCCGAGGCCGCGATGCGCTGGGCAATGTGCTCCTGCTGCCAGCGCAGCGACACGGTCGCAACAAGGGTGTCGGCCAGAGTTGCGGGGTCTCCCGCGCGGCGTGCCACTGCGATGGCCTGCTCGTGTACCCGGCTTGCTTGTGCCTCCTCGCCGCTGAAAATGAGGGCGCGCGCCAGGGCGCTCAGCAGGCGGGCGCTCATCACCGGCTCGTCGCTGCCCTGGGCTGCGAGAGCCTCGCGCAGGAGTTCGGCCGCGGGGCCCCCGGGCAGTCCTGGCGCCCAACTCGCTGTTTCGAAACCAAGTGCGGCGTAAGCGAGTTCCCTTGCATTGCCGTACTCCGCGCTCAGGCGAGCCGCTTCCTTGAACGTCTGCATGGCCTGGAGCCAATCACCGGCATGGCTGTGTGCGGTGCCTAGCGCATTGAGCAGGCTGCAGCGTGTCTCGCGCGCCAGGCCGCTGCCCGCGTCCATGGCCTGCAGTGCCATGTGGCAGTAGCGCGCCGATTCTTCGTGCGCGAGCAGGCGGTCGGCCCGCCGCGCCGCACGTTGCGCGTAATCCACCGCGAGTGCGGCGTCGCCTCCGGGCAGGGCGGCCCAGTGGTGATAGGCCAGCGCAGGCAGATGCGGCTCGAGGTCGTCGCCGTGAATCATCTCGATCGCACGCGCGAGCTTCAGATGGAGGCGGCTGCGCCGAGGGATGGGGATCTCGTCGTAGAGCGTCTCGCGGAACAAGGCATGGGCAAAGTGATAGTGGCCCGGGTCGCGCAAGGCCTCGACCACACGAGCCTGCAGCGCTTCGTCGAGGGCTGCGCCGCAGATCTCTTCGTCGACTTCGTCGGCCAGCGCAGTCAGCAGACGGAATTCAAATGCGCGGCCGATAACCGCCGCGGCGGTCAGCACCTTGTTCGCATTGGCGGACAAGCGATTCAAGCGCCGTCCGATCACTTCCTTGATGCCCTCCGGAATGCGTAGTACGTCCCCCGGGCTGGCGGACGATTTTTCCTGTACCAGCAGGCGGGTCATTTCGCCCACGAACAAGGGGTTCCCTTCCGTTTGCGCATGGACCGCATCGACCAGCGCGGGGGCGACGGTCGTATCGGCAGCCAGTTCCATCATGTGCGCGGTTTCCGCGTGCGTCAGCCCGCTCAGGCGCAACCGCTCGAAGCATGGTTGGCGCGCCAGTTCGCCCAGTGTGGCCGACAGCGGGTGCTGTCTCGATAGCTCGACATCACGGTACGTCACCAGGAGCAGAATGCGATTGCTGCACAGGTCAGGCGCAAGAAATTCCAGCAGGCGCAGGGACGACGCGTCGGCCCAGTGCAGGTTGTCGAGGATGAGCAGCAACGGATGTTGTTGCGCCGCGCGCTGCCAGAAGGTGTTGACGGCGTCGAACAGCCGGAAGCGCGCCTGCGCGACTTCGGTACTTGGCGTGGCAACTGCGCGATCACGCACCGGATCGGGCAACCGGTCTGCAAGGTCGGGAACGATTTCGGCGAGCGGCGCGACCCCGCAGGCCAATGCGTGGTGGATGCTGTCTTCGTCGTGTGAGGCAATCCAGCTACGCACCAGTTGTTGCCAGGGCCAGTAGGGCGGTGCGCCGGGCTCCTCATTGCAGCGGCCCCACAGCGTTTGCATGCCGTGTTGCTCTGCCTGTTGGGCAACGATTTCGGCGGTACGCGTCTTGCCGATGCCAGGTTCCCCAGCCAACGCCGCAATGCCGCCCCTGCCGTCTTGCGCTCGCGTCAGCAGGCGGCGCAGTACCTCGAGTTCACGCTCGCGGCCAACGAAGCGTGCCGTCGCGAGCGCGCTGTCACTGTTGCAGGTGCTGCCACCTGACGCGGCGGATTCCGCCTGCAGCGGCATGCCGCAACCGTCGCAAAACCGTGCGTCGGGCCGGCACAATCGGTGGCAGCAAGCGCAATGCATGGTTGCCGGGCGTCACACGAAGCTCTCCGGACGCACTTGACTCACCTCGATCACGACGTCAGCCGGCAGGCTTGCGAGGTGAGCTGCCTCTCGGATGGCATCCGCGCTTGGGGCTTCGTATAGGCAATAGGTTTTCTTGCGGTCCGCCGAGAGAAAAGAGAAGACCCAGTTCACACCGACATCTGCATTGATGTGCTGGATGTTCGCAACGCTAGCGGCGCCGATCTCCAATGCTTCCGCAAACTGGCGTTCGATGAGAAACAGCGGCATTTGTCTTCCCTCCTGATGCGTCGACGGGCCACGCCGCCCTTGCGTTTTATTGAAGGCCGAAGAGGGAGCAAAACAAATAGTCAGTATTGACTATCCCGGGGCGGGCCGAGCGGCATACAAAAATGATCAAGGCAGCGGATGGAACGGACGATGTCCCGCTTCTAGACTTCCATCACGCTTTCCGGCGCCCGATTTTTTCCGCTCTGCAGATACAGCCAGATCGGTTCGGCCATGCTTGCCCAGGAGATCACCATGCTCGAAGACACCACGGTCCAGACGTTCCGTGCGCAGTTGCGGGGTGCGCTCGTCGAACCGGGCGCTCCGCACTACGACGCGGCACGCCGCGTCTACAACGCGATGATCGACAAGCGGCCGCGCCTCATCGCGCAGTGCTCGGACGTGGCCGACGTGATTGCGTCAGTCAACTTCGCGCGCAATAACGGCTTGCTGCTGGCCGTGCGTGGTGGCGCTCACAATGGCGGCGGTCTGGGGGTGTGTGACGACGGTTTGGTGATCGATCTGGCCCGTTTGCGCGGCATTCGTGTCGATCCTGTTGCCCACACGGTGCGTGCCGAAGGCGGTTGCACGTGGGGAGACGTCGATCATGCGACGCACGCATTCGGCCTCGCAACGCCGGCCGGCATTATCAGCACCACCGGGGTTGGCGGGCTGACCCTGGGCGGAGGGATTGGTCATCTGGCACGGCGCTTTGGCCTGACGATCGACAATCTGCTGTCGGTCGATATCGTGCTTGCCGACGGCAGCTTCGTTACCGCCAATGCGCATGCCAACGAGGATCTGTTTTGGGCCGTGCGCGGTGGCGGTGGCAACTTCGGTGTCGTCACCTCATTCGAGTTCCGCCTGCATGCGGTGAGCAACGTGGTCGCGGGCCCCACGCTTTGGCCGCTCGATCAAGCCGCCGACGTTCTGCGCTGGTACCGCGACTTCCTGCCGAAGGCGCCGCCCGAACTCAACGGCTTCTTCGCTTTTCTCACAGTGCCGCCAGCACCACCGTTCCCGCCCGCGTTGCATCTGCAGAAGATGTGCGGCGTTGTGTGGTGCTACACGGGCGACCCCGCAACGGCGGAAGCGGCATTCGCGCCAGTTCGAGCGCAACAGCCTGCGCTGTACGGTATCGGGACCATGCCTTATCCGATGTTGCAGACCGCCTTTGACGCGCTATATCCGCCTGGCCTGCAGTGGTATTGGCGCGCCGACTTCGTCAACGACCTCCCGGAAGAGGCCATCGCACTGCATGTGCAACATGGTTCGCAACTGCCGACCATGCATTCCACGATGCACCTGTATCCCATCGACGCTGCCGTGCATCGCATGGGGCGCAAGGAAACGCCGTTCGCCTACCGCGATTCGAAATGGGCGGCCGTCATCGTGGGCGTTGACCCCGACCCCGACCAGCGCGAGCGCATCACGAATTGGTGCAAAGGGTACTGGGACGCACTGCATCCCTATTCGGCGGGCGGGGCCTATGTGAATTTCATGATGGACGAGGGGCAGGAGCGGGTGCAGGCCACCTACCGCGATAACTACGCCAGGTTGGCAGCGATCAAGGCCAGATACGATCCGGGCAACCTGTTCCGCGTCAACCAGAACGTGAGACCCGCGTCGTGAGCATGCGCATGTTGATCAGTTGGTTGCAGGAACCTCATCCTGCAGAAAAGGAGGTGTGAAATGGACAGGAGACTGTGGATCGTCGTCACGGCAATCGTTGCCGCGTCAGGAGCAACCCTGACGCATGCGAGCGCCACACGAGATGTGTACACGGATGGCAGCGCCGGCATGGAGGCGCGCAATCCTTACACCGATGGCGGATTGGCCACGAGGTTCGACGTCTATGCAGACGGCGCGAGGGCTGGGAAATTCGATTCCTATACCGAAGGCACGCGTGTACCCACGACGGACGGTGCACGCTAGGCTATCTACAAAACAAAAGCCGCAGGTGTGTGCCTGCGGCTTTCTTCTTTGGAGCGATGCCGCCCAGCTCAGGCCGCGTCCGGAAACACCGGCTCGCCCAGATTCAGCATCAGCCGGTTCGCCCACGCAAAGATGGCCACGGCGTGGATCAGGTCGAGAATCTCCGCGTCGGTCAGACCAGCGGCCTTGAGGGGCTGCAAGTCTTCGTCGCGTACGTCGCCCGGGCGCATCGTCAGGTCGATCGAGAACAGCACGATGGCTCGTTCGCGCGCGTTCGTGCCGGCGATGTGCGGGTCTTCAAAGACCTGCTTGATCACGTCGGTGCGCTTGGCAAGCTGTTCGAAGCGCTGCGCGTGGACAGACGCGCAATACACGCAGCCGTTGACGCGCGACACCACCGCGCTGGCGAGTTCGCGTTCCGCACGCGACAGGCCGCCCGGCGCATACATGATCGCGTTGAACGCCGCCGACCGCTGACGCAGGATCTCGGGCTGGTGAACGAGAAACCGGTAATAGTCAGACGTTTTCGCCCTCGGATGGCTTTCTTCCAGCACGGCGATCTGCTCGGGCGTGGCGCGGTCGAGGTCGACCACATCCAGCCATGCTCGCCACTCAAGCGATTCGTTGGTGAAGCCGTGGGCGCGAATGATCTCGGTCATGCTGCGGTCTCCGTGGAGGCGGTGGCGCTGCCGTTGCCGGCAGCTTCGCGAAGCGCGCGCAAGCCGGCGACGAGCCGCGTCTGATACGACAGGAAAGCGATGAGCTGCGCGAGCGTCACGACGTCGGCCGTAGCGAGGCCCGCTGCGGGCAAGCGCAACAGCGCATCGCGGTCGCCCTCGATGGGGCGCTCGACGAGCGTGCGCGTGAAGGTCAGGATGGCGCGCAGGCGGGCGTCGGTCAGCGTGTCGATATCGCCGTGGTCGACGGCTTGCAACGCATCTGCGTCGACCGGCGTATTCGCGAGGCGTGCGCGGTAGTGTTCGGCCAGTTCAGCCGCCGGTGTCAGGCGGCAGGCGTACAGCGCGACGAGCAGGCGTTCGCCCAACGTCAGGTCGGGCAGGCCTGCGTCGAACAGCGCTTCATAGCTGCCCTGCGTGGCCGTAGCGACCTTTTCGCGGGCATGGCGCAGCGCATGCGTGGCGCTGCCGTCGTCCAGGCCGGCAACCTGGTCGACCACATCTTGTGCGGGCGTGAAATCCATCGATGAAAGGCTCCGGGAATCGGGTACGGACGCGCCGCGCGCGGCCACCGCGCTGGCGAGGAAGCGAAGCACTGCTGCCCATGACTGGGCGTCGGCGCGGGCATTGGCACGCGGCTCGCCGCCGCCGGTGCTGATGCGGCCCGACACCGGGTGCGCATAGACGAGCTGCGTGGTCGGCACGTATGGGAAGACGATGGCGTGACCCGCGCCTTCGTAATCGAAATGTTGGACGGGGTAGGGGTGGCGTACCTCGGCCAGTTTGGTCGTCACCATGCGCGCATAGTCGCTCGAGGGCCACGAGCCGTCGTCGGTGGCGGAGAGCAGCAGCACCGGACCGCGCGCGCGTTCGATGCGGATGCGCGCGCGTGCCACGGCATCGGCATCCTGCAGCGCGGTGCGGATGGCGCGCTCGTGGCGATGCGGCGCGGGGCCTTCGTCGAACGGTGCCCAGGTCGCAGTACGGTTGCCTTCCCACAGATGCGGCAACGGCTGACCGCGATACAGCCACGTCGGGCCTTCGCGGCCGACGGCAGGGTCCGCGGCGTTCTGTCCGCTGTGCACCACGGCGCCCGGCACGTAGCCAATGACGGCAGATACCGCCTCAGGGAATGTCGCGCCGAGCAGCAATGCCAGTTCACCCCCGCGCGACTGGCCGCTCACGGCAACGAAGTCGTGCAGCGGCTCCACGCGTTTGCGCAGCCATGCAAGCGCGCGCTCGAAATATTCCAGCGGCGTATTCGAGATGTAGTCCGACAGCCCCGGCGCCTTGAAGTAGGCCAGCGCAAACGCCGCATAGCCGTGCGAAGCAAACAGCGCCGCGCGCGGCTCGTTGATGCCACCGCCCGAGCCGTTGAGGATAAGCACCGCAGGGCGCGGCCCCGGGTGCGCATACGGATCGGGCAGGTACAGCGTGCCGACCAGACCATCGTCGCGCACATCGTGGCGCGTCACGCCCGGCGCGGCCAGCCGTTGCACGAAGCGCGCGTGGACCGACTCGCCGTTGGCCGTGGCCGTCAGCGTGGTGGTCAACGGCTCTGTGACTGGCTGTGGAAACACCTCGCGTGCCTTGCCGTCTTCCGGGCGCTGGCTCCAGACGATGCCCATCGCGCTGACGCCGGCGTAGTCACCGGAGACGGGCGCGTCGCGCGTCAGGTCCACGGTGCCGTGCGCATCGGCGACGAATGCGGCGCGGCTGTGCCACAGCACGCCATTGCCGCGACGCGTTTGCGCGACGATGCCGACCTGGGCGCCGGGCGCGAGCCCCGTCACGACGATGCCGCGCGGTACGTCGATCAGGTCATCCGCCGGCGCCACGCTGAGCGCGAACGTTCCCATGGCGCTTACTTTCCGTCCTTGGTGACCATTTGCGCCGCGGTGCGATCGCTCGTCATCGGCGTCACCTTCAGGCCTTTCTTGGCGGCCCACACGTTCTGGTAGTGGTACAGCGGCATCACGCCAACATCATCCGAGACCAGCTTGACCGAATGGCGAAGAATCGCCGCGCGCTTTTCCACGTTGAATTCCTCGGTGGAGGCGTTCAGCGCGTTGTCGACAGCCGCGTTGCTGTAGTGGCCCCAGTTGGATGCGCCCAGGCCCTTCTTGGTGTCGACCGTGGCCAGCACGTTGACCAGCGCGTAGCTTGCTTCGCCCGTGCCGTTGCCCCACGCCAGCATGCTCATCGCATATTCATTCTTGTTGGCGCGGCCCGAGTAGACCGACCAGGGCACCACTTCCACGCGCGCCTTCACGCCGATGCGCGTCCAGAACTGCGCCACCGCCTGCGCCGTTTCGGGGCCTTGCGGATAGCGATCGTTCGGCACGTGCATCACGAGGTTGAAGCCCTGCGGAAAGCCTGCGTCGGCCAGCAGCTTCTTGGCCTGCGCCGGGTCGTAAGCGATGTCCTTCACGTCGGGGTTGTAGCCGTACGTGTCCGACGGCATCCACTGGTTGGCGACGGTGGCGGCACCTTGCAAGATGCGGTCGACGATCGCCTTGCGGTCGATGGCCAGTGACAGCGCGCGGCGCACGCGCACATCCAGCAGCGGATTGTTCGGCAGCGGCTTGCCGTCGTTGCCCGTGATGTACTCGTTCGGCCCTTTGCGGAAGCTCGGCTGCAGCAGCATCACGCGCAGGCCGGGGTAGGCAAACACCTTCACATTGGGCGACTGGCGCAGGCGCGCCAGGTCAGACACCGACACCTTGTCGATGACGTCCACCTCGCCCGAGAGCAGGTTGGCCGTACGCGCGGCAGCATTGTTGATGTAGCGGTAATTGACCTTCTCCCAGAGCTGCTTGCCGCCCCAGTAGTTGTCGTTGCGCGCCATCACCACGCGGTCGCCCGGCACATACGAGACGAACTTGTAGGGGCCCGTGCCCACCACGGCGCGGCCGGCGTTGTAGTCCTCGGTGGACGATTTCTCGCCCACATGCTTGCTGACGATGTGCACGGATGCGAGGTTCAGCGGCAGGTCGGGGTTCGGGATGTTCGTCTTGATGATGAGCGTGAGCGGGTCCTTGGCCGTGACCGATTCCACCGTGCGCAGATAGCCCGCGAACGTTGCCACGCTGCCCGGCACGCTGCGCGCGCGCTGGTACGAGAAGATGACGTCATCCGCCGTGAACGGCTGGCCGTCGTGCCATTTCACGTTCGGGCGCAGCTTGAATTCCCACGTCTTCGGATCCAGCGTCTTCCACGACAGCGCCAGGCCGGGCTGCAGCTTGTTCCACTTGTTTTCGACGAGCAGATCCCAGAAATGCACGTCGACGGAGCGGTCACCCGCGTGGTTGTTCAACTGCGGGTCGAGCGACGACAGCGGATCGGCAAAGGCGATGTTCAGCGTTTGCGCGCTCACGGCGCCAGCGGCAGTCAGCAGGGCAACGGCAAGCGATGAAGCAAGGAGGCGTTTCACGGTGATTTCCCTTTTCCCTTTTTGTTGGAATCGTTGGCTTATTGCAGATCGTTCAAATGGCACGCGCTGACGTGGTTGATCGCAATGCCGCGCAGCGTCGGCGTTTCGGTCTTGCAGCGGGGCATGGCGTGCGGACAGCGCGGGTGGAAATGGCAGCCCGTGGGCGGGTGCAGCGGGCTCGGCATCTCGCCTTGAATGGCGGTGAACGTCTTGTGCCGGGCCGACAGACGCGGAATCTCCGCCAGCAAGGTCTGCGTGTAAGGGTGATTCGGGCGGCGGAAGACTTCCTCTGCCGGGGCCGATTCGACTACGCGGCCGAGGTACATGATCACCACCCGGTCCGACAGGTGTTCCACCACGCCCAGGTCGTGGCTGATGAACAGGTAGGTCAGGTTGAGCTGCTCGCGCAGGTCCATGAACAGGTTCAGGATCTGCGCCTGGATCGACACGTCGAGCGCGGCCACCGCCTCGTCGCAGACGAGCATCGACGGCTGCACCGCCAGCGCGCGCGCAATGCCGATGCGCTGCCGCTGGCCGCCGCTGAACTGATGCGGATAGCGGTCGCGCAGGGCGGGGTCCAGGCCGGCGCGCTGCATCTGCGCTGCCACATAATCGGCAAAGTTGGCGCGGTCTGTCAGGCCGTGCACGCGCGCTGCCTCGCCGACGATCTCTTCCACGCGCAGGCGCGGGTTGAGGCTCGCATGCGGGTCCTGGAAGATCATCTGGATCTTCAGGCGGGCCGCGCGGGCTTCCTCTGCGGAGAGTGTGTCGACAGCCTTGCCGTCCACCCGCACCTCGCCGGCCGAGGGCGGCATCAGGCCCGCGGCAATGCGGCCGAGCGTGGATTTGCCGCAGCCCGATTCGCCGACGAGGCCGACGACTTCACCGGGCTGGATCGCGAGGTCGACACCGTCGACCGCACGAACAATCGCAGGCGGATGCGCCAGACCAAAGCGCTGCAGGACGCGATCGGCCACGCCGACCTTGCGATTGCCAAAGCGTTTGCTGACCTGCTTGAGTTCGACGAGCGGTGTGCTCATGCGACCTCCTGCGAGGAAGCGTGCTGTGCGCCCGGATGGAAGCAGCGTACAAGGCGGTCAGGTATGGGCTGCGTGATGTCCGGGCGTACGCCGCAGACCTCGGTGGCACGCGGGCAGCGTGCCGCAAACGCGCAGCCCGCGGGCAGCGACAGCAGGTTCGGTGTCATGCCGGGAATCTGGCGCAGGCGCTGGCCGCGCCGGTTCTCGCTGGGCAGGCTGTCGATCAAGCCCATGGTGTAGGGGTGCAACGGGGCATCGAGCACCGCATCAACCGGGCCGTGTTCGACGATGCGGCCGGCGTACATCACGGCCACCTCGTCGGCCAGCCCGGCTACGACAGACAGGTCATGCGTGATCCAGATCAGCGCCGTGCCGTGCATGCGAGCGAGCTTCTGCACTTCGGACAGAATCTGCGCCTGGATGGTCACGTCCAGCGCCGTGGTCGGTTCGTCGGCAATGATCAGGTCCGGCCGATGCAGCATCGCAATGGCAATCGCCACGCGCTGGCGCATGCCGCCCGAAAGCTGATGCGGATAGGCGCGCAGCCGTTCTTCGGGGCTCGGAATGCCCATCAGGCCGAGCGTGTCGCGCGCGTGGTCCCACGCCTGTTTGTGGCTCATGCTGCTGTGCGCGCGCACGGCTTCGATCATCTGGGCATCGATGCGCAGCACGGGGTTGAGCGTCATCATCGGGTCCTGGAAGACCATGGCGATGCGGTTGCCCTGCAGCTTGCGCAATTCACGCGGGGGCAGCTTGGTGAGGTCGCGGCCCTGATAGAGGATCTCGCCGCCGACGATGCGGCCGGGCGAGTCCACCAGACCCATGATCGAGAAGCCGGTGACGGACTTGCCTGAGCCGGACTCGCCCACCAGCCCGAGGATGCGCCCGCGCGCGAGCGAGAACGACACGTCGTCCACGGCCGGCAGCACGCCTTCGCGCGTGAAGAAGTGCGTGCGGAGGTTGCGGACTTCGAGGGGGGTCGCGTGGGTGGACGCCGTCATCGTTGCGTCCTCGGGTTCAGCACTTCACGCAGGCGGTCGCCCACCAGGTTGATGGCCACCAGCGCCAGCAACAGCGCGATGCCCGGATAGAAACTGATCCAGTACTGGCCAGAGAGCATGTATTGGTATCCGTTGGAAATCAGCAGGCCAAGAGACGGCTCGGTAATCGGCACGCCCAGGCCCAGGAACGACAGCGTTGCCTCCAGCGTGATCGCGCGCGCCACCTGGAGCGTGCCCACGACGATCAGCGGCGGCAGGCAGTTCGGCAGGATGTGCCTGAGCGCAATGCGCCAGCCGGGCAGGGCGAGCGAGCGGGCGGCTTCCACGTATTCGCGCCGACGCTCAACGAGCGCTTGGCCGCGCACCGTGCGCGCGTAATACGCCCACTCCAGCAGCACGAGGGTCAGCACCACATTCGTGATGCTCTTGCCGAGATAGGCGAGGATCATCATCGCCACCAGCACCGACGGGAACGACAGCAGCAGGTCGACCGTGCGCATGATGATGCTGTCGACGCGGCCGCCGGCATACGCGGCAATCAGGCCGAGCAGCGTGCCGATCACCGCCGCCACGGCTGCCGAACCGATCCCCACGCCCAGGCTGATGCGCAGGCCATAGAGGATGCCGGAATACAGATCACGCCCTTGGCCATCGGTGCCGAGCCAGTACGTGAACGTCCCCAAGCCATTCGGCGAGCCCGGCGGCAGGCGCGAGTCCAGCACGTCGAGCTGCATCAGGTCGTATGGATTCTGCGGCGTGATCCACGGCGCGGCCAGCGCGGCGAGCATCAGGATCACGACCACCACGAGCCCAAAGACGGCGGTCTTGGATGCCAGAAAATCGGACACCACGCGGCGCCACGGCGACTGCTTGCGCGGGGCGGCAACCGCCGCTGCGGTGGTGGGTCGCGGAGTTGTATTGATCATGCAGCCTCCGCGCTGTCCGCCGCACGCACGCGTGGGTCCAGCAGCCGATACAGGATGTCGACGATCAGGTTGAGCGACACGAACAGGCACACCACGACGATGAGGTAGGAAACGATGACCGGCCGGTCCAGCGAGTTGATGCTATCGAGGATCAGCTTGCCCGCGCCGGGCCACGCAAAGATGCTTTCCGTCACCACCGCAAAGGCGATGGTCGAGCCCAGCTCCAGGCCCAGCACCGTCACCAGCGGGATCAGCGTGTTGCGCAGCACGTGCGCCAGCACCACGCGCAGCGGCGACAGCCCCTTGGCACGCGCGAACTTCACGAAGTCCTGCGGCAGCACCTCGCGCACGCCCGCAGACGTCAGCCGCAGCACCAGCGAGAGCTTGAACAGCGACAGGTTGACCGCCGGCAGCACGAGGTGCCGCAGGCCATCGACCGTCAGCCACGACCATTCGATGCCGAACAGGCGCGCCGTTTCGCCGCGTCCGCTTGCGGGCAGCCAGCCGAGGCTCACGCTGAACGCCATGATCAGCATCAGGCCCACCCAGAACGTCGGCAATGAGAATCCCACCACGCTGCCCGTCATGAGCAGGCGCGACACCGGATGGCGCGGATACAGTCCCGCGAACAGCCCCAGCGGCACGCCGATCACCACCGCGATGATCAGCGCAGAAAACGCCAGCTCCAGCGTGGCCGGCAGCCGTTGCAGGATCAGCTGGATGGCCGGTTCGTTGTAGACGAAGCTCTTGCCGAGATTGCCGTGCAGCGCGCCGTTCAGGAAGGCGAGGTACTGCTCCCACAGCGGCTTGTCCAGACCCAGCTCGGCAATGATGCGCGCGCGGTCGATCTGATCCACGTCCTGGCCGATCAGGATGTCGACCGGGTTGCCGATGGCGTGCAGGCCGATGAAGACGATCACCGTCATCACCAGCACGACCAGCAGCGCCTGGCCGATGCGGCGGATTAACCAACCTGTCATCGCGCAGCCTCCTGGCTGGAAGTGGTATTCGCTTCAACACCGGGCGGCGGGGCGGGCGTCCATTCATCGCCGAAGATTTCGGGCTCGGCATAGGCCTGGATGGCGGCGTAGTGCGCGTCGATGTCTTCCTGGTACAGCATGCCGGCAATGCCCTGCGCCAGCCGCTTCGCACCTTCGCTGATGGCCGGGATGTCGCCCGAGACGCTGCCGTGCGTGACCGACGCCGGATAGCAGAAGCAATGCACGCGCGACAGGCCGGGCAGCGTGCCGGGCGTTTTCTCGCGAAATTCGAACGCGTGGCCGAGGTCGGGCGAATCGGCCAGTTCTGCGTCTTCCTCGCCGGGGCGCGGTGTGTAGCGGTCGCGCCATTGACGGATGTGCGGCGCCAGTGCGCTGAATTCGGGGCGCGCGGCCCAGTCGGTCCGAAAGCCCGTCGAGAAGATCAGGAAGTCCAACTGGAATACGCCCTTGGTCGTGGCCACGTGCAGCACGCCGTCGTGCTCGTCGACGCCCAGGATGCCGCAACCCAGGTTGAAGCGCGCGTTCGGATGCCGCGACACACGCAGCGTGCTGCCGCGCGGCGGGGGCACCTGCTCGACATTGATGTAATGGCGGATGCGCCATTTCCATGCGTCGGGCAGATGCAGGTGGCCATGCACGAGGCCTGGGCTGCCGGCGCCCTTGCCCTTGTTCACACGCGGCAGGTCGGGGCGGCGGATCAGCATGTCGACGCTGGCGGCACCGGCTTCCAGCGCCGTCGCGGCCGAATCCATCGCGGATGCGCCTGCGCCGATCACGCCCACGCGCTTGCCGGCCAGCGTGCCGTAGTCCATCGCGTCAGACGAATGCGCCCACCAGCGGCGCGGCAGCCGATGCGCGAAGTCGGGCACGGATGGGCCGCCCAGCCCATCACGGCCGGTGGCCAGCACCACGCGGCGCGCAAACACGCGCTGCGTCGGTTGGCCCGGCGCGTCGATCAGCAATTCAACGGCGCCATCCACGCGCGGGTGGATCGCCTTCACGTAATGTTCGTTGCGCACGTCGAGCTGCAGGACGCGGCGGTACCAGCGCAGGTAGTCCATCCATTGCAGGCGCGGGATCTTGTCGAGCACCTCCCACGCATCGGTGCCGAACTGCGCTTCAAACCATGCGCGGAACGTCAACGCCGGCAGGCCCAGCGCAGGGCCGGTCAGTTGCTTTGGCGAGCGCAGCGTTTCCATGCGCGCCGTCGTTGCCCACGGGCCTTCGAAGCCGGCGGGCGAGCGGTCGAATATCACCACGCCGATGCCGAGATGCTTGAGCGATGCCGCCGCCGCCAGGCCCGCCATGCCGCCCCCGATGACGGCCACGTCCAGCACGGGTTGCCCTTCTAACGTGTGTGGCAGCGTCCAGTTTTTCGCGGGGAGTTCGAGCCACGACAGGTCCTGGTGCAAACGGGCTTCCAGCGCTGCGAGCCCGGCTGCTTGCGGCGCGTTGTCTTGTTGTGCAGCGGTCATGCGGACGCGCCTTCGGTTTCGTTGATGGATTCGCCATACAGCACCTGCAGCATGCTGGCATGACGTGCCGGATCGTGCAGCTTGCAGTCCGGCAGCAGACGCTGCGCTGCGTGCGCGAGCGCGTCGGTCAGCGAGGTCACCGCCGCCGAGGGCCGCTTGGCCTCGGGGGTGATCACGCCAAAGAAGAACGGGATGTCGGCGTCGATCGGGCGCACGGTCACGCCGTCGATCGGCACACCGTATGCCGTCACGGGCTCCAGCAACGCGACGCCCAGGCCCGCACGCACGGCGGTCAGTGCATTGAGCGACGCGTTGGTCTCGATGAGGGAGGTGGGCTCTACGCCGGCCTTCGCCAGTGCCTGGTCCAGACGGCGGCGCAATCGATACGGGTTGTGCATCGTGATGATGCGCTGTCCGGCGCAGTCGGCCAATGCGACGCGCCTGCCGGCGGCCAGCGGGTCGTTTGCCCGTACGGCCGCCACGCAGGCAGCTTCGCCGATCCAGTGCACGGTTACGCCGCGATGCTCCAGCGGGAGGCTGCTGATGCCAAGGTCGGCGGCGCCGGTCAGCACGGCGTGCACGACCTGTTCGGGCGACGCGCTGCGAATCTGGATGTGCTGCGCGAGTTCCGGCTCATCGGCCAAGGCAGCGGGCAGCAAACCGGCCGCCAATGCCGACGTGGCCGCCAGGCGCAGCGGGCGTGCCTCGCCGCGCGCGATTTCTTCGGCGCGCGTGCGTATCTGACGTAAGCTGATCAGCGTATGCTCAACGTCCTCGTACAGCAGGAAACCCTGCTCCGTCGGCGAGACGCGCGGCCCCGCGCGTGTGAACAGGGCGTAGCCGATTTCGGCTTCGAGGTCCTGGATGAGCCGGCTGATGGCGGGCTGCGAGCGCCCCAGCAGCTTGCCTGCCGCAGTGACGCTGCCGGTCGACATGACCGCGGCAAATGCTTCGAGTTGTCGGAGTTCCATCCGCCTGTTTGATCCCAGTCATGCATGTTGTTCGTGCATTCTGGTAGAGGCAGCATGCGATTTCCAAATAGTATTTTCTTATGTACTCATGCGTTTTGCGCTGGCAACCGCTATGTCCTGCGGTGTAACCACTGCCGAGGCAGGCTGCGGCGCAGCAGGCGTCTATTTGACGAAGGTGCCGTTCGGCCCAATCACCGTCAGCTCGACATAGTTCGCCCCCTTGCGCAGGTTCGGGCCGTAGCGGACTTCCAACCCGCCCAGGTCGATCGTGCCGGCTGATTCCAGCCCCGAGACAAAGCTGGCGCGCGTCGGTGACCTGCCCGCGCGCTTGAGCCCTTCGACCAGCACGCGCGCGGCGGCGTAGCCCTCCATCATGGCGTAGGACGGCGTCACCCCGGCCGCCTTCGCGCTGGATGCCAACTCCCGGCCCAGCAACGAAGTCGAGCGCACAGGGGAGGGCATGACCTGCGAAACCACCACGCCGCGCCCCAGCGCCCCCAGCGATTTCGCAAAGGCCAGACCGGCGTTGTTGGACAGCGCGGCAATCTGCGTCACCGTGCCTTGCTTGTTGAGCGCCTCGATCATTGCGCGCGCCGTCGTGCCCGGGCAGGCCAAGATCACCGCTTGGGGTGCGAACTTGCCGACGTCTGCCGCGGCCTTGGCGATATCCGGTTTCAGGCGGTCGACGGTGAAGATGCTGTGCGCGTCGGCGGGGAGCTTTTTCGTGGCGTTGTTGAAGCCGATCTCGGTGTCCTTGCCGAAGGTGTCGTTCACGTTCACGAGCGCCAGGCGGCGCAGGCCGAGCGTGTCGAAGTAATGCACCAGCTCGGCAATCTCAGCCTGGTATTTTGCGCGTACCACGAAGAGCAGCGGGTCGGGCTGATCGAAGAACGTTGAGGCACCGGTGGACGGCGCCACCACCGGCACGCCGAGCGGACGCGCCTCCGTCATGATCGCCTCGGTATTCGGGGTGCCGCGCGGCAGGAAGAGGGCAAAGACCTGCTTGTCGACCAGCAGTGCGTGCGCGTGTTTCTTTGAGGCTGCCGCATCGAAGGCGTCGTCTTCCGAGATCAACTCGATCTTGCGCCCATTCACGCCGCCCCCGCGGTTCACGGCATCGAGATAAAGCTTGGCGCCCTGCGTCATCTCCTGGACCTGTTCGCCGGCGGGACCCGTGAAGCCCGCCGTCTGGCCGATGATGATCTTGGTGTCGGTGACGCCCGGCTCGGCCATCGTGTGGCCAGATGCCAGCAACAGCCCCGACAGCCATGCGCATACAATGGCGCCGCGCAAGGCGGTGTTGCGACCTGTCATGTCTCCCCCTTTTTTTTTGGGTGATTGTTTTGTCTTGTGCCGATACGGCAGCGCACCGCAACATCGGCCGCACGATGCTAGCCGAGAAGCTCCGCACCGCCCCTCCGGATTTCCCTAGGGCTGCAACATTGCCACAACGCTGGATGCGGGATTCGGGCAAAAAAAACCGCCGTGCGAGACGGCGGCATTGGCGTTCAGCGAAGCGCCGGTCAGTTGTTCTGCTTCGTGATCTTCGTGCCTTCGATCGATGCGCCGGCCATCAGGCCCGCGTTGGTCAGGTTGAAGCCGATGATCGGCTGCTGGGCGGTGTTGGTATCGACCGCGCCGTTCGCGCCGATCTTTGCCAGCGCCACGGTGGCATCGACGCCGGCCGTCCAGCCTTGGCTGTTCTGGAATTTCTGCAGCGCTTCGTCCGTCATGAACAGAATGATGAGCGCACGCGATTGCGCGCCGGCCTGGAAGCCCACTGACGCCGACGCGATGTTGTAGTAGCCCAGCGGACGGCCGCCGCCGGTGCGCAGCACGCCTTCGCCGTACTGGCCGCCCACCACGAAGCCGGCGTTCAGCACCGATGGGAAGACCAGCACGCCCTTGGCGCGCGCAACCAGGTCACGCGAGCCATTGGCCGTGGTGTACAGGCGTGACAGCACGGAATCCGCTTGCGAATTGGTGGTGGCGTGCTTGTTGGTCGACGACATTACGTCGGAGCCCTGCGCATTCGGGCTGGTCGTGGTACAGGCCGCGATCTGGGTACCGAGCAGTGCGACAGCAGCAAGGGCGGCGGCGCGGGTGACGAGGGTCTGGCGGCTGATGAGGTTCTTTTTCATGGCGATCGATCTCACTGTCTTTGTTGTTGACGAGGGACACAGGCACACACGCATCCCGGCTCTGACTCGGTCCCATGCGCTGGGCAAGGGTGTCGACCAAGGTGGAGCAAGCGGCGTGCCCGCCATATCGCATAAGCGCCGGAGCGCTCAATTCCTGACATTAGGCGAGATTTGTGCCGCATGTGGCGCTTTTGCTTCACGGCTTTGTAAAAACGCAAGCCGACTGCAATGTGAGTCGCCTTTTTCACGCGCAACAAAAAACCGGCGCTTCAGGCCGGTTCTTCGTGCATGCAGGAGACGCGCAGGATCAGCGGTCAGATCCAGATGATCAACGCTGCCACGCCAATGATCAGGCCGAACTTCACCACGTAATAGACCTTGCGGTTCCACGCCTTGAAGCGTCGGCGGTACTGGCCCATCACCCACACATAGCGGAACAGCTTGTTGATACCGCCGGTCTGGTCGCCGTCGTCGTTGGGCGAGCTGGCGGCGGTCATGACCTTGCGGCCCAGCCATTTATTGACGCGCTGCGCCCAGCCGAATTTCATCGGACGTTCGATATCGCAGAAGAGGATCAGGCGGTCCTTGTCGGAGGCGTTTTCGGCCCAGTGAAGATAGGTCTCGTCAAAGACGACGCCCTGGCCGTCGCGCCAGCTGTGGCGCTCGCCGTCGACTTCGATGAAGCAACGGTCGTCGTTGGGGGTAGACAGGCCCAGGTGATAGCGCAGCGAGCCGGCAAACGGATCACGGTGCGGGTTCAGCTTGCCGCCCGGCGGCAGTTCGGCAAACATCGCCGCCTTCACACTGGGGAGATCGCGCAGCAGCGCGACGGTCTGGGGGCAGAGCTGTTCGGCTGAAGGGTGATGCGCTTCGTACCACTTCAGGTAGAAGCGCTTCCAGCCATTCTTGAAGAACGAGTTGAAGCCGGCATCGTCGTTTTTCTCGGCGGCCTTGATCTTACGCAGGTTGATGAGCGCCAGGCCCTCGTCGCGGATCTGCGGCCACGCGGCCTGCAGCTTTTCCAGATCCGGAAAGCGTTCGACCGGCACATACGGCGTCTGCGGTACGCCGGAAAACGCGTACATGAAGCAATTGACCGGCGCGACCACGGCCGAGTGGTCGAACATCTGGCGCCAGAATTTCAGGCGCACCTTGCCGCGAAAGTGCACGTACAGAATGGAGCCCAGATAGAGGGCCACGATAATCCACTTGATCAAGGCGATTTCCTTGCCGCGCGAAGGCGGTCAGCAATTGAGTGCATGCGCTGTCAGCGCAATCCGGCATTTTACCCGTGGCGAGACCGCGCCGCGTATATGCCTGCCAACAGAGCACCGTGGTTTTGTGACGCCACGTTATCGTTTGCGGTGTCTTCGTAATATGGAACGTTTGTGTCGATTTGTCGCGAAATGTGCGTCGCGTTCTACAATTCCGTTTTCGTCCACCAGGCCCCTGGTTACGGGCGATCACCGGAGGGAGCGATGGACGTCAAAAAACGCGACGAAGAATCCAGCGACATGCCGACCACCATCGGCATCGCGCCGGGCAGTGCGGAATCGCTGGAGGCGTCCATCCGCCGCGCCCAGGAAGCGTTGTCCGCGGTGTCCACCCGACTGGCAAGCCGGCCTGCTGCGCCGCGCCCGGAACCGGCCAAGGATCGCTTCGTAGAAACGGACGACGCCATGTCACCCGCGCAAGCGCGCGCCCTGGCCGAGCGTTGCATCGCCGGCGATGTCGTGGAGCCGGCAAGCCTCGCGCGGGCGTTTTCTGCGTTGCTCGGACAAATCGATGGATTGGAAGCCGACCATGCCGGCCGGCGTCGCGTGCTGCGGCAGTGGATGGTGAGCCAACTCACCTACAAGATGCTGTATCTGCACCACACCGGTCAGGATTCGACCGTGCCGCCACGTGCGTTGCGCGCTCAGAAGGAGCGGGTGAAGGCGCAGGTTTCGGCGTTGCTGGACGCTGGGCGCGCCTATGCAGATGTGCGCCTGACCGACCTGTGCTTTGCCGAGGATGGCGGTGCAGCCGGTCAGGACTGAATGATCATGCGATCAAGCGATCAGGCTCAATCGTCATCGTCTTCGTCGGGTTCGGAGTCGAGAAAATCGCGGCGGGTGAGCCAGTCGGCGATGGCCTGGTCGCAGGCGTTCTTCAGCTTGGACTTGTTATCCACCTTGTCGAACAGGGTGAAGTTCATCAGGGCCAGGCCCAGGTCGGTGATGTAGAACATCCGCTTCGGGTTGTCGAAGTGGACGATGCGGCCGTCGATGTCGCCTTCGTCTTCGGGCTCGGCGGGCGCGTCTTCGAGTTCGACCACGCGGCAGGTGAAGCGCGGCGCGCGGGTGTGTGTCAGGTATTCGAATTCATCGTGCGACACTTCGCCGGACGGTGTGACGGCAATGGCGAAGCCCCAGATAAAGCGCGGGGTCGGCAGATCCGACAGCTCGTCGATTTCATCCATCCTTGTTTCTCCAGTCTGATGACGGCTTGTATTAACGGCGCATTATCGCGCGACCCGTGCTGCACGGAAAGCACAATGCAGGCCCGACATTGTGGGGCGCCGACATGAGGGACCTGCGCATCCAGCGCATTCGGGACGGGCTCGCGGCCCGGAACGCGTTCCATGCCGACGCGCTGATCCCGTGGATTGTTGCCGGACAACGCGTCGGCTGGCTGAGCCGGGAGCGCGCGTCGCTGCTTGCGCGCTGGCCGCAGTGGTTCGACGTATCGGCGCAGCGGGTCGATTTGCGGGAGGCGCTCGGCAACGAGGCGGCCCGCACCGCAGCGCTGGCCGAAGTCATCGCGCGCCTTGCCGAAGATGGCCACGTGCGGGGCTGGCGCGACGAGCGTTTCGCCGTCAACACCGGCTGGGGTACGCCCACGCTGGCGCTGATCGAGCGCGCCGCCGCGCGTTTCTTCGGTATTCGGACCTATGCCGCACACATGAACGGCCTGATTGCCGGCGCGGATGACGCCGGGCCGGCGCTCTGGCTGGCCCGCCGCGCCGAAACCAAGCCGATCGACCCCGGCATGTGGGACAACCTTGTCGCCGGCGGCATCGGTCATGGCTTCGGTGCACGCGGCGCGCTGGAGAAGGAATGCTGGGAAGAGGCGGGCATCGGCGCCGACCTGGCTGCGCAGCTGGTGCCGTGCGGCACGCTGGATGTGCTGCGCGAAGTGCCCGAAGGCATCCAGTGCGAAACGTTGTTCGCCTTTGACCTGACGCTGCCGGACAGCTTCGTCCCCGCCAATCAGGACGGAGAGGTCGCCGGCCACTTGCGTGCCAGCCGCGACGCGGCGCTTGATATCATGGCGGACTTCGCGATGACGGTCGACGCGACGCTCGTCACCCTCGACGCCCTGGCGCGGCTGGGCTCGTCCCCTACGCCACAGCGGTTTGCGCCCGACAACAATACATAAAACGCTTCATGAGTCACTCCGGTTTCATTCTCACCTTGTCGTGCCCGGACCAGCCCGGCATCGTCCACGCCGTGTCGGGTCTGCTGTTCGAGCAAGGCTGCAATATTCTCGATTCGGACCAGTTCGGCGACGAATTCACGGGCCGTTTCTTCATGCGCGTGCATTTTGTGCCGCAGGGCCAGCCGCTGGACCTTGCCGCCCTGCGTGACCGCTTTGCGCCCATCGGCGAACGTTTCTCCATGCAGTGGGGCATGTTCGACGCGGCGGTCAAGCCGCGCGTGATGATTCTGGTCTCGAAGATTGGCCATTGCCTGAACGACCTGCTGTTCCGCGCCCGCGCAGGCCAGCTGCCGATCGAGATTGCGGCCATCGTTTCGAATCACCGCGATTTCTATCAGCTGGCGGCGTCGTACGACGTGCCGTTCATGCATTTGCCGTTGCTGCAGGCGACGGACGCGCAGAAGGCCCAGCAGGAAGCCCGCATCTGGGAAATCGCGCAGGAGCAGCAGATCGACCTGGTGGTGCTCGCGCGCTATATGCAGATTCTTTCCGACGATCTGTGCCGCAAGCTGGAAGGCCGCGCCATCAACATCCACCATTCGTTCCTGCCGAGCTTCAAGGGCGCCAAGCCGTATTACCAGGCGCACGAGCGCGGTGTGAAGCTGATTGGTGCAACAGCCCATTACGTGACGGCCGATCTGGACGAAGGCCCGATCATCGAGCAGGAAATCGAACGCGTGGACCACAGCATGGACCCGGAACAGCTCACCGCCGTGGGCCGCGACGTGGAATGCGTGGCGCTGGCCCGTGCCGTGAAGTGGCATGCGGAACACCGCATCCTGCTCAACGGCCACAAGACCGTCGTCTTCAAGTAATCCAGTCAGAGTAGGGGAGCGCGCGATGCGACAGATCATTCTCGATACCGAAACCACCGGCCTGAATGCCGCCACCGGCGACCGCGTGATCGAAATCGGCTGCGTGGAGATGGTCAACCGCCGCCTGACCGGCCGCAACCTGCACTTCTACATCAACCCCGAGCGCGAGATCGACGCGGGCGCGATGGCCGTGCACGGCATCACCAACGAGTTCGTGGCCGACAAGCCGAAGTTTGCCGAGATCGTCGACGAGATCCGCGACTACGTACAGGGCGCCGAGGCGATCATCCACAACGCCGCGTTCGACTTGGGCTTCCTGGACATGGAATTCCAGCGCCTCGGCCTGCCGCCCTTCCGCGAGCACCTGTCGGGCCACATCGATACGCTGCGCGAGGCGCGCCAGATGTTCCCCGGCAAGCGCAACTCGCTCGATGCGCTGTGCGACCGTCTGGGCGTCAGCAACGCGCACCGTACGCTGCACGGCGCATTGCTGGATGCGGAACTGCTGGCCGAGGTCTACCTCGCCATGACGCGCGGCCAGAACACGCTGGTGATCGACATGCTGGAGTCGGGCGAGGGCGCATCGGCCGAAGCCGTCGCCGTCGACCTGAGCGCGCTGCAACTGCCGGTGCTGCTGGCGACCGAAGCCGAGGCCGAGGCGCACGCAAGTGTGCTGAAGGAGATCGACAAGGCCAGCGGCGGCAAAACCGTCTGGACGCGCGAGACTGTGGAAGTTGCGCCGGCTGCCTGATCAAAAAAATGTGCGGTCAGGGTATTTACACGGCCGCGCCTTTTCGCCATAATCTCGTTTTCACCGCATTCGGGTGGTTAGCTCAGCGGTAGAGCACTGCCTTCACACGGCAGGGGTCACAGGTTCAATCCCTGTACCACCCACCAAACTGGCGAGAAATCGCTTAAAAGGCCCTCAGGCAAACGCCGAGGGCCTTTTTCTTTGTCCGCTCTCTGTGCGGCCTTTCCCGAACGCTCGTCCGGAGCGGCCGGCAAAACTTTCCCGCTGGCGCAAAAAAGAGACACCTCCCGTCGATCCGTCTCCCTCCTTCCGCCGGACGGCGGGTGCGCGACTGGGTCGGAAACGCATTTCGTCCAATACTTTGCACAATGCGTTGTTGCGTCACGACGAGAAAAGCTGCCGCTACAAACGTACCGCCCCAGGCCGGTGCCATGCGCATCTCTGCGTTATCACGGTTGGCGCCGCGCTGAAATGCAGGGATATCCCCCTCCTGTAATGGGCGTGCGCGCGGGAACTCGCGCCGATCGGTTACGTACCAACCTGCGAGCGCGCGGCGGATGTCATGGGTACGCTTTCTGCTGTGCTCGGTGTAGCCGACCGTCGTGGTGCATGGGCTGATGCATCGTGCAAGGTTCGTTTAGCACTTGATGCAGTCGAGCGCTAACGCAATCGCGACGTGTTGTGCACCGTTCCAGGTCGTCAACCGTTCTTGTGATCATCGGTGATTCGTCTACAGTGGAATCAGCAACGCACGCAAGAACTAGCCTGGCTCTCGCTTGTTGGTGTGGAGTAGGGAAGAAATCTACGGGGGAGATATGGATATTTTCCGCCACTACGCAACGCGTTTTGAAGCTCGCAAAGAGGACGAGTACAGCATCCAGGAGTATCTGGATATCTGCAAAAAAGACTCGACCGCCTATGCGACTGCCGCCGAGCGCATGCTCACCGCGATTGGTCAGCCCGAACTGGTGGACACCCACCACGATCCTCGGCTGTCACGATTGTTCTTCAACAAGGTCATCAAGATCTACCCGGCCTTCCGGGAGTTCTACGGCATGGAAGACACGATCGAGCAGATCGTCTCCTTCTTCAAACATGCCGCGCAGGGCCTTGAGGAACGCAAACAGATCCTTTACCTGCTCGGGCCTCCGGGCGGCGGCAAATCCTCGCTTGCCGAGAAGTTGAAGTCGTTGATGGAGCAGATCCCCATCTACGCACTGAAGGGCTCGCCGATACACGAGTCCCCGCTTGGGCTGTTCTCGCCCGAGGAAGACGGCAAGATTTTGGAGGAAGACTACGGTATCCCGAGACGCTATCTGAACTCGATCGCTTCGCCGTGGGCGGTCAAGCGGCTGCACGAGTTCAATGGCGATATCACGCGTTTCCGCGTGGTGAAGCTGCATCCGTCGGTGTTGTCGCAGATTGCGATCTCCAAGACGGAACCCGGCGACGAAAACAATCAGGACATTTCGTCGCTGGTCGGCAAGGTCGACATTCGCAAGCTGGAGGACTATCCGCAAGACGATCCGGATGCGTATTCGTACTCGGGCGGGCTGTGCCTGGCCAACCGGGGGCTGCTCGAGTTCGTCGAAATGTTCAAGGCGCCAATCAAGGTCTTGCACCCGCTGCTGACGGCCACGCAAGAAGGCAACTACAAGGGCACGGAGGGCTTTGGCGCGATCCCGTTCGATGGCGTCATCCTGGCGCACTCGAACGAGGCGGAATGGCAGAGCTTCAAGTCCGATCGCAACAACGAGGCCTTCCTGGATCGCATCTACATCGTCAAGGTGCCGTACTGCCTGCGTGTGTCGGATGAGGTGAAGATCTACGACAAGCTGCTGCGTAACAGTTCGCTGGCGGCCGCGCCGTGCGCCCCCAACACGCTGAAGATGATGGCGCAGTTCGCGGTGCTCACACGCATCAAGGAGCCCGAGAATTCCAACATCTTCTCGAAGATGCGCGTGTACGACGGTGAGAGCCTGAAAGATGTCGACCCGAAAGCGAAGTCGTATCAGGAGTACCGCGACTTTGCCGGCATCGACGAGGGCATGACGGGCTTGTCGACACGCTTTGCGTTCAAGGTGCTCTCGAAGGTCTTCAACTTCGATGGAACGGAGGTGGCGGCGAATCCGGTGCACCTGCTGTACGTGCTCGAGCAGCAGATCGAGCGCGAACAGTTCCCGCCGGAGACGGAATCCAAGCTGATGTCCTACATCAAGGAGTACCTCACGTCGCCGTACGTGGAGTTCATCGGCAAGGAGATTCAGACGTCGTATCTGGAGTCGTATTCGGAATACGGGCAGAACATCTTCGACCGCTACGTGGTGTTTGCCGACCTGTGGATTCAGGATCAGGAATATCGCGATCCGAACACCGGCGAGATTCTCGATCGCAGCGCATTGAACGACGAGCTGGAGAAGGTGGAAAAACCGGCGGGCATTTCCAACCCGAAGGATTTCCGCAACGAAATCGTCAATTTTGTGCTGCGGGCGCGTGCCAAGAACGGGGGCAAGAACCCCGTCTGGACGAGCTACGAGAAGCTGCGCGCGGTGATCGAGAAGCGGATGTTCTCGACCACGGAAGATCTGCTGCCCGTCATCTCGTTCAATGCCAAGTCGTCGCATGACGACAAGGAAAAGCACGAGAACTTCGTCAATCGCATGGTGGAAAAGGGCTACACCCAGAAGCAGGTGCGCTTGCTGGTGGAGTGGTATCTGCGCGTGCGGAAGTCATCTTAAGGAGATCAGGAGAGGGCGAACACACCCAGCGGACTTCCAATCGAGGGCAGTTACATGGGCACGATCATTGATCGGCGGGAGAACGGTGGCGGCAAGAGCACCGTCAACAAGCAACGCTTCATCAAGCGTTACCGAGACCAGATCCGCCGCGCGGTGGCCAAGGCCGTGACGGGCCGCAAGATCATGGACATCGAGCAGAGCGGGCAGGTGTCCATTCCCGTCAAGGACATCTCCGAGCCCATGTTCCACCACGGCTCGGGCGGGCGCCGCGAGGGCGTCCACCCGGGCAACAAGGAGTTCATTCGCGGCGACAGCTTCGACCGCCCGCAGCAGGGCAGCGGCGGCTCAGGCTCGCAGGCCAGCGACTCGGGCGAGGGCGAAGACGATTTCATCTTCACGCTCTCGCGCGAGGACTTTCTCAACTTCTTCTTCGAAGACATGGCGTTGCCCGATCTTGCCAAGCGCAGCCTGGCCAAGATCGCCGAGGTGCGCAAAGTGCGCGCGGGTTTCTCGCTCGATGGCACACCGTCCAACCTGTCGATTCTGCGCACGATGCGCAGCTCGCTCGGTCGCCGTATCGCGTTGTCCAGCCCGTATCAGCGCCGCCTGCACGAGTTGGAGTGCGAGTACAACGAAGAGCTGGAAAACGACGGCCCTTACAGCGTACGCGCGCAAGAGCTGATGAAGGAGATGCGCCATCTGCGCTCGTGCCTTGATCGCGTGCCGTTCATCGAAAAGCTTGACCTGCGCTATAACAACCGCGTCCTGCGCAAGCGACCGCAGGCGCAGGCGGTGATGTTCTGCGTGATGGACGTGTCCGGCTCGATGGACGAATCGCGCAAGGACTTGGCCAAGCGTTTCTTCATGCTGCTCTATCTGTTCCTGAAGCGGAACTACGAACGCATCGACGTCGTCTTCATCCGCCACCACACCGTGGCCAAGGAGGTGGATGAGGAGGATTTCTTCCACTCGCGCGAGTCGGGCGGCACTGTGGTGTCCAGCGCACTCAAGCTGATGGCGGAAGTGATGCAGGAGCGCTATCCGCCCAGCCAATGGAACATCTACTGCGCGCAGGCTTCGGATGGAGATAACTGGGCTGGGGACTCAGAGTTGTGCGCCAAGATCCTGCGCGAGTCGATCTTGCCGCTGACGCAGTATTACGCCTATGTCGAGGTGGTCTCCACGGAGCCGCAGAACCTGTGGGAGGAGTATCTTACGTTGAAGGCCGGGCACGAGAACTTCGCAATGCAGCGCATTCTCAAGGCGGATGAAATCTATCCGGTGCTGCACGAGCTGTTTCAGAAGCGCGCCGCCTGATCGCTGATTGGGCAGCAGCAGGTTGCTCCGGCTCGGCACCGCTGTGCAGTGGCAGCGTGAGCCATGGCGAGCACGCCACCTGTGACCCTGTGTGATGGACCAACGGGAACGAGCATGGCCTACCTATCTACGGGCTCGGAATGGACCTTCGAGCTGATCAGGCGCTACGACCAAAGCATCGCCCAGATTGCCGCAGACTTCGGTCTGGACACGTATCCGAACCAGATCGAGATCATCACCGCCGAGCAGATGCTCGACGCCTACGCGTCGTCCGGCTTGCCGCTGGGCTACAACCATTGGTCGTACGGCAAGCACTTCCTGGCATCCGAACGCGGCTACCAGCGCGGCCTGATGGGGCTGGCCTACGAGATCGTCATCAATTCGAACCCCTGCATCGCCTACCTGATGGAGGAGAACACGATGCCGATGCAGGCGCTGACGATCGCGCATGCCTGCTATGGCCACAACTCCTTTTTCAAAGGCAACTACCTCTTCCGCACGTGGACGAACGCCGACGCCATAGTCGACTACCTGCTCTTCGCTAAGAACTACGTGGCCGAATGCGAGCAGCGCTATGGCGAGCAGGAGGTGGAACTGCTGCTCGACTCCTGCCACGCATTGCAGAACTACGGGGTCGATCGTTATCGGCGGCCGAAGAAGCTGTCGATCAATGAAGAGCAGGCCCGTCAGGCGGAGCGCGAGAAATACCTCGAAGCGCAGGTGAACGACCTGTGGCGCACGCTGCCCACGCACCGGACACGCGCGCTGGCGACGGCCGACGACGTGCCGGAGCCGGAGCCGCAATTCCCGCCCGAGCCGGAAGAGAACCTCCTGTACTTCATCGAGAAGAACGCGCCCAAGTTGCAGCCGTGGCAACGAGAGATCGTGCGCATCGTGCGCAAGATCGCGCAGTACTTCTACCCGCAGCGGCAGACCAAGGTGATGAACGAAGGTTGGGCCACCTTCTGGCACTACACCATCCTGCACAAGCTGTACGACGAGAAGCTCGTCAATGACGCCTTCATGCTCGAGCTGCTGCAGGCGCATACCAACGTGATCTACCAGCCGCCGTTCAACAGCCCGTACTACAGCGGCCTGAATCCGTACACGCTCGGTTTCCTGATGTTCCAGGACATCCGCCGCATTTGCGAATCTCCTGAGGAAGAGGACTACCGCTGGGCCCCCGAGATTGCCGGCAGCGACTGGCAGAAGACGCTCGACTTCGCCATGCGCAACTTCAAGGACGAGAGCTTCCTGCTGCAGTTCCTGTCCCCTCGCGTGATCCGCGAGTTGAAGCTGTTCTCGGTGCTCGATGACGACCGCGACGCGAGGCTGCGCGTCACCGCAATCCACGACGACGATGGCTACCGCAAGATCCGCGAGTTGCTGGCAGGGCAGTACGACCTGTCGAACATCGAGCCCAATATCCAGGTGACCAACGTCGACGTAGGCGGGGATCGCTCATTGACGCTGCGCCACCTGCAAAGCAACCGCCGGCCGCTTGGACCGAACTACGAAGAGATGCTGCGGCACGTCGTGCGCCTGTGGGGCTTCACATGCCGGCTGGAGGTGGTCTATGAAGACGGCCGACGCGAGATGAAGCACGAGTGCAAGCCTGACTAGCCCACGCCCGTTTCCACGAGGCCAGCCTTGCGCTGGCCTTCTTTTTGTCCATCGCAGACGCGGATGTCGACCATGCTGCTCACGACCCAGCTACATGCCGAAGCGGAAATGGCCGCTACGCAGCACGATGTTGTGTGAGTCCGTCAGCTTGAACAGCGAGCGCGCCATGTCTTCAATGGTGCCGCGATGCGATTCCATGGCTTGCAGAAGGTCTTCCTGCCGCCACGAGCGCGCGCCGAAATGTTCTTCGAGCGCTTCGGCCGTCACCGCATAGCAGGCCGGGCGGCCGTCGACGCTGGCGGTGCAGGTGAGGGTGAGATCCGCGGCGCAGTAGCGTGGCGGGCTGGCGTGGAATTCGATGATTTCCATGGGCGGCCTCCATGAAAAACGGCGATGCACCGTGCGCCGCCTTCCAACCAGTGTATGGCGTGGTCGCATGAATGCAATGTCGCCGCTCAGTGTTTTCACCGGCGGCGTAATCCTAACCCGCAACGTCCGACCAGGGGCGGCGGTAGCCACGGGGAAGCGAGCGGCGCTACATCGCACACATCTGCAGACGGGCAAGGCTCGCCTTGCAACGCGACAGCCACAGCGCCGCTTCTGTCCGATTGTTGACGCCGATCTGCCGGAACAGCGCGTACAGATGGTTCTTGATGGTGCCTTCGGCCACGTTGAGCACGCGGCAGATCTGCTTATTGGATTTGCCCTCTGCAAGCAGTTGCAGCACCTCATGCTGCCGTGGCGTGAGGCGGCGCCAAAGTTCGGCCGGGCTTTCTCCTGGAGTTTGGCGCGGATCGTCAGGGTAGAGATTGCTGATGGGCGGAAGGTACACCGCACCTGAGGTAATGCGCTGCAGGGCTTCGAGCAGAACGTCGGCCGTGGCCTGCCGGTCGACCACGCCGGCGGCCCCGAAGCGCAGCGCGTCGCCTACCACGTGCCGCCCCACCGCTTGCACCGTCAGCAACACGGGCACTTCGGGCAGCGCCGCTTTCAACTCCGATAAACGTTGTCGTGCGTCGTCGTCTTCTGCGCTCCATTCCATCACGACG
>NZ_VOSS01000079.1 GCF_007997035.1 Ralstonia sp. TCR112 | reverse complement strand
GGCTGGTACCTGAAGAAGAAGCGCGAAGTGCCCGAGGTCGAGCCCGTGCTGCAGGCGATTGCCCCGGTGGATACGCCCGAGGCGAGCTGGGACGACGTGTCGTGGGTCGATGTGCTGGGCCTGGAAATCGGCTACCGCCTGATCCCGCTGGTCGACAAGAGCCAGGACGGCGAGCTGCTGCGCCGGATCAAGGGCATCCGCAAGAAATTCACGCAGGACATGGGCTTCCTGGCGCCGGTCGTGCACATCCGCGACAACCTGGAGCTGGGGCCGTCGTCTTACCGCATCACGCTCAAGGGCGTGGAAATCGGCCACGGCGAAGTGCAGCAGGGCAAGTTCCTCGCCATCAATCCGGGTGGGCAGGACGGCCTGGGCGGTCATGGCGGCATGGGTGGCATGGGTGGTCGCCTGGGCACGCAACTGCCCGGCACCCCGACCGTGGATCCGACCTTTGGCTTGCCGGCCATGTGGATCACCGCCGATGTGCGCGATCGCGCGCAGGCCGAGGGCTACACCGTGGTCGATTGCAGCACCGTCATCGCCACGCACGTCAATCAGTTGATTTACACCCATAGCACCGAGCTTCTCGGCCGTTTGGAAGTCCAGCAATTGCTCGATCATTTGGGCAAGGAAGCACCGAAGCTGGTCGAAGACGTTGTACCGAAGCTGTTGCCCGTCGCGACCGTGCAGAAGGTGCTGCAGAACCTGCTGGACGAAGGCCTGCATATCCGCGACATCCGCACCATCGTCGAGACGCTGGCGGAACACGGAGGCAGGACGCAAGACCCCGCCGAACTCACCGCCGCCGTGCGTGTGGCGCTGGGCCGGGCGATTGCCCAGCAGCTCTTCCCGAACAAGACCGAAATGCAGGTCGTCACGCTTGACCCGAATCTGGAGAACATCTTGCTGCAAAGCGTCGTTGGCTCTAACGCCGGCCCGATCGAACCGCAACTGGCTGACTCGCTCATGCAAGCGGCAGCGGACTCGTCGCGGCAGCACGAACAGATGGGTCAGACGGGCGTCCTGCTCGTACCGCCCGCACTGCGCCCGATGCTTGCCCGCCTGTTCAAGCGTGCCGCACCGAGCCTGCGCGTGCTGTCGCACGCAGAAATTCCAGATCACCGAACGATTAAGGTTGTCGCCATGCTTGGAGGCCGCGCATGAAAATGCATCGATTTACCGGACTGACGTCGCGTGACGTCCTGCGCAAGGTCCGCGACCAACTGGGCGATGGCGCTCTGATCCTGTCGAACCGCGCCATTCCGGGCGGCATCGAGATCATCGCGGCATCCGACTCGCACGTGGATGCGCTGGTCGACACGCAGTCGTCGGCGCCCAAGGCAGCACAGCGCCGTCCGATGGCACCGGCCCCGATTCCCGAGCCCGCACCGATTGCCGCTGCAACTGCAGCCGTGGCCGCCGCTCAGGCACCTGCTGAAGAAGCCCCGCAAGCCGAGACCCCGGCACCCAACGCGCTGGCCCGTCTGCGCAACCGCTTCATCGCTTCGCGCCGCACGCCTGCACAGGAAGACGCACCGGCAGCGCCGGTTGCCCCGGTTACGCAGGCCGCCAAGCCGGCCGGCCGCACGCTGCAAACGCGCGTGGACGACGACGTGGCGTTTGGCGAAGAAGACGCACTGGCCGCGTCCACCCGCATGCTGGCGGGTCTGTCGCTGGACCGCGCCAACGCAGAGGTTGCCCAATCCGCGGAGCGGGCCATGGCCAGCACCGCCCAGTTCATCGCGCGCCGTACCACGGTGGAAGACGACGAGCCGGAGATGGAATCGACGGCCCGCTTTGCCGCACGCCGCGAGCAGGCACGCGAGCAAGCACGCGAACAGGACGACCGCCCGGTCACGCTGCGCAGCTTTGCCGAGCGCGTGGAAGCACAGGCACGCACGCTCCGTGCAGAACAGCAGAAGGCCGAAGCCCCCGTGAAGGCGCGCATCGACGCGCAAGCCGACGCAGGCAAATCGTCCGACATTTTCGTCCGCGTGGAGGACACGATGGCCCAGCCCGAAGCCCCGCGTGATGACGTGAGCCTGCAGCGTTCGGCCATCCAGGCCGACGTGAAGGAAAGCATCCGTGCCGAGACCGACGTGATGACCCGCCGCATGGTCGGCGAGATCGAAACGCTCAAGAGCACGCTGAACGACGCCATGTCGAGCCTCGCCTCGCTGGGCGTGAAGCTGGGCGACCCGGTGCGTACGCGCCTGTTCCAGACCATGCTCAACGCAGGCTTCTCGGCACAGCTCACGCGCTACGTGCTGGAGAACATGCCGCAGCACGATACGTATGAAGGTGCGCTGGACTTCGTGCAGCGCGCGATCGAAAAGAACCTGACCACCGTGTCGGATGAAAACAGCCTGCTCGACCAGGGCGGCGTGTTTGCCCTGATGGGCCCGACCGGCGTGGGCAAGACCACCACGACCGCCAAGCTGGCCGCGCGCTTCGTGCTGCGCCATGGCGCATCGCGCGTGGCGCTGCTGTCGACCGACAGCTACCGGATCGGCGGCCATGAACAACTGCGCATCTACGGCAAGATCCTGGGCGTCTCGGTGCATGCCGTGAAAGACGCGCAGGACCTGAGCCTGGCGCTGAACGACCTGCGCGAGAAGCACGTCGTGCTGATCGACACCATCGGCATGAGCCAGCGCGACCGCGCCGTGTCCGAACAGATGGCGATGCTGCATGCCGTGGGCCCGTCGATCAAGCGCCTGCTGCTGCTCAACGCAGCCAGCAACGGCAAGACGCTCGATGAAGTCGTGGGTGCCTACCGCGACGCCAACCTGGCCGGCTGCATCCTGACCAAGATCGACGAGGCCGCTTCCGTGGGCCACGCGATGGACGTGATGATCCGCCGCCGCCTGCCGCTGCACTACGTGTCGTACGGCCAGCGTGTGCCGGAAGACATTGCGGTGCCGAACAAGAAGCTGTTGATCCACCGCTCGTTCCGGGCCGGTGCGGAGCAGTCGTCGTTCACGCTCGATTCGGATGAATCGTTGCTCGTGGCGCAAGGTGCGGTGTTACGCAACGCAGGCAACCGCGAACCCGGCCTGGCCGCTTTCGATTTCGCCTGACAAGGGGGCGACCATGACGACGCCATTCGCCAAGGATCAAGCCGCAGGGCTGCGGCGCATGCTCGGTCATGCCGCCGCCCGCCGCGTGCTCGTGATCGGCGCGGAAGAGCAGGTCGATGACTTTGTCGACAACCTGCGCATCGCGCTGTCGGGCATGGGCCGCGATACCGCCGTGGTGAGCGCGCAGACCGTGCTGGCCATGGCCGGCGTGCTCGAACAGCACGACGAGACGGCGGATGTGACGCTCGTGGCCGCGCATTTCGGCAACCGGGCGCTGGGCACCGTGGCCGAAGCGTGCGACGACGTGCTGCTGACCTTCTCGGATGGCCCGGAAGGCATCAAGAGCGCGTACACGCTGCTCAAGAAAACCGCCGTGCTGCAAGGCAGCGCCGGCATCCGCACCGTGGTGTGCGGCGCGCATTCGGTGGATTCCGCCGTGCGCGTGTTCGGCAACCTGGCCAACACCGTGGGCCAGTACCTGAACACCCGAATCGATTTTGCCGGCTACCTCCCCGAGGACCGGCACGTAGAACTCGCGCTCTCGCTCGGCAAGCCCGTGGCGAGTGCGTTTCCCGCATCGCCTTCGGCCATGGCCTTCCGCCAGCTTGCCGAAGAAATGTTGAGCTGGGCCAGCGCCGAGGCCCAAGCCGGTGATGGCAGTGCGCCGTCACGGGTGGTCATGTCGGCGCGGGCACCGGCACAGCCGGCAGATGAATCGGCGCAGGCAACGTCAATGTCGAACTCGACTCCGACGCTGGGCGCCACCGCACGCGCGGCCGAATTGGTTTATTGAGGCGCAGCATGAACGAAGCGTCAAAGGCAGGCATGGATATGTACACCGCAACCGGTCGCAAGACCAAGTCCGACGAGATGGCCACGTACGCACCGCTGGTACGTCGCATTGCCAACCAGATGATGGTGAAGCTGCCGGCCAGCGTTGAGCTGGACGACCTGATCCAAGCCGGCATGATGGGCTTGCTCGATGCGCTGTCGCGCTACGAGGAAACGCAGGGCGTGCAGTTCGAGTTCTACGCGGCCCAGCGTATCCGCGGCGCCATCCTGGACGAACTGCGAGGCTCGGACTGGCTGCCGCGTGGCCTGCGCCGCAATGCGCGCACGATCGAGCAGGCGATCCAGAAACTGCAGCAGCAGAAGGGACGCGCACCCACCGAAACCGAGATTGCCGCAGCGCTGGGCATGTCGCTGGCCGAATACCAGAAGCAACTGGTCGACCTGCAAGGCAGCCAGCTGCTGTATTACGAAGATTTCGACCGCGAAGACGCCGACGCCTTCATCGAGAACCGCGCACCCGAGAACGACGCCACGCCGCTGGACCAGCTGCTGGACCACGACCTGCGCGAATCGGTTGTGGCCGCCATCGAGGCACTGCCCGAGCGCGAAAAGCTGATGATGAGCCTCTACTACGAGCAGGATCTGAACCTGCGTGAAATCGGCGCCGTGATGGGCGTGTCGGAATCGCGCGTGTGCCAGATCCACAGCCAGGCGATCGCCCGCATCCGCTCGCGCCTGCGCGATCGCGCATGGCTGCCGACGCCGACCTGATCCGATATCAACCGGGCGCCGCTGCCAATGGCGAGCGACGCCGGGTCTGTGCCTGACCTGCCAGTTTCTTACTGCGCGGCCAGCGAGTCATCTCGCGGCCGCGCTTTTTCTTTGGGCACGTCGGTCACGAGCCGCGAGGCGGCAGCATCCCACACGCGGGTCTCGCCATGCTTGAAGAGAACGAAGCGCTCGGCGGGCATGTCGGCCGCCTTCAGCGCGCGGGCGAGATCGGTGATGGGCTGATCCAGCGCTTCGTCCGTGAGCGGGAACGTGCCCCAGTGGATGCCCACGGCCTGCCGGGCGCCGATGTCCTGCATGACCTGCACGGCTTCGGCCGGGTCGATGTGCTGCGCCTTCATGAACCAGCGCGGCTCGTAGGCGCCCACGGCAATGGCTGCCACATCGAAGTGGCCGAAGCGCGCCCCGATGTCGCGCGTGTCTTGCGAATAGCCCAGATCGCCCGAGAACCAGAAGCGCAGGTGCGGATGCAGCAGCGCCCAGCTGCCCCATAGCGTGTGGTTGCGGTCGTACAGGCCGCGTGCGGACCAGTGCTGCACGGCGCAGAAATGCGCGGTGAAGGGGCCGAAGCGGGCCTCGTCGTCCCAGTCGAATGCGCGCACGTTGGGGTTGTCACCGGCAAGGCGTGTGCCGCGCACGTTGCGCGCAAACCAGCGGTCGATGCCCAGCGGCACGAAAAACATCGGGGCGCCGCCGGGCTGGCGCATCAGCGCACGCACGCTGGCGCGGTCGAGGTGGTCGTAATGGTTGTGCGAGATCAGCACCAGGTCGATATGCGGCAACTGCTTGAGCGACAGCCCTGGCTGCTGATGGCGGCGCGGCCCGGCAAACGGCAGCGGCGAGGCGCGCTTGGAGAAGACTGGGTCGGTCAGCACATTCAGCCCGTCGATCTGCAGCAGCAGCGTTTCGTGGCCGATCCAGGTGAGCTGCGGAACTTCGGGCGGTTGGTGGATGGCACCGAGGTTGGGCGCGATGCAGGAGAGGTCTTGCGTGGGCGGCTTGGGCAGCTTCAGGCGGCGGCGCTCCCGTTGCCATTGCCAGAAATCGGCGTCAGGGCGTGGGTCCGGATAGCGGTTGCGGAATCCGTCCGGCGTGTGGTGCGGCTTGGCGGGGTTGTAGTCGGGATTCTTCATGGGCGAAGTGTTCCGTGGTGTTTCGCGGCGTTCCGTGTTGGCGGGGCGGTCCGCCTGAAGGGATGCCCTGGTGCCGCATAGCTTACGCAAGTACGGCGTGGACGTCCTGGCGGTGCCGTCGTTATCATCGTCCCGTCATAGACAGTGCCATGCGTTGAGCGTGTCGTTGCGTCCGGATGGTGGCGCACACAACGCATTCGTGTCTTCGGCCTGTCGCATCCGCCACATTCCACTGCCCCGCGCCCATGGATTCCGCCCCCGCCCGAAGCAATCCACAGCCCGGCCCGCTCTCAGCCGCGCTGTACCGAGACCGCCTGCACGCCAGCAACTGGTTTGGCGGTCTGGGCAAGCCCTTGCAGGAAATCCTCATCGACATGGCGATCGTGCGCCGGCTGGCCGACGGGGAGGTGCTGTTTCGCCGCGGCGACCCGCCCGACGGGCTGTATTGCGTGGTGGAAGGGGGCATTCGGGTGCGTGCCACCACGGCCGATGGCCGCGAGGCGCTGCTGGCCGTGCTGGAGCCCGTGAACTGGTTTGGCGAGATCGGCGTGTTCGACAATCAGGCGCGCACACACGATGCCCGGGGCGAGGGCGATACGGTGCTGCTGCACATGCCGCAAGCCGCGTTGATGGAGCTGCTTGAACGTGCGCCGCAGCACACGCACGCTTTTGCGTTGCTGCTGACGCACAAGCTGCGCCTCGCTTTTTCCGTGCTTGAAGAAACGGCGCTGTTGCCGGCCTCAGTGCGGGTGGCGCGACGCCTGTTGCTGATGGCCGCCGGCTACGGCGACTTGCGCCTCGGCACCCGCCGCGTGCTGCGCGTGCCGCAGGAGCAGCTTGCCTTGCTGCTCGCGCTGTCACGCCAGACCGTCAATCTCGTGCTCAAGGATTTTCAGGCACGCGGCATTCTCAAGGTCGCCTATGGCGAGATCGAACTGCTCGACCTGCCCGGCCTGCGCGACATCGCCAAGGGCTGAGCGCGCGCAGGCCGCGTCCGCTTACCGCCGCAGCAGACCTGCCAGCCCAATCGAAAAGTCCAGGCCCGCGCCGATCGCGCACTGGAAGGTCTGCGGCGCCGACACCGCCTGATACGTCAGCGGCGAAAGAAACGAGACGGTTACCGTGGCCTTGTCGTCGGGCGTCACGCGGTACTGCGCGAGTTCCAGCACAGGCGTGCCGTCGGGGCGCAGCGTCAGATGCTGGTTAGAGAAGCCGATGTTGCCGCCCTCGACTTCAAGGAAGTCGCGCACCGCAAAACCACCGTGCACGACCGGCGCGGCCGCCTTGGCGCTGGCGCCTTGTCCATGCGGACATTGCGACGGCGAGAAGACCGCCGTGACGGGAATGCCCGAGAACAACTCCGTACGCAGGACGTCGTAATGCGACACCGCCAAACGCGGCGCCGCCTGTGCCTGTGCGAGCTGGGGCGCTGTGGTCAACGCCGTCAAGGCCCCGCACATCAGGGCAGTGCGCAACGCGGGTCGAAGGGAGCGGAATGCGTAATGGGTCGACATGGAGCGTGCTCCGTAGTGAAGGGGAATGTGCAGCGTAGGGTCGCGCATGCGCGTGCGCGACTACGCGGGCGCGTAGACGCGGCAATACGCACGCTCGCACTCAGCCGGGCCCCGGCGCCTGATGCGCCGGCACGATGATGAGGTTCTGACCGATATGGATCAGATCGGGATTGGCAAGCTGGTTCAGTCGCGCAACCTCGTCGATCACGACCTGCAATTCCCGATACGTCGGGCCGACCACGATCGTGCCGCGGTCCGCCTCGTTGCGCAGGATGCGCGAGAGTGACTCGCCGGCCAGTACGTCGTGCGTGACGGCGGGCACCAGGTGCGTAACGGGTGCCGGCGGCACAGGGGGCGGCGGCGGAACGACCGGTGTGTGCGGCGGCGGAGGTTGCGATGGGCCTGTTTGCTGAGACGGCTGGTTGGGTTGCGCCGGTTGTGCTCCCTGACCCGAGTTGATCCAGGCCGAGATCAGCGCCGTGGTTTCCGCCAGCGCAGTGAGGCCCGCACTGGCGCGGATCACGCCCGGCATGAAGTTTGGCACCACGGCCTTGAGCGTCGACATCAGGTAGATCACCGAACCGCCCACCGATACGGCCCCGGCAACGCTTGGCGGATGCGTCATCGCCGAGACGATGGTGCCGGTGGAAGACAACGTGTAGGCGCCGTGCACAAGCGAGCGGACGACATCGCTGTTGTTGAAGTCGAAGCCGCGGCGGAAGCTGTAGCGCAGCAGGCCGTGATAGAACGCGTTGAGGGTGCTGCCCGCCATCATGGTGATGGCCAGCGCCGGAGGCACAAAGCCTTCGAGCATCATGCCGCCCCATGCGCCGACGCCCACCACGCCGCCTACGGTGGATGCAAGGCGCCCAAGTTGGCCCGACCGCACGCCCGAATGCATGAAGTGCATCTGCGATGCGGGCAGCCCGAGGTAGCCGTCCACGAGTTGCAAACAGGTGGACGTGACGCGCGCAATGTGGGTATCGCGCTCCTCCTCGCTGAGCCGGGGCTGCGCACCGGGCTTGGCCCGGTCGCGCAGCATGCCGATGGCAGCCAGCGTTTCTTCCATGACCGCGCGGATGTGGGGCAGGCGCTCGGGCGAGACATCACGTGCCTTGGCATAGCGTTCGATGCCTGCGTAATACGCGATGAGCTTGTTCTCGATCATCGCGGTATCGCCGCGCTGGATGCTCGAGCTGAGGATGGCGCGCCATTGCTGGGCCGTGCGACCGAAGGCCGGCAGCGCCCGCGCCAGTGAGGCCGAATCGCGCAAGTCCACCTTGCCCAGGCTGACGAGCAGGGCAGAGAGGGCGGCACCGCCTGCGCCAGCCGCGACCGCCTTGCCGATCTGCAGCAGCGCCCGCTGGTTGAGCGACCCATAGGCGGACGGCGCATCGGTGCGTTGCAGCAGCTTGGTCGGCGCGCGCATCGGGCCGTAGCCGAGCGCGCGCAGCATGGCGTCGGCATCGTCTTCGGCCACGGGAATCGGTGTCAGGTCGCGGTGCTGCTGGTAGCGTGCCGGGTCAAGTTCGGGGTCGGTCATCAAGCCGTCCCAGTCGGTCAGGACGGCATCGTGAGCAGGTTCTGCCGGGGCCGCGTAGCGACGCTGCACACCATCGCCGTACTGATCGAGCCAGCGCTGCGCATGGGCGTCCGCATGCGGGTTGGACTGCACGCCGAGTGCATCGCGATGCGAGCGCGCCCATTGGATCGTGCTGTACTTCGCTTGTTCGACCCGATGGGTTGTGTTCTCTGCGAACAGCGCGCGACGCACCTCTTCGAAGTTGACTTGCAGGTTGCGCTCGTCAATGACCTCGCGCACCTGATTCATCAGCGGCTCGTAGAGGATCGACATGTCCTCCTTTGTCAGGCGGTTCAACGGCCGTCCGAGCGCGGCATCGAAGTGGATGCGCTTCCAGTTGTCGTTCTCAAGGATCAACTCCGCCGTGGCCCGTGTCAGCTCCTGCGAGCGCGTGTAGTCCGAGGTGCCGTCGAGCGCAATGTGCACATCGGTCATGTACGGACTGCCGAGCAGCGTGCGAGCGACCTTGAGCGAAGCGATGCCCTCCACCGGATCGAGCACGTTGTCGTTGCCGGTGCCAAACACATTCACCGTAGGGTGTTTGCCCGGGTTGTCGAGCATCCATGCTTCATAGGCCTTGCCAAACCGCACCATGTTGATGGGGCGATTTGGTCCCGGCACCGGACGTCCGTCGGTGCCAACGCGCATGTTGGCCGGGTCCATCCACAGCGTGACCTGCGCGCCGGTCTTGGCCGAGAAGTCCAACATCTTGTTGACGGAGTCCTGGTTCAACCAGTCCAGCGCGACGACCATCACACCGTCCTTGTTGACCAGGCCGCCGACGTTCTCATCGAACGAGACTTCGCCGTGCTCGCGCATTGCGGCCTGCCACAGGCGGCGCACGTGCGGCAGCGGACGCCCCAGGCCCGCAGCCGACAACATGCTTTCTGCTGCCACCACCCGGATCTCGGTGATCACGCCGATGTTCTTGCACAGCAGCGCTTCGCCGGCAGTCTCGATGTTCGAGGGGGAGATGGTGCGCGCGGCCAGCGTGACCAGATCCTGTTCCTTGTGCGGCAGGTTCAGGTAGGCGCGTACGGCGCGGCGGTCGGCTGTACTGGCTACGCTGAAGTGCTGGGCAAGCTTGCGCGGGAACGGCACGCTGAGCATCTTGCATGCGTTCTCCAGCAGCTTGAGCGCTGTCTGCTCGCGCAGCAGACCCACGGTTGGGTAGTCGCGCATCACGAACAACGATTCCTTGAACGTGCGTCGCATGCGCGCAGGCAACGGAAGATCGCTGTTCTGGCGGGAGCGCTTCGTGACGGCGGCGAGCCCCGGCGCATCGACGTTGCGGATCCCGCGCTCCTTGATCTTGCTGCCCTGCGTGCCTGCGGCCTCCACGATGGCGGCGAGTTCCGGCCGCACCGACGCCTTGTCCGACTCGGCAAGCCCCGCGCCGCGATACGTGCGCTTTCGGCCCAGCTCCTTGAGGCTCTGATCGATGGCCACTTCCGCAGGTGGCCTCTGGCTGACCACGAACAGGGTTTCGGGCGTGTAGGAGGTCCGTGCGCCCAGCGGGCTGTCCGCCATGGGGACCAGCCCGTCGAAGTGGCGCTTGCCGGCATCCAGGGCACGCCAGGACGGCACACCCTTATCGTCGAACACGACTTGCCCGAGCAGCGTATCCGGCCCGTTCTCATTGCGGGCAAATGCGTAGGTGAAATGGCGCGTGCCATCCAGCGCGCCATTGCTGTGCGACATGGCGACCTGGTGGAAGTTTTCACCGGAAACATGCAGCGCGCGGCCGCGCTCCACGCGCGCCGCCGCCGTGCGCATCGGCATGAGGGCGAGCATGCGGCGGGGACCGGCCATGGCGCCAACCGCGGCGCGGGCGGGTAGGTCCTGCACCCCACGCGTTACACGCTTGAACCGGCTGAGCGGTTTGTCCGCTGGCACCGGCTGGCTGGTCGGGCTCTGGCTCGTCTCGCCGGAGGACGAGGCTGGTTGCGATGCAGACGGACCGCCGCCACTGTCGAGCGCGATGACGTCGGGATCGCCCGGCATTTCGTCGGGCGGTGTTTCTCGGGCTGCCTGTGGTGTCCGTGGTTCAGATGATGCCTCGGTGGGCGGTACGTAGGGCGTTTCTTCGGAGGGTGGCCACGCACGGCCGTTTGGCTCCAGCGACCACCCAGGCTGGCGGGCAGCTGCGAACGCGGGGTCGTCCGGGTGCGCGGGCACGACCCGGCAGTCGGGATTGTGTATCTGCGAGCGGTCGATTTTGTGTTGGGTCGCGAACACCGGGTTGCGCATTGCCTCGGAGAGCCGCTGACTGAGTTTGAACCCGTTGTCGACCATCAACACGACGGGCACGGCATCTGCGTTCTCGAGACCTTTGGCCCATAGCCGGGCGTTGATCAACTCGGCCAGTTCGGTGCTGGAGAAAATCGATGGCTCGGTCCGCCCATTTTTTTCAACGATGCCGTCGAGCCAGATCGCATTCGGATCGCCATCGAGCAGTTTGCCCTCAACGATCAGCACGTCTTCCGGCAAGGCGTACCGCATGCCGCCGATGGTTTTCGCACCGATATCGGCGGTACGGGGTTTGATCATGCTCGGTAGTGCCGGTGTGTCGCTGCCGTCCTTGGCGGTGTAGAGCACGATGCGCCCTGCGGTGCCGTTTTCGTGCACCGTGCGGACGCGTTCACTGATCGGTTTGCCGGTTTCGGGGTCTCTCACGACGCCGCCAGACAGCGGCGCGCGCTGGCCGTCCAAGCCGAACACGCGCACGTTGTCGCGCTTGAGCAGGAAGGCCAGCCAGCGCGCCACTTCCGGCATGATCGCGCCTCCATGCTGGAGCGCGACGAAGAACCCAGGTGCTTCCATTTCCGGATTCATTTCCATCACGCGGCGCAGCGTGAGCATTGCGCCGTCGGCGCCAACGTTCCGTGTGTGGGTGGCGCCTTCAAAACGGATCTGGTCGAACGGCGTGTCGATCAGCGCGCGCGCAATGTCGAACGGCGTGAGGAGAGCGTTGTCCGCGCTGTTGACGATGGGGCCGTGGCCGTCGAATGCCGCACCGACCATGCCCGCCGGAAAATGCATGTTGTCGTGGAACACGGTGCTGGCATTCACGAGCAACGGCTGGGCGGGCAGGTCGTCCCAGGCGGTGCAGTCGTAGGCCGGCCGCCCGTTGACGAGAACCGCGGGGGTGGCCGGGTCCGGCGCGCCCTTCGTGTGGAGCGTCAGCGTAACCGGGCGCGGTTTGCCCAGCGCCGGCATGGCGGGCACCTCGCGCTGGTAGGTGAGGTGAGGATGCGCGACCACCCTGCCAAGCACATCCGCAATCCGCATCCGAAGCACGGAAGACTGGAGGTCCGCATTGAGCAGCGAGAGAATTTGGTTGCAGGCGTCTGCGAACGGCCGTTGGTTGACTGCATCGGCAACGTGCGATGCGGGCGAGCCCACCAGGAGTTCCAGCGGATCACTCCCTGTCCTGTAGGCGCCCGACGGCGTGCCGTGTTGCGCCAGGTCGTTTGCCGCCGCGATCTGGCTGTGCGCCTCGTCGAGCAGCAGCATCATCCTGTCGCCCTCGGGAAAGACAGGCTCATCGCCGTCATACAGCATGCGCAGCCGTTCTTTCGTCTTGGCATAGAGCGCATCGGCATGTGAGATGACGGGCAGTGCCACGATGCCGTGCGTCTGCCCATCGAAATGGGCGTTGATGACTTGCCGGCGCCCGTCTTGTGCACCGCCGGAAAGCTGCAACCAGTCGAGCCCATCCTGACCCTGCACGCGAATACCTGGGCGTGGATCGGCTATCTGCCCGTCGGCGCTGCGTCGCTGGCGTATGCGGTTGGACAGTTCGTTCGACAGATTCACCAGCAGCGGCGGTGCTGTCCCCGAGTGGGTATCGCAGCCGAGCACGACGATGTTGCTCGTCGTCTCCATGCTGAAGTTCGGATCGTTCCACACCCGTTCGGCCAGCGCGACGCCGTCCAGCCGCACCTGCGGCCCGTGATCGGACTGCCGCATGGGTAAGCCGGCGGGGACGTCGTCGATGGACCCGTAGGCCGATTCGACGTCGAGCCAGATGCCGTGGTGTTCCACCTCGCCGGCAATCACATAGGCCGGCGTGATGCCACTCTCGCCCGCGGCCGGGCTGCCATACGGAATCGGCACGTCGGTGGGTACGCCGCTGAGGTTGGCGGGGCGCTGCGGGAAGTGCATCAGGAACGGCGCGGAGTCGGGAAACTCCGGGTCGATCAGATTGATGTTCGGCGTGTCGTGGTAGGCGGCACGGTAGACGGTCGGCAGGAATGCGAGGCTGCCGTCGTACGGTTGCATGGGGCCAGCCGGATCGTAGTTCAGTTCGATCCTGGGCGCCCCCTGGCCCGCGCTGGCAGAAGGGATATAGCCAAGGATCTTGCTGGCGGGCTGCATGCTTGCCACGGGCAGGCCGTCGGCGACGGGCCTGCTGTTCTCTGTACGTCGCCCGGCCACGGGCTCGTCCGGCACGCGCAGGTTGCCCAGCGGGAGCAGATAGAGATACTCGTCCGGCTCCATGTGCATCAACAAGCCGAAGGCCGTCACGTTGCGATGGATCTGCCGCGCGTCCAGGCCATGCTGCTGCACTTCTTCGGGCGTGGCGCGGGAGACGACCATTCCCATGCCCGCGTGCGGTTCGCCGCCGTACAGATACAGCCGGTTGATCTCTTCGTGCAGGTCGTCGAGGATGGCAACACGCTCCCGAGCCGAAACACGCGGGTCGGCCAGGTCCTTGAAATGCAGCCCCGGCGTGCCATAGCGCCTGGGCCGATCGCTGGGAAGCACCTCCGGTTCGGTATGGGCAGCCTTGTCGTGCGGGTCACCATCGAGCTGGATCACGTTGCCGCTCAAGGCCGCGACGGGTACGGCGGTGTTGGCGAGCAGGGCAGCCTCATCGTGCATGGCCGCAAACTGGCCCAGCGTCTGCAACGCGCGTCCGTCCAGCTGTCTGCCGACGAGCGCATCGCGCAGATGATCGACTGCGTCCACTCCGAGCTTGGCAACGGCGGGGTGCAGACGTTCTCCAGGCTCGGGCATCCATTGGTGCAATCGATCCAGCAACCCGTCGGCGACGGCCGCCTGCTCGGCGTTCATCGGCGCGTACGTTGTGCCGACCGCGTTGCCGTTGCGCCGCGCGACCTTGCGCAGCATGAGCGCCTCGCCCGGCTGCTCGATCATGCCGGCGGCCAGGAAGCCGAAGGTCTGGCCGATGGCGATAGCACGCTGCTGGTGCGTCATCTGGTTCCATTGCGCGCCGGTCTGGATCATGTTCCAGCCCATGCCGGCCATCGATCCGTACTTGGCGACCTTGAACAGCGGCGTGCGGCCCACGTCTTCGGCGAAGGTGTTGACCTCGTCAGCGAACCCTTTGACGGGGCGTGCGGCCATCCAGCGTTCGAGCGAGCGGGCGTCGTCGGCAGTGCGGCCGATCATGCCGACCCGGCCGATCTTGCCCAGCGTGCCGATGCCGTCGGTGGCGGTCATGAGCAGCGCAAAGCCGGCATCGGCCCAAGCCGCGGCGTTGCCCGGGTGTTCCAGCACGCGCACGGCGGCTTCGCTCGTTTGCATGGCGCCGATGGCGAACATCGTGCCGCGCGCGGCCATCGCCAGCAGCACCATCTCGGGCGCGGCAAAGGGCGCGGCCACCATCGAGACCACGGCCGCGCTGATCATGATCGCCGTCTCGGGCGTCAGCCACGGTTCGTGGCCGGTCTCGTGCGTGGCCACCAGCGCCATGGCGTTGCCCTGGTCGTCAAAGGTCGCCTGTCCGCCCACGAGGTACGACACCTGGCCGATGCCGAAATCGTTGTTGCTGACCCAGTCGCTCCAGCTGTCGTACACGCGGGTCTTGTGGGCCTTGTCGGTGCTGGCGCTGACATAGCGGTCGCGGCCGTCGCGGCGCACGTCGAGCAGCACCGATTGCTGCGGGTCGTTGCTGCCTTCGGCCAGCACGAAGGTGAGGCCCGTGACGGTGACGGGGCCGGTGTCGCCGCCGCCGGCCTGCCACGCTGCACGGGCGAGGTCGTCGAGCGTGGTGCCGCTGCCGTCCTGGTTGCGGTAGACGAGCTGGTTGGGGTCGTAGTAGCGGAACGTGCCGTCATGCACGGCCTGCCAGTCGGCGGCGGTCACGGGCGTGCGCGCACTGATGCCGGCCTGCTGGCCGACGTAATCGCTGAAATCCGAAAACGTGGCGAAGCTGCGCGGGGCCAGGCCGCTGGCCTTGGCCAGTTGCTGGAATTCGGACGAGAACGACTGGTTGACCTTGGCGGCAGGACTGTCGTCCGACGCGGCTCCGCCCTTGGCATCTTTCAGCGCCATGTTCATCGGATCGACCACGCGGTCGGTCGGCGCAAGGCCGGCGGCCGCTTGCGTCATGGCGCCGGTCTTGTCGCGGTAGCTGTAGCCGTTGAGCGCAGAGAGGAACAGCTTGGGCGGTGCCCCGGCTTCGAGCGCCTTGCTGATGGTGGGCATCAGGTTCATGTCGACGCTGAGCATGCCGGCCTCGGTGCCGCCGTAGTCCGACAGCACGGGCTTGTCGCCGGTCAGGCGCTGCTGGAATGCGTGGACGAGGCGCCCGTAGCCATCCACCAGCGCGTTCTCGCCATTGCCCAAGATAAGCCCGCCGTTGAACAGCCGATTGCCGATGCGCGCGAGGTTCCGGTAGTAATCCACCGCTTTCTGGTCGCGCGGGTGGTTGGCGATCCAGTTCATCATCGCCGAGGGCGGCTTGCCGCCGGGCGGGTCGATGACGGCGTAGAGCCGCGCCATCAGGTTGGGCGTGGTGTCCAGGCTGTCGAGCAGGTCTGCGGTGCGCGCGATGCCGTCGGCCGGCGGCAGCGTGGTGGTGAGCCGGGCGGTTTCGTCCACCATGTGCTGCACGGTCGGGTCGTTCTCCACGGCGTTCTGGATGGCGTGGTCGAAATCCACCGGCAGATATGACGACAGCATGTGGCTCATCTGGTCCAGCGCCTTGATGCGGTCTTGCGGCTCGCCACGCACGGGGTCGATGACGATGTTCACCACGTTCTGCCGCATGTGCTGGATGCGGCTGTCGCCGAGGATGGCGTCGCGCACGGTGTTGCCGCCCGGCGCGTTGCCCATGGCGGTCGTGTATTGCTTGAGCGCTTCCAGCCCCTTGTATTCGGGGGCCTCCGCGCCCTGGCCCGGCGGCGTGCTGCGCATGGTGTTGTCCACCAGCTCCGTCACGATGGCCGCCTGCAGGTAGGTGCCCGACAACTGCGGGACCTGCGCATCGTGATGCTGGTAGAGCTGCTGCACGGCGCCTGCAGGTCGTTCTGGTAGACGCCGTTCAGGCCGTAACGGAGCAGATCGTCGGCGGGAATCTGCGGATACGTGTCCTTGAGTTCCTGGACGATCGCCTTGTTGTACGCCGTGGTGGCGGTGGCCAACGCCTGGTTGGCGCTCGTCACGTCGCCATGGCTGTCGGCGGCTTGCTTCTGCCGGATCTGCGCTTGCGTGAGGTCGTTCCAGGCCTGGTCGGTCTGATGCCGATCGGCCTGCAGCGCGGGGGAATCTTGCTGCGCCGGTGTCGCGTCCAGCATCTGGTGGATGGCTGGGGCCGGTGTGTCCGCAAACAGGTGCAGGTTGCTGACCTGCCCGATGGCATCGTCGGTGCGCTGGTTTGCATCGATGTGCGGGTCTTCGGGCTTGAGCTGTTCCTGTGCTGCGGTTGCCGCGGTCTGGAATGCCGTCGGGTCGACGTGCGCGCCGGCCTGCAGCCGCGTGAGGATGGCCGCGTATTGCAGCGGGTCCACGCCCGGCGCCAGCGTGGTGCCATTGCCCGGCAGGTTGCTGAGCATCTTGCCGGTGATCTGCTGGATCTGCGTGGGGTTGATCGGTGCCGCCACCGGCGCCTGGATGGGCTTGTCGGGCGTCTTGCCGGCCAGTTCCTTGAGCAGGATGTTGCGCGTGCCACCCTCGAACAGGCTTTCCACGCGGCTGTTGAGCTTGCCGGCCTGGCCGTCGCGGCCGATCTGGTCCGCCACCTTGAACATCAGCGTCGGATCGGCACCCTTGTCAACGAGCTGCTTGATGCCAAACGTTTCACCAGCGGTGTCCAGATGATTGCCGGTGTAGTCGACCAGCGGGTCGTTCTCCAGCCGATGCGCGAGCGATTGCGCCAGCCGATCGTTCAACTCCTCGCCGCTGGGCGAGTAGCTCGTCTTGCGCGCACCCTGCAGACGCTGGCTGATGAACATCAGGTCGTTGAGCAGGGCGTCGTGTTTTGAAGCCGGGTCGGAACTGCGGACGGACTGGTTCGTGAGCGTTTCCAGCGGCTGCTGGTCGACCAGCATGGCCAGCAACTCCGGCGCATTGGTATCGCGCTGCGTGATCGACTGGGCGATGTTTTTCAGGTCGTCGGCCGAGTTGCCGCGCGCATGGTTGGCGAGGTCGCGCGTGCGCGTGTCGCCCAGCGTGAAGTTGAGGACGTCCGGCGTGGCGTGGTTGACATCCAGATCGCCCGCCAGGGACCGGATGGCGGCTGCGTAATCCTGCTTCGGTCCATTGACGGCCTTGTTGGCGCGGTCGATGGCGGCATCGGCGCAGGCCGAGGCGAACAGCGTGTCGGCGCTGCCCTTGTCGTGCGCGCTCTGCAGCAGGGCCAGCGCTTCGGCAAACTGTTTGGCATCTGCGCTGTTGTAGGGCGCGTTGTGCGCCTGGGTGTAGAGCGCGGCCATTTCGGCGCTCACGGCCTGGTTCAGCGCGGTTGGGTTGCCGGCCTGCTTCAGCTTGCCGAGCTGGTCGACCGTGGCCTTGTGCGCGTCTTCGGCCGCCTTTTGCCGTTGCGCAGCCGCCGCCTGTTCCTGCGCGCGGGCATAGGCGGCCTGCGCTTCGCGTTGCGCCTGGAGAACGCTATCCGGGGGTTTGATGCCGTCTGGCCAGTTTGGTCCCATGCACGCCGTTCCTAGATGAACAGTGGGGTGCGTACGGAACCTCCGTAACGCACGCCACACCGGCTCATGCTGGGCCCGGGCTTTGCGGCACACAACGCCGACTTTCCGTAAGGGCGCCCGCGCTGTTGGCGTAAAGCTGCCCTGGAATACGGTGCCATATGCGTGCCGCGCCGCTTGCGTGCCCACTTGAGCGCGCGATTGAACGGACCCTGCTAGAACGCCAGTTGCTCAAGCGCGGCTTCGATCAGCTGCACGCGGTTGCGCACGCCGAACACGCCCCGCAGGCGTCGCAGGTGGTAGTCGACGTTGTGCACGGGAATGTCGAGCTGGCTGGCGATCTCCTTGTCGCGCATGCCCCTGGCCAGGCATTCCAGCACACGCTTCTGCGTTTGCGAAATGCTCCTGCCCATGCCGAGCAGCATGCGCGACATGCTCGTGTAGTCGGAGATGAACTGGTGGATGCCGAGCGCCAGCACCAGCGCGCGGCCCGTGACCGCATCCGACATCCAGCGCCGGCCCGGCACGCTCGACGTGAGGCTGATCACGGCACGCGTGCCGTGCTGTGCGCCGGGCAGGGCGATGAACACGCCGCTGCTGACGCCGGATTCCAGCGACATCTCGATGAACGCGCGCTTGCGTTCGGCATCCTGCTCGGCGTGGGCGGCGCGACGCAGGTCGTCGGCTTCCCAGATCATGGGCATGCCGCTGCGGGTCACCCATTCACGGCGCGGGTCCACTTCGAAGAAGCGTTCTTCAAAGTAGCGGCGGGCCCAGTCTTCGTCGGTGTAGCTCACCAGGCAGGTGCGGGCCGTGGAGCGCGCGTTGATGGCGCGCGCGGTGGCATAGACCATCGAATCGAAGCCCATGTCGAACAGCAGATGGCGCACGAGCATCTTGCGTTCAGCAGCGGTTGTGCAGGAAAGCAGCTCCACCAGAAGGTTGACGGTGCCACGCGGTGCTTCGTCGGGGCGCCAGACGGTCAGCTCTTCTTCGGTAAAGAACCGCACGTGCGACTGGATGGGCGGTTGTTCAGCGGCCAGTTCGAAATCCGGCAGGGCGGAATCGAACCGGAGGGTGGACGTGCGGTCCAGGTCTTGCGTATGCAAGAGGTCCATGCGTGGCTCCGGGATGTTCTGATTGTGCAAACAATCCCCCAACCGATGCCCTTGCGGGCTGCCGTTCCTGATGTGCGATGCGCGGGTCCCGACAACCGATGCTGCTGCGCACTGCCATGGTCTTTTGACCGACCGCCCAGTCCGGGAAAACGCAGTTCTGGTGCGCGTTTTGACGGGGCGGCGACGACAATGCGTACATTGAAGCGTGGCAGCCCATGTGCCGTCCACGTCCGCTTTGGACACAGAACGGACCGCTTCGGTCCGATGTGCTCAGTCAAAGGAAAGGTGCCGCAGATCAGGCGCTGGTCTGGCTTGCGCCGGTGGCCCAGCGCAGCGTCTCGCCCACCTCGCGGAAGAGCGTGCGGTCAATCGCGGCATCGAGCTGAACCTGCTCGTAGAGCTTGCTTGCAAGCCCCGGGTTGCCGTGCGTTTGAATGAGCTGCGCTTCGGCCAGTTTGCGGATGCGCTCGGCCATCTCGCCTTCGCCGCGTGCCACGACTACCGGCAGGGTGCCCTGGCCGCCGTACCACAGCGCAACGGCGTATTGCGGCGAGTACACGACCACCACGGCCAGCCGGATGCGCTCGGGCAGGGCGCTCCACTGCGCCTCGCGGGCAAGCTGCCGGCGCCGGGCGCGCAGGTGCGGGTCGCCTTCGTTCTCGCGGTATTCGCGGCGGATTTCTTCGGTCGTCATGCGCGCTTCCTTCATGTATTGCGCGCGCACCACCATGTAATCGGCCGCGGCCAGGACCAGCAGCATGATGGCCACGCAAGACAGCAGCACCAGCACCACGTGTGCGCCCACGTGCAGCATCTGCGCAGGCGACTGCCGGCCGGCCGAGAGCAGCGCATCGATGGCGCCGGCACCCACCACAAAGAGGATGCCAAGCAGACACTGCACCTTCAGCACCATCAGCCCGAGCCCCGCCAGATTGCGCATCGAAAACATGCGCGTCAGGCCATTGGCAGGGTTGAGCCGCGAAAGGTCGGGCGTGATCTTGGCCGCGCTCATCAGCGCGCCAACCTGCGCGAACGCGGTCAAGGCGGCGATCACCCCGCTGAGCGCGATGATGCCGACGGCAAGGCCTGCGGCATGGATGGCCAGATCGGCCACCAGCGGGCCGATGAGCTTGGCGGGCTCCGGCGCTGCCAGCACGCGGCCGAGGGTGGCGAGGCCCGCGCGGATGCTGTCCATCCACAAGGCGGGCGTGAGCGACAGCGCGCCCACCATGCACGTAAAGACGAGCGCGGATACCACTTCCTGGCTGCGCACGACTTCGCCGCGTTTGCGACGGTCTTCCAGGCGCTTGCGTGTGGGCTGATGCGGCTTGTCGCTCATGGTCCGGCAGCCGGAAAGCCGAGCAGCTGCAACAGGCCGCGCATGCCGCTGTCGGTGTCGATGAACTGGCGCAGGGCGTCATACAGGAACTGCAGGAACAGCACCATCATCAGCATCGCCAGCCCGCTCTTGATCGGCTGCGAGAACATGAAGATGTTCAACTGGGGCACCGACCGACTGATCGCGCTCAGGCCGATCTCAACCACGAGCAACAGCAGCACGATGGGTGCGGCCAGCTTGATCGTCCACGTCATGATCGAGTCGGCTTCTCGGATGGCGAACTGATCCAGCGCCACATGCACATCGGGCAGCAGCGCCTGCACCGGCCACACGCGGTACGACTCGAACAGCGCACCCAGCACCACGTGCAGGCCGCCACCCGTCAGGAACAGTGTGATGGCGAGAAAGCCCAGGAAGCTGGCGGTCGGGCCGCTCTCCTGCCCGGAGAGCGGATCGAAGAACGTGGCGTTGCCCGTGCCGGTCTGGAAGTCGATCAGGTAACCAACGTTCTGCACGGCCCACAGCATGGCCGACGCGCCCATGGCAAGCAGCAGGCCAAGCGCCGCTTCCTTGATCAACAGCAGCATCCAGATGACTGGTGTCTGCTCGCCCAGCACGCTCAGCGGCACCAGCGGCGAAATGAACATCGCCACCACGGCAATCAGGCCGTTGCGCACCAGGCCCGTGAGCATGCGCTCGCCAAACACGGGCAGCACGAAGAACATCGGCAACAGGCGCGGCAGCACCAGCGTGACGCTGTGCCCCGTTTCCATCCAGCCACTGAAGGACGGGGTCATGTCGCGGGCGGCTCCTCGGCATCGGCAAGGCTGAGCGCGCGTGCGTAAGCCAGGGCGTTGTGGTCGTCGAGCTGGTCTTCGGCGCGCAGCTCGGCGCGGGCGGCGCTCCGGGCGCTGGCGCGCTCGGCCAGGTGCTGGATGCGGCTGCGTGCGGCTTCTGCGCGGCCGAACGCGTTGCGCGCCTCCTGGAGTTGCGTCTGGCCGCTTTGCAGCGATTGGCGCTGTTCCCGCAGCGTCGTCTGCACATTGGCCACGATATGCCGCAGCCGGGCTTGCTCGTAATGCGCGATTGCCAGCGTGTCCACCGTCAACGCCTCGCCCTGGGGCGCCGCATCGAGCAGCCTTGCGCGCTGCTGGCGGAAGTCGGTCTGCGTGCGGATGGATTGCAGCGACGCATTGACGGTCGCTTCTGCATCGCGCACAACGTGGGCTGCCTGAAGCGTGCGCGCCAGTGCCTTGCGGCGGCGGATGTCACGCACGCGGCGCAGGGTGGCCAGTATCGTGTCCATAGCGTTCTACCAATTGGCGAGCTTCGGCCAGCACATCTTCAAAGCTCACGCGCTCGTCGGTGCGCTGGGCAAAGAACTTGCGCAGCGCATCGCGGGCGGCAACGGCGCGGTCGACATCTGGGTCGCTGCCGGCCTTGTATTCGCCAATCTGCAGCAGCAATTCGATTTCCTGATAGCGCGCGAGCCAGCGTCTGAGCTGGCCGGCAGTCTCCATATGGTCGCTATCGACCACGTTGGGCATGACGCGGCTGATGCTCGCCAGCAGGTCGATCGGCGGATATTGCCCCTCGGTGGCCAGCTTGCGCGTGAGCACGATGTGGCCGTCGACGATGGAGCGGACTTCCTCGGCAATCGGATCGGACTCTTCCTCGCCTTCCACCAGCACGGTGTAGAACGCGGTGATGGAACCCTTGGCACCTGGGCCTGCGCGCTCCAGCAAGCGCGGCAGCATGGCAACGTCGATGGCGGAAAGCTGCGCCGCGCGGGGGGCTCGCCGCTGGCAAGGCCGACCTCGCGTTGGGCGCGGGCAAACCGTGTGAGCGAATCCATGAGAAGCAGCACGCTTTGCCCCTGGTCGCGGAAATACTCGGCGATGGCGGTGGCGACAAATGCGGACTTCACGCGCTCCATGGCGGGGCGGTCGGAGGTGGACACCACCAGCACCGTGCGTGCGCGCGCCTGCTTGGGCAGATGGTGCTCGATGAACTCGCGCACCTCGCGTCCGCGTTCGCCAATCAGGGCGACGACGTTCACATCGGCGCTGGCGCCGCGCGCGATCATGCCGAGCAGCGTGCTCTTGCCCAC
>NZ_VOSS01000078.1 GCF_007997035.1 Ralstonia sp. TCR112 | reverse complement strand
GCTGGCGCTTCCGGCGAGCGTTGCGCAAGCGGCACGGCATCGCACGTCCAAGGCCGCATCGACGGAGAAGGTTTTTGTCGTGCCCAACACTTTGACGCAGCTTTGCGTGGCCGATTCCAAGCCGCTGCAGCAAGCGCTGAGCGCGGCGTGGACGCCGCCTCCGCCGTCGCTCGATCAATGGACGAGCCTGGTGCGCACGATGGCCTGCGACCTGTCCGGCGCGCGTGACCTCGGCTGGCATCGCGTGCCGCTGCGCACCTATGCGACGGCCCTGCGCTTCCCGCTCACGTGGGTGGAGTGGCAAGGCACGGGCGCCAAGGCACAGCGCCGTGCGCGCGTGTTCCGCTCCGCCGGGCAGTTGCCGAGCCGCTTGGAATTCAACGTGTCGGGCACGCTGCAAGAGGTGCGCTACGACGCGCGACGCGGCTTGTTGTCTGCGCGGTTCCTGCGCCGTGATGCCGCCGCGCCCGGAACCACGCCCGCCCCGATTGCACCGCCTCCGCCGCCGGGCCAGTGCGCCGGCACGCAATTGCAATTCCAGCAGCAGAACGGCGTGTGGCTGCTCTCGGGCGTGGAGCCCGTGCCCGGCTCGCCCTGCTGATCACTGAACCGAACCAAACAACGTATCGCCGCATCTGATCTGAACACCACGCGGCGCAGAACAACGACGTCACCGATTCAAACGCTATGTCCACCCTCCTGATCGAACTGCTGACCGAAGAACTGCCGCCCAAGGCGCTGGCCCGCCTGGGCGAGGCGTTTGCGCGCGGCCTGTTTGACGGTCTGTCGGCGCAAGGCCTGCTCGAAGAAGGCGCCGCCGTGGAAGGCTTCGCCACGCCGCGCCGCCTGGCTGCATCGATCACCGGCGTACGCCGCACCGCGCCCGACCGCGAATTGCGCGAGAAGGTCCTCCCCGTCACCATCGCCTTCGATGCTGAGGGCAAGCCCGCCGCGCCGCTCGTCAAGAAGCTGGCTGCGCTGGCCAAGACCGTGGGCGTGGAGGCCATCGCCCCCGAATCGCTCGAACGCGCGCCTGACGGCAAGGCTGAAGCGCTGTTCTATCGCTATACCGCGCGCGGCGCCGTGCTGGCCGACGGCCTGCAGACTGCACTGACGCAGACCATCGCCAATCTGCCGATTCCGAAGGTGATGACGTATCAGCGCCCGAACGGCGATAACGTGCAGTTCGTGCGCCCGGCGCACAAGCTGATCGCCCTGCTCGACAGCGAAGTCATCCCCGTCAGCGCATTCGGCCTGCAAGCCGGCAACGTGACGCTGGGCCACCGTTTCCTGTCGGCCGGCGAAATCGTCATCAAAGACGCTACCTCGTATGCCAGCACGCTGGAATCGCAGGGCAAGGTCATCGCCGGCTACGGCAAGCGCAAGGAAGCCATCCGCGCCGAGCTGCTCAAGACGGCCGGCGCCGATACGGTGGTCATGCCCGAAGCGCTGCTCGACGAGGTGAACGCGCTGGTGGAGTGGCCCGTGGTCTACCCCTGCCATTTCGAGGAAGCGTTCCTCGCAGTGCCGCAGGAGTGCCTGATCCTGACCATGCAGACCAATCAGAAGTACTTTGCGCTGACCGATGCACAGGGCCATCTGCGCAACCGCTTCCTGATCGTCTCGAACATCGCCACGAGCACACCCGAGGCCATCATTCAAGGCAATGAGCGCGTGGTGCGTCCGCGCCTGGCCGACGCCCGCTTCTTCTTCGAGCAGGATAAGAAAAAGCCGCTGGCCGACCGCGTGCCGCTGCTATCGCGTGTGGTCTATCACAACAAGATCGGCACGCAGCTTGAGCGTGTGTCGCGCCTGCAGGCCATCGCGGGGCAACTGGCGGAGAAGCTCGGTGCGGATGTTGCCCACGCCTCGCGCGGCGCGCTCCTGGCCAAGGCCGATCTGCTGACCGACATGGTGGGCGAGTTCCCCGAGCTGCAAGGCACGATGGGCACGTACTACGCCCGCCACGACGGCGAGCCCGACGACGTGGCGCTGGCCTGCTCCGAACACTACCAACCGCGCTTTGCCGGCGACGCGCTTCCCAGCACCGCCACCGGTACCGTGGTGGCGCTGGCCGACAAGCTGGAAACGCTGGTCGGTATCTGGGGCATCGGTCTGCAACCCACCGGTGAGAAAGACCCGTTCGCGCTGCGCCGCCACGCGCTGGGCATCCTGCGCATGCTGATCGAGAAGCCGCTCGCGCTCACGATTGACGATGCGCTGCAGATTGCCGCCGCCAGCTTCGATGGCATCGCCGCCGTCAAGCCGGACCTGGCTGCCATCACGGACTTCCTCTACGACCGCCTGCGCGGCTACCTGAAGGACAAGGGCTACAGCACCAACGAGGTGGAAGCCGTGGTCAGCCAGCGCCCGCAGCGCCTGGACGACATCGTCGCGCGCCTCGACGCCGTGCGTGCCTTCGCGGCCCTGCCGCAAGCCGAAGCGTTGGCCGCCGCCAACAAGCGCATCACCAACATCCTGAAGAAGACGGACGCAGCGATTGGCGCAGTGCAGCCGCAACTGCTCAAGGAAGACGCCGAGCGCGCGCTGCATCAGGCCGTGGCGTCGTCCGAGCCGCAGGTGCACGATGCCTTCGCACGGGGCGATTTCACCACCGCGCTGAAGACGCTGGCCAGCCTGCGCGAAGCGGTCGACACCTTCTTCGACGGCGTGATGGTGATGGCCGACGACACCGCGCTGCGCGACAACCGCCTGGCACTGCTGGCTGAACTGCACGGACTGATGAACCGCGTGGCGGACATCTCCAAGCTGGCCGCCTGATCGGCACCCCAAGCACCGTCCGGAGCCCACCATGCCCCACGTTCCCAAACTGGTGATTCTCGACCGCGATGGCGTCATCAACCGCGACAGCGACCAGTTCATCAAGTCGCCCGACGAGTGGATCGCCCTGGACGGCAGCCTCGAAGCCATTGCCGAACTGAACCAGGCCGGCTACCAGGTGGTGGTGGCGACCAATCAGTCGGGCATCGGACGCGGCCTGTTCGAGGCCGCGGCGCTCAACGCCATGCACGAGAAGATGTACAAGGCGCTTGCCACCTACGGCGGACGCGTCGATGCCGTCTTCTTCTGCCCGCACACCGCCGCCGATGCGTGCGACTGCCGCAAACCCAAGTCGGGCATGCTGCGCGAGATTGCGCGCCGCTTCGACATGGACCTGACGGGCGTGCCGGTGGTCGGTGACTCGCTGCGCGACCTGCAAGCCGGCGTGGAAGTCGGCGCTGTTCCTCACCTCGTATTGACCGGCAAGGGCGCCAAGACCCGCGATGCCGGCAACCTGCCCCCGGGCACCCAGATTCACGAGGACCTGCGCGCGTTTGCGCGTGCGCTGTTGTCCCCCGCGCCCCAGGGCATGCCCACGCGTGCCCCTTGAATTCGCCCCCAATGACTTTTATCCGTTCGCTGCTGTACCTGGTTTTCCTGATCGTCTGGACGCCGATCTACGCGGTGGCTTGCTTCATCGTGTTCCCGTTCATGAATCCGGCCCGCCGGTTCTGGATGGTGTCGGGCTGGACCAAATCCGCTATCTGGATGGCGCGCTGGCTGCTTGGCATTCGCTGGCAATACCAGGGCTGGGAACACATCGAAGAAGCCGTCGCGACCAACAAGCGCGTGGTGCTGCTCTCCAAGCATCAGTCGGCATGGGAAACCATGGCCTTTGTGGCGACCATGCCGAGGCCGCTGTGCTACGTATTCAAGCGTGAGCTGCTGTATGTGCCCTTCTTCGGCTGGGCGCTGGGCATGCTGAAAATGGTGCACATCAATCGCAAGGACGGCGCCAACGCGTTTGCCTCGGTCGCCCGCCAGGGCAAGGAACGCATGGCCGAGGGCGCATGGGTGATCATGTTCCCGGAAGGCACCCGCACGCGCTCGGGCGACCCGAAGCCGCGCTACAAGAGCGGCGGTGCGCGCTTCGCGGTGGACACCGGCGCATGGGTCATCCCCATCGCTCACAACTCCGGCCGCGTGTGGCCTCGCAACTCGTTCCTGAAGCATCCGGGCCTGATTACGCTGTCGGTCGGTCCGGCCATCTCCACGGACGGCAAGACCAGCGACGAACTCAATCGCGAAGTCGAAGCGTGGATCGAAGCAGAAATGCGTAGAATCGACGCCGATAGCTACCGCGAGCACGCATGAAACTGCTGCGCCCACCGACTTCGCCCACCACCGCCGACAGCGTCCAGCTCGAGCTGCCGCTGCTCGCGCCCGAAGCCCCGTCGCCATCGCAGCCGCCTGACGCGTCCCTCCTCGCTCCGCCCACAGTCGATTTTTCCACCGCACCGCTCGGCCCCAACCAGCGCCGCCTGACGCTGGGCGAGCGCGCGCTGATCTATAACCTCAAGCGTTCGTCGCGGCGCACCATCGGCTTTGTCATCGACGACCGCGGCCTGTCGATCACGGCACCGCGCTGGGTGACGCTTGCCGAGATCGAACACGCCATCGCCGAAAAGCAGAAGTGGATCTTCGCCAAGCTGGCCGAGTGGCGCACGAGCGCCGCACGCCGCATGCTGCCGCCGATGGAGTGGCAGGACGGCGCCGCGCTCCCCTTCCTCGGCAAGACGATCACGCTCAAGCTGGAATCGCCCATCGGCGCATTGATGTTCGATGCCGACACCAGCGTGCTGCACCTGGGCCTGCCGCCCACCACCACCGAGCAGCAGATCAAGGACCGCGTGCAAGGCTGGCTGCAGACGCAGGCTCGACGCCTCTTCGGCGAACGCCTTGAGGTGTATGCCGAGCGCCTGGGCGTGCGGCATAGCGCGTATGCGCTGTCCTCCGCCGCCACGCGCTGGGGAAGCTGCACCGCCGACGGCAAGATCCGTCTGAACTGGCGCCTCGTCCACTTCCCGCTGAGCTTGATCGACTACGTGGTCGCTCATGAACTGGCGCATCTCAAGGAGATGAACCACAGCCCGCGCTTCTGGGACACCGTGGAGTCGATCTTTCCCGAGTTTCGTGAGGCGCGGGAGCAACTGCGCTCGCATCCGCCGGAATACTTGCCGGCATTCTGATTCGCCCTGCCGACGCGGCGGCGGCGGCGGCGGATGCGTCGGTGGCAGAAAACGCCTGTCCTGCACGCTCCGCCACACCCTCCTACAATATCGCCTTCCCCGCAGTTCTCCAGGAAGGAAACCCCATGCGAATGCTCCACACCATGCTGCGCGTTGGCGACTTGCAGCGCTCGATCGACTTCTACACCAAGGTGCTCGGCATGCAGCTGCTGCGCACCAGCGACAACCCCGAATACAAATATTCGCTGGCGTTCGTCGGCTACGGCCCGGAAGCCGGCAACACAGTCATCGAACTGACCTACAACTACGGCGTGAGCGAATACGAACTCGGCACGGCATTTGGGCACTTGGCCATCGAGGTCGACAATGCCGCGCAGGCCTGCGACCAGATCCGCAACGCCGGCGGCAAAGTCACGCGTGAGGCCGGCCCGGTCAAGGGCGGCAGCACCATCATCGCGTTTGTGGAAGATCCGGACGGCTACAAGATCGAGCTGATCCAGGCACGCTCGATGCCCGATGGCAACCGCCACTGACGCGATCCGGCGGCCGCTGGACGGCACCGCCATCGGGCTGATGGTGGTGCTGTGCATGTGCTGGGGCTTTCAGCAGGTCGCCATCAAGGTGGCCGCCCATGACGTGGGCCCCGTCATGCAGGCCGGTGTCCGCTCGGCCATCGCGTCGGTCCTGGTGTTCGCGTTTGCGCTCTGGCGCGGCACGTGCCTGTCGTTGCGCGATGGCACGCTGACTGGTGGCCTCATGGCCGGCGTGCTGTTCGGCGTCGAGTTCCTGTGTATCTTCATCGGGCTGAGCTACACCACTGCGTCGCGCATGGCGGTGTTTCTCTACACCGCGCCGATCTTCACCGCACTCGGTCTGCACTTCTTTGTGCCCGGCGAGCACCTGCGGCCGCGCCAGTGGGCCGGAATCGGCATTGCATTTGCGGGGATCGTGCTGGCGTTCGCCGACGGCGTCCTGCACCCGGCGGCCGGGCCATCGACGTCATTGGGCGACGCGCTTGGCGTGGTGGCCGGCGCGCTGTGGGGCGCGACGACCATCGTCGTGCGGGCAAGCAAGCTTTCCGAAGCACCGGCGGCGAAGACGTTGCTGTACCAACTGGCCGTCTCGGCCGTGCTGCTGCTGTTGATGGCCGCCGGCACTGGCCAGGCCTTTACCGCGAACCTCACACCGACCGCGCTGGCCAGCCTCGCCTACCAGTCCGTGCTGATTGCGTTTGCCAGTTACCTGACGTGGTTCTGGCTGCTGCGCCGTTACCTGGCGTCGCGGTTGTCCGTGTTCTCGTTCCTGACGCCGCTGTTTGGCGTGGCGTTTGGCGTGCTGCTGTTGCACGAGCCGGTGGGCCTGCGGTTTGCGCTGGCGGCAACGCTCGTGCTGTCGGGCATCCTGCTCGTCAATCTTCGCTGAGGTCGGAAACGGTGCCGGCGATGCGGCTGGCCGGCAGCGCGTTCGCCACGGCCACGAAGTCTTCCACCGGCACTTCTTCTGCGCGGCGGCCCAGGTCAAAGCCAAGCGCCTCGAAATCAATCACATCGCGCAGTGCGCCGAGGGTGTTGCGCAGCACCTTGCGCCGCTGCGAAAACGCCATCGTCACCACCGTGCCCAGCGCGCGCATGTCGACCGGCGCATACGGCGACTTATCGGCCGGCCACGGAATCATCCGCACCACCGCCGAATCCACCTTGGGCGGCGGGTTGAACGAGCCCGGCGGCACGTCCAGCACCAGCTCCATGTAATAGCGCACCTGCAGCATCACCGAGAGCCGGCTGAACGCCTTGCTGCCCGGCGCGGCCACCATGCGGTCGACCACTTCTTTCTGCAGCATGAAATGCTGATCGCGCACGCGGTCGGCGAACGTGGCGAGGTGAAACAGCAGCGGGCTGGAGATGTTGTACGGCAGGTTGCCGACGATACGCAGCGGCCGGCCGGCCTCCAGCAGCGAACCGAAATCGAACGCCAGCGCATCGCCTGCATGCACGATGAGCCGATCGCCGAAACGCTTCTGCAAGCGTGCGACGAGGTCACGATCCAGCTCGACCACCTGTAGCGTGCGCACGCGCTCCATCAGCGGCACCGTGAGCGCGCCCAGGCCCGGGCCGATCTCGACGAGCACATCATCGGGCTTCGGATCGATGGCGGCGACGATGGCGTGGATCACGCCGTCATCGACCAGGAAGTTCTGGCCGAAGCGCTTGCGGGCCTGGTGCCCTTGGTGAACGCCGGTCGTGGATCGTGCCATTGCGAACTCGAAATCGAAAAGGTGAAGAAACTCAGGAACGCGCCGTGTGCCGCGCCATGGCGATGGCGGTATCGATCGCCTCGATCATGCTGCCGAACTCGGCGCGGCCCGTGCCCGCCAGGTCCAACGCCGTACCGTGATCCACCGACGTGCGCACGAACGGCAAGCCCAGCGTGATGTTGACGCCATGGCCGAACGTGCCGTACTTGAGCGGCGCCAAACCCTGATCGTGGTACATCGCCAGCACGCAATCGGCATCGGCCAACAGGCGCGGCTGGAACAGCGTATCGGCCGGATACGGACCGCGTGCATCGATCCCACGCGCACGCGCACGCGCGATGGCCGGCTCGATCACCTCGATCTCTTCGCGGCCCAGATGGCCGGATTCGCCCGCATGCGGATTCAACCCCGTCACGAGAATACGCGGTGCGGGCAAGCCAAACCGCATACGCAGATCGCGCTGCACGATGTCGAGCGTTTCGTCGAGCACCGTGGGCGTGATGGCGTCCGGCACCTCGCGCAGCGGCAAATGCGTCGTCGCCAGCGCAACACGCAGCATGGCGTTGTCGTGCGCCGGCTGCGGACCAGCCAGCATCATGACCACGCGCGGCGTGTGGCTGCGCTCGGCCAGATACTCCGTGTGGCCGGTAAACGGCACACCGGCGTCGTTGATCGTGCTCTTCTGCACCGGCGCCGTGACCATCGCGTCGTAACGGATGCCGTTTGCCGTGCCGATCAGGCAGCCGTCGATGGCTGCATCGAGCAGGTCCAGCACATAGCGGCCGTTGGCGGCATCAAGCACGCCGGCGCGCACGGGCGCACCCAGCGGGCGCGCCACGACAGTCAGCGCCGTAGAGACAACGCGCCAGAAATCGCCCTGCCCGATCGCGTCTGCGCGCGCCTGCAGCAATGCCGCATCGCCCATCACATGCCACTGCACATCGGCGTAACGCGGCGACGCCTGCCGCGCCAGATGCAGCAGCGCAGCCACGGTGATGTCGGGGCCGATACCAGCAGGTTCGCCGGTGGTAATGGCAATGTTCAGCATGCAGCGCTTTCCTGCGATGATTTCCGGTCGGTCTAGAAATGCCACGGCCGCCCGCAGGCGGCCGTGAGCGATGCGGATGTCCGTAGCTTACTGCTGACGGTTCACGCGGTACTCCACGTGTGCCGAATCGCGCAACTCACGCAACCAGTCTTCATAGGCGGCCTGGACCTTCTGCTCGCGAATCACCGAGCGTGCGTAGTCGCGCTCGCGGTCTCCCGACACTTCTGCCTCGCGGCGGCCTTCCACCTGGATCAAATGCACGCCGAACTGGCTCTGCACCGGCTGCGACACATCGCCCGGCTTGAGCTGGTTCATCGCCTGCTCGAATTCCGGCACCAGCTGGCCGGGCGACACCCAGCCCAGCTCGCCACCCGCACCGGCCGAACCGTCTTGCGAATACCGGCGTGCTGCATCGCCAAAGTCATAGCCGTGGACGATACGATCACGCAGGCCCGTCAACTGGCGGCGCGCGTCGTCCGCCGACATCGTCGGACCGGTCTTGATTAGGATGTGGCGCACTTGCGTCTGCTGCACCTTGGCGGCAATCGCGGTGCTCGGTGCGCGCTTTTCCAACAGCTTGATCACGTGGAAACCTGCCGGGCTTTCGACCACTTGGCTCGCCACCTGGCCGGCCTTCAGGTCGACCACGGCGTTGGCGAACACAGCCGGCAGGCGACCGATCGGCCGCAGCCCAAGCTCACCGCCTTGCGATGCATCCTGCGCGCCGGAATTGTCGCGCGCGAGCTTCGCGAAATCCGCACCGCCTTGCGCTTGCTTGAGCAGGCTTTCGGCCTTGCTGCGCGCGGCGGCCTTCTCGGCATCCGTGGCGCCTTCTGCAACCGGCACGAGAATCTGCGCGACGTTGTACTGCTGCTCGCCGGCCGGGGCCGTGCCGCCGCCCTGCTGCGCCAGATAGTTGTCGATCTCACCGTCGTAGACCTGCACCTTCGAGTCGACCTCGCGCTCGCGCAGGCGCGCCAGCAGGATTTCCTGGCGCAGGTCGTCGCGGTACTTGTCGTACGTCATGCCGGCGTCCTTCAGCTTGCTCTTGAGCTGCGGCACGGACAGTTTGTTGCGCTGGGCCACGCTTTCCACGGCACGGTCCACATCGGCGTCGGACACGCGGATGCCGCTTTCCTTGGCGGTCTGCGCCTGCACACGCTCCAGGATCAGCTGCTCAAGCACTTCACCGAGCAGATCCGCACGCGGCGGCAGCGGACGGTTCTGCGCACGGAACGTGCGTTCGACCAGGTCGGCGCGGTTGAGCAGTTCGCGGCGCGTGATGACGTCGGTGTTGACCACAGCCACCACCTCGTCGACGAGTTGGCTGCGCGGCGCGCCCGGCGCCGTCGGCTCGGGCAGCGTGCCCTGCAGCAACGGCTGGCTCGGCGACGAACCTGGGTTGGCGAAGATGCCGCGCACCGGTGCGGTCTTCTTTGCCGATGGCGCCTGCTGCGCGTGGACGGCGGTCGACAGCGTGGTCCCTGCCAGCAGCGCAACCAGCACGCCGGTGGCAACCCGCAAGCGGCCCAGAGGAGCCACACGCGTGGCGAAAGCGGTCGATTGGAAAGCCATGATGTCGTTATTCATATTGATCCAGCACGGACGGCGTGATCGGCTGTGCGCTCACCGGCTGGTAGCCGGGCACGTTCAGGCGAATCACGTCGATCGGATTGTTCCCCACCTTCGACAAACCCTTGAATTCGATCTGGGCAAAGATATGCGTCGTATAGCCCGAAACTGCATTGCTGTAGCGCTGCACCGCCAGTCGACCGACCCAGCAGTCCGCCACATACTCGAGGCCAAGCAGCATATCCGACGGCTTGCGCGCATCCAGGTCGTAACCAATGCGACCCAGGCCGTAGAGGCGCCGGGTAATCGGCCACTGCGTTGAGATATCGGCCTGTTCCAGCGGCAGCTGACCGGTATTCGCGTCTTGCCGGTAATAGCGATAGCCTAGGTTGATCACCTTGTTGGCTTCCGGCTTCCAGCTGAACGCGACAGTCGAGCGCATGATGCGATCGATGTCCTGATTGTACTGAAGGTTCGTATCGAAAAAGATGCCGCGGAACATCTGGATCGTGGTCGCGCCCAGAAGGTCCGAATAGCGACGCACCGACGTGGGGGCCGCGCCCGCCAGCGTCACGCGCTGGCCTTCGAGATCGATGCGCTGTGCGATCGTTGCGCGCAAGCGCTCGATGCCTGATTCGGCCTCGATAAAACGCGTGGTCACACCTGCCGTCACCTTGTTGTTGTCGGCAATGCGGTCGTAACCGGTGTACGGGTTCTCGGTAAAGATCTGGCCGAGGTTGTAGTCCGACTGGCCGGTATCGAACAGAGGAATCTGCGACTGGTCACGATACGGCGTGTACACGTAGAACACGCGCGGCTCCAGCGTCTGGATGTAGCTCACGCCAAACAGTTTGGAGACCAGCGGCGCATCGCGCTCGAACGTCATGCCCGAATCGAGCGAGAACGTGGGCAACGTGCGATTGATCTGCGTGTCCTGCGTATCGCCGGCCGGGCGGTCCAGACGGTATGCAGTGGTGTTGAGAATGAACTTTGGCGTGACGTACCAGCCGGGGCGGACGATCGGGTAGCTGATCGTCGGCTGCATGAACAGCCGCTCGCCCTGGACAGTATTGGCCGTCGGGATCGAGAACCGGGTGTAATCGGTCAGGAAATTGATGTCAAAGCCGCCAAGGTCGTACTTGTTATAGGTCAGGCTCAACTGCGGCAGGCGCTCATACGGTGCTGTCAGTGGCGTTGTGGCGGTCGACAACGTCTGGAATTTCTGCACACGCGCCAACGCCACCCAGTCGCCGAACGAGTAGGTGACACCGCCTTCCTGGGTGTACTGACGCTGCGTCGCCGTGACGATGCTGCGGCCCAGGTCATCGGGGTAGGTGTTGTCGGAAACCTTGTTGTAGTTAATGTAGCCGGTCAGGCCAGGTGCCAGGCGCTGCGTGTGTACCGCCGAAATCGACCAGCGGCTACGACCGGCGTCGCGGTCATCGGGCAGGAATTCGCCACGCAGGACGCCGCTGTATGACGTATCGAGATAGCGGTACTCGGCGCCGAGCTGCAGGCCACGCTGGGTCAGCAGACGGGGATACAACGTCAGATCGCGGTTCGGCGCGAGATTGAAGTAGTACGGCAGCGTGACGTCGGCCCCGCTGCGGCTGTTGTAGCCGAACACCGGAGCCAGGAAACCGCTGCGCCGATCGTCGTTGAGCGGAAAGTCCATGACCGGCGCAGCAAACACCGGCACGCCGAAGAAGTGCAGCACGCCGTTGCGGCCGGTGCCGACCTGGCGGTCGCTGTCGATATCGATGCGGCTCGCGCTGAAGTACCAGTCGACGTTGTCGGGCGAGCAGGTGGTGTAGGTGCCGCGCGTGATGCGGCTGTTGTCCTTGTCGATGAAATCGATCCGGTCTGCGGTGCCGCGGCCGCCGGTCGTGTGGAACTCGTACGTGGGCGTGCTAATGGTGCCTTCGTTGGCGGTGACCTTGAGCTTGGCGTCCGGGCCGGTGACGAGCGTGCCGCCCTTGAACAGCCGCACGTTGCCGGTGGCCGTGGCCAGGTCGGTGTCCTGGTTGTAATCGAGCGTGTCGCCCTTCAGCACTGAACCGTTGCGGCGCAGTTCGCCATTTCCGCGCAGGTGGATGTCTTCGTTGGTGCGGCCGTCCATCTTGTCGGCCGCCGTGAAGGTGGGGACAGTGTTGTCGGGACGCTGGACGGGCTCGGCCATCTTGGGCACCAGCGGGCTGCCGCCGGGCGTGGTCGGGCCGGACGTCGCCAGCGCCGTCACCGAGGAGGCCGGCGTGGCAGCAGGCGCCGTCGCTTGCGTGGTGTCCGCGCTCTGCGCCGCGGACGTCGCCGTCCAGACACCGGCCACTGCGAACACCAGCGGGCGCAATGCCAGCGCGCCGCGCCGGTTGGCGGGCCGCTGATCGGGCGCGGCAACAGGGGCGCGCTGCCGGTTTTTCCTGGCTCGGTTCGGTTCGGTCATGCAGATCGGGAACGGGGCCGCGCGCGCAACGGCACGCACAGGCACAAAATCAGTCAGTAGTGCGGTCAATCCCGCCGCCGGACGCGGCCTGGACAGGGCCGGCGCTCGCTCGCGGCGAAACTCGGTCGGGTATTATACGGGGCTTCCTTCCAGCCTCATTCCAGCATTCTCTCAGCATGGCTTCGACCCCTGGCGCCGCAGCAGGCGCAACCGACGCACGCCTCAGCCAACTGCGCGACTGGCTCGGCACATTGCCCGCCGCCCACGGCCTGCGCATCGACACGCTGCAACCCGCCTCGGCCGATGCCAGCTTCCGCCGCTATTTCCGTCTGGACAGCTCCAACGGCACGCTGATCGTCATGGACGCCCCGCCGCCGCAGGAAGACTGCCGCCCGTTCGTCCATGTGGCCGGTCTGCTCAACGGTGCGGGCGTGCGTGCGCCGCAGGTGCTGGAGCAGGATCTCGCGCAGGGCTTCCTGCTGCTGACCGATCTGGGCCCGCAAACGTATCTGCAATCGCTGCGCGAGCGCAATTTCGACCTCGCCTACGCCAATACGCTGTTCCGCCCGGCCATCCATACCCTGGTGCGCTGGCAGTCGGCATCGCGCGAAGGTGAACTGCCGCCGTACGACGAAGCGCTGCTGCGCCGCGAGCTGTCGCTGTTTCCCGACTGGTATGTCGACCGCCACCTGCAACGCCCGTTGGACGCCACGCAGCGCGAATCGCTCGACAAGGTGTTCAAGCTGCTGGTCGACAGCGCCTTGGCCCAGCCGCGCGTGTATGTCCACCGTGACTACATGCCGCGCAACCTGATGGTGAACGCGGCCGACCCTTCGCAGCCGGGTGTGCTGGACTTCCAGGACGCCGTCTACGGGCCAATCACCTACGACGCGGCCTCACTGCTGCGCGACGCCTTCCTGTCGTGGGACGAAGAGCAGGAGCTGGATTGGGCCGTGCGCTACTGGGAAGCCGCCCGCGCGGCCAAGCTGCCGGTCGATGAAGACTTCGGCGAGTTCTACCGCGCGCTCGAATGGATGGGCGCGCAACGCCATCTGAAGGTGGCCGGCATCTTTGCGCGCCTGTGCTACCGCGACGGCAAGACCGGCTACGTGGAAGACACCCCCCGCTTCATCGCCTACCTGCGCCGTGTGTGCAGCCGCTACAACGCGCTGGCGCCCCTGGCCCGCCTGCTCGATCAACTCGAAGATCGCGCACAGCAGATCGGCTACACGTTCTGATGTCATCCCCGCGCGCCGTCGAGTTCCGCGCCGGCATGCTGGCGCTCGCCCCCATGCTGCTGGGCGTGGTGCCGTTCGGCATGATCTACGGCGTGCTGGCCACGTCCGCCGGCATGCCCGCGTGGCTTGCCGTGGCGATGAGCGCCATCGTTTTCGGTGGCGCCTCGCAGATGATCCTCGTGCAGCTGTGGGCCGGTGGCGCGCCAGCGCTGGTCATTGCGGCGACGGTATCGATGGTGAATCTGCGGCACGCGCTGTATTCGGCCAGCATTGCGCCCGCGCTGGCGCACCTGCCGCGCCGCTGGAAATGGCTGATCGCCTATCTGCTGACTGACGAAGCCTTCGCCGCCATGAACCGCCGCGTTGTCACCGCGCAGCCCGGCAGCGAGGAAGCCGCCTACCGCCATTGGTATTTCCTCGGCGCCGGCGTGGCGCTGTGGTCGAGCTGGCAGGCGTCGACGATCGTCGGCGTGGTGCTGGGGGCGCAGGTGCCGACCTCCTGGCCGCTTGATTTCTTCCTGCCGCTGACGTTCATCGCCATCGTGGTGCCGGCACTGCGCACGCGCGCCCAACTCGCTGCGGCATTGGCCGGCGCCGCGCTGGCCGTGGCGTGGACGGGCTGGCCGCACAAGCTCGGGCTGATGAGCGCGGCGTGCGTGGGCATCGCCGTCGGTGCGCTGGTTGAGCGCTTGCTTGCCCGGCCGTCCGACAAGGGGGCTGCCGCATGAAAGCGCTCATCCTTTTCGGCGTGCTGCTGATTGCCGGCGCGGCGACCTACTTGATCCGCCTATCGTTCATCGCGCTCGAAGGGCGCATGAACCTGCCGATGTGGTTCCGCAACGCCCTGCCCTACGTGCCGGCCGCGATGCTGACCGCGCTCATCGCGCCCGACCTGCTGATGCGCGACGGTGCGCTCGCAGTGTCGGTCGACAACCCTCGCCTGCTTGCCGGCATCGTCGCCATCGTCATCGCACGGGTGACGAAGAGCGCGATGTGGACCATCGTCGGCGGCATGGCTGTGCTGCTGATTCTCATGAAGGTGATGGCTTGAATTCGACCACGCGCGCCATGATTTTCGCGGCGGGCCGCGGCGACCGCATGCGCCCGCTGACCGACCACACGCCCAAGCCGCTGCTTACCGTGGGCGGCAAACCGCTGATCGTCTGGCAGATCGAGCGCCTGGCTGCGGCTGGCGTGCGCGACATCGTCATCAACCACGCATGGCTCGGCGCGCAGATCGAAACCGCGCTGGGAGATGGCAGCGCGTGGGGCGTGCGCCTCGCGTATTCGCCGGAGGGGCAGGCGCTGGAAACGGCGGGCGGGGTCGCGCAGGCCATGTCGCTGCTGCATGCCGGCGAGGGCCACAGCGTATTCATCGCCGTCAGCGGCGATGTGTTCTGCGATTACGACTACGCCTTGCTGCGCGACCGGGCGCCCGCAATGGCCGCGCAAGCGGCGCCCAGCATGCACCTGGTGATGGTGCCGAACCCGCCGTACCACCTGCGCGGCGATTTCGCGCTGGATAACGAAGGCGTGCTCCACGCCGATGGCGCCGCGCGCCTCACCTTCGGCAACATCGGCTTGTACGACACGCGCCTGTTTGCCGGCATCACGCCCGGCACGCGGTTGGCGATGACGCCGCTGTACCACCAGGCCATCGCCGAAGGCCGGGCTACGGGCGAGCGCTTCGACGGTCGCTGGGAAAACGTCGGTACGCCAGCCCAGCTGGCCGCACTCGACGCAGAACTCGCGGCGCGCTAGGCGCTTACGCCATCGCGGCGCTCAATGATTCGGCCGTCATCGGGCGGCCCAGCAGGTAGCCCTGCAGCGAATGACAGCCAAGCCGCGTAAGAAACGCCTGCTGCTCGGCCGTCTCCACACCTTCTGCGACGATGCGCAGGTTCAGCGTCTGGCCCAGCGCCACGATGGCTGAGACGATGGCCGCGTCTTCCGTGTCGTGCGCCAGGTCGCGCACGAAACCGCGATCAATCTTCAGCTCACTGGCAGGCAAGCGCTTGAGATACAGCAGACTCGAATAGCCGGTCCCGAAATCGTCAATGGAAATCCGCACGCCCATCGCGTCGAGCTGCTGCAGGATCTGCAGGCTGGCATCTACGTCGCGCATGGCGGTCGATTCCGTGATCTCCAGCGTCAGGCTGCGCGGGTCCAGCGCGTGGCGCGCGAGCGTATCGCGCACGGTGTCGATGAGCGCGGCGTGGCTGAACTGCAGCGCGGAGAGATTCACGGCGACGGTCCAGCCGGTGCGCCCCTCGCGGTGCCATTGCGCCATCTGGCGACAGGCTTCGTCCAGCACCCACGCGCCGAGCGGCACGATGAGGCCGGTCTTTTCAGCCAGCGGGATGAACTCGTCGGCGGGCACCAAACCGCGCTGCGGATGCTGCCAACGCACGAGCGCCTCGACGCCCATGATCGGCCCGTTGGGCGCGTTGAATTTCGGCTGGTAATGCAGCACGAGTTCGTGCCGCTCAACCGCGCGGCGCAAGTCCTGCACAAGCTGCAACTGCTGATGCACATCGGCGTTCATCGAGGGCGCGAAGAAACTGTAGGCATTCCGGCCCAGGCCCTTCGCGTGGTACATCGCCGCATCGGCATTGGTCAGCAGATCGTGCTGGTTGCCGCCGTCGCCGGGGTAGATCGCAATGCCGATGCTCGTTGACACGCGCAGCTCGTGACCGCCTGCCATGAAAGGCTCACGCACCACTTGCAGCAACGCGTCGGCCAGGGTGCCGGCGTCTTCCGGATCGTCCACATAGGCGAGCACGACGAATTCATCGCCGCCGACACGCGCCACGGTGTCCTGCTGACGCACGCGCGCGCCGATGCGCTGCGCGACGTCGATCAGCAGCAGATCGCCCACGTGGTGGCCATAGACATCATTGACGGCCTTGAAGCCATCGAGGTCCATGAACATGAGCGCGAAGCGGCGCTTCTCGCGGTCAGCGGTGCGGATCGCCTGCGTCAGGCGGTCTTCCAGCAGCACGCGGTTGGACAGCTTGGTCAGGTTGTCGTGCAGCGCCAGGTAAGCCAGTTCCTTGTTGGCCGCGGCCAGGGAGTTCGCCAGCAAGGCGGTGCGCGCTTCCATGCGCAGGTCCAGCACCGAGATGATGAGCGCGATGGCCAGCACCGCCAGCGTGACGATGATGATGACCAGCGCAAGCCAATCGGCACTCGCCCCGGTATGCGCAGCGCCGCACACGCTGCCGAATGGAAACGACGCGGCCGACATGCCCGTGTAGTGCATGCCGACGATGGCCACGCCCATCACCACCGCCGAACCGGCACGCAATGCACGAACGCGACGCGACTGCCGCCGCAGGCGGAATGCGATCCCCAGCGCCACGCCCGATGCCAGCACGGCAATCACGATCGACAACCCAAATCTTGCAGGGTCGTATTGAATGCCAGGGTTCATGCGCAGCGCGGCCATGCCGGTGTAATGCATGCCCGCCACGCCCGCGCCCATGAGAAGCGCGCCGTCCGCCAGGCGCGGCCAAGGCAGTTCGCGCCGACTGACCAGCCACAATGCAAATGCCGAGGCGCCAATGCCGATGGAGAGTGACGCAAGCGTGATCCCAACGTCATATCCAACCGGGATCGGCAGGTTCAGCGCCAGCATGCCGACAAAGTGCATCGACCAGATACCCAGCCCCATGGCCGATGCGCCGCCGACGAGCCACCACAACGCCGCGCGGCCTTGCGCCGTGACGACACGTCCTGCCATGTCCAGCGCCGTATACGACGCCAGGATGGCCACGAACAGGGACAGCAGGACGAGAAGCGGGTTGTAACTGGTGGCGAGCATCGGTTCTCCTGGGCAGGCCGATCCAATGCGGCCAGGCCGCTGCAGGCGGAGGTCGCAACCGGGATGAAAAACAGGTGAGTATTAACGGCGGTGGCCGCCCGAGACTTTAGGAGAGGCCGTGCGCAGCGCACAAGTCTCCTTTCGGGTGTGGCAAAGCCCCTCCTCCGAATGCCCGCCGGCGCGGCGTTACAATCGACGCATCCTTTCTGCTGCTGGAAAACACGCCATGTCCGCCACCGAACTCGCTTTCCTCCAGACCTATCGCCAGCGCCGCGAGCGCGTCGCGCAGTGGCTGCGCGCGGCATCGGGTGGCAATGGCGGCGTCGCCATCGTGCCGACCGCGCCCGAAGCGATGCGCAACCGCGACAGCGACTACCCCTATCGGCACGACAGCTACTTCTATTACCTGACGGGTTTTACCGAGCCCGAAGCGGTGCTCGCCATCGTCGTACCCGCGGGCAACGCGCCCGCGCGCAGTGTGCTGTTCTGCCGCCCGAAGCATGAAGAGCGCGAAATCTGGGACGGCTTCCGATTCGGCCCGGAAGCCGCGAAGGACGCCTTCGGCCTGGACGAGGGGCACTCCGTGGAAGACATCGACGCGACGCTGCCCAAGCTGCTCGCCAACGCCGGTGCTGTGGCGTATCCGCTGGCCGAGAGCAGCGCGTTCGACCGCCGCATGCGCCGCTGGCTCGACGCGGTACGCATGCAAGGCCGCGCGGGGGTGTCGTCGCCGCATCAGGCGCTGGACGTGCGCGCCATCCTCGATGAGATGCGGCTGTTCAAGGACCCGAGCGAACTCGACATCATGCGTCGCGCCGGCCGCATCTCCGCCGGAGCGCACGTGCGCGCCATGCAGGCCTCGCGTGCCGGCCTGCGTGAATACCATCTCGAAGCCGAGCTGCTGTACGAATTCCGCCGCCATGGCGCCCAAAGCGTTGCCTATAACTCCATTGTCGCCACGGGCCCGAACGCGTGCGTGCTGCACTACCGCGCCGGCAACGCCGAACTGCGCGATGGCGATCTCTGCCTGATCGATGCCGGCTGCGAGCTGGACGGCTACGCGTCGGACATCACGCGCACGTTCCCCGTCAATGGCCGCTTTACCGGCCCGCAACGCGAACTGTATGAGCTTGTGGTTGCGGCGCAGGAAGCGGCCCTTGCCGAAACGCGCCCGGGCGTGCCTTACAACGTACCGCACGATGCTGCCACGCGCGTGCTGGCGCAAGGCATGCTCGACGCCGGCCTGCTCGACGCCAACAAGGTCGGCACCCTCGATGACGTGATCGCCGGCGGCCAATACCGTCAGTTCTACATGCACCGCACCGGCCACTGGCTCGGCATGGACGTGCACGACGTGGGCGAATACCGCACGCCCGGCACCGCCGCACCGGCTGAAGGCGAACGCCCGTGGCGCCCGCTCGAAGCCGGCATGGTGCTGACCGTCGAACCGGGCATCTACGTGCGCCCCGCGCCCGGCGTGCCGGAACAGTATTGGCACATCGGCATCCGCATCGAAGACGACGCCATCGTCACGCCGGAAGGCTGCGAAATCATCACGCGCGACGTGCCCGTGGCCCCGGACGAGATCGAACTGGTGATGCGGAGCCAGGCATGACCGACAGCATCACGACGAGCAGCGCCCCGCCGGACTTCGACGTCGCCATCGTCGGCGCGGGGCCTGTCGGGCTGGCGCTGGCGAACTGGCTGCTGCGCGACACCGACTGGCGCATCGCCCTGTTCGATGCGCGCGATGCCGAAGCCGCCGCGCGAGACCCGCGCGCGCTGGCGCTGTCGCACGGCTCGCGCGTGCTGCTGCAGGAGATTGGCGGCTGGCCCGCGCGCGCCACGCCTATCACGCACATCCACGTCTCGCAGCGCGGCCACTTCGGGCAGGCGCATATCCGCCGCGAAGACTACGACGTCCCCGCGCTCGGCCACGTCGTGCAATACGGCGACCTGAGCGCTGCGCTCAACGCCGCACTCGCCACGCAGATGGCGCGTCGCCCGAACCGCCTCACCCGCTACGACCACACGCCCGTCGAGCGCGTCGAGCAGCTGCCGCGCGCCGACGGCACGGTGGCCCCGGCACGCGTGCGGGCGCTGCGCGAAGGGCGTCATCCGCTGGCCATCGAAACCGAAGTCGTCATCCAGGCCGAAGGCGGCTTGTTCGACGACGCACGCAAGCAGCAACGCAGCATCGCCCAGGCGCGCCGGCGCGATTACGGCCAGACCGCCATCGTCGCGCACGTGCGCTGCAGCGCCCCGCTGGACGGCTGGGCATGGGAGCGTTTCACGTCCGAAGGCCCGCTCGCCTTGCTGCCGCAGGATGACGCGCAAGGTCCTGGGTACGCGCTCGTCTGGTGCTGTGCGCCCCACGAAGCGCGCCGACGCGCGGCGTTGCCCGACGACGCCTTCCTCGCCGAACTGGGCGCTGCCTTTGGCGAGCGCATGGGCCGCTTCACGCACGCTAGCCCGCGCCACACATTCGCGCTCGGGCTGCATGCGCAGCGCATTCCGGTCGACCGCCGCGTCGCCGCCATCGGCAATGCCGCGCAGACGATCCACCCCGTGGCAGGCCAGGGCTTCAACCTCGGCTTGCGCGACGCGTTCGAAATGGCACGCGCCCTTCGGGATGGGGCAACGGCGGCGACCCTCGCCCGTTTCGCCCGCGAACGCGCGTTTGACCGCGCCGTCACCATCGGCCTGACCGATTTGCTGCCGCGTGCGTTTGCCGTGCCCGGCCGGCCGTTTGGCCACCTGCGCGGCGCCGCGCTCACGCTGCTGGAATGCCTGCCGCCGCTCAAGCACGGGCTGGCCCGGCAGATGATGTTCGGGCAGCGAGGCTAACGGATGGCGTTCACCGAGGTCAGCGCTGCGGGCGATCGTCAGCAGATCACCGTGGTGGGTGCCGGCATTGTCGGCACGGCCTGTGCGCTGCAGCTGCAGCGGGAGGGCCACCAGGTCACACTGCTCGATCAGGCGGGCATTGGCGAAGGCTGCTCGTTCGGCAACGCCGGCTGCCTGAGCGTGGCGTCGGTCGTGCCGATGGCGCTGCCGGGCATGCTGAAACAGGTGCCCAAATGGCTGGCCGATCCGATGGGTCCGCTGACGGTGCGCTGGCCCTATCTGCCGCGCGCGCTGCCGTGGCTGCTGCAATGGGTGCTTGCGGGCAACGAAGCGCAGGCCCGTGCGACGGCGCAGCCGCTGGCGAGTCTCTTCAGCGCGACCTTCCCCGGCTATCGCAACCTGCTCGACGCCGCGCAATACGGAAACCTGATCCGGCAGACGGGCCACCTGTATGTGTGGCGCACGCTGGCGCGTTCGTCGGGCGACGTGCTGGCGCAGTCCATTCGCGATGCCACAGGCGTGCGCTCGCAAGCCCTGAGCGGCGGTGAAGCGCGCGAACTGGAGCCTGCACTGGCCGCCGACATCCAATCTGGTTTACTGCTGCCCGACAACGGCTTCACGATCAACCCGGAACGGCTCGTCAAAACGCTGGCAGCCAATTTCATGGCGGCGGGCGGCACCTTCCTGCGCCGCAAGGTTCTGGACGTGGAGTTCGGCCGAAGCGACTACGGCGGCCCGACGCGGCTGCACACCGATTGCGGCACGCTGCCCGTGTCGAAACTGGTGCTGTGCGCGGGCGCGTGGTCGATGCGGCTGGGCGCGAAGCTCACCAGCATCCGCATTCCGCTCGACACCGAACGCGGCTATCACGCCACGCTGCGCGCCCCCACCGTGCCCCCCTCCCGGCCGATCATGGATTGCGAGCGCAAGTTCATCGCCACGCCCATGGAAGGCGGCTTGCGCATTGCCGGCACCGTGGAGATCGGCGGGCTGGACGCGCCGCCCGACTACCGCCGCGCGCGCATCCTCATGCAACAGGGCCAGCAGCTCTTTCCGGGCCTCAGATTCTCGGATGACAGCCAATGGATGGGCCATCGCCCCTCCTTGCCCGACAGCCTGCCCGTCATCGATCGCTCGGAGCGCCACCGCAACGTGTTCTTCGCGTTCGGACACGGCCATCTGGGCATGACGGGCGCGCCGGGCACCGCCCGACTCATCGCCGATCTGCTCAGCGAGCGCACGCCGTTCATCGACGCCCGCCCGTACGGCCTGCAACGGTTCAGCTAGCGCCAGCCAAGGCAAGCACCCGGCCGCCGACCGCACTGCCGCATAGTTTGTGCACAACATTTAGGCAATCCGGCGGTTTGGCGGTAAAATCCCGTCCTCGCATTTTTCACTCCCGTCGCTCCGCCCGATCGTCATCCGACGCTGGGCGGAAGGGGTGATTTTTCGTTTCTTTCAGCCGCTTCTTCCTCGCCAGCCTTGCAGATCGGACCGCATACCCTTCGCAACAACCTGTTCGTCGCCCCCATGGCGGGTGTGACGGACCGCCCGTTCCGCCAGCTCTGCAAGCGGCTGGGCGCGGGCTATGCGGTGTCCGAGATGGTCGCGTCCAACGCGCAGCTCTGGAAGAGCGAGAAGACCATGCGGCGCGCCAACCACACGGGCGAGGTCGAGCCGATCGCGGTGCAGATTGCCGGCGCCGAGCCGATGATGATGGCCGAAGCGGCGCGCTACAACGTCGATCGCGGCGCGCAGATCATCGACATCAACATGGGCTGCCCGGCCAAGAAGGTGTGCAACGTGGCCGCCGGTTCGGCGCTGCTGCAGAACGAGCCGCTGGTCCAGCGCATTGTCGAGGCCGTGGTCGGCGCAGTTGGCGATCGCGTGCCGGTGACGCTGAAAATCCGCACCGGTTGGGACCGCGAACACCGCAACGCATTGAGCGTGGCGCGCATTGCACAGGACGCGGGCATCAGCATGCTGACCGTGCACGGCCGCACGCGCGCCGATCTATATCACGGTGAAGCGGAATACGACACCATCGCCGCGGTCAAGGCGTCGGTGCGCATTCCGGTGGTGGCCAACGGCGACATCACCACGCCGGCCAAGGCCAAGCACGTGCTGGCCGTGACCGGCGCCGACGCCATCATGATCGGCCGCGCGGCGCAGGGCGCCCGTGGTTGTTCCGCGAGATTTCCCACTTCCTGCAGACCGGCACGCTGCTGCCCGCGCCGGAAGTGGAAGAGATTCGCGGCATCATGAACGCGCATTTGGAAGAGCACTACGCGTTCTATGGCGAATACACCGGCGTGCGCACCGCGCGCAAGCACATCGCCTGGTACACGCGCGGTTGGCGGGGGCCAACCTGTTCCGCCACCGCATGAACACCATCGAGGACACCGCGGCCCAGCTGGCCGCCGTCAATGCGTTCTTCGACGAGCAGCGTGCGCTGTCCGACCGCCTGGTCTATGAAGACCAGGCGACCGGTGGCGACCACCCCACGACGGGCAACAACGACAACAACAAGGAACTGCTTGCCGCATGAGCCGCAACCCGATCGAACGTTGCATCCGCGACAGCCTGGATGCGTATTACCGTGACCTGGACGGCGAGAACCCGTCCAACGTCTACGACATGGTGCTGCAGGCCATTGAACGGCCGCTGCTGGAAACCGTGATGGAATGGGCTTCCAACAACCAGTCGCAGGCGGCCGACTACCTCGGCATCAACCGCAACACGCTGCGCAAGAAGTTGCAGCAGCACGGCCTCATCTGAGGTTGCGGGCCGGCCTTTGAACCGATTTCCTTTCTGACGGCGCCTCCTGCCAGTTTGGCAAACCCAGCGCCACACCCGCCCACCGGCGTTTCCACCATGATCCAGCAAGCCCTGCTTTCCGTTTCCGACAAGACCGGCATCGTCGACTTTGCCCGTGCCCTGCACGAGCGCGGCGTCAAGCTCCTCTCCACCGGCGGCACCGCCAAGCTGCTCGCCGAATCCGGCCTGCCCGTGACGGAAGTGGCGGACTACACCGGCTTTCCGGAAATGCTCGACGGCCGCGTCAAGACGCTGCACCCGAAGGTGCACGGCGGCATCCTGGCCCGCCGCGACCTGCCCGAGCACATGGCCGCGCTGTCCGAACACAGCATCCCGACCATCGACCTGCTGGTCGTGAACCTGTACCCGTTCCAGCAGACGGTCGCCAAGGACGAATGCACGCTGGCCGACGCCATCGAGAACATCGACATCGGCGGCCCGACCATGCTGCGCTCGGCCGCGAAGAACCATCGCGATGTGACGGTCATCGTTGACCCGGCCGACTACGCCACCGTGCTGGCCGAAATGCAGGCCAACAACAACACGGTCGGCTACGACACCAACTTCATGCTGGCCAAGAAGGTGTTCGCGCACACCGCGCAGTACGACGGTGCAATCACCAACTACCTGACGAGCCTTGGCGCCGATAAGTCGCACAGCACGCGCAGCGCCTATCCGCAAACGCTGAACCTGGCCTTCGACAAGGTGCAGGAAATGCGTTACGGCGAGAATCCGCACCAGTCCGCCGCGTTCTACCGCGACCTGAAGGCCGTCGACGGCGCGCTCGCCAACTACACGCAACTGCAGGGCAAGGAGCTGTCGTACAACAACATTGCCGACGCCGATGCCGCGTGGGAATGCGTGAAGTCGTTCGACCCGGCCAAGGGCGCCGCGTGCGTCATCATCAAGCACGCCAACCCGTGCGGCGTGGCCATTGGCGGCACCGCGCAGGAAGCGTATGAGAAGGCCTTCAAGACCGATTCGACCTCGGCCTTCGGCGGCATCATCGCCTTCAACGTGCCGCTGGATGAAGCGGCCGCACAGGTGGTGGCCAAGCAGTTCGTGGAAGTGCTGATCGCCCCGGGCTTCTCGGAAGGCGCGCGTGCGGTGTTCGCAGCCAAGCAGAACGTGCGTGTGCTCGAGATTCCGCTGGGCAAGGGCGTGAACGCGTACGACTTCAAGCGCGTTGGCGGCGGCCTGCTGGTGCAGAGCCCGGATGCCAAGAACGTACAGCCGAGCGAGCTGCGCGTGGTCACCAAGCGCCACCCGACCCCGAAGGAAATGGACGACCTGATGTTCGCCTGGCGCGTCGCCAAGTTCGTCAAGTCGAACGCCATCGTGTTCTGCGGCGGCGGCATGACGCTGGGCGTGGGCGCCGGCCAGATGAGCCGTGTGGACTCGGCCCGCATCGCGAGCATCAAGGCGCAGAACGCCGGCCTGACGCTGGCCGGTTCGGCTGTGGCATCGGATGCGTTCTTCCCGTTCCGCGATGGCCTGGACGTGGTGGTCGACGCTGGCGCCTCGTGCGTGATCCAGCCGGGCGGCTCGGTGCGCGACGATGAAGTGATCGCCGCTGCCGACGAGCGCAACGTGGCGATGATCTTCACGGGCACCCGCCACTTCCGCCACTAAACGGCGCGGTCGTTCGACCGATCAGCGGGGCAAGGCGTAGACTGGCGCCTGCCCCGTTTTTCTTTTCTGCTTCGCTCCATTTCATGCGCATCCTCGGCATCGATCCCGGCCTTCGCACCACGGGTTTCGGCGTGCTCGAACGGCACGGCCACAAGCTCGTCTACGTGGCCTCGGGCACGATCAAGAGCAACGGCAATGCCGACCTGCCCAGCCGTCTGAAGACGCTGTATGACGGTGTCTCCGAACTGGTGAGCACCTACCGGCCGGACTGCGCTTCCATCGAAAAGGTGTTCGTCAACGTCAACCCGCAGTCGACGCTGCTGCTCGGCCAGGCCCGCGGCGCGGTGATCTGCGGCCTGATGAGCGGCAACCTGCCCGTGTTCGAATACACCGCGCTGCAACTGAAGCAGGCCGTGGTCGGCTACGGCCGCGCCAACAAGGATCAGGTGCAGGAAATGGTCGTGCGCCTGCTCAACCTCGAAGGCAGGCCGGGCGCCGATGCGTCCGATGCGCTGGGTGTGGCGATCTGCCATGCGCATGGCGGCGAAACGCTGGCCGCCATGGCCGGGCTGGCGCCGCAGCTTGCGCAAAAAGGGCTGCGCGTGCGGCGCGGGCGCCTCGTCGGCTGACAGCATTCTTAAAGCCGGCAGGTAGCTGCACCCACACACGGCGACTACCATGCGGGGTACCCGTCTTCAGGATTCAGGAGTCCCCCGATGCCGCGCCGTCTCGTCCTGCTGAGCCCGTTCGTCTTGAGTGCCTCGCTGGTGTTGTCCGCCTGCCGGCTGGAATACCACCACGGTGGCGGCAACGGCGGTGGCAACACCACGCCTATCGCAACCGTGCAGGTCATCGGCCATCGCGGTGCCTCCGCATTGCGGCCGGAGCACACGCTCGCCTCTTACCAGAAAGCCATCGACGACGGCGCCGACATCATCGAGCCGGATCTTGTCTCTACCAAAGACGGCGTGCTCGTTGCGCGCCACGAGAACGAAATCTCCGGCACGACGAACGTGGCCGACGTGGCAGCGTTTGCCGGCCGCAAGACCACCAAGACGATCGACGGCCAGAGCGTCACCGGCTGGTTCACCGAGGACTTCACGCTCGGTGAATTGAAAACGCTGCGCGCACGCGAACGCATCCCCAGCATCCGCCCCGACAACGTCGCCTACAACGACCAGTTCGACATCCCAACGCTCGACGAGATCATCGCGCTGGCCCGGGACCAATCCGCCAGGCTTGGCCGCAACATCGGCATCTATCCCGAGACGAAACATCCGACGTACTTCCAGTCGATAGGTCTGCCGCTCGAAGACAGGCTGATCGACGGCCTGCGCCGCGACGCCTTCACAGCCAGCCGCACGACGGTCTACATCCAGTCGTTCGAGGTCGCCAACCTCAAGGCCATCCGCAACAAGATCGGCAACAGCCAGCCGAACTGGAAGCTCGTGCAGCTGATGGGCACATCCGGACGACAGCCCTACGATTTTGTTGTCGCCAAAGACCGCCGCACCTTCGGCGACATGATGACAAGCCAGGGCATGCGCGACATCGCCGCGTACGCCAACGGCGTCGGCCCGGACAAGAGCAGCATCATGGGCTTCGACGCGAACGGCAAGCTGACCGATCCGACCGACTTGATCCGCAACGCGCACAACGCTGGGCTGGTCGTTCATCCGTACACCTTCCGCCCGGAGAACACCTTCCTGCCGCCGTCGCTGCGCAGCGGTGCCGATAACACGCGCAACGTCAACGGCTCGATTGCCGAGATCCAGACATTCCTGCGCGCGGGCGTCGATGGCTTCTTTACCGATGATCCGGCGGTGGGACGGCAAGCCGTGTCGACCTTCAAGCGCTAGTTGTTGCGCACCGGAACCGTAGCGCGCGGCTGACCCAGGATCGGCCGCGCGGTAGGTTTCGGCTACACTGCGTCCCGTTTTGGAGGAGGAACCCCACCCATGATCGGACGCATCGCCGGGACGCTGATCGAAAAGAACCCGCCGCACCTGCTGGTCGATTGCCACGGCGTCGGCTACGAGGTCGACGTGCCGATGAGCACGTTCTACAACCTGCCCGCCACCGGCGAAAAGGTCGTGCTGCTGACCCAGCAGATCGTGCGTGAGGACGCCCATCTGCTCTACGGTTTCGGCACCGCCGCCGAACGTGAAACCTTCCGCCAGCTCATCAAGATTTCCGGCATCGGCGCGCGCATTGCGCTGGCGGTACTGTCGGGCATGTCGGTGGCCGAACTCGCGCAGGCCGTCACGCTGCAGGAAGCCGGGCGGCTGACGCGCATCCCGGGGATCGGCAAGAAGACCGCCGAGCGCCTGCTGCTCGAACTCAAGGGCAAGCTGGGCGCCGACCTCGGTGCCGTGCCCGGCGGCCCGGCCGTCTCGGACGACGCGGTCGATGTGCTGAACGCCTTGCTGGCGCTGGGGTACTCCGACAAGGAAGCGGCGCTCGCCATCAAGCAGGTGCCGGCCGGCACGGGCGTCTCCGAGGGGATCAAGCTGGCGCTCAAGGCGCTGTCCAAGGGCTGACGCCCCGGCGCGGCAAGACGGTAGAATGGCCTGCTCGCGCCTTCCCGGCGCCGTCTGCCCGTCATGATCGAAACCGACAAGCTCGCCGCCAAGGCTGTCTCTGCTGAGCGCATCATCTCAGCCTCCCCCGCCTCCCCCAACGAGGAGGCGTTCGAGCGCGCGCTGCGCCCCAAGCTGCTCGACGAATATGTCGGCCAGGAAAAGGTGCGCGGCCAGCTCGACATCTTCATGACTGCGGCCAAGAACCGCAGCGAAGCGCTGGACCATGTGCTGCTGTTCGGCCCCCCAGGCCTCGGCAAGACAACGCTGGCGCACATCATCGCGCGCGAAATGGGCGTCAACCTGCGCCAGACTTCCGGCCCCGTGCTGGAGCGCCCGGGCGACCTGGCCGCGCTGCTCACGAACCTCGAAGCCAACGACGTCCTCTTCATCGACGAGATTCATCGGCTCTCGCCGGTGGTGGAAGAAATTCTGTACCCGGCGCTGGAGGACTACCAGATCGACATCATGATCGGCGAGGGCCCGGCGGCGCGCTCGGTCAAGCTCGATCTGCAGCCGTTCACGCTGGTGGGGGCCACCACGCGGGCCGGCATGCTGACCAACCCGTTGCGCGACCGCTTCGGGATCGTGGCGCGACTGGAGTTCTATACGCCGGCCGAACTGGCGAAGATCGTCACGCGCTCGTCGGGCCTGCTGAACGCCCATATCGTGGACGAAGGTGCGCTGGAAATCGCCAAGCGCTCGCGAGGCACGCCGCGTATCGCCAACCGCCTGCTGCGCCGCGTGCGCGACTACGCCGAGGTCAAGGCCGACGGCGTCATCACGCGCGAAGTCGCCGATGCCGCATTGGCCATGCTCGATGTGGACGCGGTCGGCTTCGACCTGATGGACCGCAAGCTGCTCGAAGCGATCCTACACAAGTTCAACGGCGGGCCGGTCGGCATCGACAACCTGGCCGCCGCCATCGGCGAAGAGCGCGACACGATTGAAGACGTGCTTGAGCCCTACCTGATCCAGCAGGGCTACCTGCAGCGCACGCCGCGCGGGCGGGTGGCTACGGCGTCGGCGTACCAGCACTTCGGGCTGGGCGCACCCAAGAGCGGCCCGGTCCCAGACCTCTGGGACGACAACAACAACTGACGAGCCGCCGCCATGACCGTCCAAAGTCCGTCGCGCAACTTCCGCTACTACGACTTCGTCATGGCCGCCTTCGTCACGGTGCTGCTGTGCTCGAACCTGATCGGTGCGGCCAAGGCGGCGCAAGTCACGCTGCCGATCCTCGGGCCGGTCACATTTGGCGCGGGCGTGCTGTTCTTCCCGATCTCGTACATCTTTGGCGACATCCTCACCGAGGTGTACGGCTACGGACGTGATCGGCGCGTGGTGTGGGCGGGTTTTGCTGCGCTGATCTTCGCGTCGTTCATGTCGCTGGTGGTGCTGGCGCTACCGGTAGCGCCGTTCATGGCCGGCTATCAGAAGAGCCTGAACGACGTGTTCGGCAACACGCCGCGCATCGTGGCGGGGTCGCTCATCGCATTCTGGTGCGGCAGCTTCGCCAACAGCTACACGCTGGCGAAGATGAAGATCGCGACGGAAGGGAAATGGCTGTGGACGCGCATCGTCGGGTCCACGGTGGTGGGCGAGGCGGTCGATTCGTCGCTGTTCTACGTGATCGCCTTCTACGGCATCTGGCCGCACGAACAGGTGCTGCGCGTGGCCATCGCGCAATACATCCTCAAGACCGGCTGGGAAATCGTCGCAACGCCACTCACCTACCGCGTCGTCGCCTTCCTCAAGCGCGCCGAGAACGAGGATTACTACGACCGCGATACCGACTTCACGCCGTTCCGGCTGAAGGTGTAGCGCGTTCAGGGAACGCGGCGGTCCACCTCGTCGAGCACCAGCAAATCCAGGTGCGCGACATCGCCCCACTGCAGCACGGTCAACTGATGACCGTCGGATGAAAGCCGGTTGATGCTCGCGTTGCGCAGCTCATGCCGACGCGGCTCCGTGAGTGTCATGGCGTTGGCGTGGCGATACAGGCAATCCAGCACGCCGCCGTGGCTGACCAGCGCGATGCGCTCACCGGGGTGACGGCGAATCAGGCGCAGCGCAGTCTCGACAGCGCGTTCGTGGAATGCAGTGAGTGTCTCGCCGCCGGGCGGCGCAAATTCCGGCACGCGGTTTTGCCAGGCATCAAACTCCGCCGGATGCTGGGCGGCAACTTCGGCGTACGTCAGGCCTTCGAACTGGCCGTAGCAGCGCTCGCGCAAGCCCGGGTCATCACGCACCGTCACATCCACTTCATCTGCCAGCGCCTGCGCCGTCTGCTTCGCTCGCGACAGATCGCTCGCATAGACCGCATCGAACTGCTCACGCGCGAGTGCCTTGCCCAACTGCGCAGCCTGCTCGAGCCCTTGCATGTTCAGCGGCACGTCGAGCTGGCCTTGCAGGCGGCGCTCACGGTTCCAGTCGGTCTCGCCGTGGCGGATGAGCACGATGTGCGTGATCTGCGGCATCGGCAGGGGGATGGCGGCGGCGCGTGGCATGTCAGGGTTCCTGGACGGATCAGACGGATTTGGCCGCTTCCGGCGTGGCGGTCTTGGCAACAGATGCAGCGGCTTGCGGCGCGATCTGCAGCCAGAACGTGACCGGACCATCGTTGACGAGCGACACCTTCATGTCGGCGCCAAACTCGCCGGTCGCCACGATGGGATGCTGGGCACGCGCGCGCGCCACGAAGTGCTCGTACAGGCGGCGACCATCTTCCGGCGCGGCGGCAGGCGTAAAACTCGGCCGCGTGCCGGACTTGGTATCGGCCGCCAGCGTGAACTGCGATACGACCAGCAATCCGCCCGCTTGCCCATTGCCGTCGATGTTGCGCACGGGCAGGTTCATCTTGCCTTGCGCGTCGGAGAACACGCGATAGTTCAGCAGCTTCTCCAGCAGACGATCGGCCTCGGCGGCGGTGTCCCCGCGTTCGGCACAGACCAGTGCGAGCAAACCCGGGCCGATCTCGCCGACGACGCGGCCGTCCACACGGACCGCCGCCTCGGACACACGCTGGATCAGTCCGATCACTTCAGCACCACGCGCGCAAAGCGACGCTTGCCGACCTGCATCACGAACGTGCCGGCGTCGACCTTCAGGCCCTTGTCGCTGACGACAGTGCCATCGATCTTCACGCCGCCCTGCTCGATGTTGCGGTTGGCGTCCGACGTGGACGGGCACAGCCCGGCCTGCTTGAGCAGTTGCGCAATGCCCAGCGGCGCGCCCGACAGCTCGATCTGCGGGATGTCGTCCGGCACACCGCCGCGTGCGCGGTGGTTGAAATCTTCCAGCGCGCGCTCGGCATCGGCCTGGCTGTGGAAACGGGCAACGATCTCCTGCGCCAGCAGCACTTTGCAATCGCGGGGGTTGCGGCCCAGCGCGATTTCTTGCTTCATTAGATCGATCTCGGCGAGCGGGCGGAACGACAGCAGCGTGTAGTACGTCCACATCAGGTCGTCGGAAATGCTCATCAGCTTGCCGAACATGTCGTTCGGCGCCTCGCTGATACCGACGTAGTTGCCCTTGGACTTGGACATCTTCTCGACGCCGTCCAGGCCAACCAGCAGCGGCATCGTCAGGATGCACTGCGGCTCCTGGCCGTATTCCTTCTGCAGTTCGCGGCCGACCAGCAGGTTGAACTTCTGGTCGGTGCCGCCCAGTTCCAGATCGGACTTGAGCGCGACCGAGTCGTAACCCTGCATCAGCGGGTAGAGGAATTCGTGCACCGAGATCGGCACGCCGGCCTTGTAGCGCTTGGTGAAGTCGTCGCGCTCCATCATGCGGGCGACGGTGTACTTGGCGGCGAGCTGGATGATGCCGCGCGCGCCCAGCGGGTCGCACCATTCGCTGTTGTAGCGGATCTCGGTCTTGCTCGGGTCCAGCACCATGCTGGCCTGGCGGTAGTACGTCTGCGCGTTGGCTTCGATCTGCTCGCGCGTGAGCGGCGGGCGCGTGGCGTTGCGGCCGGACGGGTCACCAATCGTCGACGTGAAATCGCCGATCAGGAAGATCACCTGATGCCCGAGGTCCTGCAGCTGGCGCATCTTGTTGAGCACCACGGTGTGGCCGATGTGAATGTCGGGCGCCGTCGGGTCCAGGCCCAGCTTGATGCGCAGGGGCACGCCGGTCGCGGCGCTCTTGGCCAGCTTCTGCTCCCACTCGGCGGCGATCAGCAGTTCGTCGCAGCCGCGCAGCGACACTTCCATCGCGTGCGCCACCTCCGGGGTGACCGGATACTTGGGTTTGCCCGGCGTGGCGTTGTCGGAAGCGGCGGAAGTGGCAGATGCGGTCATGGCAAAAGGAAAGGTCACCGCGCCGCACATGGAAAACGGCGCGAACGGATCAACAATCGGGGAAACGGTGCGTGCGCGATGGCCGACATCGATTCGAACGTGCCGGCCGCGCAATCCCGCGATTTTACCGTGATGTGTCCATTTGGCCCGCCATTGCGCTGGTAAGCTGTCGCGCATGAGCCATTCCAACCACACCGCACTCCCCGCCGATCGCTACATCGGCCTGATGTCGGGCACCAGCCTGGACGGCGTCGACGGCGTGCTGGCGGAATTTTCCGGCGAACACCCGGCCGTCCTCGCCGACGCCTACGTGCCTTTCTCGCCCGAACTGCGTCAGCGCTTTCTGGACCTGCAACACACCGGCCACGACGAGATCCATCGCGAAGCGCTGGCCGCCAACGCGCTGGCCGCGGTCTACGCCGGATGCGTTGCCAAGCTGCTTGCCGCCGCGGGCCTGGTCGCGCGCGACGTGCGGGCCATCGGCGCGCACGGACAGACAATCCGTCATCAGCCCGGCGCGCATGACGGCATCGGCTACACGCGCCAGAGCCAGCACCCTGCGGTGTTGGCTGAACGCACCGGCATCGACGTCGTTGCCGATTTCCGCAGCCGCGACATCGCCGCCGGGGGCCAAGGGGCGCCGCTCGTACCGGCGGTGCATCGCGCGCTGTTCGGTCTGCCGGATGCATGGCGCGTGGTGTGCAACATTGGCGGCATCGCTAATCTCACCGTCTTGCCGCCGCAGGCTTCGGACGCGCGCGACGCCGTGCTCGGCTTCGACTGCGGCCCGGGCAACGCGCTGATGGACTATTGGGTCCATACGCACCGCGACACCCGCTACGACGCCGACGGCACCTGGGCCCGCACCGGGCGCATCGACGAAACCCTGCTCGCGCGCCTGAAGGCCGAGCCGTTCTTTGCGGCGCCGCCCCCCAAGAGCACCGGCCGCGACCTGTTCAACCCGGCATGGCTGCAAAAAACCCTCGGCGATGCGTTGAACGCCGCCCGCCCCGAAGATGTTCAAGCCACGCTGCTCGCACTCACCGCTGACACCATCACCGATGCCGTACGTGCCCACGCGCCGCAGGCGGAATCGCTGTTGGTCTGCGGCGGCGGAGCCCGCAACGGCGCGCTGATGGCACGTATCGCGCAGCAATTGCCAGGCGTGCGGGTCGCGCCGACCGATGATTTCGGCGTGCCCGCGCATCAGGTCGAGGCATTGGCCTTCGCGTGGCTCGCGCGACAGTGCGTGCGGCGCGCCCACGGCAATCTGCACACCGCAACCGGCGCATCGGGCGGCCGCATCCTGGGCGCGATCTACGCGGCCTGAGCGTCCATCCATCTGCAGGCAACAAAAAAGCGCACCGAAGTGCGCTTTTTCTTTACAGCGATGCGGCGTCAGACCGAGAACGACGAGCCGCAACCACACGTGGTCGAAGCATTCGGGTTCTTGATGACGAACTGTGCGCCGTTGATGTCTTCCTTGTAGTCGATCTCGGCGCCCACCAGGTACTGGTAGCTCATCGAGTCGATCAAGAGCGACACGCCATTCTTGGTCATGGTCGTATCGTCTTCGTTGGTCTCTTCGTCAAAGGTGAAGCCGTACTGGAAGCCCGAGCACCCGCCGCCTTGCACGAACACGCGCAGCTTCAACTCCGGGTTGCCTTCTTCTTCAATCAGTTGCTTGACCTTGTCCGCAGCGCTGTCCGTAAAGACCAGCGGAGCCGGAACCTCGTTCACATCGGGCGTGGCTGCCTGCGCGACTGCGTTCATGAAAATCTCCTGTGGGAACGTCTGAAACTTGCCTGTATTTTAAGCGCAAGCTGCAAATCGTGCCGAAGCCCCGCGTTTCAAGTGGGCATTGTGCGGTGCGCCAGCAACGGCCGGCGCGGGATGTGATCAATCCTGATTGGATGCCAGCTTGAGATTCGGCAGCAACTTCACATCGCCAGGCGCAGCGTGCGTCAGCGTGCCCATGACGACGGCACCCTGGTGCATTTCCAGCGCCGCATATTGCACGTTGCCCTCGATGCGCGCCTTCGGCTGCAGCTCCAGCAACTCCGCCACATGCACGGGACCGACCACCGTGCCGTTCAGGATCAGGTGCCCGACGTGGACTTCACCTTCCACGCGGGCGCTGTCGGTAATCACCAACATGCTGGGCTTGTCCGGATCGCCGTAGATGTTGCCTTTAATCTCCCCGTCGATCCGCAAACCGCCAGAGAAGCGCAAATCCCCCTCCAGCTTGGTGCGGGCGCCAAGTAGCGTTTCAATCGCCAGCCCTTTCTTTTTGCCAAACAGCATCGTCGACTCCTCTGTGTACGGATCCTCGACAGGACAGCGCCCGTCAGATGGAAAAACTCTGGCTCGCTTTGATCTTGCCGTTCTGCAGCACTTTCACCATCACCGATTGCACCGTGGTGCCGGGAGGCACGTCGACCCAACCCTCGAGCCGCTGGTAGTGCGTGAGCTTGACGCGGGCGCTGGCGGCGGGCGATCCGCTGACCACCGAACCCGGGAAATCGATCGTAGCAGGTTTGCCACCTTGCACCACGTTCAGCGTGAGCGCCAATTGCCCCTCGAATTCTGAGACCGGTGCGAAGGCCTTGCCGCCGCCTTGCATCAGCAGAACCCGGAAGCGCATGCGCGTCGGTAGGGCCTCGTCCGGTGCGATGCGGAAGCTGCGCACGTAAATCCCGGCGGAATTAGTGGGCGCAGGCAAGAGGCTATCGAAGAAGGCCAGATCCTCCTTCAACTGTGCGTTTTCAGTTTCCAGCGCCTTGAGTTGCTCGGCCATCTGGGCCTGGGCGCCTTCGGCGATACCCAGACGGGCATCCACCGTGCCGGCGGACGCAGCCAGCTTGTCTCGCTCGGCCTGCACGGCGGACAACTTGGCGGTCAGTTCGCGGTTCATTGCCCGCAAATCGGCGTCGTGCGGCCCCGTCAGGCGGCGCCCTTCCTCGAAGGCCCACAGCGCCGCGGCCGCCGCAAGCCCAAATACCACCGCAATCAGCAGAACCGTTACCGGCCAGGGCAAGCGCGAACGTACGGTGACGTTCGGGGCAAGCACGGAGGCGCGACGCAACAAGCGACGCGCCTTCATGCGCGCGCCTCCTGACCCGCGTTGCGAATCAGAATCGGATTAGGAGAAACAGCGGATTGCATCATACGGACCGAACGCTAACGAAATGTGAATTGTAGTCTCGCCGACATGTCGGAGCTGTTGCAAAGGGTAAGCAAGGCGCTGGAAACATCACACCGTTTGGTTCGAACGCTCCAAAACAAAAAACCACACCCGAGGGTGTGGTTTTTTGCTGAAGCAACAGGAAGCGGATTAACGCTTCGAGAACTGCTTGGCGCGGCGGGCCTTGCGCAGACCGACCTTCTTACGCTCGACTTCACGTGCATCGCGCGTCACCAGACCGGCCTTCGACAGGGCGGGCTTGAGCGTTGCATCGTAATCGATCAGGGCGCGGGTGATGCCGTGACGCACAGCACCGGCTTGGCCGGTTTCACCGCCGCCAACCACGTTCACCTTGATGTCGAACGTAGCTGCGTGGTTGGTCAGTTCCAGCGGCTGACGCACGATCATCAGCGAGGTTTCACGAGCAAAGTACTCGTTGATGGCCTTGCCGTTGACAATGATGTCGCCCTTGCCGGACTTGATGAAGACACGTGCCACAGCGCTCTTGCGGCGGCCGGTGCCATAGTTCCAGTTTCCGATCATGGATTAGGCCCCTTAGATTTCCAGCGCTTTCGGCTGCTGAGCTTCGTGCGGATGCGAGCCTTCGGCGTAAACCTTCAGCTTCTTGATCATCGCGTAGCCCAGCGGACCCTTCGGCAGCATGCCCTTCACAGCCTTCTCCAGGGCGCGGCCCGGGAAACGCTGCTGCATCTTGCCAAACGTCGTTTCGTAGATACCGCCCGGGTAACCCGAGTGGCGATAGTACTTCTTGTCGGTCGTCTTGGCGCCCGTCACACGCAGCTTGGCTGCGTTGATAACGATGATGAAATCGCCGGTATCGACGTGCGGAGTGAATTCGGGCTTGTGCTTGCCGCGCAGTCGGTGTGCCACTTCGCTGGCGACACGCCCGAGGACCTTGTCCGTCGCGTCAATCACGTACCAATCGCGCTTCACCTCATGGGGCTTTGCGGAAAAGGTCTTCATGATTTTTCCAAATATTGAGTCAGTGCCCGAGTGGACCCGTATCGCGCCGAGAACTTGCGTTCAGACTGCTCACGAACGGATCGTCTTGCGGACGCCTGCGCAACCCCATGCGAGGTCATCGCCGGCCCGCCTTCCCGCTTGTTGGTGCGGGCTCTCTGGATTTCTTTTCCGCGGGCAATCCGGAAAAGATTTCGATTGTACCCCGCAGAGACCCCTTGGCACAAGAAAAAAGGCACGCCCGAGGCCAATGGGCGAAAAAAAACCCAAGCCATGAAGCTTGGGTTTGAATCCACCAAAGGAGGAGGGTGGAGGAGACACCTGCTGATCGTTGACTTGGTGGGTTGCACCGCATCAGCCGATCCAATGGTGCAAATTATACCCAGTTCTGGGGCATGCGCAAGGAAATTTGCACTACGAAATTGCATTTCGCAATGCGGAACGCGAATCGCATGATCGATAGGCCATCATTTCCTTTTAAAATCAATGGCTTGTGAAAAATACCGATTCATCGAACGGGTCCACACTAGAGATATCCTTCCAATTCTGGCGCGATTTGGGTGCAGAAGAGGCGGGTTGCACCTTTTCACGCGGGTATCACTGTCAAGCCGCGTTCACCCTAGGCTGGCAACGCGGGCGGTGGCCGATGGCTACAATGTGGCTTTTCGTCGGCGCTGGCCGACCTTCTGCACAAGGATTGGACATGGATTGCACAGTGAGCTGGACCGGCCCGGACGGCATGGCGTTTTTGGCCGAAACCGGCAGCGGCCATCTCGTCACGATGGATGGCGCGCCGGACGGCGGCGGCCGCAATCTGGCGCCGCGCCCGATGGAAATGGTCTTGCTGGGCACCGGCGGCTGCACCGCTTATGACGTGGTGCTGATTCTCAAACGCGGTCGCCAGGACGTGCAGGGCTGCAGCGTCAAGCTGCACGCCGACCGGGCTGACACCGACCCGAAGGTTTTTACGCGCATCCACTTCACCTTCACGGTGACGGGGCGCAACCTGAAGCGGGAAACGGTGGAACGGGCCGTGCAGCTCTCGCACGAGAAATACTGTTCGGCGTCGATCATGCTGGCCAAGACGGCCGAGATCACACACTCGTTGGAGCTGGTGGACCTGGCCAGCCAGCCGACAGCATCGGAATAAGAAGCGAAGCGGACCGATAAGCCGGATTCTGTGCGCCGCGTGGCCGAAACCAGCGGCGTGACAACCATTCCTCTAGACCGGCTGTTGCCAGCCGGCTCAAGCTCCCTACCCGCAGACTCAGCGAGCCGCTTCATCGCCTGCTTACTTGGGATTGCTCCGGGTGGAGGTTACCGCGTTTCACCCTTCGCCCTGGCCGAAGCCTGGGCAAAGACTCGTCTCTGTGGCCCTATTCCGCACGTCACCGTGGATGGTCGTTAGCCATCACCCTGCTCTATGGAGTCCGGACTTTCCTCCCCTTCCGCTCGCACGAGGCGGCGGAAGCAGCGGTTGTCTGGTCCGCTTCGCGAGGCGCGAGTCTAGCACTGTTCAGGTACGACGCGCCGCCGGCCCGGCCGAAAGACCGTCGTGTCCAGATAGAAGTCGGCGTCTTCGTTGGCATCGCACCAACCCGGGATCCCCATGACCGGCAAGGGGCGGAAATGGCGGGGTGCGAGATCGGCATGCAGCAGCGTCTCGGCCAGCGCAGCGTCGAGCGAGGGCCGATCCGCGGGCAACGCGGCCACATGCACCGGCCACGCATGGGCCGTGATCGACTTGTAAGGCGCGACCAGCTTTTCCAAGACTGCGTGACCGAACGGCAGAACCGCGCACGTGGCGCCCCAGGCCGCCCTGCCGTCGACGAACAAACCGCGCCAGTCGAACGCGGTCAGGCAGCGCTCCGGCGCGTCTTCGGTGTGCAGGAAGATCAGGGCGTTTTCGTCGAACAGCGTGGCGGCATCGCGAACGGTGCCGCGCGCCGCGCCAATCCCGTCCTGCGTAATCGCCCGCGCCTGGCGCGCGTTGAGCGCTGCCTTCGCACGCGGCCAATGCAGCCAGATCAGGGCGTTGAAAAAGTCGTGGAGATTGTCCCGCGTCGGCACCTCGCCGGTGGCGGCGATGTGTGCTTCGTAAGCGATGCCGGCCGGCAGAACATCTTGCGGGACGAAGCGCAGAGCATGACCGCCGTACGTGCGGATCGCTTGTGCCGCCGGCTGCGCGTTCAGTGCGTCTCGAAGATCAGCGCCGCGCGCGATTGCGTCTGCAATCGGCGCGCCGATTGCAGCGAGCGGTGCGAACGCCGGATGGCCCCAGTCGATCGCACCGAGATCAGCGGCCAGCAAGTCAGACAGACTTCCAGCGCAGCATCTCGCCGCCGCGCAACGGCACCAGCGTCTGCTCGCCGAACGGCACTTCGGCGGGAAGCTGCCATTGCGAGCGCGTGAGCGTCAGCGTGCCAGCGTTGCGCGGCAGGCCGTAGAAATCCGGCCCGTGGAGGCTCGCGAAACCTTCGAGCTTGTCGAGTGCGTTGGCGTCTTCAAAGGCCTCGGCGTACAGCTCCATGGCGTGCAGCGCGGTGTAGCAGCCGGCGCAACCGCAGGCGTGTTCCTTCACGCCCTTGGCGTGCGGCGCGCTGTCGGTACCGAGGAAGAAGCGCGGGTGGCCCGAGGTGGCCGCGGCCACGAGCGCCAGGCGGTGTGTTTCGCGCTTGAGCACCGGCAGGCAGTAGTAATGCGGGCGGATGCCACCGACAAACAATGCGTTGCGGTTGTACAGCAAATGATGCGCGGTGATGGTGGCGCCGACCGGGCCTTCCGCATCGCGCACGTATTCGGCGGCGTGCCTGGTGGTGATGTGCTCGAACACGACCTTCAGCGCGGGGAAGTCGCGGCGCAGCGGCAGCATCACCGTGTCGATGAAGACGGCTTCGCGATCGAAGATGTCGACGGTCGGGTCGGTCACCTCGCCGTGCACGAGCAGCGGCATGCCGACTTCCTGCATGGCTTCGAGCGTCTTGGCGCAGCGGCGCAGGTCCGTCACGCCGGCATCGCTGTTGGTGGTGGCGCCGGCCGGATACAGCTTCACGCCGTGGATGAAACCGCTTGCGCGGGCCTCGCGGATGACGTCCGGCGACGTGTTGTCGGTCAGGTACAGCGTCATCAGCGGCTCGAACTGCGTGCCTGCGGGCAAGGCGGCGAGAATGCGCTCGCGGTAGGCGCGTGCCTGGGCGGTGGTCGTCACCGGCGGCTTGAGGTTCGGCATGATGATCGCCCGGCCGAACTGGCGTGCGGTGTCGCCCACCACATCGGCGAGGGCATCGCCGTCGCGCAGGTGCAGGTGCCAGTCATCGGGGCGGACGATCGTAAGAGTGTCGGTCATGGTGCGTGCGGAAGCGGTCAGCAAAAACGTGAATCAGAGAATGAGGATGACGCGGTAGTCGTTGACATTGGTGCGCGTCGGGCCGGTGACGATCAGATCATCGGCGGCGGCAAAGAAACCGTAGGCGTCGTGTGCGTCGAGCGCGGCGCGGGCGCCGACACCCTTGGCGGCAGCGCGGGCGATGGATTCCGGGTCGAGCAGCGCCCCCGCATTGTCCTCCGATCCGTCGATGCCGTCTGTATCGGCGGCGACCGCATAGACGTCGTCCATGTCTTCGAGCGTGACGCCGAGCGAGAGCAGGAACTCCGCGCAGCGCCCGCCACGACCGCCGGTCAAGCCTGGCGGAATCGTTACCGTGCATTCGCCGCCAGAGACGAGCGCCACCGGCGCTACAAACGGCGTGCCGTGCTGGCGCACCTGCCGCGCCAGCGCGCCGTACACCTGGGCGACCTCGCGCGCCTCGCCGGTCACTGTGTCGCCGAGGATGGCCGTGTGGATGCCGCGCGTCGCAAATACCCGCGCGCCGGCCTGGAGGCTCTGCTGCGCGGTGGCGATGACGTGGTTCGTCACGCGTGCAAAGCAGGCGTCGCCGGGCTTTGGTGTTTCGGCAATCTCACCACGCGCGCCACGTTCGAGATGCGCGCGCACGGTATCGGGTATCTGGGCGCTCCACCGCTTCAGGATGGCGAGCGCATCTGCGTAGGTGCTCGCATCTGGCACGGTCGGCCCGCTGGCGATGGCGCTCGGGTCGTCGCCCGCCACGTCCGAGACGATCAGCGTCGTGACCGGCGCGCGCGATGCGGCGGCAAGCCGCCCGCCCTGAATGCGCGACAGATGCTTGCGCACGATATTCATGTCGGTGATCGGCGCGCCGCAACGCAGCAGCTCGCGCGTCACGGCTTTCAGATCGGCCATCGGGATGCCCTCGGCGGGCAGCGACAGCAGGCTGGAGCCGCCCCCAGAAACCAGGACGATCAGGCGGTCGTTCTCGGTCAGCGCGCCGACTCGATCCAGGATTTCCTGCGCCGCCTGCTCGCCGGCTTCGTCGGGCACCGGGTGCCCAGCCTCGATGACGCGGATGTGCTCGGTCGGCAGGCCGTGCGCATAGCGCGTGACGACCAGGCCTTCGATCTGCGCGCGGCCGGCATAGGCATGCTCGACCGCCAGCGCCATCGATGCAGCCGCCTTGCCGGCACCAACCACCAGCGTCTTGCCACCGGCATGCGGTGGGGGGAGGAAGTCAGCGACGATCTTCAGCGGATCGGCGGCGCCCACGGCAGCAGCGTAGCTCTCCAGCAGGAGGGCGCGGGCGGCGGTGCGATCGAGCTTCATGGGAATGGCTTCCGGTAAGGGCAGACTGGACGCGGTGGCGTGCAGCATGTGCGCAACGCCCGGCAGCCGGCGCGGCGCCGTGAAGACGAAGGCGCTTGGCACCCCCGGCGGCCGGCAGGATAATGACTATTTTATTGCATCCGACTTTTCCCCCACCATGTGCCAGCTGCTGGGCATGAACTGCGCCGAACCGACCGATGTGACGTTCTCGTTCACCGGGTTCGCTGCGCGCGGTGGCGTGACCGACCACCATGCCGACGGCTTCGGCGTCGCCTTCTTCGAAGACAAGGCCTGCCGCCTGTTCATCGACAACCAGTCCGCCGGCACCTCGCCGGTGGCGGAGCTGGTCAAGCGCTACCCGATCAAGTCCAAGAACGTCATCTCGCACATCCGCAAGGCGACGCAGGGCACGGTGCGGCTGGAAAACTGCCACCCCTTCATGCGCGAGCTGTGGGGCCGACACTGGATCTTTGCCCACAACGGCGATTTGAAGAACTTCTCACCGTTCCTTTCGGGCGTCTACCAGCCCGTGGGCGATACCGACAGCGAACTCGCCTTCTGCTTCATCATGCAGGCGCTGCGCAAGCGCTTTCCGGGTTCGCAGCCGCCGCTCAATGAGTTGTTCTACGCGCTGTCCGACATCACCAAGGAAATCACCCGCTACGGCGTGTTCAATTTCCTGCTGTGCAACGGTCAGGCGCAGTTTGCGCATTGCTCGACGCGGCTGTATTACATCGTGCGGCAGTGGCCGTTCTCGACGGCGCATTTGATCGACGCCGACATGACGATCGACTTCGCGAAATACACCACGCCCGCCGATCGCGTGGCCGTCATCGCCACCGCGCCGCTCACCGACAACGAAGTCTGGACGCAATTCGTGCCGGGCGAACTGCTGATGTTCGAATCGGGCCAGGCGACGATGGCGACCAAGGTGCCGATTCCCGAGTCGGTGCAGATTGCCAATGCGGCCAATACGGCTTGCACCTGACACGATCGTCGCCCAACAAAAAGCCGCTCCTGAGAGAGCGGCTTTTTGTTGCCTCCAACCCGGCGCTTAAATCGGTTCACGATCCGTAGCGAGCGGCCCGAGGTTGGTCCGAGAAGCGCAGCCGTACATGGGTACGGCGAGCATCGCAGGGGCAAGATCGGGTCGCGCAGTAGGATCGTGAAGCGATTTTCAGTGCGACAGGATCTTCGACAGGAACTGCTTGGCGCGATCCGAACGAGCGTCGATGTTGCCGAAAAACTCTTCCTTCTCGCAGTCTTCAACGATGCGGCCCTGGTCCATGAAGATCACGCGGTTGGCGACCTTCCGGGCGAAGCCCATTTCGTGGGTCACGCACATCATGGTCATACCTTCCTTGGCCAGTTCCACCATCACGTCGAGCACTTCGTTGACCATTTCCGGATCCAGCGCGGAGGTCGGCTCGTCGAACAGCATGCAGATCGGGTCCATCGACAGCGCACGGGCGATTGCCACGCGTTGCTGCTGACCGCCCGACAGCTGGCCCGGGTACTTGGCGGCGTGCGCCTTCAGGCCCACACGCTCCAGGTACTTCAAGCCCTTGGCGGTTGCCTCTTCCTTCGACCGGCCCAGCACCTTCTGCTGCGCGATCGTCAGGTTCTCGGTGATCGACAGGTGCGGAAAGAGCTCGAAGTTCTGAAACACCATGCCCACGCGCGAACGCAGCTTCGGCAGATTAGTGCCCTTGGCACCGACCGAGGTGCCGTCAACGAGAATCTCGCCCTTCTGGAACGGCTCCAGCGCGTTGACGGTCTTGATGAGCGTGGACTTGCCCGAACCCGACGGGCCGCACACCACCACCACCTCGCTCTTCTTCACGCTGGTGGTGCAGTCGGTCAGCACTTGGAAGCTGCCGTACCACTTGGAAACGTTCTTGATCTCGATCATTGGGTCACCTTCTTCTGAAGTCGCTTCACCAGCACGGAGGCGCCGAAGCAGATCACGAAATAGCACAAGCCGGCAAACAGCAGCAGCTCGACGATACGGCCGTCGCGCTCACCAATGTTGTACGCCTGCGTAAAGAAGTCCGACAGCGCGCTCACATACACCAGCGACGTATCCTGGAACAGGACGATGGCCTGCGTGAGCAGCAGCGGAATCATGTTGCGGAATGCCTGCGGCAGGATGACCAGACGCATCGCCTGGCCGTACGTCATGCCCATCGCGTAGGCCGCGAACATCTGCCCGCGCGACACGCTCTGGATACCGGCGCGGATGATCTCCGAGTAATACGCCGCCTCAAACAGCGCGAAGGCGACCAGCGCAGACGTCATGCGCATGTCGGTGGCCGGCGACAGATCGAAGATCCGCTGCAGCACCTGCGGCACGATCAGGAAGAACCACAGCAGCACCATCACCAGCGGGATGGATCGGAAGAGGTTCACATACGCCTGCCCGAACAACTGCAGCGGCTTGATGCCCGAGAGGCGCATCATCGCGAGCAGCGTGCCCCAGACGATGCCGACCAGGATGGCCGTGCCGGTGATCTCGAGCGAGAGCAGCATCCCCTCGCCGAGCACGCGCATGTTGTCGGCGTTGATGGACGAGAAATCGAATTGATAAGCCATGAAGAGTCCTCGCCCGATTACTTGCCACCGATGAAGCCAGGCAGCCGGGAACGTGCTTCCACCCAGCGCATCAGGCCCATTACGGTCAGGTTGATCAGCATGTACATCAGCGTCACGGCGATGAACGATTCGTACGGCTGCGCGGTGTAGTCGACCAACTGGCGACCTTGGGCAGCAAGCTCAAGCAAACCGATGGTCGACGCCACGGCCGAGTTCTTGAAGATGTTCAGAAACTCCGACGTGAGCGGCGGCACGATGATGCGGAACGACATCGGCAGCATCACATAGCGATACGTCTGCGCCAGCGTGAAGCCCATCGCGAGGCCGGCGTTGCGCTGGCCGCGCGGCAGCGAATTGATACCCGAGCGCACCTGCTCGCAGACGCGCGCAGCGGTAAAGGTACCGAGACACAGCATCGCGCACAGGAACATCGCCGTGGCAGGGTTCATCTGCTTGATGTAGTCGCCGCCCGGCACGAGTTCGGGCATGACGAAGTACCAGATGAAGAGTTGCACGATCAGCGGAATGTTGCGGAACAGTTCCACGTACGCTGCGGCAAGGCCCGACAGCCATTTGTTCGGCACCGTACGCAGCACGCCGAGCACGGAGCCGATGATGAGCGCGATGATCCAGGAAGACAGGCCGAGCACGACGGTGGTCTTCAACCCCGCCAGCAGCCAGTCCAGATAGGTCTGATTCTGGGCGGCTTCCGTAAAGAAGACGCCCCAGTTCCAGTGGTAATTCATGATGGTTCCCTCAAAAAGAAACGGAAGGGAGAAGACCTGTTGACCGGCCTTTGCCTTCCGTTTCGGTGACGCTTATATCAGGCCCGTTGAGGGAGCCGATCAGTCAAGAGCCTTGTCGTTCGGGTTCTTGATCAGCGCCTTCATGTCGTCCGACAGCGGGAACTCCATGTTCACGCCCTTGGGCGGAACCGGCTGCTCGAACCACTTCTTGTACTCGGCGGCGATCGACCCGTCCTTCATCATGCCGGCGATCGTCTTGTCGGCCAGGGCCTTGAACGGCTTGTCGTCCTTGCGAACCATACAGCCGTAGGCTTCGCGCGATTGCGGCTTGGCCACGACCACCCAGTCAGCCGGGTTCTTGGCCTTGGCGCGCTCACCGTACAGCAGGGCGTCGTCCATCATGAACGCAACAGCGCGACCCGATTCCAGCGTCAGGAACGACTGGCCGTGGTCTTTCGTGCTGATGATGTTCATGCCCATCTGCTTGTCATCGTTCATCTTGCGCAGTAGGCGTTCCGACGTCGTGCCGGCGGTGGTGACGACGTTCTTGCCCTTGAGCTGTGCCCAGTCGGTGATGCCCGAATCCTTCTTCACCATGATGCGCGTACCGATGATGAAGATGGTGTTCGTGAACGATGCCTGCTTCTGGCGCTCGAGGTTGTTCGTGGTCGAGCCGCACTCCAGATCGATGGTGCCGTTCTGCAGCAGCGTGATGCGGTTCTGCGAAGTGACCGGGATCTCGTTGATCTTCAGGTCCTTCAGGCCGAGTTGCTTCTTCACGTCCTCGGCAATCTTGGTGGCAACGTCGTACGAATAGCCGATCGTGCGGACACCGCCGACGTTGTAGCTGAACGGAATCGACGAATCGCGCACGCCCAGCGTGATGGTGCCGGTGTCTTTGATCTTCTTGAGCGTACCAGTCAGCTCTTCTGCGTGGGCAGCGCTGCCGAACGTACCAACGGCGACACCAACGGCTGCAACCACGGTTGCCAGCTTGGCGAGGTTCATGAAAGTCTCCTTTTGACCATGAAAGAGAAAGACGGGACTGTACCAAAAAACGTTTGGCGACAGTATTGGTGTTGCCACTAAATCGTTGAATCCAACGGAGTTTTTCCCTCTGGCGCGGCCCCTGCCGCAACCGCGTTTTCCGAGCAACCGGATACCTTACGTTGTGCTTTTCCGAAAAACCGGAAAAGACGCGCAGCGCCAGACACGGCAACGCTCTGCAACATCGGCATGCGCGCCGATTGCTTGAGCGGATGACCGCCAGTTGCTAAGGAAAAACAAGGGGAATAAAGCCCGCCCGATGTGCGCTCTCTGTCGCTTAACGAACCCGACTTGAGGATGGGAAGGACGACGATGCTGCCATCGCCCTTCTCATGGTGCGACGCTCCGGAACGTTATGGTTCGTCCCATGAGCACCGGCTTTCTTCAACCGTCGCGCATGGCCGCCTGATCGGCAGCAACGCGATAGACCGGTGCAGCGCCCTGTTGGAGCACCGCGCCGGTATTGACCAGCGCGTTGCCGATCAGGGGTACAGACCACGCTCTTGGCGGGCCTGCAGAATCCGCGTACAGGCGATGATGAACGCCGCCGTACGCAGCGTAACCTTGTTGTCCTGCGCCACTTGCCAGACGCCACGGAAGGCATCTTGCATGATCCGTACCAGGCGCTGGTTGATCTCGTCTTCGGTCCAGAAGAAGCTCGAGAAATCCTGCACCCATTCGAAATAGCTGACCGTCACGCCGCCGGCGTTGGCGATCACGTCGGGGCAGACCAGGATGCCGCGGTCGCGCAGGATGTCGTCTGCCTCGGGCGTCGTGGGGCCGTTTGCACCTTCCACGACAATCTTTGCCTTGATATGGGGCGCGTTCTTGACGGTGATCTGGCCTTCCAGCGCGGCCGGGATCAGGAATTCGCAGTCCAGCGCCCAGAAATCGTCTTGCGAGACGGTCTCTGCGGCAAAGCCGGCCACGCTGCCGTTGTGGTCAACGTGCTTGATCAGCGCGTCGACATCCAGGCCGTTGCCGTTGAACACGATGCCCTTGTGGTCTTGCACGGCAATGACCTTGGCGCCAGCGTCATGGAAGAGCTTGGCGGCCACGCTGCCGACGTTGCCGAAGCCCTGCACGACCACGCGCGCGCCCTTGACGTCGATGCCGAGATTGCGGGCGGCTTCGCTGCCGACCACGAACACGCCGCGGCCCGTGGCCTCGCGACGGCCCAGGCTGCCGCCCAGTGCGATCGGCTTGCCGGTCACCACGCCGGTGGCGGTGGAGCCTTCGTTCATGGAGTACGTGTCCATCATCCACGCCATGATCTGCGCGTTGGTGTTCACGTCCGGAGCCGGAATGTCCTTGTTCGGCCCGATGATGATGCCGATCTCGCTGGTGTAGCGGCGGGTCAGGCGTTCAAGCTCGCCGGAAGACAGCTTGCGCGGATCGACGCGGATACCGCCCTTGGCACCGCCGTACGGCACGTTCACGGCCGCGTTCTTCACCGACATCCACGCCGACAGCGCCATCACTTCCGACAGCGTCACGTCCTGGTGGAAACGCACGCCGCCCTTGCCCGGGCCGCGCGACGTGTTGTGCTGCACGCGATAGCCCTCGAAGTGGGCGATGCGGCCGTCGTCCATCTGGATGGGCACGTCGACGATCAGCGCGCGCTTCGGGCGCTTGAGCGTTTCAACCCAACGTGCGAGCGAGCCGAGATAGGGGGTGACCCGATCGACCTGCTGCAGGTAGATGCCCCAGGGGCCGAGATTGTCGGCGGGCAGATAGGACGGGATTGCGTGCTGAAGTGTCGACGGAGATGCGACATTGGACATGGCTGTCTTCCTTTTTTGGACCTCGGTAAGGTCCTTCAAGTCCCACAAAATGCCCGCCAGCTTAGGGACCGGCCAGAACGAAATCCAATGCCGTTTTTACATCGGGTTATGCATCTGGCGCATAACCCCAGGGTGGAATTCGATGGCCCACTCAGCCCGCCAGCGCGTTCCACAACGTGTCGATCAGCTCGCGCTTGCGCTTGGATTGGGGGTGCCGACGGTCGTGAGCGCCGCTCTGCGGATGCTCACGGTAAAGCCGGATTTCCATCTCGATCGACAACGTGCCGCCGCCCTTGCCTTCCGCGCGCACGAGGCGACCCGCCGCCACGTCCTCGCGCACCGCACTCTCCGGCAGGAAAGCCACGCCGTGGCCCGCCAGCGCCATCACCTTGAGCGCTTCCGCCATGTCGGTTTCGTAGCACTTGTCGAGCAGCGGCGCCACCGGCGAGTTTTCCAGCAGCACATCCACCATGCGCCCGAGAAAGGCGTTGGGCGTATAGCTCAGGTAGGCGATGGGCTTGCGTGCGGTCGGAACGAGCCGATAAATCGGCCGCCCGCTCGCGTCGGGCTTGGAAAACGGCGAGAGCCGCTCGGTCCCGAGCACCAGCATGTCGTAGCGCGTCGGGTCGAGCTGGATCATCTGGCGCGCGTGGTGATAGACCATCACGAGATCGCAGCCGCCCTCCACCAACGTCATCACCGCATCGTGCACGTTCAGCGCGCGTAGCCGGCATTGCAGCTTGCCGATCTTTTCTTCCACCTGAGCAAGCCAGCCCGGGAAGAATGTCAGCGATAGCGTATGCGGCACGGCAAAGTCGATCGTCGATGCGCTGGCAGGACGCTGGCCGCGCATCAGCGCGCGCGTCTCACTGACCTGGGCGAGCATCGCCAACGCCTGTTCGTAGAACACTTCGCCGGCGGGCGTGAGGCGTGTTGGATAGCTTGATCGGTCGATCAGCTCATTGCCGAGCCACGCCTCAAGGGATTGAATGCGCCGCGAAAACGCCGGCTGCGTCACGTGCCGCAATTCGGCCGAGCGCGAAAAGCTGCGCGTTTCGGCCAGGCTGATGAAGTCTTCCAGCCATTTCAGTTCCATCGCGTTGTCTCCCCCTCAACCTGCCCGGGCGTCTTCTTCTGTTTCTTCGGCCACGCGCTCCGGCTCGCGCGCCTGCATGCGCCACATCTGCGCGTAACGGCCTTCCGCGCGCAACAGCGATTCATGCGTGCCGCGCTCGATGATGCGTCCGTGCTCCATCACCAGAATCTGGTGCGCACGCACGATGGTGGACAAGCGGTGCGCGATGACCAGCGTGGTGTGGTTCTGCGCCAGGCGCATCAACTCTTCCTGGATGGCGTGCTCGGTGCGCGAGTCCAGCGCAGACGTCGCTTCATCGAAGACGAGAATCGGCGGACGTTTGAGCAGGGTGCGCGCAATCGCCACGCGCTGTTTTTCGCCGCCGGAGAGTTTGAGGCCGCGCTCGCCGACTTGCGTCTCGTAGCCGTCGGGCAGCGACTCGACAAAATGGTGGATCTGCGCTGCGCGAGCGGCTTCGATCACCTCTTCGCGGCTTGCATCGGGGCGGCCGTAGGCGATGTTGTAGTAGATGCTGTCGTTGAAGAGCACCGTGTCTTGCGGAACGATGCCGATGGCGGCGCGCACGCTGGATTGCGTGACATCGCGCAAGTCCTGACCGTCGATCTGGATGGCGCCGGACTTCACGTCATAGAAGCGGAACAGCAGGCGCGCCAGCGTCGACTTGCCCGAGCCGCTCTGTCCCACCACCGCCGTGGTCGTCCCGGCCGGAATCGTGAAATCCACATCGAACAGGATCTGGCGATTGGCCTCGTAGCTGAAGTCGACATGCGCGAAGCGCACTTCGCCCGCGTGCACCGCCAGCGGTGGTGCGTCAGGCTTGTCGGCCACTTCGCGGTTGGTCTGCAGCAGGTGGAACATGCGGTCCATGTCGGTCACCGCCTGCTTCAGCTCACGGTAGATCACGCCCAGGAAGTTGAGCGGAATGTAGATTTGCAGCATCAGCGTGTTGACGAGCACCAGGTCGCCAAGCGTCATGTGCCCCGCCGCGACGCCTTGCGTGGCGCGATACAGGATCAGGATGAGCGCCGTGGCGACAATGAACTGCTGGCCGAAGTTCAGCACCGACAACGAGTTCTGCGAGCGGATGGCCGCGGCGCGGTAGTGCTTCAGGTTCTCGTCGTAGCGACGTGCTTCGTAGTCTTCGTTGCCGAAGTACTTGACTGTTTCGAAGTTGAGCAGCGAATCGATCGCCTTCTGGTTCGCGCGCGAATCCAGCTCGTTCATCTTGCGGCGGAAGTGCGTGCGCCAGTTCGTCACCGTCACCGTAAAAACGATGTAGCTGACCAGCGCGCAGAACGTGATGAGCGCAAACCACACGTCGTACTTCACGAAGAAATACGTGATGACGAGGCCAACCTCCACCAGCGTCGGCAGGATGCTGTACAGCGAATACGAGATGAGCGACTGGATGCCGCGTGTGCCGCGTTCGATATCGCGGCTCATGCCGCCGGTCTGGCGCTCAAGGTGAAAGCGCAGCGACAGCGCATGCAGATGGCGGAACACCTGCAGTGCGAGCGTCCGCACCGAACTCTCCGTGACCTTCGCGAACAGGATTTCGCGCAGCTCCGAAAACAGCGACGTCGACAGCCGCAGCAGCCCGTAACCGATGATGATGCCCACCGGCACAACCAGCAGCGCGCGGGGGTCGGACGGCGACACGTTCATGGAATCGATCAGCCGCTTCATGACCATCGGCACCCCAAGGTTTGCCACCTTGGCCGCGATCAGGAACGACAGCGCCAACGCCACACGCCATTTGTAGGCCAGCAGATACGGCAGCAGGCTCTTGATGGTGCGCCAGTCACCGCGGGCAGCCCCGGGCGGAGGCGGTTCGGAAGAAGCGGGAAAACGGCGCATGTGCGGTGCAATAAAATGGCGGATTGTGTATTCTCCCACCGATCACCTGCGCGCGCCCCAGGGCCGCTGGTGGGCCCTCCTTCCGCTTCAATGCCGCCCTGCATCATCATGTCCGATACCCAAGCCACCACTGAAACCGTCACGCTGCCCGCCGACAAGCAGCCCGCCGTGCGTGTGATGCCGATGCCGTCCGACGCCAACGTCCACGGCGATGTGTTTGGCGGCTGGATCATGTCGCAGGTGGACATTGCCGGGTCGATCCCAGCCGTGGTGCGTGCCAACGGCCGCGTGGCCACGATCGCCGTCAACTCGTTCGTCTTCAAGCAACCTGTATACGTGGGCGATCTGGTGAGTTTCTACGCCAACGTGGTCAAGACGGGCCGCACGTCAATCACCGTGGATGTGGAGGTCTATGCGCAACGCATGCACGCCAACGGCCGGCACGCCACCGTCAAGGTGACGGAAGCCACCCTCACCTACGTGGCGACCGACGAGACCCGCAAGCCGCGCGTACTGCCGCCGCTCTGAACGGCCACGCCCAACAAAAAACCCGGCTTCGCGCCGGGTTTTCTTTTGCAGGTGAACGAATCGCTCAGTTGAACTTGGAGAAATCCGGGCGGCGCTTTTCGAAGAACGCCGTGAACGCTTCGCGCGCTTCCGGGGCACGCAGCATCTCGCCGAATTGCTTGCCTTCCACCGACATGCGCTCGGCGATCTGCGGCGTAGCGCCCTCCTTCATCAGGCGCTTGGTGGCGCGCAGCGATGCGGGCGGCAGCAGCGTCAGCTTGCGCGCCTGCGTCCGCACGAAAGCGTCCAACTCCCCGGCCGGCAGCACGCGATTGACAAGGCCCAGCTCGCGCGCTTCGTTCGCGTCGAAAGGCTCGCCGAAGAGCAGCTTGTCCGCCGCGCGGTGATAGCCGGCCAGCTGCGGCAGCAACAGGCTCGACGCGGCTTCCGGACAAAGCCCCAGTTGCGCGAACGGCATCGACAGCTTGGCCGTCTCGGATGCGTAGACGAGATCGCAATGCAGCAGCATCGTCGTGCCCACACCCACCGCCGCGCCGCTCACCGAAGCGATCAGCGGCTTGGTCGCCGTGCTGATCGCCTTGAGGAACTGATGCACGGGCGCGCTTTCGTCCTTGGGCGGATTCTTCATGAAGTCTTCGAGATCGTTGCCCGCCGTGAATACGCTCTCGTGGCCGGCGAGCACGATCACGCGGATGGCGGGATCGGTCTCGGCGGCCACCAGGGCATCGGCCAACGTTTGATACATCGCGGCCGTGATGGCGTTCTTGCGGTCCAGGCGGTCAAACGTGAGCGTCAGGACGCCGTCTGCGGTCTCGGTACGAATCGACATGAAAACTCCAGGTGAAACCTGCGCCGCTAAATCGGCACAGGCGAATCAGATAGATAACCGACGGAGAACGCGTTGGCCCCCACGTTCAACGCCACGGTCAGGCTCATCGGCGCGAGCAGCACTTCCACGCCGTGGTCCTGCGCGGTTCGCATCAACGCCTGCACAGGCTCCATGCGGCGCACGGTGTCGAGCGAACCGGAATACGTGATCGCCACCACGGGCGTGGCCAGGCGCTCCTCGGCGATCATGGTTTCGGTATGCGCAAGCAGGCGGCGAATCCCTTCGTCGGAGCCACGTACCTTCGCGATGGCTTCCGTCTCGCCACGATGCATATGAATGAGCGGCCGAACGTTGAAGGCCGTGCCCATCATGTAGCGGCTCCAGGTGATGCTCTTCTCGCCCTTCTGCTTCGCGCGCGTGTACATGTACAGCAACTCGTCGGGTACGAGGTAGACATGCGAAGCATCGCGCAGGCGGTTCTCGATCACGTGCACCACGTCGCGCACCTCCGCGCCTTCGCGCAGCATGCGGGCGGCCTCGTGCACCATCAGCGCCTGGCCGGGGCCAATGGCGCCGGTATCCACCACCGTCAACTCGAACAGGCCCGAGCGGCCGGCATCCTTGCGTGGCTTGAAGCTCTTGGCCGTGGTGCCCACCACCGCGCCGGTGGCGTGGCTGTAGAAATGGCTGCGCGAGCTGGCAATCGTCAGCAGCAACGCGCGGTCGTGCTGCGTCACCACGTGCTTGAGCAGGAAATCTTCGATCTCGCGTTCGAGCAGCGGAATCGATTCGGCATAGTGATCCTGCTTGTCGACGAGGTACTTGCGATAGAGCTGCGGCAGCGCCGCCTCGTCGCGGCGGTCTTCAACAAACAATTCGCCCGCACGAATGCGGAACGGCACCACGCCCAACCCAAGCTCATCGATCATCGAGCGCGGCATGTCGCATGCCGCGTCGGTCAACACGATTGTGTTTCCCATCGCGCCCTCCTCTTGGTGCACCGCCGGTGACCCGGTGGTGTGTCTCCTCTCTCGCGGAATCGTGGTTCCGCTTCTATGGCGATGCCGGCTGGGTGCCGGCCGCATTCTTCGGCGCGCTTGTTATGTAGTGCTGCGCGCGCCTGCGCAATCATGCGTGTTGAGACGGGCGATTTACAAGCAGGGGGAAGAACTTAATCCTTCCCCCTGACGTGGGGTCACATGCGTTCGAAAATGCCCGCGGCGCCCATGCCGGTGCCGACGCACATCGTCACCATGCCGTACTTCTGGTTGCGACGGCGCAGGCCGTGCACCACCGTGGCCGCACGAATGGCACCGGTGGCGCCCAGCGGGTGGCCCAGTGCGATCGCGCCGCCCAGCGGGTTGATCTTGCTGGTGTCCAGGCCCAGGTCCTGGATCACGGCGAGCGACTGCGCGGCAAACGCCTCGTTCAGTTCGATCCAGTCGATCTGATCCTGCGTCAGGCCGCCGGCCTTCAGCGCGGCAGGAATCGCTTCCTTCGGACCGATCCCCATGATTTCCGGCGGCACACCGCGCACCGCAAACGATACGAAGCGCGCCAGCGGCACCAGGTTGAACTGCTTGAGGATCTTTTCCGACACCAGGATCAACGCGCCCGAACCGTCCGACGTCTGCGAGCTGTTGCCGGCCGTCACGCTGCCCTTGTTGGCGAACACGGCGCGCAGCTTGCCCAGGCCTTCGACCGACGTATCGGCACGCGGGCCTTCATCCAGCGACATCGTGCGGGTCTTGATATCGATGGCGCCTGTGCCCAGGTTCGGGAACTTCTCGATGATCTCGATCGGGGTGATCTCGTCCTTGAATTCGCCGGCTTGCTGCGCAGCGAGCGCCTTCTGATGCGACGCGAGCGAGAAAGCATCCTGCGCCTCGCGCGAAATCTTCCACTGCTGGGCGACCTTCTCGGCGGTCAGGCCCATGCCGTAGGCGATGCCGACATTCTCGTCACGCGTGAAGATGTCCGGCGACATCGACGGCGAGTTGCCCATCATCGGCACCATGCTCATCGATTCGACACCGGCGGCGATCATCACGTCGGATTCGCCCACGCGGATGCGGTCTGCAGCCATCGCCACGGCGGTCAGGCCGGAGGCGCAGAAGCGGTTGACGGTGACGCCGCCCACGGTATTGGGCAGGCCGGCCAGCAGCGCGCCGATACGCGCCACGTTCAGGCCCTGCTGCGCTTCGGGAATCGCGCAGCCGACGATGGCGTCTTCGATCAGCGCCGGATCCAGGTTCGGCACCTGGGCGACAGCGCTCTTGAGGATGGTCGCCAGCAGGTCGTCCGGACGCAGGTTCTTGAGCGTGCCCTTCGGCGCCTTGCCGATCGGGGAACGCGTTGCGGCGACGATGTAGGCGTCTTGCAGTTGCTTGGTCATGATGAAATTCCTGTTCTCGTGTTCGTCTACAGGTCGCGCAATCAGTTGCGCACCGGCTTGCCGGTCTGCAGCATGCCCATGATGCGTTCCTGGGTCTTGGAGCTGCCGAGCAGATCCACGAAGGCCTTGCGCTCCAGCGCCAGCAGCCATTCTTCGTCCACCAGCGCGCCGGCTTCGACATCCCCACCGCACACAGCTTCAGCGATGCGCGAGGCGATCGTGAAGTCGTGCTGCGAGATGAAACCGCCGTCACGCATGTTCACCAGCGACGCCTTGATCGTGGCGATACCCGAACGGCCCGCCACCGGAATGCCCACCGGACGCAGCGGTGCGCGGTAGCCCGAATCGGCCAGCGCACGCACTTCGTTGCGTGCAACGTGCAGCAGCTCATGCACGTTGAAGACGATGGTGTCGGTCGGCTGCAGGTAGCCGATCTTCTGCGCGTCCAGCGCGGAAGACGACACCTTGGCCATGGCCGCCGCCTGGAAACGGTTGGTCAGGAACTGCAGGATGTTCGTGCTGCCGGCTGCCTGCGCAGCCTTGGCTGCCGCCAGAGCAGCTTCCTTCAGGCCGCCACCTGCCGGCACGAGGCCCACGCCCACTTCAACCAGACCGATATACGTTTCCAGCGCAGCCACACGCTTGGCCGAATGCAGCAGCAGCTCGCAGCCGCCGCCCAGTGCAATGCCCGATGCGGCCGACACGACGGGCACACCGGCGTACTTCACGCGCATCATGCCGTCCTGGAACTTCTTGACGAACGGCTCGATGCCCTTGGCCCCGCCCATCATGAAGGCCGGCATGGCTTCTTCCAGGTTTGCACCGGCCGAGAACGGACCACCCGGCGCGCCCAGCTTCAGCGACGTCGGCTGCCACACCACCAGACCCTTGTAGCCGGCTTCCGCCAGATCCACCGCGCGCGTCAGACCGTCGATGACGCTCGGTCCGATCGTGTTCATCTTGCTCTTGAACGAGATGATCAGCACGTCGTCCTGGCCGGCCGCGTCGTCCACCCAGATGCGCACGGCGTCGGTCTCTTCGATCGTCTTGCCGTACGTGAGCGGGTTGACCGCGGTCGCGCCCTTGATCGGCGCGCGGAACACCTGGCGGCCGTACACCGGCAGCGTGCTGCGCTGCAGGAACGTGCCCTGCTTGGCCGACCACGAACCCTGTGCTGAATGCACACCGCCGTTGTCTGCGACCGGACCGGAGAACACCCACTGCGGCAGGGCTGCGTTCGACAGCGCCTTGCCGGCCTCGATGTCCTCCTTCACCCATTCGGCCACTTGCTTCCAGCCGGCTTCTTGCCAGTCTTCGAACGGGCCGCTGTTCCAGCCGAAGCCCCAGCGGATCGCCAGATCGACTTCCGCAGCCGAATCGGCAATCTGCTCCAGATACACCGCGATGTAATGGAACACATCGCGGAACACAGCCCACAAGAATTGCGCCTGCGGATTGGTGGATTCGCGCAGCAGCTTCAGACGCTCGGCCGGCTCCTTCTTCAGGATGCGCACAACGATGTCGTCAGCCTTCTTGCCGCTCGGGCCGTACTGGCCGCTTTGCGGATCCAGCACCTTGATTTCCTTGCCTTCCTTCTTGTAGAAACCGGCGCCGGTCTTCTGGCCCAGGGCACCCGCTTCCACCAGTTTGGCCAGCACGGGCGGCGTGGCATAGACCGGAGCAAACGGATCGTCCTTCAGGTTGTCCTGCATCGTCTTGATGACGTGCGCCATCGTGTCCAGGCCCACCACGTCCGCCGTGCGGAACGTCGCCGACTTGGCACGGCCGAGCTTCGAGCCCGTCAGGTCATCGACCACGTCAAACGGAATGCCGTACTTGGCCGACTCCGCAAACACCGCCAGGATCGAGAAGATGCCGACGCGGTTGGCGATGAAGTTGGGCGTGTCCTTCGCACGCACCACGCCCTTGCCGAGCGCGGAGGTGAGGAACGTTTCCAGCTTGTCGAGGATGTCGCCGCGCGTGTGGGCGGTCGGGATGAGCTCGACCAGGTGCATGTAGCGCGGCGGGTTGAAGAAGTGCACGCCACAGAAGCGCGACTTCAGCTCGGCGTCAAACCCATCCGAGAGTTCGGTGATCGACAGGCCCGACGTGTTCGACGCGAAGATCGCGTGTGGGGCGATGTGCGGCGCGACCTTCTTGTACAGGTCGTGCTTCCAGTCCATGCGCTCGGCAATCGCTTCGATGACGAGATCGCAGTCGCGCAGCTTCTCGATGTCGTCTTCGTAGTTGGCGGCTTGAATCAGGTTGGCGTCATCCTTGATGCCCAGCGGCGCCGGCGACAGCTTCTTCAGGTTTTCGATGGCCTTGAGCGCGATGCCGCTCTTCGGGCCTTCCTTGGCCGGAAGATCGAACAGCGTGACAGGAACCTTGGCGTTGACGAGATGCGCGGCAATCTGCGCGCCCATCACGCCGGCGCCCAGCACGGCAACGCGCCGGACGAGGAAGTTGGAGCGCTGGCCGGCTTGCGGCTGCGCGCTGGTGGGGAGTTCAGTGCGGGTCATGGTGTCCTCGCGGAAAGAAGAGGAGTCGTCACCCCCGCACAAGCGGGAGCAACAAAAAGAGGCGTTGAAACCTGCTCGCGATCCGTAGCGAGCGGTTCGAGGTTGGCGGGAGAAGCCCAGCCGTACATGGGTACGGCGAGCATCGCAGAGCCAAGATCGGACCGCGCAGTAGGATCGTGGGCAGCTTTCCTTAGAACAGGTCGGCTTCGAGTGCCATCAGCGTCGCGCCGCCGGCACGTGCCATGCGGATCTGCGAAGCCGTCTCAGGCAGCAGCTTGGCGAAGTAGAAACGCGCCGTTGCCAGCTTGACCTTGTAGAAGGTGTCGCCGCTGTCTTGCTTTTCCAGGGCGATCTTGGCCATGCGGGCCCAGAAGTACGAGAACACCAGGTGGCCGACCACACGCAGATACGGCACAGCGGCGGCGCCGACTTCATCCGGGTTGGCCATGGCCTTCATGCCGATTTCCATGGTCAGCTTCTGGACCTTGTCGCCGATGTCGGCCAGCGGATTGATGAATTCCTGCATGGCTTCGTTGGTGCCTTCGGCTTCAACAAAGTCCTGGACCAGCTTGCCGAACTTCTTCATCTTGGCGCCCATGTCGCCCAGAATCTTGCGGCCCAGCAGGTCCAGCGACTGCACGGTATTCGTGCCTTCGTAGATCATGTTGATGCGGGCGTCGCGCACGTACTGCTCCATGCCCCATTCGGCGATGTAGCCGTGGCCACCGAACACCTGCATGCCTTCGTTGGTGGCGATGAATGCGTTGTCGCTCAGGAAGGCCTTGGCGATCGGCGTCAGCAGCGCGACCAGATCCGCCGCGTCCTTGCGCACGGACTCGTCTTCGTGCGACAGCTCGCGGTCAATCTGCAGGGCGATCCAATAGCTGAATGCGCGGCCGCCTTCGGCAAACGCACGCTGGGTCAGCAGCATGCGACGCACGTCCGGGTGCACGATGATCGGGTCAGCCGGCTTGTCCGGTGCCTTCGGGCCCGAGAGGCTGCGCATCTGCAGGCGTTCCTTGGCGTAGGCAGCGGAGTTTTGGTAAGCGACTTCGGTCAGGCCCAGGCTCTGCATGCCGACGCCCAGACGCGCGGCATTCATCATCACGAACATGGCGTTCAGGCCCTTGTTCGGCTCGCCGACCATCCAGCCCTTTGCGCCATCCAGGTTGATCACGCAGGTAGCGTTGCCGTGGATGCCCATCTTGTGTTCGATGGAGCCGCACTTCACGCCGTTGCGTTCGCCCGGGTTGCCATTCGCATCGGGAATGAACTTCGGCACCACGAACAGCGAGATGCCCTTCGTGCCGCCCGGCGCGTCCGGCAGACGTGCCAGCACCAGGTGAATGATGTTCTCGGCCAGGTCGTGTTCGCCTGCCGAGATGAAGATCTTCGTGCCGGTGATGGCATACGAGCCATCGGCCAGCGGTTCAGCCTTGGTGCGCAGGATGCCCAGGTCGGTGCCGCAATGCGGCTCGGTCAGACACATCGTGCCGGTCCACACGCCAGACACCAGCTTCGGCAGGTAACGCTGCTTGAGCTCGTCGGTGCCGTGTGCGTGCAGGGCTTCGTACGCGCCATGCGACAGGCCCGGATACATCGTCCAGGCCTGGTTGGCCGAGTTCAGCATCTCGTACAGCGCGTTGTTGATCAGGATGGGCAGGCCCTGACCGCCGTACTCCGGATCGCAGCCCAGCGAAGGCCAGCCGGCCTCGACATACTGTTGATACGCTTCCTTGAAGCCCTTCGGAGCGGTCACCACGCCGTCGCCGTGGTACGTGCAGCCTTCGCGATCGCCAGACTGGTTGAGCGGGAAGATGACTTCGGAGCAGAACTTGCCGGCTTCCTCGATCACCTGGTTGATGGTGTCGGCATCGATCTCCGCGTGCTGCGGCATCTCCTTCAGGTGGTTCTCCACGCCGAGAAGCTCGTGGAGAACAAACTGCATGTCACGCAGCGGTGCGGTGTATTGACCCATCTTGCAACTCCTTGGTGTGTACTGCGCGACCGCTAGGTGTGCGATGCCGCGTCAGGTTCGGTAAGACTGAATGAGTTTGTTGAGCGCCACCATGGCCAGTTCGGCACTGTTCGGCAACCGCAGGAAACGCGCATCGTGATGCAGACCCAGCTCCAGGCTGTACATCTCGAAGAGCATCAATTGCGGGTCCGCTTCTGCACGCAGATGGCCTTCTTCCTTTGCCTGTGCGATCGCGCGGGCCAATGCTGCACGCCAGATCGTCACGCTCTTGACGAGTTCGTCGCGCACCGGGCTTTCGGCACGATCGTCGTACTCCACCGCGCCGCTGATGTAGATGCAGCCCGTGGTGACTTCCTGAATGCGGCGCTCCATCCAGCGTCGCACCATGCTCCACAGGCGCGGCAGACCGCGCGGTTCCGTCAAGCTCGGGTAGAAGACTTCCTGCTCGAACCGTTTGTGATACTCGCGAACCACTTCCACCTGCAGGTCCTCACGCGAGCCGAAGTGCGCGAACACCCCGCTCTTGCTCATCTGCATGCGCTCCGCGAGCACACCGATCGTCAATCCTTCCAGTCCGTCGCGCGAGGCCAGTTCCAGCGCGGCATCGAGAATCGCTGCACGTGTCAGCTCGCCCTTGCGCATCGGCGTAGCTGCTGCGTGATTCGATTCGAGACGAGCGGTCGGGTGACGCATGATGATTTCTCTCCGTTCTTTTCTGGGGCGTGACACGCGAGAAAATTGGCTTACTGCAGGGCGCCTTTCGCGTGCCGGGCAGGACTGTAAACCAGCCTGCGCGAACACTCTAGCCCAAAATCGAACGGTCGTTCAATTATTTACAGGGCCCCTTGGAGCGGCAAGTGTTTTATTAGAAAGCGGCATCTAAATGGCAATGGGGAATCGCCATCTTTCGCGGTGCAGCGCGAATCCCGTAAAGCCTTTAAATAAAAGGCTTAGCGGGGTGTGCGCCGCACCCATAAAACGCGAGCTGCGCAGCATGGTGGAGGGGTTTTCTAGTGCTACCCATCAGTAAATAAACAGGTCAAAAAATCAGGCCGGTGGAATGCCTGTACACATGGCACCACGGCGGAAGATGCGCGCATCCATTTCCCGCAAGTCGGCTGCTACGGCCACCGCGGCAGCGCACTGGTCTAACACGTCACGCTGCAGGTCGATGCCCGGGGCGATTTCCGTCAGCGTGAGGCGCCGGGCGCCGCTGCCATCGTCGCGCATCTCGAAGACGGCGCGCTCGGTCACATAGCGCACGGGAATGCCCGATTGCGCCGCATATTCACCGTTGAAGGTCAGGTGCGACACGGCAGGCACGATCTTCTTGAGCCGTCCTTCGCGCACGATGCGCAGCTTGCCGTCTTCGGCTTCGACCTGGAGTCCCCCGGCGGTGAGCGTGCCCATGAATACGACCGAACGCGCGCTCTGCGTGATGTTGATGAAGCCGCCGACGCCCGCGACGACGGTATCGCCGCCCTCGCCAAACAGGCTGACATTGACGTTGCCGGCGCCGTCCAGTTCTGCCAGACCGAGGATGGCGAGATCGATACCGCCGCCTTCATAGAAGTCGAACTGCGCGGGCTGGTCCACCACGGCTTCGGGGTAGGCCGACGCGCCAAAGCTAAGGCCATCTGCCGGTGTGCCACCGATCGGGCCCGCCTCCACGGTAAGGGTGAAGCTGCGCGCGCCTTCCTGTTCAGCGAGGGCGCCGACGGCCGCGGGCATGCCGACGCCCAGGTTCACGACGCGCGGTTGCTGCGCGATCAGTTCCAGCACGGCGCGGCGTTGCACCAGCGTGCGGGCATCGAGCGCCCCGTGTTGGCTCGTCTCCAGCGCCTCGCTGGCTTCGATGGCGTCTTCCTTGAGCTGGATCGCCTCGCCTTGCCATGGGCGGATGTAAGTCGGGTTGAACGCCTCGCCGAAGGTCATCTGGTGTTCGGCTTCATCCTCGGCAACGACCACGTAATCGACGAGGATGCCTGGCACGTGGATCGCCTGCAGGTTGTCATGCCGATCGACCAGCCGGCGCACCTGCGCGATGACGATGCCGCCCGAGGTGCGCGCGGCCTGCGCCATGGCCAGCAGCTCGTGATGAAAGGCTTCTTCGTGCGTGCTGATGTTGCCGCGCGGGTCAGCGGCGGTGCCGCGCAGGAAGACGCAGTGCAGCGGGAAGCTTGGGTAAAAGAGATAGTCTTCGCCGCGAAAGCGTTCGTACTCGACCCACGAGGCTGTGCCCGCAGCACGCGCCGCTTTGGCACGGGCGTTGATGGCGGCGCCGTGGTAACGCGCGTCAAGCTCGGTGCGGGGGTCGACGAAGGTGTGCAGGCCCATCTTCGTCAGCACGCCGGGCTTGCCGCCTGCGATGGCCCGGTACAGATGCGTGAGCACACCTTGCGGCAGGTTGAACGCGTCGCACTGCTCGGCAAGCGCCAGGTCTGCGAGCCGCGTGGCCGAACGCCAATGGCCACCGACCACACAGCGCGTCATCCCGGGATTGCCGAAGTGGTTGACACCGCGCGTGGCGCGATCGCCCTGTCCGGCGGAGTAGACCAGCGTCAGATCGCGCGGCTCGCCGGTGGCCAGGAAGCGGCGCTCCAACGCATGCGTGACGGCCTCCGCATGGCCGGCGCCGACAAACCCCGCGCATGCCACCGTCCATCCCGGCTGTACCAATCGCGCGGCTTCATCCGTTGTGATGACTTGCATGTCTCCTCCGTCTTGTTGTCTCTTGTAGGTATTAGATGCGTGCCGCTAATACTGTGCTGCGCGCCCGCTGATGACGACGCCAAGGCGCACGAGCCGATAGGCGCACCAATCTGCCAGGCGCCACCACCACCGGCGTGCAGCGTGCGCGTCGGCCAGAACGCGGCGTGCGTGATGGGCGATGGCATCTTCCAACGCGCCACGCAGTTCGTTGGCCACGGTGGCGTCCCACGCGACCACGTTGGCTTCGCGCGCCAGCAGCAGGCTGAATGGATCGATGTTGCTGGAGCCCACCGTCGCCCAGCGGTCATCCACCACGGCCACCTTGGCATGCAGGAAGCTGGCGGTGTATTCGTAGATCTCGACGTTGTCGCGCAGCAGCATGTGATACAGCGAACGCGTTGCGTAGTGCTGCAACCGGTATTCGACCTGGCCCTGCAGCAACAGCCGCACGCGCACACCGCGCTGTCGGCATGCGGCCAGTGCACGCATGAAACGCACGCCCGGCAGGAAGTACGCGTTGGCGATGATCACCTCGTGCCGCGCCGTGCCTAGCGCGCGCAGATATTCGCGTTCGATCGCGCGACGGTTGCGGACGTTGTCACGCAGCACCAGCGAAGCCAACACGGTTCCGGGCGCGCGTTCACTTTCTCGCCCCGAGGCGCCGCGATGCCGTGGCCGCGGCGTATCCGTCATCACCGGAAACTCAGCGGCGACGCCCGTGACGCCCACCTCGCGCATACCGGCGCGCACGCCCATCTGCCACCAGAGCCGGTCAACGGTCAGCGCAATCTGCGCGACCAGCGGCCCGCGCACCCGCACCGCGAAGTCGTAACGCGGGCCGAGCGCGGCGTCATGAAACGGCGCGTGATTCAGGTCGTCAATGATATTGATGCCGCCCACGAAGGCCACGTCGTCGTCGATGACGGCGATCTTGCGATGCAGCCGTCGCAAGTGGCGGCGCTGCAGGCGGAAACCGCGTACCGGACGATAGATGCGCAGACGCACACCCGCCCCTTCCAGCATCGCGGCGATGTTCGCGGGCAACAGGCCGGTGCCGAAACCGTCGATGGTGAGGTGGACATCCACACCGCGCCGCGCTGCACGGGCGAGCGCTTCGGTCACGCTGTGCGCGGTGGCGTCGTCGGTGTAGATATAGGTTTCGAGCGCGACGCGGCGTTGCGCGGCATCGATGGCTTCGATCAATGCGGGGAAAAACTCGGCGCCGCCGCACAGCAGGTCGACGTCGTTGCCCGGCAGGGGCTTACCCCGCCGCCACTCGGAGCGCAGCGGCCCTGCATCGCGCACGACCTTCATGGATGTGCCAATTCAGCCAGCAGGGGCACGTGGTCGGAGCGCTGAGCCCATTCGCGGCCGGTCAGCGCGTGCGCACGTTCGATATCGAAACCGCGTACGTAGATGCGGTCCAGCCGCAGCCACGGCATATGGCTCGGGAAGGTGCGGACCGGGCGCGCATCGGCAGCCTTGTCGGCCACTTCGGTCGCACCAAGCGCCTGGCAAATCATGCGATCGAGGCGGTTGTTCCAATCGTTGAAGTCACCCGCCACCACAAGCGGCGCATCAGGTGGCACGACGGAACGCACGCGGTCGACGAGCGCCTCCGCCTGCCGCTGCCGGCTGCGTGCAAACAAGCCGAAGTGCGCGCAGAGCAAATGCACCTCGCCAAAGCCGAGATCGGTTACGGCGTGCAGCAGGCCGCGCTGCTCGAAACGGTGGTCGGAGATATCGAGATTTTCCGACAGCAGGATCGGAAACCGCGACAGGATGGCGTTGCCGTGGTGGCCGTGCTCGTAGACGGCGTTGCGGCCATAGACCGTGTGCGGATAGACGTCGGTGGCCAGGTAGCGCAGCTGCGTGTAGTTCGGATCGAACAGCTCGGCGGCGACCAGGCGGTCGTTGCGGTCCTGTACCTCCTGCAGGAAGACGATGTCGGCGTCCATCGTATGCAGGCCCTGCCGCACGTCATGCACGCGCACGCGCCGGGCGATGCCTGTCACGCCCTTGTGGATGTTGTAGGTGGCAACGCGCAAACGCAGCATCTCAGGCCTGGTCCTTTGTCAGCGCCGCCTGACGAGCATGATAGGCAGCGAGGCGTTCGGGCAGCTGCAGGATGGCCTCGGCATTGCTGCGCGAGAAGCATCGCGCGGCGGCCTCTCGGTAAGGCAACCACTCGGCCTGCACATGCTCGCGCGGAGACATCCGCACCGGCACCTTGCCGCTCACCAGCAGGCCGAACCAATGCTCCGTGTTGCGCGTGATGCCCGGCGCGTAGCGATGCCGCCAGTGTGGGTAGATTTCGTATTCGATGTGGTGGCCCCAGTCGATCAGATGATGCTGGGCCGCGTCGATGCCGGTTTCTTCCAGCACCTCCCGGGCGGCCGTATCGACCAAGGGTTCGTCAACTGCGTCGCAACTGCCCGTCACGGATTGCCAGAAACCCGGATGATCTGCCCGCTCCATCACCAACACATGCAAATCGGGCGTGTGAATGACGACGAGAACGGAGACGGGAATCTTGTGCGGCATGGGCGTGGGTTGCTGCGTGCTTCGATGACGGCGCGATCGCGCTGCAAGGCAATAGCTTACCGCAGCCAGAAGCGTGCCACCGTGACGCTCGTCGCGCTGCCATGCCGCGGCAGCGATCAGGCAGCGCGCAGCGGCCCCTGACCCGAGCGCGTGCGGGCGAGCCACAGCGCCGCCTCATCCGTCTCGGTTTCGTGACCCAGCTCGCGGCGGGCCACAGCGAGCAGCGGATCGAGCATCGCGGCATAGTCATCGGCCGCGCGCTGCGATTGGGCCCACAACGCCTCCGTACGCTCGCCGAGTTGTTGGCGCAGCGCAGCGAGCTGCGTGGTCAACTCGCGTTCGCGATTGCCCAGCGTGTTGAATTTCTGGATCAGGAAGCGCTGCACATCGGTCTGCTCCGATTGCGCGTTGGCCTGGTCGAAGCGTTCAACGATGGCCGAGGTTTCGCGCTCGATGCGGTGCAGTTCGCTGGTGCCCTCACGCTCGGCGGCTTCCAGCGCTTGCAGTGCTCGGCGTTCGGCCTGCAAAACGCGCGCGTGCTCCGCAAAGCGGAGTTCTGCCGCCAAGTGAGCTTCAGCGAGCGGGCGCGGCGCGTCGTAGATGAGCGGATGCACCGGCATGCCGGGTGCGGCTGGCGGCAATGCCGTCTCAGGCAAACGCAGGTTGGCGACCGCGTGCAGCCAACGCATCCGCTCCGCTGCAAGGTGACCCAGCGCGCGCATTGCCTCCGCCAAACCCGGAGACGCCGCCGATGCGGGGCCGCCGGGATGTGCGCTCTGCGCCGCTGCTGCAATTTCGGGCACGCAGGCCGCAACCGTGGTGGCCACAGCCTCGGTCATCGCGATGGCGGCGCGTCGCGTGGCGCGGCGGATTTCGATCCAGGCCAGCAGCATCACCACCAGCGCGGCGATCAGCCACGTCAGCAGGAACTCCGCGTGGGCGACGACCCATGTGCGGGCAAAGTCGATGTAGTCCATCTAAACACTCCTCCTTCGTTGCCACCCAACGTGACAGAAACGAAAGATTCGGTTTAGCAGCCAATGTTCCCAATGGAAGGCGCCCAAAAACAAACCGCGCCGCCCTTGTCAGGCGGCGCGGTTTGTCGTGGAGCGTCAGCGCGGGTGCTCAGGCAGTCGTTGCAGCCGTCGGCGCAGCGACCTTGGCCTCGGCGGCGCGCAGGCGGATGTGCAGTTCGCGCAATTGCTTTTCGTCGACCGGGCTCGGTGCCTGCGTGAGCAGATCCTGCGCACGCTGCGTCTTCGGGAAGGCGATCACGTCGCGAATCGAATCCGCACCGGCCATCATCGTGACGACGCGGTCCAGACCGAACGCGATACCGCCGTGCGGGGGCGCGCCGTACTGCAGTGCGTCGAGCAGGAAGCCGAACTTGGCACGCGCTTCCTCATCGTTGATCTTCAGCGCACGGAACACCTTGCTCTGCACTTCTTCGCGGTAGATCCGCACCGAGCCGCCGCCGATTTCCCAGCCGTTGAGCACCATGTCGTAAGCCTTGGCAATGCACTTGCCCGGATCGGTTTCCAGGTATTCCAGGTGCTCGTCCTTCGGGCTCGTGAACGGATGGTGCATGGCCACCCAGCGCGCGTCTTCCTCGTCGTACTCGAACATCGGGAAGTCGATCACCCACAGCGGCTTCCAGGCGTCTTCGAACAGGCCGGTGTTCTTGGCGAAGTCCGAATGGCCGACCTTCAGGCGCAGCGCACCCATCGCGTCGTTGACCACCTTGGCGCGGTCGGCGCCGAAGAAGAGGATGTCGCCATCCTGTGCGCCGCTGCGCTTCAGAATCTCGGCGATGGCCGCGTCGTGCAGGTTCTTCACGATCGGCGATTGCAGGCCGTCGCGGCCCTTGGCCACTTCGTTGACCTTGATCCAGGCCAGGCCCTTGGCACCGTAGATTTCGACGAACTTCGTGTACGCGTCGATATCGCCACGCGACAGCGAAGCACCGCCCGGGACGCGCAGTGCCACGACGCGGCCGCCTTCAGCGTTGGCCGGGCCCGAGAACACCTTGAAGTCGACGTCCTTCATGGCGTCGGTCAGTTCGGTGAATTCCAGCTTGACGCGCAGGTCGGGCTTGTCCGAACCGAAGCGGGCCATCGCCTCGCGGAACTCCATCACCGGGAACTTGGCGTCCAGCTCGACCGACATGGTGTTCTTGAACACCGTGCGGATCATTTCTTCAAACAGGTCGCGAATCTCCTGCTCCGTCAGGAACGACGTTTCGCAGTCGATCTGGGTGAATTCGGGCTGGCGGTCGGCACGCAGGTCTTCGTCGCGGAAGCACTTGGTGATCTGGTAGTAACGGTCGAAGCCCGACACCATCAGCATCTGCTTGAAGAGCTGCGGCGACTGCGGCAGCGCGAAGAACTGGCCGGCGTTCACGCGCGACGGCACCAGATAGTCGCGCGCGCCTTCCGGCGTGCTCTTGGTCAGCATCGGCGTTTCGATGTCGATGAAGCCCTTGTCGTCCAGGTACTTGCGCACTTCCATCGCGACCTTGTAGCGCAGGCGCAGGTTGTACTGCATTTGCGGGCGGCGCAGGTCCAGCACGCGATGCGTCAGACGCGTGGTTTCCGACAGGTTGTCGTCGTCCAGCTGGAACGGCGGCGTGACGGAGGCGTTGAGCACCGTCAGCTCGTGGCACAGCACTTCGACCTTGCCGCTGGTCAGGTTGGCGTTGGTGGTGCCTTCCGGACGGGCGCGCACGACGCCCTTCACCTGCAGGCAGAACTCGTTGCGCACGCCTTCGGCCACCTTGAACATCTCCGGGCGGTCCGGGTCGCAGACGACCTGCACCAGGCCTTCACGGTCGCGCAGATCGATGAAGATCACGCCACCGTGGTCACGACGACGATGGGCCCAGCCCGACAGCGTAACGCTCTGGCCGAGCAGTTGTTCGGTGACCTGACCGCAGTATTGAGTACGCATTTGCATGTTGTGGTTTTCCGCGAAGCGCGCCGCCACTACAGCGTCGCGCGTGAAAGTTGATTGGGGGGGCCGGCGTCGATTCGACTTCGTTCTGTCGCCGGCTCAGGGTGCCGCGATGGCGCCGCCCTCTGCAGGCAGCGCGGTCGGATTCGAAGGGTCGCGCGGCCCTTGAGCCGGCGACCGGTCCTCCGTCTGTTGAGAGGCATCGGGCGGGTCCATGCGGCGCGGCAGCGCTTCAGGCGCCACCACACCCATCGACACGATGTACTTGAGCGCCGCGTCCACCGTCATGTCCAGCTCGATGGTGTCGGCCTTGGGCATCATCAGGAAGAAACCCGACGTCGGGTTGGGCGTGGTCGGCACGTACACACTGACGTACTCGCCTTGCAGGTGGTTCTCGACATCACCGCCAGGGCGGCCGGTCAGGAAGGCGATCGTCCAGGAGCCTTCACGCGGATACTGCACCAGCAGCGCCTTGCGGAATGCATTGCCGTTGGACGACAGCAGCGTGTCGGACACCTGCTTCACGCTCGAATAGATCGGGCCGACCACGGGAATGCGGCCCACGAGCGCTTCCCACCACGTCACCAGCTTCTGGCCGATGAAGTTGTGCGCCAGCACGCCCACGATCAGGATGAACGCCAGCGTGAGAATCGCGCCCACGCCGGGAATGCGCCGGCCAAACAGCTGATCCGGCTGCCATGCCGAGGGCAGCAGCGCCAGGCTCTGGTCCATCGTGCCGATGATGAGCGACAGCACCCACAGCGTGATCGCAAGCGGGACAAGCACCAGAAGACCGGTCAGGAACCATGTCTTGAGTGCGCTGGTTTTCTGTTTCATGGGGCGATGGACCGAGAGGTGAGCGATGCGATCAGTGGCAAGCGCACGACGTGCCGCAACCACCGGACGCGGCCGGCGTGCTCGCACTGGACGACGCACTGTCCGACGACGAGGCCGGTGCAGCGGCGGCGGGCGCAGCGGCATCCGCCTTGGCCGCCGTACCGGTTGCGGGCGCCGCAGCCGATGCGCCGCCCGAACCGCCGCGGAAATCGGTCACATACCAGCCCGAACCCTTGAGCTGGAAGCCGGCAGCAGTGAGCTGCTTCTTGAACGCCGGCGCGCCGCATGCGGGGCAATCCGTCAGCGGGGCGTCGCTCATCTTCTGCAGCACATCTTTGGCGTGGCCGCAGGCGTCGCATCGATAAGCATAGATCGGCATGGTGTCCTCACCCAGGAACAAACAAATGAAAAGAAAGCGATTGGTTGCCCGCGCAGGCCGCGAACGCGGTGCGGGAAATACGCACGGGCTCGCGAAAGATTGGGGCAACTGCGCGCCGTACAAGTGCTGGCGCGCAAAGCCTTGAATTATAAACCCTTTTGAGGGAATTCCCGACCGCAGATTCGGAGCGGCCGATGGCGATGCGCGACAAAGTGGCACACCGCGCACGCCCGCAACGAGACGCTCAGGCTTGCGTAGCTGCCTTCGTGGTCGGCGCGCGGTTCTCGATCCACTGCGGGCCGAGCGAGCCCAGGACCATGGCGCCAAAGCTGGCCAAGAGGCCCACCAATTGTGGCGGAAGCATCGCATCCGACAGGAAGACCTCGCACCAGATCCACGCCGCCAGACCGAAGATGATGGCCAGAAGACCGCCCTGCTTCGTCGCGCGCTTCCAGAACAGGCCGAAGGCCAGCGGCACAAACGCCGCCACCAGCGTCACCTTGTAGGCGCTTTCGACCATGTGGAAGATCGACAGATGCGAGTTCAGCGCAAACAGCGTCACCAAGACCGTGAACGTCAGCACCACGGCCTGCATCACGCGCAGGAAACGCTTGTCATCCATGTTGGGCAGCAGCGGACGCAGCACATTTTCGGCGAACGTCACGGAGGGCGCGAGCAGCGTTGCGCTCGCGCAGCTCTTGATGGCGGAAAGCAGCGCGCCGAAGAACATCACCTGCGCGAAGATCGGCGCATGCTGCAGCACCAGGTTCGGCAGAATCATCTGCGAATCGGTATCGATGTACTTGGCCACCATCTGCGGGTCGATGAGCGTGGCGGAATACGCCAGGAACATCGGCACGAACGCAAACATGAAGTACAGCACGCCGCCCAGCACCGACGCCGTGCCGGCGATGCGCTCGGTGCGCGACGACGTCACCCGCTGGAACACGTCCTGCTGCGGGATCGACCCAAGCATCATCGTGATCCACGCCGTCACGAAGCCAATGATTTCGATCGGATTGAACGCCGGCCAGAACGAAAACTTGCCCGAAGCCGCCGCGTGCGCCACCACCGTGCCGACGCCGCCGGCCTGCCCCGACACTTCCCAGCCGATGTACAGCATGCCGATCACGATGATGATCATCTGGATGAAGTCCGTCACCGCCACCGACCACATGCCGCCGAACAGCGTGTAGACGAGCACGCTGCCCGCGCCGATCATCATCCCCAGGTCTTGCGAAACCGCGCCGTCAGACACGGTGTAGAACACTAGGCCCAGCGCCTTGATCTGCGCCGCCACCCAGCCCAGGTACGACACGACGATGCACAGCGTGGTCAGCGTTTCGGCCACGCGGCCAAAGCGGTTGCGATAGAAGTCGCCAATGGTGAGCAGGTTCATCCGGTACAGCGGCTTGGCGAAGAACAGACCCACCAACACGAGGCACAAGGACGAACCAAACGGATCGGCCACCACGCCGTGCAGGCCGTCCTTGAGAAATTCCGCGGGAATCCCGAGCACCGCCTCGGAGCCGAACCAGGTGGCGAACACCGTGGCGGTCACGACGTAGAACGGCAGGCTGCGGCCAGCCACGGCGAAATCGGCGGTATTGCGCACGCGCAGTGCAGCCCACAGGCCGATCCCGACGGAAATCACCCAGTAAACAATGACGAACCAGATCAGCATGGCAGCGCGGAAGGAAGCTGGAAAACCCATGGCGACCCGGTTTGGGCCCAGAGGCGCCGGGCAAAGTGGCCGGATTATAGCGATGGGACTGGGCGCCGGGGCATCGGTGCCAGCACGAATGCCGCCCCGTTTGCCAGATTTTTGGGCGACGGCCCGCAACGGGCGTCAGCAGGCTTTTTGTTGACCGGGGCCCATGTTGCTTCGCACCAACACTGCCCAGGAAAACAGCTCAATCGGCGCGGCGGCGCCAGACCTGCCAGCGCTCGCGCCCGGCGAACACCGGAATCGAGTCCGTTTCCGCGATCGGCATATCGCTGATGCGCTCAAACGCGGGCGACAGCAGCGCGTCCAGTTCGGGCTGCGTGGTCTCGAACGGCGGTCCCTTGGGCACCGCCTCGCGGCCTTCCACGACGGCAAAGAAACCCGCCAGCAACCCGCCCGCCGGAAGCAGTTTCGCCACTTGGTCAGCGTAGTCGGGCCACAGTCGCCGAGGCATCGCACACAGGAATGCACGCTCGTAGATCCATTGCACCGGCCGAGGCGGCGAAAAGCGGAAGAAATCGGCCAATTCCACCACGTCGGCGTGCGGGCCCAGCACCGCCCTGGCCGATGCCACGGCACTCGGCGCAAAGTCGATCGCCGTGACGGGCCAACCGCGCTCGGCCAGCCAGCCGGCCTCGTAGGCGTTGCCGCAGCCGGGAATCAGCGTGGAAAGCGGCGCAGGCTGCGCTTCGCAGAATTGCCGGAAGGCCATGGGCACGCCGGCCGCATCCCAGGGGGTGTGCTCGCGGCTGAACCGCTCGTCCCAGAAGGCGGGATCGGCGGCGTCACGGGATTGGAAGACGGGCGGCTCGGCCATGGCGCTCGAAAGTTGACAGCGAATCAGTAGCGGCCCATCCAGGCCAGCACATGCGTCGCGATGATGCCGACGGCGAAGCCGCCGACGAACAACAGCGCAGCAGACAACAGCCGGTTCGTGCGCTTTTGCTCGGCAAGCAGTGCGGTCAGTGCGGCGGTCTGCGCGTTGCCGTCCTCGCGGGAGCGGCGATCCAGGATCTGGTGCAGCAGGCGCGGGAAGTCCGGCAGCTTGTTGGCCCACTGCGGTGCCTCCACCTTCAGGCGCTCAACGAAACCGCGCCAGCCGATCTGTTCGTGCATCCAGCGTTCAAGGAAGGGCTTCGCCGTCTTCCACAAGTCCAGGTCAGGGTCGAGCTGGCGGCCAAGACCTTCCACGTTGAGCAGCGTCTTTTGCAGCAGCACCAGCTGCGGCTGCACTTCCACGTTGAAGCGGCGCGAGGTCTGGAACAGCCGCATCAGCACCAGGCCGAGCGAGATCTCGCCCAGCGGCCGATCGAAATACGGCTCGCAGCACGCGCGGATGGCGCCTTCGAGCTCTTCGACGCGCGTCTCTTCGGGCGCCCAGCCGGACTCGATATGCAGCACGGCCACGCGGTGGTAGTCGCGCTGGAAAAACGCGAGGAAGTTTTGCGCGAGGTAGTTCTTGTCGAACTCCGACAGCGCCCCGACGATGCCGAAATCCAGCGCGATATAGCGACCCAGCGTCTCGGGTGCCACGCTCACCAGGATGTTGCCGGGGTGCATGTCAGCGTGGAAAAAGCCGTCGCGAAAGACCTGCGTGAAGAAGATCTCCACGCCGTCGCGGGCCAGTTTGTGCATGTCGACGCCGGCAGCGCGCAACTCTTCGGTGTGCGAGATCCGCATGCCGTGCATGCGCTCCATCACGAACACTTCAGATGTGCACCAATCCCAGAACACCTCAGGCACCAGCAACAGATCAGACTTGGCAAAATTGCGGCGCAGCTGGCTGGCGTTGGCCGCCTCGCGCATCAGGTCAAGCTCGTCGTGCAGGTACTTGTCGAACTCGGCGACCACCTCGCGCGGCTTCAGGCGCTTGGCATCGGCCCACAGCTTTTCCATCCACGTGGCGAGGTCCCGCATGAGCGCGAGGTCACTGTCGATCACGGGCAGCATGCCCGGGCGCAGCACCTTCACGGCCACCTCGCGGCCGTCGTCGGGGCCGCCGCGCAACGTAGCGAAATGCACCTGGGCAATCGACGCACTCGCCACCGGGTGATGATCGAAACGATGGAACAGCGCCGAGAGCGGCTTGCCGAGCGATTTCTCCACGATGGCCGCCGCCACCTTCGGGTCGAACGGCGGCACGCGGTCCTGCAGCTTGGCGAGTTCGTCGGCCACATCGGGCGGCAGCAGATCGCGCCGCGTCGACAGCACCTGCCCGAACTTCACGAAGATGGGCCCAAGCTGCTCCAGCGCCAGGCGCAAGCGCACCCCGCGGGGCAGCTTCGGCTTGCGGCCCAGCGTCAGCAGCCAGACCAACGCGCGAATGCGGCGGCTCTTGAAGCCCGACAACGCAAGCTGGTCCAGCCCGTAATAGAGGATGACGAAAACGATCTTGCCCAGCCGGAAGAAGCGCGTCATGCCGATTCACCCTGACGTGCGGTCCGGGTGGCCGGCTGCGGGCGTTTTTCGAGCCGCTCCAGCCGCTTGACCAGACGCGCTTCGGCGTCACGCAATGCCGCCACATCGGCGGCGAACTGCGCAAGGCGCGCGTGGCGCACGAGCGTGGGTTGCCCATCGGTCAGGTAAGACGCCACCGATTCCGCCAGCGAACGGCCCACGCGCGTGGCTTCGGTGCGGGCAGCCTGCGCACCGCTCACCATGCGCTGCGCGATCACATCGCCAAACACGCGCGAAAGATCTTCCGCCGCATCCCAGCGCAGGTTGCGCAGCAGCGTCGATAGCACGTTGGCAAATTCGGCCTCGCCCTCGATGCGCACGTGCTTGAGCACGGCGGCCTGCCCGCCTGCGGCGTAATCGGCAGCAGCGGCCGCAAGCGGCACGACAACGGTCACGGCCGGTTCAACGTCAGGCTCGGGAGCGGTCACCAGGCCGGCGGCGTCCACCTGCAACGTCATCGACATCGGCGCCAGGTCAAAGCGCGCCACGCGGCCCGCAAACGGGCGCAGCGTCTCTTGCGCCCAGGGCTCCTGGCGCAGCAGATGGTTGAGCGCGAGCAGCAGCGGCTGCATCAGCACAAGCGGAAATGAAGACGAAGTGGCTGTCGAAGACATGCGGTGATGGTGCGCTGAAACAGCAAGAGAGCAGCAAAAAGCGGGCTAGCGGCAGGCAACAAAAAGGGCCCGCACCAGACGGTCGGGCCCCATTTTACGGGGAATGCTGAAACAGCCGTTTTGCGCCGCTTCAAGTTGCTACAGCATCACTGCAACTGCTGAATACCCGCCAACACCCAGCCGCCCGCGCCCTGCGTCGGCTTGGTCAGGTTCCACACCTCGGCAAACGGCTGGGCGGGCGCATTGGCTTCTTCGCGAATCATGCCCGAGAAGCGGACGCTCGCCAGGTACTCGGCGGCCTGCGTTTCGATACCCAGCATTTCGGCTTCAACCGAGACCACGTCGGTCTTGTTGGGCGAGGTGCCGCGGTCAGCCAGGTCCATCTTGATCTCGGCGAACATCTCCGGCGTGGTGAACTCGCGGATGTCGTTGAGATTGCCGGCATCCCAGGCGGCCTGCAGGCGGATGAAGTAGACCTTGGCGTTGCGCAGGAACGCTTGCGTGTCGAAATCTGCGGGCACACCCCACGGCTGCTGCGGCGCAGCCGCGGCAGGTTGCGCGTGGGCATCGGGCGCGCCCGATGCGGCCGGACCGCCCAGGTTCCACGATTGTGCAGCCGTTGCGGCGCCAGCGCCCAAGCCCGACGTGTTGCCGGTGTTCAGCGATGCGGCCGCCGACGCAGAAGCCTGCGGGGCCGGCGCGGCAGGTTGCGGCACGTAGGGCTCACGATCGCCACCCAGCGACGGGCCGCCCGTGGCGTAGGCCGGACCTTGCGGACGGCTGCCTCGCACCTTGCGGATGATCCACATCACCACGAACGCGACAAGCGCGATCAGGATCAGGTTCGACAGCAACGAGGCAAGGCCCGCGCCCAGACCGAACTTCGACAGGAGATAACCGAGGCCCAGGCCGGCAGCCAGGCCACCCAGCATGCCGCCCCAGTTACGTCCGGGCTTTGCGGCCGGCGCGGCCGGAGCTGGTGCGGCCGGCGATGGTTGCGCGGCGGGCGCGGCCTGCTGCGTGGGCGACGGCGTTGTGGCCGGCGGCGTCTGCTGGCGTTGCGTCACCGTGGACGACTGCTTGCCGATGCTGCGGCTGCCGCCCATGCGCTTGGCGTTGGCGTCGATTGCCGTGCCCAGTGCGAGCGTCGCGACCAGCGCGCCCGCCATCAATTTTCCACCCCAATGCAAACTCATCGCTGTCTTCTCTCCAATGGCAGTGACGCCATTAGATGAAGACGTCAATGCCGAAATTCAATGTGAAGGATCGTGGCATATCGCCGCAGCGCGCTGCATCGCCCATCTGGCGGAACGACGGAAACACTTAGAGGCGACGGCCGACGTGCAGAGCCACGACACCTGCTGTCAGATTGAAGTATTCGACCGAGTCCAATCCGGCCTGTTCCATCATCTGCTTGAGCGTTTCCTGATCCGGGTGCATGCGGATGGATTCGGCCAAGTAGCGGTAGCTTTCGGGGTCGCCCGCCACTTTGCTGCCCAACCACGGCAGCACCTTGAACGAGTACAGGTCGTAAGCCTTCTCCAACGGCTGCCACACCTTGGAGAACTCCAGCACCATGACCTTGCCGCCTGGCTTCACCACGCGACGCATTTCGGCAAGCGCGCGATCCTTGTGCGTCATGTTGCGCAAGCCGAATGCCACTGTCACCACGTCGAAGTAAGCATTCGGAAAGGGAATGTGCTCGGCGTCGCACAGCGCGGTGGGGGTGAGCACGCCGGCATCGAGCAGGCGATCACGGCCGACGCGCAGCATCGACTCGTTGATGTCAGTCAGCCACACCTCGCCGGTGGGGCCGGCCTGGCGGGCGAACGCCTTGGCCAGGTCGCCCGTGCCGCCCGCGATGTCGAGCACCTTGTAGCCCGGGCGGACCGCTGCCTGGGCGATGGTGAACATCTTCCACACGCGGTGCAGGCCGCCGGACATCAGGTCGTTCATCACGTCGTACTTGCTCGCGACGGAATGGAACACGCCGGCGACCTTGCCGGCCTTCTCCTGCTCATCGACCTGCTGGAATCCGAAGTGGGTTTGGCTCATGACAAAAAAAGGATGCGGATGCAGCGCCCAGGCGCCGCGAAGTGAATCGGGAATCAGTGGCTGTGGCCGCAGGCGTGGCCAGCGTTCTCTGCCATCGGGGCGTCGCGGTCGACGCCGGCAGCAGCCAGACGATCGAGATACGCCTGCCAGAGCGTGGCCTGCTCAATGCCGAGGCGGTACAGGTAGGCCCAGTCGAAGATGCCGGAATCGTGACCGTCGGAGAACAGCGGCCGGATCGCGTAATTGCCCACCGGCTCGACGCCGACAATGCCGACCTCGCGCTTGCCGGTCTGCAGCACTTCCTGGCCGGGCCCGTGCCCCTGCACTTCAGCCGACGGCGACAGCACGCGCAGATATTCGAACGGCAGGCTGAACTGTTTGCCATCGGCAAAGGCGATCTCCAGCACGCGCGATTGCGTGTGGACGGTAATGCCGGTCGGGTGCGGGGTGTCGGCGGAAAGTCCGGCCATGAAAACGTCTCGTCGAGTCAGAAAAACGGTGTTTCAGGAAGCGGCCAGCGCAACGTGCGCGGGCTCTTCCACCACCCGATAGCTTACCGCAGTCAACGGGTTGCCTTCGGGGACGTAGCGCAGGCGGCGATGGTGGAATCGTGCCACGGTGCTGCGGTGCGCCACGCTGACGATGGTCACATCGGGCATCGATTCGAGCATCAGGCTGTACATGAACGCTTCGGTGTCTTCGTCGAGTGCGCTGGTGGCCTCGTCGAGGAAGAGGTAATCGGGGCGCTGCAGCAAAGCCCGTGCAAAAGCCAGGCGCTGCTGCTCGCCGGGCGACAGGCGCAGGCTCCAGTTGCTCACCTCGTCCAACAGGCCGGCCAGCGCGGGCAAGCGGCAGGCGATGAGCACCTGAGTCAGACGCTCCGCGGTGTATTGGGTGGCCAGATCCGGATACGAAAGCGCGTCAGCCAGCGTGCCGGAGGGCAGATAGCTGCGCTGCGGCAGGAACAGCACGCGGGCGTCCTGCGGGACTTCGATGCGGCCGCTGCCATAGGGCCAGATACCGGCCACGGCGCGCACCAGCGTGCTTTTGCCGCAGCCGGACGGACCGTTGACAAGCACACGCTCACCGCGTGCCAGCGTCATGTCGAAGGGCTCGACCAGCATGTCTTCGGGCTTGCGGTTCGGCAGGTTCAGCGCAAGACCATGGGCTTCGATGGCGGGTACGGCCGCGGTTTCCACCTCGACATCGCGCACGCCGGCGCGGTGCTCTTCTTCACGCTCGGCGGCACGGATGGCACGCTGGAATTCGATCAGACGGTTGGTGGAAGCCTTCCAGGTGACCAGCGTGCGGTAATTCGTGACAAACCACGACATGGCGTCCTGAACCTGCCCGAACGCGGTGGCGACCTGCATCATGCCGCCCAGCGTAAGCGTGCCGCCAAAGTAGCGCGGCGCCGACACCAGAAACGGGAAGATGATGGCGAACTGCGCATAGCCGGAACTGGCAAAGGTCAGGCGCCGCGTGTAGTCCATCAACTGGTTCCAGTTGGCGCGGATGCGCTCGAAGCGGCCGCGCAGGATGGCTTTCTCGGTCGGCTCGCCGCGGTACAGGGCGATGCTCTCGCTGTTCTCGCGCACGCGCACGAGCAGGAAGCGGAAGTACGCCTCGTAACGCTCCTGCTGGAACGACAGCCCGATCAGTGGCCGCCCCACAAAGTGGATGATCACCGAGCCCACGATCGAGTACAGCAGCGCAAACCACACCATGTAGCCGGGAATCACAAAGTCGTGGCCACCCAGGCTGAACGCCAGCGGCCCCGACACCGCCCACAGAATCCCGAAGAATGACACCAGCGTGACAGCCGAATTCAGGAAGCCCAGCGCCAAGGTGAGCGTTGCATCGGTGAACGTGCGCAGGTCGTCGGCGATCCGTTGGTCGGGGTTGTCGGCGCTGTGCGTCTGCTCCAGGCGGTAGAACGCCTGCTTGCTAAGCCAGTCGTCGAGGAAGCTGCCGGTAATCCAGGTCCGCCACCGCATCTGCAGCATCATCGAGTAGTACAACCGCATGATGGAGCCAAAGATCAGCAATGCGGCGATCCATGAAAAGCGGCCCAGTTGCGTCCAGAATTCGCCGTAGTTCTTCTGCTCGAGCGCATTGTAGAAAAGCCGATTCCAGTCCGTGAACAGCACGTTCATGTAGACCAGAAACAGGTTCAGGGCGATCACCAGCGCGAGCAGCCCCCAGGCCTTGTGACGATCTTCCGAAAACCAGTACGGACGAATCAGTTGCCAGGTTTCCGACAAATTCAGCCGCCCATGGTGGACGGTCAGTTCGGAGATGGAATCCTTGTGGGAATCGGGCGTGGCGGCGGTGCGCGGTGTCGTCATGGCGAGGGCGTTGGCGCAACAGAAAGAGAATCAGACGCCGTGCGAGTCACAGGGGTTCCGCGCACGACGGGGCGATGCGTTACCAGGCGTTACCCACCGTATCGCCGAGGGGGCTCAGGCGTCGGCCAGCGCCGCTTGCAGCGCGTACGACAGCGCCGGCAACTTGGCCGTGATCTCGGCCATGCGCGCAGTATCGGGCGCGCGTTGCTCGGGGCCCCACACGGCTTCCGGGAAATGCGTGTCCCACCGATAGCGCGGGATGACATGCCAATGCAGATGCGGCACGAAATTGCCGAAGCTCGCGAGGTTGATCTTGTCGGGCGCCAGTTCGGCGCGCAGCACGCGCTCCACCCGGGTGACGATGTCCATCAGCCAGTGGCGATCGGCATCGGACAGATCGGTCTGCTCAGCCACGTGGTCGTTCCAGATGACGCGGCAAAAGCCCGGAAAGCGCGCGTGCTCGACCAGCACCACGCGCGCGCGGCCATTGCGCCAGACGGGTTCGCCGCCGTCCGTCTCGCACAGCGCGCAGCCGGGCGCGCGCTCGCCGGTCACCGTAGCCGTCACACCAGAACCCGCTCGATGCCGCCGGCGTTGGCCTGCGCGACGTAGTCCTGCAGCCAGGTTTCGCCGAGCACGTGACGCGCCATCTCGACCACGATGTAGTCGGCCTGCACCGAAACATCTTCGGTGTAGCGCGACAGGCCCTGCAGACATGCCGGGCAGCTCGTGAGGATCTTCACGTCGCCGTTGAACGCCTCGCCGCCCTGGCCTGCGGTCTGGCCGAGACTGCGCAGCTTGTCGGCGCCCTTCTGCATCTCTTCTTCCTTGCGGAAGCGGACCTGCGTGGAAATGTCGGGGCGCGAAATCGCCAGGGTGCCCGACTCACCGCAGCAGCGGTCGTTCTTCTCGATCGCGCGAGTCTGGCCATCGGCGCCGATGTTGCCGCCCATCAGCTGGTTGACCAGCTTGGTCGGGTCCATCGTCTTGATCGGGGTGTGACAGGGGTCGTGGTACATGTACCGCGTGCCTTGCACACCGTCGATCTTCACGCCCTTCTCGAGCAGGTATTCGTGAATGTCGATGATCCGGCAGCCCGGGAAGATCTTGTCGAATTCATATCCGGCCAGCTGGTCGTAGCAGGTGCCGCAGCTCACCACCACCGTCTTGATGTCGAGGTAGTTGAGCGTGTTGGCCACGCGGTGGAACAGCACGCGGTTGTCGGTGACGATCTTCTCGGCCTTGTCGAACTGGCCCGTGCCGCGCTGCGGTTATCCGCAGCACAGGTAGCCCGGCGGCAGCACCGTCTGCACACCGGCGTGCCACAGCATTGCCTGCGTGGCCAGACCCACCTGCGAGAACAGGCGCTCCGAGCCGCAGCCCGGGAAGTAGAAGACCGCCTCGCTATCGGGCGTGGTCGCCTTCGGGTTGCGGATGATCGGGACGATCTCGTTGTCCTCGATGTCCAGCAACGCGCGTGCGGTCTTCTTGGGCAGGTTGCCCGGCATCTTCTTGTTGATGAAGTGGATCACCTGCTCGCGCACGGGCGGCTTGCCTACCGTCGCGGGCGGCCGGGCGGTCTGCTTCTTGGCGAACTTCTTCAGGATGTCGTTGCCCAGACGCTGCGCCTTGTAGCCCCAGTCGAACATCACCTTGCGGGTGAGGTTGATCGTCTCGGGGTTGGTCGCGTTCAGGTAGAACATCGCCGCTGCCGTGCCGGGGTTGAACTTCTTCTGCCCCATCTTGCGCAGCAGGTTGCGCATGTTCATCGACACATCGCCGAAATCGATCTTGACCGGGCACGGCGTCACGCACTTGTGGCAGACCGTGCAATGGTCGCCCACATCGGCAAACTCTTCCCAGTGCTTGACCGACACGCCGCGGCGCGTCTGTTCTTCGTACAGGAAGGCCTCGATGAGCAGCGAGGTGGCAAGAATCTTGTTGCGCGGGCTGTACAGCAGATTGGCGCGCGGCACGTGCGTGGCGCACACCGGTTTGCACTTGCCGCAGCGCAGGCAGTCCTTGATCGACTCCGAGATGGCGCCGATGTCGCTCTGCTGCATGATGATCGACTCGTGCCCCATCAGGCCGAACGACGGCGTATAGGCGTTGCGCAGATCAGCGGCCAGGCCTTGCGGGTCGTTGATGTCGCGCAGCAGCTTGCCCTTGTTGAAGCGGCCGTTCGGATCGACGCGGCGCTTGTAGGCAGCGAAGTCGGCGATCTCTTCGTCGGTCAGGAATTCCAGCTTGGTGATGCCGATGCCGTGCTCGCCCGAAATCACACCGTCCAGCGAACGCGCCAGCGTCATGATGCGGGCCACCGCCTTGTGGGCGTCCTGCAGCATGTCGTAGTCATCCGAGTTGACGGGGATGTTGGTGTGCACGTTGCCGTCGCCGGCGTGCATGTGCAGGGCGACGAACACGCGGCCGCGCAGCACTTTCTTGTGGATCGCCTGGGCCTCGTCGAGGATCGGCTTGAACTCGCCGCCGTTGAAGATCTTGCGCAGCTCGGCGCGAATCTCCGACTTCCACGACACGCGGATCGTCCGATCCTGCAGCAGGTGGAACAGGTTGGCGTCAGGCTGATTCACTAGACGGTCGTCGATGGTCTGCGCAAGGTAGCCCAGGCCAAGGCCGATGAGGCTCGCCCGCGCCGTGGTGACAGGCGTGTCGAGATGGTCCAGCAGATATTGCCAACGTGCACGCGTGGCGCGCAGCAGTTGCTGCGCCTGTTGCACGCGGTCTTCCAGCAGTTCAGCGCTGGGGATTTCGTTGGCGTCGTCGGTGCGGCCCAGCGGCAAGTTGCTGCCGGCAAAGAAATCGAGCAGCGCGTCGGTCAGCTTGAGCTTGCTCTTGATCGACAGCTCGATATTGATGCGCTCGATGCCGTCGGTGTACTCGCCCATGCGATTGAGCGGGATCACCACGTCTTCGTTGATCTTGAAGGCGTTGGTGTGCTTGGCAATCGCGGCCGTGCGCGAGCGGTCCAGCCAGAACTTCTTGCGTGCCTCGGGGCTCACGGCCACGAAGCCTTCGCCGCTCTTGCCGTTGGCCAGGCGGATCACTTCCGAGGTGGCGCGCGCCACGGCGTCATCGTCGTCGCCGACGATGTCACCGATGAGCACCATCTTCGGGAACGCGTTGCGCTTGCTCTTGGTGGCGTAGCCGACCGCGCGCAGGTAGCGCTCGTCCAAATGTTCCAGGCCCGCGAGGATGGCGCCGCCGGGCTTCTTGGTCTCGGCGTCGAGGTAATCCTTGATCTCGACGATGCTCGGGATCGCGTCACGCGCCTGGCCGAAGAACTCCAGGCACACGGTGCGGACCGACTTGGGCATACGGTGCAGGATCCAGCGCGCGCTGGTGATGATGCCGTCGCAGCCTTCCTTCTGCACGCCGGGCAGGCCGGCCAGGAACTTGTCGGTGACGTCCTTGCCAAGGCCTTCCTTGCGGAACTTGCGGCCTTCGATGGTAAGCGTCTCGGTGCGCAGCAGCTTGGCGCCGACCGGCGCGTTGCCGTCGAACCACTTCAGCTCGAAGGTGACGACCGGCGCATCGTGAATCTTGCCGAGGTTGTGATTCAGGCGCTGGACTTCGAGCCAGTTGCCGTCCGGGTCAACCATGCGCCACCAGGCGAGGTTGTCCAGCGCGGTGCCCCACAGCACGGCCTTCTTGCCGCCCGCGTTCATGGCGACGTTGCCGCCTATGCACGACGCGTCGATCGAAGTCGGGTCCACGGCGAAGACGAGACCGGCCTTGTCCGCCGCATCCGCCACGCGACGCGTCACCACGCCGGCGCCCGAATAGATGGTCGCCACGGGGTGATCGACGCCCGGCAGGTCGGTCATCTCGACCGCATCCAGACGCTCCAGCTTTTCCGTATTGATGACGGCCGAGAACGGCGTGAGCGGCACGGCGCCGCCGGTGTAGCCGGTGCCGCCTCCGCGCGGGATGATGGTCAGACCCAGTTCGAAGCAGCCCTTGACGATGCCGGCAATTTCTTCTTCCGTATCGGGCGTGAGCACGACGAACGGATATTCGACACGCCAGTCGGTGGCATCGGTCACGTGCGACACGCGCGACAGGCCGTCGAACTTGATGTTGTCCTTCGCGGTGACACGGCCGAGCACCTTCTGGGCGCGGCGGCGCAGGTCATACACCTGGGCGAACTCTTCCTGGAATGCCTTGACGGCGCGGCGGGCATGCACAACCAGCTGCTCGACCTTGCTGGCGCGCTCGTCGCCCACGGGGTCGTGGTGCGAATCGTGATCGGCCACACGGCGCTTCTCGATCTCCGCCAGGCGGTGATTGAGTGCGTCGATCAGCATCTGCCGGCGCTTCGGGTTGTCGAGCAGGTCGTCCTGCAGATACGGGTTGCGACGCACCACCCAGATGTCGCCCAGCACTTCGTACAGCATCCGTGCCGATCGGCCGGTGCGACGCTCGGCGCGCAGTTCGTCCAGGATCTGCCACGCAGACTCGCCCAGCAGACGGATGACGATTTCCCGATCCGAGAACGAGGTGTAGTTGTAGGGAATCTCGCGCAGCCGGGGCGCAGCGTCCTGCGCCGTGAGTTTGGCGTCGATCAGAAGTGGGGCATTCATGGCGTGCCGCTGGGGAGGAGGTCGCGGCAAGGAGGACAAGAGCCGCGCGGTCTTTAAAGGGCGATTGTACTGCAACGCGCGCCGTTGATGCGTTGCAGCAACGGTATCCCTGCGGCTGATATGGGCGGGAAAAGCGTCGCGTTTTCAATGGCTTGCGAAAAGCGCGAAGGCCTGAGAGTGCGCCCCACGCCACGCAAACGTCAGATCATTACAGCCTTGATCCAGCCAAAGATGCCGTGCCAGAAGCCGTCGGGCAGGGTCATGAGCGCCGCGGTCATCGCCAGATAGCGCAGGAATTTGCCGATGGCCATGTACATGACGCTGGGCCAGAACTTCAGGCGCAGCCAACCGGCCAGCGTGCAGAGCGGGTCGCCGATGCCGGGCAGCCACGACACCAGCAGCGACACCGGGCCGATGCGGCGCATCCAGCGGAAGTATTTCTTGTCGAGCGGGGGCTCGCGGTGGCGCTTGGGGTGCGGCACGTGCTGGGCGTGCTCGGCGTTGTGCTGGCGGCGGCGGCGCGCCAGGTGGTAGCGCACCAGCGCCAGCTTGGCCGCATAGCCCATCCACCAGTCGACCATGCCGCCCAGCGTGTTGCCGAGTGTGGCCACCACGATGGCGGGCCAGAACATGTCCGGATTGAGCTTGATGTACGCAAAGACCGCCGGCTCGGAGCCCAGCGGCAGCAGCGTCGCCGAAATGAAACTGACGACGAAGATGGCAGGCAGCCCGACCTTGGGCAGGGCGAGCGTGGCAAAAAGCGTGTCGATCCACTGTTCCATGCGATCGATTGTAGAGGGCGGGCGGCCGCGGCGTCGCTTGGGGGCCGCCCTAGCCGGTCAGGCGAAGAACAGGTAGGCGACAAGCACGGCGCCGACGAGCCCGATCAGGTCGGCCCACAGCCCGCAAGCCAGCGCGTACCGCGTGTCCTTGATGCCGACGCTGCCGAAGTACACGGCCAGCACGTAGAACGTGGTCTCGGTCGAGCCCTGGATGATGGCGGCCAGCTTTCCCTGGAAGGAATCGACGCCGTAGGTCGTCATCACGTCGACCATCAGGCCGCGCGCGCCGGCGCCGGACAACGTCTTCATCAGCCCCACGGGCAGCGCCGGCACAAAGCGCGTGTCGATGCCCAGGTGCGTGAACAGCGCAGAAAGCCCCTGCATCAGGACATCCATGCACCCCGCCGCGCGAAACACGGCAATCCCCACCAGCACCGCGACGAGATACGGAACGATGCCGATGGCGACCTGGAAGCCGTCCTTGGCGCCATCGACGAAGGTTTCGTACACATTGATGCGACGAAATGCCCCACAGACCAGGAACGCCACGACGATGGTGAGGATGGCGCCCGCGCCGATCAGGCCGATCCACGTCGCCATCTGCTGCGGCGGAAACTGGTGCAGCCACGCAAACAGCAGCCCCATCGCCGCGACAAAGCCGCCGAAATACGCCAGCAGCGCCGGCTTGAACAGATTGATGCGTTGGTACCACGCCACGGCCGCAATGCCCGCGCAGAAGCCGATGAACGTGGACAGCAACGTCGGCAGGAAGATGTCCGCCGCGTTGAAACCCACCAGCCCCTGCTTGACGGCCATGGCCTGGCGGATGGCGATGACGGACGTCGGTACCAGCGTCACCCCTGCGGTGTTGAGCACCACAAACATCAGCTGCGCATCGCTGGCGCGCTGCGGCTGCGGGTTGATCTGCTGCAGCTCGCGCATGGCTTGGAGGCCGAGCGGCGTAGCGGCGTTGTCCAGGCCGAGGACGTTGGCCGACACGTTCATCATCATCGCGCCGTTGGCGGGGTGGCCGGCCGGCACGGAGGGAAACAAGTGCCGCATCACCGGGTTCACGAGCCGCGCAAACAGATCGACCACGCCGGCGCGCTCGCCCACGCGCATGATGCCGAGCCACAGCGCCATCATGCCGGTCAGGCCGATGGCGATTTCGAAGCCGGTGCGCGCGGCATCGAACATACCGGTCAACATGCGCGAGAAGACTTCCATGTCGCCCTGCACCACCTGCACGCAGGCGGTGACGAAGGCGACGAGAAAGAAGGCGAGCCAGACGAGGTTCAGGGCCACGGGGGTTGCGCGTTGGAATCGGACAAGCCGCTCATTGTGCCTGCGGGGGCGTCTCGATCGGGTGGATCAGGTGGAAGTTGTCGTAGTCCACCGACGTGACGCCGCCCTCGTCGCGGATGAGGTCGGCATAGCGATAGTTCCAGCGGATCTCGTCGTGCCGCCAGGAATAGCGGGCCTGCACGGTCTGCGCGGCGGTCTCGTCGGCGCCCTCGATGGTCAGCAGCAGCAAGGCGTCACCGGCGGCGAGCGATTCTGCGGTGGCGCGATGCAGCGGGCTGGTCTCGTCGATGACGTGCATCATCACCCAGCCCAGCAGGAAGATCGGGTGCTCGCTGCGCTCCAGCTTCAGGTCGTGAATCTTGTAGATCGAGTAGCCCTCGGGCGAGACCTCGTCCTGCATCAGGCGCAGCCGGGCGGTGGCCTCGGCGATGACGTTCTGGCGCGCATTGGCGGCGCGCAGCATCAGCGTGGACTTGCCGTTGAGCGGCCGCACGACAACGTTGCGGGCAAACATGATCTTGGCGCGCGGGCGTGAGAATCGCGCAAACACCATTCCCGTCGCCATGGCGATGCCCGACATGCCGATGAAGATCTCCAGCGTGGCGATGACGTGGGCGTAGAGCGTTTGCGGGTGCATGTCGCCGTAGCCGACCGTGGCCAGCGTCTCGACGCTGAAGAAGAAGGCGCCGACGAAGCCGGGCGGCGACTGGTTCGCGATCGCGCCGTCGCCGAGCGAATACAGCCCCGCGAATACCGCATTCAGCGCCAGGAACATCGTCGCCAGCAACGCGAAGAAGGTCGGCCAGTTGACCTCCAGCGCATGGTGATAAACGTCGCGCCAGCCCAGCGGCGGCATGCCGTAGGCAATGACGTGCTGCGTTCCGGACCAGACTTTGCGGCCCCGGCGCGCGCGTCCGGCACGCTCGGAGGAAGACGACGGGGTGTTCATGGAGGCCTCTCGCCGATGATGCGCCGCGCCCGCCCGGACGCGGCCGGGGCAGTGTACCGACCGGCGCGCCCGTCCGGCAAGGCAGGCCAGGCGGGCCGGTCGGCCCAGGCGCCGCGTGATAGGCTTACGGGCTCTGTTCACGTCCAACCCCGGTCCGCACCATGGCCATCGATTACCTCAAGAAAATCCTGACTGCGAAGGTCTATGACGTCGCGGTGGAAACCGAGCTGAAGTTCGCGCCGAACCTGTCGGCGCGCACCGGCAACCGCGTCTACCTCAAGCGCGAGGATGACCAGCCGGTGTTCTCGTTCAAGCTGCGCGGCGCCTACAACAAGATGGCGTCGCTCACGCCGGCCGAGCGCAAGCGCGGGGTGATTACGGCATCGGCGGGCAACCACGCGCAGGGCGTGGCTTTCAGTGCGGCGCGCATGGAATGCAAGGCCGTGATCTGCATGCCGGTGACGACGCCGCAGTTGAAGATTGACGGCGTGCGCTCGCGCGGCGGCGAATGGGTCGAGGTCGTGCTGCACGGTGAAAGCTATTCCGACGCGTACAACCACGCCGCCAAGCTGCAAGAGAAGCACGGCTACACCTTCGTCCACCCGTTCGACGATCCGGAAGTGATTGCCGGCCAGGGCACCATCGCCATGGAAATCCTGCGCCAGCATCCGCAGCCGATCCATGCGATCTTTTGCTCGATTGGCGGTGGCGGGCTGATCTCGGGCATTGCGGCCTACGTGAAGGCCGTGCGGCCCGACGTCAAGGTCATCGGCGTGCAAAGCGTGGATTCCGACGCGATGGCGCGCTCGGTGGCCGCCGGCAAGCGCGTCGAACTGAAGGAGGTGGGCCTGTTTGCGGACGGCACGGCGGTCAAGCTTGTCGGCAAGGAAACGTTCCGCCTCACGCGCGAACTCGTCGACGAGATCATCACCGTGGATACGGATGCCATCTGCGCCGCGCTCAAGGACGTGTTCCAGGACACGCGCAGCCTGCTGGAGCCTTCGGGTGCGCTGGCGCTGGCCGGCCTCAAGCAGTATGCCGAAACGCATAAGCTGAAGAACGAATCGCTCGTGGCCGTGGCCAGCGGCGCGAACATGAACTTCGACCGCCTGCGCTTCGTGGCCGAGCGTGCCGAAGTGGGCGAGGCGCGCGAAGCCGTGTTTGCCGTGACGATTCCCGAAGAGCGCGGCAGCTTTAAGCGCTTCTGCGAACTGGTCGGCTGGTCGCGCAACGTGACGGAGTTCAACTACCGCATTGCCAGCAAGGACGCCGCGCATATCTTCGTGGGCGTGCAAATTGCGTCGCGCGCAGAGGGCGACAAGATTGCCGAGAACTTCCGCAAGCACGGTTTCCCGACGCTCGACCTGTCGAACGACGAACTGGCCAAGCAGCACATCCGCTACATGGTGGGCGGCCGTTCGCCGCTGGCAGAAAACGAGCATCTCTACCGCTTCGAGTTTCCCGAGCGGCCGGGCGCGCTGATGAAGTTCCTCTCGAGCATGAGCCCGAACTGGAACATCAGCCTGTTCCACTACCGGAATCAGGGCGCGGATTCGAGCAACATCCTCGTCGGCATCCAGGTACCGAAGAACGAGAAGCGCGAGTTCAAGGCGTTCCTCGCCACGCTGGGCTATACCTATTGGGACGAAAGCGAGAACCCCGTCTACAGCCTGTTTTTGTGATGAGCAACCAACCCGAACATTCGCCGCTCGGTAAGACCTCCGCCTACAAGACGGAATACGACCCGAGCCTGCTGTTTCCGATTCCGCGCCAGCGCAAGCGCGACGAGATCGGCCTTGCCGCCGGCACGGCCCTGCCCTTCTTCGGCGTGGATCTCTGGAACCTGTACGAGCTGTCGTGGCTGAACCTGCGCGGCAAGCCGCAGGTGGCGCTGGGCACCGTGATCGTGCCGGCCGATTCGCCCAACATCGTTGA
>NZ_VOSS01000077.1 GCF_007997035.1 Ralstonia sp. TCR112 | reverse complement strand
ACAGCAACGTAGTCCGCCTTTGTCCGATTCCGTCTCCGGTCAAGCAGGGGACTAATGGTATCCAGGCGGCTTTGCGCGATCTCCCAGGCGTCGTTCGATACGTCTTCGTAGATCGACCTGATCTCGGGGCTCGGGCGAGTTGTCACTGCCTTTGAACGGAGTCTTAAGCGACCCCACGTTCAGGATGACCGTCTCTCCTGACGCCACCTCGCGTGCAAGAACCTTGTGCAGGCGCCTGCGCGGCTTCGGGCGCCGCTGCGGGCGTGGGTTCGGCGGCCGGTTGGGGCTCTGCCTTGCGCTTCTTCCAGAAACTAAACATCGTAAAAGGCAGTCTATTTCGCCGTTAGAATCAAGCGTCGAATTTTATCAGACAGCCCTTATGCGCTCTTCCATGCGAATCGTTTCAAACCGGGCTCGGTCGCGAGTCTGGCAATTGGCCGCGACGGCCCTGGCGGCAGGCCTGCTGGCCGGTCATGTTGGCGCGCAGGAGCTGGCCGCTGCACCCGGGCATGCGACCGCCACCATCACCGGTGGCAAGGTGGGCGCCAGCCAGTCCGACACGCACGAATACAAGCTGCCCAACGGGCTGCGGTTGATCGTCAAGGAAGACCACCGCGCCCCCACCGTGGCGCACATGGTGTGGTATCGCGCCGGCAGCATCGACGAGCACAACGGCACCACGGGTGTCGCCCACATGCTCGAACACATGATGTTCAAGGGCACCAAGGCAGTTGGCCCGGGCGAGTTCTCCCGGCGCGTGGCGGCCCTGGGCGGCCGTGAAAACGCCATGACCACGCGCGACTTCACGATGTACTTCCAGCAGATCGAGAAATCGCACCTGGCCGATGTGATGGGGCTCGAAGCCGATCGCATGGCCAATCTCCAGCTCACCGACAAGGAGTTCAAGCCGGAGATGAACGTGGTGAAGGAAGAGCGCCGCATGCGCATCGACGACTCCGCCCGTTCCACTGTGTATGAGCAGATGCTCGCCACGCTGTTCAATGCCGCGCCGTACCGCAACCCGACCATCGGCTGGCCGGGCGATCTCGACACGATGACGGTGCAGGACGCGCAGAACTGGTACCACGCCTGGTACACGCCCAACAACGTCACCGTGATCGTCGCGGGGGATGTGAAACCCGACGAAGTCTTTCGCCTTGCGCAGCGCACCTACGGCAAGCTCAAGCCGCATGCGCTGCCGCGTCGCTATGCGCAGGAGGAGCCCAAGCAGATCGGCGTCAAACGCATCTGGGTGAAGGCGCCGGCCGAGAACCCGTACGTTGTGCTGGCCTACAAGGTGCCGCGCCTGAGCGATGTGGAGAAAGACGTCGATCCGTATGCGCTGGAGGTCTTGTCCGCCGTGCTCGATGGCTATGACAACGCGCGCCTGTCCAGCCAGCTCGTCAAGGGCGAAAAGCGCATCGCCGACGACGTCAATGCCGGCTACGACGGCCTGAACCGCGGCCCGTCGATCTTCCTGATGGACGGCACGCCTGCCGACGGCCACACCACCGCCGAGATCGAACAGGCGCTGCGCGCGCAGATCGAGCGCATCGCCAAGGAAGGCGTGACCGATGCCGAACTGAAGCGCGTGAAGGCGCAGGTTGTGGCCGCGCAGATCTACAAGCGCGACTCGGTCTTCGGCCAGGGCATGGAGATCGGCATGAACGAGATGAGCGGCCTGTCGTGGCGCTCCATCGATCGCCAGCTCGAGAAGATCAAGGCCGTAACGTCGGCGCAGATCCAGCACGTGGCGCAGACCTACTTCAGCGAAGACAACCTCGTCGTCGCCACGCTCCTGCCGCAACCGATCGATCCCAACAAACCGGCGCGCAAGCCTGTTCCCGGCATGCGCGATGAAGGAGGGCTGCGTTGATGCGCGCCATGTCTCTGACCCTGAAGACGGCGCTGGTCGCCATTGTTGCTGCGGCGGCGCAGAGTGCCCTGGCCGCGCTGCCCATCGAACACTGGACGGCCCCGACCGGCGCGCGCGTGTTCTTCGTGCCGAGCCCGTCGATTCCGATGCTCGACATCAATCTCGACGTGGATGCGGGTTCGCGCTACGAGCCGGCTGTCAAGGTGGGCCTCGCCTCGCTGACGGCCGGCATGCTCGACAAGGGCGTTGCGGCGCAGGGCAATGCGCCAGCGCGCGATGAAGCGGCGATTGCAGACGCGTTTGCCGATGTGGGCGCGAGCTTTGGCGGCGGTGCCGGTGGCGACCGCACGAGCCTGCGCCTGCGCACGCTGTCCGACCCCGTTGAGCGCGGCCCGGCCATCGCGCTGATGACGCAGATCGTCTCGGCACCGACCTTTCCCGACGCGGTGCTCGCGCGCGACAAGCAGCGCCTGGTGGCTGCGATCCGCGAATCGCTGACCAAACCGTCGGTGCTCGCCGAGCGCGCGTTCGGCAAGGCCATCTACGGCACGCATCCGTACGGGCAGACCGCTTCGCCGGAAACGGTGGAAAGCATCACGCGCGACGACATCGTGCGCTACTACCAGGCCAACTACACGGCCAAGCGCGCGGTCGTGACGCTGATCGGCGCGATCAGCCGCCAGGAAGCCGAGGCCATCGCCGAGCAGATCACGCGTGGCCTGCCCGCTGACGGCGCCACGCCGCCGGCGCTGCCTGACGTCAAGATGCCGCTGCCGAAGGCGGAGACGATCCGCATTCCGCACCCCGCGCAGCAGGCGACCATCATCCTCGGGCAACCGGGCATCGCGCGTGGCGACAAGGATTACTTCCCGCTACTGGTCGGCAATTACGTGCTGGGCGGGGGCGGCTTCAGCGCGCGTCTGACCAATGAAGTGCGCGAGAAGCGCGGCCTGACGTACAGCATCGGCAGCTACTTCGCGCCCGCTGCACAGCCCGGTCCGTTCGAACTGGCGCTGCAGACGCGCAAGGACCAGACCGAGGAAGCGCTGGGCGTGGTGCGTGACACGGTTGCCAAGTTCGTCGCCGATGGCCCGACCGACGCGGAGCTGAAGGCGGCCAAGGACAACCTCGTCAACGGCTTCCCCCTGCGTCTGGACAGTAACCGCAAGCTGCTGGATAACGTGGCCAACATCGGCTGGTACAACCTGCCGCTCGACTACCTGGATACGTGGACGCAGCGCATCGCGGCTGTCACGCGTGAACAGGTGCGCACGGCGTTCCAGCGCGTGCTGCAGCCGCAGGCCATGGCGACGATCGTTGTGGGCGGTCCGGAAAAAGCTGCTGCGAACTGACGTACCGCGTCTTCATCCGAAAAAACCGGCGGCGTTTCCCGCCGGTTTTTGTTTGCGCTCGTTTTATGAGGCAACAGCCCCTAAAATCGCGCCCATGGCACCTCGTACCTCCAGCTCCAAAGGCCCCAAGGCCAAGACCGCCACGTCGCACGCGCGCGCCCCGCAGCAGGTCCGCATTATCGGCGGGCAATACAAGCGCACGCCGCTTCCGGTGGTTGATGCCGACGGCCTTCGCCCGACCAGCGACCGCGTCCGTGAAACCGTCTTCAACTGGCTCGGTCAGGACCTGACCGGCTGGCGTTGCGCCGACCTCTTTGCCGGCACCGGCGCGCTCGGCTTCGAGGCCGCTTCGCGCGGCGCCGCCCAGGTGACGCTCATCGAAAACCACGCCCCGGCCGTGCGCGCGTTGCACGCCATCCGCGACAAGCTGGGCGCACGCATGGTCGACATCGTCTCCGGCGACGCTTTCGCCTGGCTCGCTCGGCAGCCCGATGCTGCGTTCGATGCTGTGTTCATCGACCCCCCGTTTGCGCAGGACTGGACGCTGCGCGCGCTGGAAGCCGCGACGCGGGTGGTCAAGCCCGGAGGCGTGATTTACGTTGAAGCAGCGCAGCCGCTGATGGATGTGAGTGCTGATTCACATGATGCCCAGCCGGCCACCGGCATCGCGCTGCCCGCCGATCTGGTGCTTCACAAACACCTGCGCGCCGGTGCGGTGCATGCACATTTGCTGCTGCGCAAAAACGGTTAAACTACGCCGCTCGCAACCGGTGCATGAGCATCGGGCGGCACCCGCAACTCGGGTACGCCCGGTGGATGCTGGTGGCACAGGCGGCAGGCTCGGGATCTGCCGCGCTCGATAACGCAACGGTGTCCGAATGCAGTACCGGCGCGGCCATGTCCCACGCCGACGCTTGCGGATACTCTTTTCCCCTTGGTGGAGGAACCATGGTGATCGCGGTTTATCCCGGCACTTTCGATCCGTTCACGCGCGGCCACGAAGACCTCGTGCGGCGTGCATCCAACATCTTCGATGAGCTGATCGTCGGGGTGGCGCAGAGCCCGAACAAGCGGCCTTTTTTTGCGCTGGAAGAGCGCATCGAAATCGCCCGTGAAGTGCTCGGCCATTACCCTAACGTGCGGGTCGAGGGGTTTTCGGGTCTCTTGAAGGATTTCGTGCGCAAGAACGGCGCGCGCGTCATCGTGCGGGGCCTGCGTGCGGTGTCGGACTTCGAGTACGAATTCCAGATGGCCGGCATGAACCGCTATCTGCTGCCGGACGTGGAAACCATGTTCCTCACGCCGTCGGATCAATACCAGTTCATCTCCGGTACGTTCGTGCGCGAAATCGCCGTGCTCGGCGGTGACGTCAGCAAGTTCGTGTTCCCGTCGGTCGAAAAATGGCTCAAGGAAAAGACCGGCAAGTCGGAAGGGTCGGGCAAATCGGAATAAAATGACGCTTTGGCGAGCGCTGGCTCGCCGGCCATTTCAAGGAAGGCATCATGGCGCTCATAATCACCGATGAGTGCATCAATTGCGACGTATGCGAGCCTGAGTGCCCCAACGGCGCGATTTCGATGGGCCCGGAGATCTACGTGATCGACCCGGGCAAATGTACCGAATGCGTCGGCCACTTCGACGAGCCTCAGTGCCAGCAGGTCTGTCCGGTGGATTGCATCCCCAAGGACCCGGCCCATGAGGAAACGCACGAGCAGTTGATGCACAAGTACGTTCAACTCACCTCCGCACCACCACGCGCGGCGTGAGCACACAAGATAAGAGACGGCTTCGGCCGTCTCTTTTCATTGGTGGTTGCCGTTTTGTCGGCAGTACGTTTATTGGATGGGGAGCAGGTCTTCCGGCCCCTCGTACGCATAGCCCGGCTCGCAGACGATGCGGAAGTAGGGGTAATGCGGGCGCGGCGGGCGCGGCACGATCGGTGACGGCGCCACCGGTGCCTGCGTGAACGGCTTGGGGCCGGCGCCAGGCTGGCGCAACGCACCCGTCGGCGGCGCTGGGGGCTGGCGTATCGCGGGCATCGGTGTTGGGTAGGGCTGCGGGTACGGCACGGGCCCTACGTAGACGCGATGGCAGTAGCGAACGCCTTCCTGCGCAACCACCACTTTCTGCCGTTGCTCGCGGCGCGCCTCCTCGGCAGCCTGCGCGGCAATCTGGGCTTGTCGGGCATCTTCCGCAGCCTGCGCTTTGCGGCGCGCGGTTTCCATCTGCTGCACTTCGGCGGCCTCGGCGCTGGCGCGCTCGCGGGCTGCCTTCTGGTCGGCGGCGGTGGGTGTGTTGTCGATCATCGGCACCGGCCTCGCGCGCGTACCGCAAGGGTGGTCGGAATAGGTCGTCTGGCCGTTCTCGCTGCAGCGGTATACCTGCGCATGCGCCGGCAGGCTGGTCGCTGCCAAGCCAAGCGCCAGACCCGCCAGCACGGCGGCGCGCGAGGTGAGTATGGCGAACGGTGTCATGGCCGTGTCCTCGGTGACGTTGATCAGCGCGCGGTGTGCAGCCGCATCATGGCTTTCTCGGCATTGCCGGCGATCAGCTCCGGCAGCGCATCAAGGCTGTGATCGATGGCGCGGTCGATGAGGTCCTGTTCTTCCTTGCGAGGCGCCTTGAGCACGAAGTTGGCGACGTCATGCTGGCCCGACGTCGCGGCGCCCGGCGGCAACAGATTGCGCGGATGGCCGATGCCCAGGCGCAGCCGCCAGAACTGTTGCGTGGCCAGATGTGCGGCAATGTCCTTCAGGCCGTTGTGGCCGCCGGAACCGCCGCCGAGCTTGAGCTTCACGGCGCCTGGCGGCAAATCGAGCTCGTCATGCACGACCAGGATTTCATCGGGCATCACCTTGTAGAAGCGGGCCAGTGCCACGGTGGCCAGGCCGGAGCGGTTCATGAAGGTTTGCGGCTCGAGCAGCCACACCTCGTTGCCCCAGAGGTTGGCGCGCGCTGCATAGCCGTGAAAGCGCGTCTCGTTGCGCAGCGTCACGTTGCCCATGCGAGCGAGCTGGTCGACCAGCCAGAAGCCGGCGTTGTGTCGGGTCGCCGCATATTCGGCGCCGGGATTGCCGAGGCCGACGATGAGTTTGATCATGCGATTCGTGTCAGATGGAGGTGCAGGACGCGCCCCTTGATCGTACAAGCATAGCTGCATTCCGCAGCCCGGAGGCGGTGCGGCTCGCGCCGCTCAGGCAGAAAAAAAGCCCGGCGAGACAGGCTCGGCGGGCTTTTTTTCGCTCGCACCGAGGTGCGAGGTGCGGCAACTTAGGCTGCCGGCTTGTCTTCGCCTGCAGCAGCAGCGCCTTCTTCGGCGGCAGCGGACTTTTCGCCAGCCGGCACGCTGATGTTGGCAACCGCCGGGTTCTCATCGCCACCGTGGGTGAGGATGGTCACGCCCTTCGGCAGCTTCAGGTCAGCGATGTGCAGGGTCTGACCGATTTCCAGCGAACCCAGATCCACTTCGATGAACTCCGGCAGGTCGGCCGGCAGGCACGACACTTCAACGTCGTTCAGGATGTGGTTCACGATGCCGTGGCCCAGCTTCACGCCCGGTGCGGTTTCCTGGTTCAGGAAGTGCAGCGGCACCTTGACGTGGATCTTTTCCTTGGCCGACACGCGTTGGAAGTCGACGTGCAGAACCAGTTGCTTGAACGGGTGCAGTTGGAAGTCGCGCAGCAGCGCCTTTTCCACCTTGCCAGCCACTTCGATGTCGAGGATCGACGAGTGGAAGGCTTCCTTCTTCAGCGCGTGGTACAGCGCGTTGTGATCGAGTTCGATCAACTTCGGGGTGGCTTCGCCGCCGTAGATGATGCCCGGGGTCTTGCCGGCGTTGCGCAGGCGGCGGCTCGCACCAGTGCCCTGAACGCTACGCTCGAAAGCGACAACTTTCATGATTGCTCCAAACGAAAAAGACGACTCGCGACCAAGCCGTCTGGTGAAGGGGGCGCCATATTGCGTCCCGCAGAGACCGCAGAAGTGCCGTCTAATCGACGTTTTCTGCGGTAAAGCCTTGAATTATAACAGTAAGCCGCTCGGGTGCCGAATTATTCAGCAAACAGCGACATGATCGAGTCGCCGCGCACGATGCGGGTGAAGGTTTCGGCCAGCAGCGGAGCCGTCGAGAGCTGGCGGATCTTGCCGCACTTGATGGCGTCTTCGCGCAGCGGGATGGTGTCGGTCACGACCACTTCGTCGAGTGCCGAGTCTGCAATGCGGGCAGCGGCGCCGCCCGACAGCACCGGGTGCGTGCAATACGAGAACACTTGCTTGGCGCCGCGCTCCTTGAGCACCTGCGCCGCTTTGCACAGCGTGCCGCCGGTGTCGATCATGTCGTCCATGATCACGCAGTTGCGGCCGTCGACTTCACCGATGATGTTCATCACCTCGGCCACGTTGGCCTTCGGGCGACGCTTGTCGATGATCGCCAGATCCACGCCGAGCTGCTTGGCGAGCGCACGTGCGCGCACCACGCCGCCGACGTCAGGCGACACCACGAGCAGGTCTTCGTAGTTCTTCTTGCGCAGGTCTTCGAGTAGGATCGGCGACGCGTAGATGTTGTCGACCGGGATATCGAAGAAGCCTTGGATTTGGTCGGCGTGGAGATCCATCGTCAGCACGCGCTCGACGCCGGCAACTTCCAGCATGTTGGCCACGACCTTGGCGGTAATCGCCACACGTGCGGAACGCGGGCGACGGTCCTGGCGCGCATAGCCGAAGTAGGGGATGGCGGCCGTGATGCGCCGGGCAGACGCACGCTTGAGCGCATCGACCATCACCATCAATTCCATCAGGTTGTCGTTGGTGGGAGCGCACGTGGATTGCAGGATGAACACGTGCTTGCCGCGCACGTTTTCCTGAATCTCGACCTGGACTTCACCATCGGAGAATCGGCCGACGAGGGCCTTGCCTAGCGGAATGCCTAGGTGCTTGACGACAGCTTCGGCGAGTTTCGGGTTGGCGTTGCCGGTAAAAACCATCAAGCCTTCGCTGCTCATCGGGGCACCTGTTTTTCGACTTCAGACGCGCCGGTCAGTTGAAGCACCAACCGGGCTATTGCTGGGAACATGAGGAAGAAAATGGCAGGGGCGGAAGGATTCGAACCTACGCATGCCGGAATCAAAATCCGGTGCCTTAACCAGCTTGGCGACGCCCCTACACAACCTATCGGTTACCGCCTCCATTGCAGAAGCGATAACTGCAAACCTTACACAGCAAATCTTGCGAGCGGGTGATGCGTCAGACCTGCCGCACACCGACCTTCCCATTCGGAAGGCACCTGATCCGCTACCGCTTGCGCATGCTCAACGTTGTCGAACGGAGCAAATACGCAGGCGCCGGATCCGGTCATTCTTGCCAGAGGGCTGAACTGACGCAGCCAGACAAGTGCTCGGGCGATTTCGCCGTATTTCCTTTCCGCCACCGCTTGCAGATCGTTGCGACCGTAAGCGAAAACAATTTGTTGGTCAGGAAAGTCCGTAATTATGGTGAGTGGCGTATCGCGTGTCAACCCTTCATCGGAAAAAATTGCAGGGGTGGGCACATGCACGCGTGGGTGAATCACCACGAAGGCCGCTGGCGGCAGCGTGACGGGCGTCAGTTGTTCGCCGATTCCCTCGGCGAACGCGTTCTGGCCGAACACGAAGAACGGCACATCGGCGCCGAGCTTCAGGCCGATCACCATCAGTTGCGTGCGTGGCAGGTCGAGGCCCCAGAGTCGATTGAGCGCAAGCAGCGTGGTGGCGGCATCAGAAGAGCCGCCGCCAATGCCACCGCCCATCGGCAGGCGTTTCTCGATGGCGATGTCGGCGCCGTAGGTGCAGCCGGTTTCTGCTTGCAGCAGGCGCGCGGCGCGGATGATGAGGTCGTCATCGGCAGGCACGCCTGGGATATCGGTGGTGCGCACGAGACGGCCGTCGGTGCGGCGCGCGAAATGCAGCGTGTCGCTCCAGTCGATCAACTGGAAGACGGTTTGCAGCAGGTGGTAGCCGTCAGGCCGGCGGCCGACCACGTGCAGGAAGAGGTTGAGCTTGGCGGGCGCGGGGCAGTCACGCAGCTCGACGGGGGCGGAGGACATGGCGAAGAGGCGTTACTGGTCGAGCACGAGTCGCACCGAGAGCGGGCCGTTGGCGCCGTGCTGACGATCGAGATCGAGCCGGCGGATGGTCGCCTTGGCGCCATCGGCGTTGTTGCCGTTGTCGGCCCACGCGACGTAGCGGACGGTCCAGCCATTCTGCTCGATGGTTTCGGGGCGAGATTGCGCGTCGCGTGCCACGCGCGCAGGTGTGCCCGGAGCGGGGCGCGCGCGCAGCCAGTCCCGCAGGCCTGAAACCGGCAGCGAAAAGCCGAGCGCATCCTGCATCAGCGTGTCGACTTCGGGGGCGCGGCGCGGCGGCTGGTTCGGCAGTTCCAGCGTCGCGCCCTGGTTGCTTTGGCTGACGATGGCCAGTGTCTGGCCCAGCGGCGACATCAGTTCAAGCTGCACGTCGGGCCCGCGCTCGCGCCAGCGGAAGCTGCCGACGGCGCTTTGCTCGGCGTTGTTCTGCGTGTATCGGGCCGAGAAGCGACCCTGATAGCGTGTGATGGTGGCATCGCCGTCTTGCGTGCCGGCGAAGAGATCGTTGGCTGGCCGCAAGGTTGTGCAGCCGCTGAACAGCACGCAGCCGGCCCCGAGCATCAGCGCGCCAAGCGCGCGCGTGAACCGCATCGCCATTAATTCGCACTCACGGGAACATTGGGCACCGGTTGGCCGAAGCGGCGCAGCGTGTCACGCAAGGTGGTGTCGTTCACGTCGAGCTTGGACGCTTCGGTCCAGATCTGGCGCGCGTCGTCCTGCTTGCCGGATTGCCACAGGACTTCGCCCAGGTGCGCGCCGATTTCGGCTTGCGGGGCGGCAGTCCACGCCTTGCGCAGGATGTCGGTGGCGGCAGGCAGATCGCCGCGACGGTATTTGACCCACCCGAGGCTGTCCGCGATATAGGGATCATCCGGTGCCAGCGACACGGCTTTCTCCAGCAGCTCCTGCGCTTCCTGCAGGCGCACGTTGCGGTCGGCCAGCGAGTAGCCGAGCGCGTTGTAGCCGATGGCCTGGCCCGGGCGCAGGTCGATCACCTTGCGCAGCAGCGTTTCCATGTTGTCGTAGTGGCCGTCGTGCTCTTCGAGCATCGCCAGTTGGTACGTGTATTCGACGTTGTCCGGGTCGCTCTTGAGCAGCTCGTTGACGCGGGCGCGGGCGCGACCGTAGGCCTTGGCGTCCATCAGCATGCCGATTTCGGCCTGGCGGATGCCGTCCATCAGCGCCTGGCGGCGCGGGCCATCGGGCACGTCTTCGGAATCGGCGACGAGTTCGTCGAAGGTCTGTTGTGCCTCGTCGATGCGCCGCAGCTTGCCGAGCAATTGGCCACGCTTGATGCCCGCAGCCAGTGCGGTCTGACCGTCGGCGTCGCCGTTGGCGGAGCCGGTGATCTTGTCGACCCAGCCGAGCGCGCCGGCGTAGTCCCGCTTTTCCTCGGCCAACTGCGCGAGGCCCTGGTAGCCGGGTTCGGGGCTCAGCGTGGGCGACTTGGCGGTGGCGGCCACGTATTCCTTCAAATACCGCTCTGCGTCGTCGTACTGGCGTTGCTGCAGGTTCAGCAGCCCCAGGGCGAGCGTGATACGCGCATCGTTGGGGGCGATCTTCTTGAGTGTTTCGAATTCGGCCCGCGCCTTGTCCTGCTGGTTGCGCACGAGGTACATGCGCGCGAGCGCGAGATGACCGTCGATGGACGCCGGTGCGGCTTTCAGGAAGCTGCGCAGGCCGGCGATGGCGGCATCGGGGTCGCCGTCGGCGCGCAGTTCGGCGGCCAGGATGGCAGCGTCTTCATAGCCGGGACGTTGCTTGAGCGCCGTGTCCAGTTCCGTCAGAGCGCCAGGGACATCCTTGGCGGCAACCTTCGCGCGTGCCAGGGCCAGATGCGTTTCCGGGCGCTGCATGTCGTGTGAGGCGATGCGCTGCAGCGCGCCTACGGCACCCGCCGGATCGCTGCTCTTGGACATCTGCTGCTGCAATTGCAGCAGGGCATCGGCACGCTGGCCGGGCGAGACCTTGTTCAACTGCGCCTGCAGCATCGGCTCGACTTCCGACCACTGTCCCGTTGCCACCAGCAGGAGTTGCTGCACCTGGCGCGCCGGCATGGACGTCGGCGACAACTCCACCCATAGGCGCGAGGCAGTCAGCGCTTGCGCGGGGGAGCGCGTCAGAAACGCGATTTCGGTGGCGCGCTGGGCAAAGCGGGGGTCGCGCGTGTCCTGCGCCAGCGCGAGGTAAGTGCGGTACGCCGGTTCGACCAGCCCGCGCTGCAATGACACTTCCGATGCCAGCACGCGGTACATGATGTCTTCAGTGAGCGCGACGCGCGGCAGATCGGTGCGCTCCGAGCTCAGCAGGCCGGTGCGCGGGCGCGAGCGTTCAATCTGGACGGCCGCCCGACCGCCCGTGCCACTTTCCTGTGCGGCTTGGGCGATCAGCGGGGCGGCGGCCGTCGACTGCGACGACCATGCCGGCAGGCTCGTCAGCCCTCCCGCCACCAGCGCGGCCAGCAGGGCCGTTCTGCTGCGCGGGAATCGCCGCGGGCGTTGCGTCGCGGGCGAACGGGAGAGGGCGTGAGGCATGGTCTCGAAGCTCCGGATAGGGGTTCGGGGCATTGTAGCCTGACCGCTACAATCGCCCGCATCGTAAAAAAGGTTGGAGCAGCACATGGGATGGAGGTTCGATGCCTGAGTTGCCGGAGGTCGAGGTCACTCGCCTGGGTTTGCTACCGCATGTTACGGGGCGACGTATCGAGCGCGTCGTGGTGCGCCATCACGGCCTGCGCTGGCCGATCGACCCGGCGCTGCCGGCGTTGCTTGCCGGGCTGACGGTCACCCGCCTGCTGCGCCGGGGCAAATACCTGCTCATCGAATGCATGCCCGAGGTCGGCCAATCCGCCAGCGACGCCGATGCCGCAGGCGGCTGGCTGCTGATCCATCTAGGCATGACCGGTACCTTGCGCGTGCTGGAGGCGCCCGTGGCGCCCGGCCCCCACGATCACGTCGATATCGAACTCGCCGACGCAACCGGCGTACCCATCACACTGCGCTATCGGGATCCGCGCCGCTTCGGTGCCGTGCTGTGGCACGCTGGGGACGAAGCTGGCCTGGCCGAACATCCGCTGCTCCGCAATCTCGGCATTGAGCCGTTCGACGCGCGATTCGACGGTGATTGGATGTTTGCCCGCACACGCGGGCGCCGGGTGGCCATCAAATCGGCGCTCCTGGCCGGCGACATCGTGGTCGGCGTGGGCAATATCTATTGTTCGGAAAGCCTGTTTCGCGCCGGAATCCGGCCGACCACCGCAGCGGGCCGCATCAGCCGCCCGCGCTATGCAGCACTGGCCGAGGCTGTTCGCGCCACGCTGGCAGATGCCATCGCGCGGGGCGGCAGCACGCTGCGCGACTTTGTCGGCTCGGACGGACAAAGCGGCTACTTTCAGCTGGAAGCCTTCGTGTACGACCGCGCCGGTCTGCCGTGCCGTGTGTGCGGCACGCCGATCCGCCAGATCGTGCAGGGCCAGCGCTCCACGTTCTATTGCCCGACCTGCCAGCGCTGATCGGCCTGCCAAGGGCATCGGAAGCCGCCTGGAGGCACGACGCTGGAGCGATCAGGCCGTCATTTCGCAAGGTTTTTGAAGTGGGGTGTCCGGCCGCCGATGGCATCCCGCAACACTTGTCTGCCCGGGCTGGGGAACCTTGCGGAAAGTTCGCCCGGAAGCTGGCGGTTCGCTGTATCGTTCCACCTAAATTTGTGCATTTCTGTGCCGTAAATGGGCGGTAACAGCGATGTCGAGGGGCGCGCGCATTTGTTGCGGTCGGGTCGCGCACACAATAAGACAGAACGATGAACAACACACTGAGCACACAGTTCGAGCAGTACAGCGCTTGGCGCGCTTCCGTACTGCAGTCGGTGGGGGAATTTCAAGACTGGCTGCAAGCGCAGGAGCTGTACGACGCGCAGGCTGACATGCGCGCGCAGCGCATCCGCGGCGTGCTGCGCAGCGACAAGCTCAAGGTCGCCTTCATTGCCGAGTTTTCGCGCGGCAAGAGCGAGCTGATCAACGCCATCTTCTTTGCGGACTTTGGCCGCCGCATCCTGCCGTCGTCGGCGGGCCGGACCACGATGTGTCCGACTGAGCTGATGTACGACGAAAGTTATCCGCCGTCGATTCGCCTGCTGCCGATCGAGACGCGCCTGCACGATGCGTCGACCGCCGATTTTCGCGATGCCGGCAGCCACTGGCTGTCGGTGCCGCTCGATCCGTCGTCGCCGGAGGGCATGCTCGAAGCGTTCCGTCACGTGGTGGAAACCGTGCGCGTGCCCAAGGAAGAAGCCGAGCAGCTTGGCCTCTATAACGACGCCGATCCCGACGCCGCGTTTTCGGTGGATGCCGCCGGCACGGTCGAGGTGTCGAAGTGGCGGCACGCGATCATCAATTTCCCGCACCCCATGCTCAAGCAGGGGCTGGTGATCCTGGATACGCCGGGCCTGAACGCCATCGGAACCGAGCCTGAGCTGACGCTGCGCCTGATTCCGGATGCGCACGTCGTGGTGTTCGTGCTGGCAGCGGACGCCGGCGTGACCAAGAGCGACCTGGAACTGTGGCGCTCGCATGTGGGCGGCGGCCAGCGCAAGGGCTGCATCGCGGTGCTCAACAAGGTCGATGGCCTGTGGGATCCGCTCAAGTCTGAAGAAGAAGTCGAGAGCGAAGTCAGCCGCCAGATCATGACGACGGCGCAGGTGCTCGATATCGATGTCGAGCGCGTGTATCCGGTGTCGGCGCAGAAGGGCTTGCTGGCGAAGGTCAGCCACGATCACGAACTGCTGGCCAAGAGCCGGCTGCCGGAGCTGGAGTCGGTGCTGTCGGATCAGCTGATTCCGCAGCGTCGCGAGATCGTTACCGAGCAGGTTCAGCTGGCGGTGAAGGACATGGCCGCCGGTGCGCAGCAACTGCTGCAGATGCGCCGCCGCGACATCGTCGAGCAGCTGTTCGAACTGCGCGGACTGCGCGGCAAGAACCACACGATGGTCAAGCACATGCTGATGCGCGTGCAGGGCGAGAAGGAAGAGTTTGAGCAGAGCATTGCCAAATTCCAGGCGCTGCGCACGGTGTTCGGTCGCCACAGCGCGGAGATCATCAAGAGCGTGCAGCTCAAGCAGATCCGCTCGACGATGCGCGAGGCGCGCGAGAAGATGAAGGAGCGCGTGTTCTCGCGCGGCCTGCGCGACGACATGGACAAGCTGTTCGCCCACCTGACCGGCCTGGTGCGCGACGCAGCCAATCGCATCGACCAACTGCACCAGATGGTTGACGGCATGTACAAGAAGTTCAACGCCGAGCACGGCTTCACGCTGTCGCCGCCGCTGCGCTTTTTGGGCACGCGCTACGACGCCGATCTGAAAGAGACGCTGATGCTCGCGCACAACCACTTTGGCGCGTTCAGCTTCCTGACGCGTCCGAAGCCGCAACTCGTACACGGTGCCTTCTCGACGGTGGCCAGCCGCGTGCTGGACACCTTCCAGGACATGAACCGCGACATCGAGATCTGGCTGAAGTCGGTCATGACGCCGCTCGAAGCGCAGGTGCGCGATCACCAGAAGCAACTGCGCAAGCGTGTCGATTCGATCGAGCGCATCCACGAGGCCACCGATACGCTGGAAGCGCGCATCACCGAACTGGAAGCGCTGCTCAACACGCTGGATGAGCGCAGCGGCACCATCGCGAAGTACACCGACCGCATTCTCGCGGCCGGAACGATCCTCGAGCGCGAGTCGTTCGCGGCCTGACGCGCAATGTCGTTCACGGAGAAGCGCCTGCGGGCGCTTTTTTCGTTCTGGTAGGATCGCCGCCAGCGCGCACGTTCCGTCCGCCGCTTTTCCATCACACGCATGACCGCCAGCCCCCGCCGCACGCGCCGCGTTGCTCAGCCCGTTCCCGTATTGCCGCCGCTTCCTGACGATTTCGCCGTGCGCGTCATCGCCTGGCAGCAGCGTCACGGCCGTCACCATCTGCCGTGGCAGAACACCGGCGACGCGTATCGCACGTGGCTCTCCGAGATCATGCTGCAGCAGACGCAAGTGAGCGCGGTGCTGGGCTACTACGCACGCTTCATCGAGCGCTTCCCGACCGTGCAGGCGCTGGCCGCTGCCCCTGCAGACGACGTGATGGCTGCGTGGGCGGGCCTCGGCTATTACACGCGCGCGCGCAACCTGCATCGCTGCGCGCAGATCGTGGTGGCGGAGCACGGCGGCATCTTCCCGCGTGATCCCGAAGTATTGGCGACGCTGCCCGGCATCGGCCGCTCGACCGCGGCTGCCATCGCGGCGTTTTCGTATGGCGTGCGCGCGGCCATTCTCGATGGCAACGTCAAGCGCGTCTTCGCGCGCGTGTTCGGCATCGATGGCTTTCCCGGCGACAAGCGCATCGAAGACACCATGTGGCGCATCGCCGAAGCCGTGCTGCCTCCGGCCGAAGGCATTCAACCGTACACGCAGGGTTTGATGGATCTTGGGGCCACGGTGTGCACGCGCGGCAAGCCTGCATGCCTGAGCGGTGAGCGGCCCTGTCCGCTCGAATCGCTATGCGAAGCGCGCAGTACCGGTCGCGTGATGGAGCTGCCCGTGCCGCGCCCGCGCAAGGCGATCCCCGAGCGCGCCGCCACCCTTGTCATCGCGCTGCACGCCGACGCGGTGTTGCTGCAGCGTCGCCCGCAGCGCGGTATCTGGGGTGGCTTGTGGTCGTTGCCGCTGGTGGGCGAGATGGACGACGCGCTCGACACGCATCCGTTGGATGTCGGCACCGTGCGTCGTGCCGCGCAGGCCTATGGCGACGTCTCCACCGTGGAGATGGCCGGCGCGCTCACGCACACCTTCACGCACTTCCGCCTGCACATGCATCTGCTGCGCGCGGAGATCGCCACACCCGCGGCGCTCGACGACGACTGGCGTTGGGTACCGCTTGCACAACTCAATTCAGTGGGGTTGCCTGCGCCGGTGAAATTGGCGCTGGAGACGCTGGTACAGCCAAGCCTGATCTAAGCAACGCGGGCAGGCTTGGCCGAGTTGGCATCACAGAATGTGGTGCTGCTTCATGTAGCGATGGACGATCTCGATGCGCATGCCGGCGTCCATCAGCTCCATCAACTTCTGCTTGGCCTTGAGCGGCACCGGCAGCAGCTCGCACAGCCGATTCGCGACCCAGCTCGGGCTGTTCCATTCGTACGGCTCCACCATCGGAACGTTGCCGTCTTCGCGTGAGCCAAGCGTGGTGATGATGCGGCGCAGGGCGCCCACGCAATCGTCGAAGAGTTCGCCTTTGCAGTCTTCCACGTCGGCGCCAATGGGCTCGACCGTGCCGCGCATGAGCCCGTTGGGCGTCGTCTCGAACGACAGCACCTTGAAGCGCTGCGTGCCACGCACCTTGATCATCAGCAGGCCCAGCTGCTCCATATCGCATTCGGTGATGTGGGCAATGCAGCCCACGTCGACCGGCACGGTGGTGCCGTCTGTGGTCGCCACTTCGTTGCCGCGCTCGATCAGGCAGACGCCGAACGGCGTCTTGTCGCGCAGGCACGTGCGCACCATGTCCATGTAGCGCGCTTCGAAAATGCGCAGCGGGAGAAGGCCGCCCGGAAACAGCACCGTGTGCAACGGAAACAGCGGCAGCTCGGTAGGCAGCGGCGGCAGCGGCGAGAACGGCGAGAGAGCGATGTCTTCTTGCATGGACGGACTTTCGGCAGGCGGCAAGACCTTCGCGTGGCGCCGCGCAAGAGGCCGCATCCAAATGAGACAGGTTCGCGCGCGGAAGATACTCGGCGCGGCTCAGCCCTCTACGGCCAATTCGCGGTGGCGGACCAACACATTACCATGCGCGCGGAAGTACGTGGCGAGCCGTTCCGCGATGTACACGGAGCGATGCTGGCCGCCCGTGCAGCCGATCGCGACGGTCAGGTAGCTGCGGTTGTCGGCAATGAAACTCGGCAGCCACTTTTCCACATAGGCGCGAATATCCTCTGCCATTGCAAGCACCATCGGCTGGCTTTGCAGGAAATCGATGACGGGCTGGTCGCGCCCCGTGAGTGGGCGCAGTTGCGTGTCGTAGTACGGGTTAGGCAACGAACGCACGTCGAAGACGAGATCGGCGTCGGTGGGGACGCCATGCTTGAAGCCGAACGATTCAAACATCAACGTGATGTCGTGCGGCTCATCGCTGATGAATTCTTTGATGTACGCGCGCAGGGCGTTCGTGCGCAGCGTGCTGGTGTCGATGCGATGCGCTGGATCAGCGAGCGGGCTGAGCAGCTCGCGTTCCATCTCGATCGCTTCGATGAGCGAGGTGTCGAGGCCCTTGGCGGCCGCCTGCACGTTGGCGGCGGTATCGGGGCGGCCGTTACGGATGGACAGCGGATGCCGGCGGCGCGTCTCGGAATAGCGCTGCACCAGCGCGTTCGTGCTTGCCGTCAGGAACAGCATGCGCACGTCGTGTTCCTTGCGCAGCAAGGTGACCGTCTCGGGCACCTTGCGCAGCGATTCACGGCTGCGGATGTCAGTGGCCACGCCCAGATGCGTATAACCCTGGTCCGCCAGATAGCGCGCCAGTTCCGGGATGAACTGCGCGGGCAGGTTGTCGACGCAGTAATAACCTGCGTCTTCGAGCACGTTCAGGGCGACCGATTTCCCTGAACCCGACATACCGGTGATGAGAATGATCCGCATGCCGCGAGGATAGCATCCCTGTGTTGCAAAGCAGCGACCAACAAAAAAGGCGACCGATGTGGCCGCCTTTTTCCGAGCGAGGTCAAGGGACTGCTCAGCCCTTCGAGAGGCACGCTTTCTGGGCGTTCTTGTACTCGTCGCCCTTCTTGCCCTTGTTGGCCTTGGAGCAGGCAGCCATCTTTTCCTGCTGCGTCATCGGCTTGGCGGCAGCAGCCGGTTTGTCCGACAGGCAGCCCTTCATGAAAGCCTTGCGCTCGTCGCCTTTCTTGCCGGCGGCGTCCATGTTGCATTGCTTCATCTTGTCTTGCTGCGAATTCTTGGCTGCCGGGGCGGCGGCAGGTGCGGCGGGCGCGGCTGCGGGTGCGCTGCCTTGGGCGAAAGCCTGGCCTGCCAGGAACGGGAGCGCCAGGGCGCAAGCGGCAATCAGTTGTTTCATCGTCGTATTCTCCTTGGGTACCGTCAGAAGAGCGGGCGAAAAATAAGCCGCCGCGCTCGCGATGAACGCCGCCGCGTTGTGTGCTCGGCGCATTCCCTCCCACAACGGGGCGGCCGCACGTCGGGTTGACGTTTCGCAGCGAAACCTAGGGTAAACCGGCCTGAATACGAAACTTTGTGGCGGCTTTGTTAAAGCAGGCGACCCTGGGGCGAGTGGGAAGCGGCTTCCGCCTGCATGGCGGCGCGCTGGCGGTCCATGAAGTCGCGCAGCGTATCAATGCCGCGCAGACGCAGGATGGTATTGCGCACGGCGGCTTCGACCAGCACGGCCAAGTTGCGGCCGGCGGCCACCTGGATCTTCACCATGTGGATCGGCAAGCCGAGCACATCGAGGTACTGCGAATCGAGCGGCAGGCGTTCGAACTCGCCATCGTTGCGGCGCACGAGCTGGACGATCAGCTTGATCTTCATCTTCCGGCGCACCGCCGTTTCACCGAAGATCGTCTTGATGTCGAGCAGGCCCAGGCCGCGCACTTCCAGCAGATTCTGCAGCAGCGGCGGGCACCGGCCTTCAATGAAGTCCGGCCCGAGGCGCACGAAGTCGACTGCGTCGTCGGCAACCAGGCCGTGGCCGCGCGAGATCAGTTCCAGGCCCAACTCGCTTTTGCCCAGGCCCGAATCGCCCATGATCAGCACGCCCATGCCGAGGATGTCGAGAAACACCCCGTGCATCGTCACGCGCGGTGCGGAGATGCGCGACAGATACAAGCGCAGGTGGTCGATGACGGCCGCCGAGGAAATCGGCGACGTGAACAGCGGCGTAGACGAACGCGTGCAGCGCAGTTCCAGGTCGGGCGGCGGATCCACACCATCGGCCACCACCAGGAAGGGCGGCTCCAGCAAGATCAGCTCGCCCATCTGCCGCTTGCGGTTTTCTTCCGACAGGCGCTGGTAGTAGGTGATCTCGGGCTTGCCGAGCACCTGGATGCGATTCGGGTGGATGAGGTTCAAGTGCCCGACTAAGTCCGCTGCGGAGGTCGCTTCCTTCGCGAAGTCCACGTCGAACGCGCGGTCCGCGCCCTCCAGGCCAGCGACCCACGATAGCTTCAGATCAGCTGCGTTGTCGTCAAAGATCGATTGGGCAATGACGCCGGTCAGTTCCATAGCGGGGCACGGTGATGCCGACGGGGCATAGCGCGTTCGCAATCGGTTGCGCTGGCCACCGATTGCGCTGCGATCAGGGCCGCCAGTCGGTCAGTAGCTGGTGAATCGCCTCGGGCGACGGCAGGGTGGCGAGGCCTTCGCGCATGTCACGGTCGGACAGCAGCTGGGCGATTTCGGAGAGGATTTCCAGGTGTTGCTGGGTCGCCTGTTCAGGCACAAGCAAGAAGATCAGCAGCGAGACAGGCTTGCCGTCCGGCGACTCGAAAGGCACCGGTTCGGACAGGCGCATGAAAGCGGCCAGCGGTTGCTTGAGCCCCTTGATGCGGCCGTGTGGGATGGCCACGCCGGCGCCCAGCCCCGTGGAGCCGAGCGATTCGCGCGCAAACAGGTTGTCGGTGACGACTGCGCGCGCCACACCGTGGTTGTTCTCGAACAGCAGGCCGGCCTGTTCAAATACCCGCTTCTTGCTGGTTACGCTGACGTCGAGGGCAATGTTCCCGGGCGGCAGCAGTTTGGCCAAGCGATTCATGTGCAATGCGTGAAATGAGCGGCGTCCTTCTGCACCAAGATGGCGCGCGGACAATGGGGTCATTATAGACCACGTGCCGCGCGGCTTTGTGCGGCGCACCAGCGGTGCACCACGCAGGGCAGAGAAGCGAATCCCCCAGGGCTGCAATCAGCCGGTGCCGGCAATGTGCGCACGGCATCGACCCTGTTTTTGCCAGCATCGCGCCAAAAGCCGCGCCACGCCAGCATTCATACTTTCGTCAGATTTTAGCCCGACTTAAATCCGTTGCAATCGGATTCGTCACGAATGCACCACGGCATAAAAAAACCGCGCCAACTCGGGGCGCGGTTTCTGCGGTGCCGTCCTGCTATTGCTGCATCTGCACGGCCTGGAAGGCTTGGTGCTTCATGCTGTCGCGATCGTGTCCTTGCACGCGGTCCTTGTACTTGATCACTTGCCTGTCCAGTTTATCGACGAGGAGGTCGATGGCCGCATACAGATCTTCATGGTGTGATTCGACGAAGACGTCCTTACCTTTGAGGTGCAGGTTGATTTCCGCGTACTGACGCCGATCCTTCTCCTTGTGGTTATCGACCGATAGCAACACGCTGACGCCAATCACCTGATCGAAGTGCCTGATCACACGCTCCAGTTTCGTTTCCACGTACTCACGCAAAGCAGGCGTGATGTCCAGGTGGTGTCCACTGAGTTTGAAGTTCATAGCGGTTCTCCTTCTCAAGATGAGCCGCACCGGAACTGCCCGCGATGCGGCTATAAAGACTTGCGCAAATTCACTGCAGGGATCTTGAGGGCTTCGCGGTATTTGGCCACCGTCCGACGGGCCACCACGAATCCTTGTTCCCCTAACAGTTCGGCAATTCTGCTATCGGACAGAGGATTCTTCGGGTCTTCGGCTCCTACAAGTTGCTTGATGAGCGCGCGTATCGCGGTGGACGACGCGGCCCCGCCGGTTTCCGTCGATACATGGCTGCCGAAGAAGTACTTCAACTCGAACGTCCCCATCGGGGTCGCCATGTATTTGTTGGTTGTCACACGGGAGATCGTGGACTCGTGTAGACCCAGTGTATCGGCTATTTCCCGCAAAACCAAGGGGCGCATGGCGATTTCGCCGTGCGTGAAGAAGCTCTTTTGACGCTCGACAATCGCTTGCGAGACACGCAGGATCGTATCGAAGCGCTGCTGAATGTTCTTGATCAGCCAACGTGCTTCCTGCAGCTTCTGCTGCAGATTGGCGGCGCCCGATTCACCACGGCTGCTGCGAAGGATTTGCGCGTACATGTCGTTGATGCGCAGGCGCGGCATGACGTCGGGGTTCAGTTGCGCCATCCAGCCTGCGCTGGTCTTGCGCACGATCACGTCGGGCACCACGAAGTCCGCTTCGGCGCGACCGAACGCGTGACCCGGAAACGGCGCCAGTGAACGAATCAGCTCATGCGCTGCTTTGAGTGCCGGTTCGTCGACGGAGAGCGCCTTCTTCAGGCGCGTGTAGTCGCGTGCGGCGAGCAGTTCAAGATGCTGGTTGACGATGATGAGCGCCAGCGCTTTCGCGGGCGAATCGAGCCGGTGCAATTGCAGCGACAAACACTCGGAGGCTGAGCGCGCGCCGATGCCGGGCGGATCAAAGCTCTGCAGCATGCGCAACGCGGCTTGCAGTTCGTCGAGTTCGACTTCGAGTTCGGCCGGCAGATCTGCAAGGATTTCATCGAGCGTGCCTGACAGATAGCCTTCGTCGTCGAGCGACTCGATCAGGAAGATGACGAGGCCCTTGTCGCGCATCGACAGCTTGAGCGGCGCGAGTTGTTCCATGAGGAATTCGCGCATGCTTTGCTCGGCTTCGCGCAACTGTAGCGGCGCGCGGTCGTCTTCATCGGATTGCGGCTTGCGGGCGAAGTCGTCGAGGCTCCAGTCGGAGCGGTCGGAGCCGTAATCGCTGTCGAAATCGGCGCCGCTGTCGTGGCCGTTCTCGTAGCTGTCTGGAGCGTCGCTGCTATCGCCACCGTTGGGCGCGGGCGGAGGCGACTCGGTCGGCAAGGGCGTGGCGCTGTTGCTTTGCAACGCGTTTACCGAGCCGTCCGCGCCAATGCGTGCGGAGGTGTCGAGCCACTCGTTTTCCCGCTCCAGCAGGGGGTTTTCGGTCAGGGCCTGCTCAACTTCCTGCTGCAGTTCGATGGTCGACAACTGCAGCAGTCGGATCGATTGCTGCAACTGCGGCGTGAGCGCGAGATGCTGAGAGAGACGGAGCTGGAGCGACTGTTTCATGCGGGCTATTCTATGCCCAACACTCGGTCGATGGAACGGATTTTGCTTTAAGGTGCGGCTTTGCCACGTCCTTAAGGCGTAGGCGTGCAGGGTGGCTTACATCCGGAAGTTATCGCCCAGATAGACCTTCCGTACATCCTCGTTTTCGATGATCTGTTCCGGCATGCCCGCGGCGAGCACGGTGCCTTCGCTGATGATGTAGGCGTGATCGCAGATGCCCAGCGTTTCGCGCACGTTGTGATCGGTGATCAGCACGCCGATGTTGCGGTCTTTCAGGAAGCTGACGATGCGTTGGATTTCACCGACGGCGATCGGGTCGACGCCGGCAAACGGTTCATCGAGGAGGATGAAGCGCGGCGACGAGGCCAGCGCGCGCGCAATTTCCACGCGGCGACGTTCACCGCCCGAGAGCGACAGCGCAGGATTGTCGCGCAGGTGAGCGATCTGCAGGTCGTCCAGCAAGCCGTCGAGGCGGCGATTGACTTCGTCTTGCGACAGCTTCTTGCCGTTCTGCTCCTGCAGCTCGAGCACCGCGCGGATGTTTTCCTGCACGTTCAGCTTGCGAAACACCGACGCTTCCTGCGGCAAATACGACAGGCCCATGCGCGCCCGCTGATGGATCGGCAGGCGGCTGATGTGCTCGCCGTCGAGCACGATGTCGCCAGCGTCCAGCGCCACCAGGCCGACGATCATGTAGAACGAGGTCGTCTTACCGGCGCCGTTGGGGCCGAGCAGGCCGACCACTTCGCCGCTTTTCACGTCAAGCGACACATCCTTGACCACCGTGCGCGTGCCGTAGCGCTTCTTCAGATGGCGGACGACCAGCGTGCTGGAAGTCGCGGCCTGCGGCGCTGCAGTTTTTGGGGCGAGAGTGGTGGCGGACATAAGCGAAGCAGAAAAGACAGGCGATACGGATCAGGGCTTGGCGGCCGGATTTGATGCCGGTGCGGCAGGCGTGCTCGTGCGCGGCGCGAGAACGGCGCGCACGCGGCCGGACGGGTTGGCGGCGGTGGCGTTTTCAGCGCCGCCCGAGGCCGTGTAGAACTCCTTCTGGCCGTCGTATGTGATGACCGCGCCGCGGATCTCGTCGAGTTGCGTCGCGCCTTGCAGGCGCTCCATGCGGGCGCGGGTGATCAGCTTGGAAATTTCCTGCTTGCCGTCGTATTCGATGCGCTCGCCCCAGCCCTGGATGTACTCGTCGACGTTGTCGCGCTTCTGGCGAATGAAGGCGAGATTGCCGGGCTTGGACGTGGCGACGGCGTAGTTGTAGCCCTCGGGGTCGGTCCGCAGATCGGCCTGGTCGGAGCGCAGCACCATGGTGCCCTTGGTCAGCACCACGTTGCCGGTCAAGTGATAGACCTGCTTCAGATCGTCGTAGCTGGCGTTGTCGGCTTCGAGCACGAGCGGCTTGTCGCGATCGGCGCGCTCGGCGTGCGCGGGCAGAGCCGGGAGCAGCAGCGCAGCGGCGATGGCGAGGCCGGCGGCACGGAGAGAATCAGTCATGGAGATCACGTCGGAGAAGGGCGCGGTCGGTGGGCGTTGTCAGGTGTCGGGGGCAGAGTTTACTGCTTCGGCGCCCCCAGCCCTTCGATTCGGCCGCGCACGTTGCCCAGCAATTGTACTTGGCGCGTCACGTTGTTGAAGGTGAGGCCGTTGGCGTTCATGATCGACGGCCCGCGGTGCAGCTCGACCGGCTTGTCGGTGCGCACGATGTCGTCGTTGAGCAGCACCTGGAAGTAAGTCGAGTCGGCCGTCATGAGCGGGTCCTGGCGGGCGTCGGGCCCTTGCGCGCGGATGACCTTGGCGTTGTTGTACAGATCGATGATCGTGCCGTCGCCGTTCATCTTGCCGAGATCCGCCCGGGCGGTGACCTGCGGCCGGTCGGGCGCATAGACGCGCAGCGCCGGATACGTGACGTCGTAGGTTAGGTCGTCCTCATAGTGGTTCATGTGGACGCCGGTGAAGCGGTATTTGGTCGAGCCGGTCTCGTCCAGCGCAGTGGCCGAGATGCCGTCCATTGTGTAGTCGGCGATGTGGCGTTTGGGCTGCGTGGCGGCTTCGTCGGTTTGCGGGGTGTTGACCTGCACGAGCAGGAACGTGACGCCGCAGACGATCGCCATCAGCAGGATCGGCAGCCCGCGCAGCATGATCTGCAGCACGGAGGAGACGAGGCGTTGGGAGCGTTCGCTGGCCATGGAGTCAGGAAGGTTGCGGGGCGTGCAGCAGTTGCGCGAGCAGGGCGTCGTAGGCGCCTTGTGCCTTCAGGATCAGGTCGGCCACTTCGCGCACGGCGCCGCGTCCGCCCGTGGCCTGCGCGACATAGTGAGCGCGGCTGCGCAGCTCGGCATGGGCCTGAGCCGGGCATGCGGTAAATCCGACCATCGTCATCACCGGCAGGTCGGGCCAGTCGTCGCCCATGTAGCCGGCGTCCGTGGCCTGAAGTTGCGTGGCGGCCAGCAGGTGGGCAAATGCCTCGCGCTTGTCGGCTACGCCTTGGTACAGATGTTCGATGCCGAGTTCCCCGGCGCGCCAGGCGACGATTTCGGATTGCCGCCCGGTAATGATGGCCGACGTGACACCGGCCTGTGCCAGGAGCTTGATGCCGTGGCCGTCGAGTGTGTCGAACGCCTTGCTGATTTCTCCCTCGGGACCGACGAGCAGGCGGCCGTCGGTCAGCACGCCATCGACGTCGAACACCATCAGACGCACGCGTGCGGCGCGTTCCATTGCCTGCGGAAAGCGTGCGTCGATGTTGCTGTGGACGCTGTCGGCGGGAAACAGGGCCGGAGTGATCATCAGCGGCGTGGGCGGGTCAGATGACCTTGGCCCGCGTCAGGTCGTGGATGTGCAGCGCGCCCACCAGGAGGCCGGCGGCGTCGACCACCAGCAACTGGTTGATACGGTGCGTTTCCATGACTTCGACGGCTTCAACGGCGAGCTGGTCGGGACCGACCGAGCGCGGGTTGCGGTGCATGACCTCGTGGATGGGCACGGTGCGCCAGTCGCGCGGGGTTTCGAGCAGGCGGCGCAGGTCACCGTCGGTGAACACGCCCACGGCATGGCCTTCGGTATCGACCACGGCGGTCATCGCCATCCCCTTGCGGGTGATTTCCATCAGCGCTTGCGACAGCGGCGTGTCTTCGTTCACGCGGGGGATGGCGTCGCCGGCGCGCATGACGTCACGCACGTGCGTCAGCAGCTTGCGGCCAAGCGATCCACCCGGGTGCGAGCGGGCGAAATCTTCGGCACCGAAGCCGCGCGCGTCGAGCACGGCGACGGCCAGCGCATCGCCCAGCGCGATCTGCGCGGTGGTGCTGGCGGTGGGAGCAAGGTTCAGCGGGCAGGCTTCGACATCGACGTGGGAGTTCAGCACCACATCGGCGTGCTTGCCAAGCGAGGACTCCGGGTTGCCCGTGACGGCGATCAGCTTGGCGCCGAGCCGCTTGACCAGCGGCAGGATGGCGTTCAGCTCGGACACTTCGCCGGAATTGGAAAAGCCGATGAAAACGTCGTCGCGCGTGACCATGCCGAGGTCGCCATGGCTGGCTTCGGCCGGGTGCACGAAGAACGCCGGCGTGCCGGTCGAAGCGAGCGTCGCGGCGATCTTGCGCGCGACATGCCCCGATTTGCCCATGCCGGACACGACGACGCGCCCGGTGCAGCCGAGCACCATTTCGACCGCGCGTGCAAAGTCGGCGGACACCTGTGATTTGAGACCGAGGACGGCTTGCGCTTCGATGTCGAAGGTTTGCTGCGCCAGCGCAAGTGCTCGATCCGGATTGAAATTCGCTATCATGGCGGCGAAGTATAACAACGATTGACAGTGTCCTCGGCCGCCGGTGGCGCGTTGGGGCTTGGCTTGCGGGGAGTCGCGGAGCGTGCGGGCGCTCCGTTTTGCTGCGCCGCGGCATTCAGCTTTCCAATCACTTTTCTTCCCGTCGCCACGCCGTCTTTTTTGCCCTGCGGCGTCTCGCGTGTCGCGTTCTTCGTTTAATACCCTGGCATCGGTCTTGCAGCGCCTGCGTGCTCGCTTGCGCACGCACCGTCCTGATGCGCGGGCGCTGTCCCCGCTGTCCAACCCCTTTCGATTGGTTTTTCGCGTCGCATGCATTCGCCGCTGGAACTCGCCCTCGTGTTGTTGGCCGCTGCCGTGATCGGCGTGGTGTTGTTCCGCATGCTGCAATTGCCGCCGATGCTGGCCTACCTGGTGGTGGGCGTGCTGATCGGGCCGAAGGCGACGGGGCTGGAGTCCGATTCCGCCCAGACGCGCTATCTGGCCGAGTTCGGGGTGGTGTTCCTGATGTTCTCGATCGGGCTGGAGTTCAACCTCTCCAAGCTCCGTTCGATGCGGCGGCTGGTGCTGGGGCTGGGTGCGTCACAGGTGGTGCTGACCATCCTGCTGACGATTCCGGCTTCGATGCTGCTCTCGCACTGGTATCCGCTGTCGTGGCAGGCCGGGCTGGCGCTGGGCGGCGCGTTGGCGATGTCGTCCACGGCCATCGTCTCGAAGATGCTGGCCGAACGCTTGCAACTCGAGACCGAACACGGCCGCAACATCATCAGCGTGCTGTTGTTCCAGGATCTGGCGGTGGTGCTGCTGCTGATCGTGGTGCCGTCGCTGGGCAAGAACCCGACCGACCTGGTGCTGACGCTGTCGATTGCGGCGCTGAAGATCACCGTTGCGCTGGTGCTGATCCTGTTCCTGGGGCAGAAGCTGCTGTCGCGCTGGTTCCACCTCGTGGCGGCGCGGCGCTCGCAGGAGCTGTTCATGCTGAACCTGCTGCTTGTCACCCTCGGGATGGCGGCGCTGACAGAGCGGCTGGGCCTGTCGATGGCGCTGGGCGCGTTCCTGGCCGGCATGCTGGTGTCGGAAACGCCGTACAAGCTGCAGGTGGAAGAAGACATCAAGCCGTTCCGCGACGTGCTGCTGGGGCTGTTCTTCGTGACGGTCGGCATGCTGCTGGACCCGCGCGTGGTCTTCGAGCATTGGGCGCTGGTGCTGGGCCTGGTGCTGGCGCCGGTGCTGTTCAAGTTTGTGCTGATCGCGCTGCTGGCGCGGGCGTTCGGTTCCGGTGGCGGTGCGGCGATCCGGACGGCCTTGGGGCTGGCGCAAGCAGGTGAGTTCGGCTTCGTGCTGCTCAACCAGATCGACGGCATGAAACTGATCGACCCGCTGCTCGGCCAGGCGATCCTGGCGGCGATGCTGCTGTCGATGCTGCTGGCGCCGTTCCTGATCCAGTACAGCGACGTGATCGCCATGCGGCTGTCGCGCACGGACTGGCTGATGCAATCGCTGGCCATGACGAAGATCGCCGCGCAGAGCATCGCCACCGAGCGCCACGTCATCATCTGCGGCTACGGGCGCAGCGGCCAGAACCTTGCGCACATGGTCGAGCAGGAAGGCATCGGCTACGTCGCGCTCGATCTCGACCCCGACCGCGTGCGCGAAGCGGCCGCCGCGGGCGAGCATGTCGTCTATGGCGATGCGGCGCGGCGCGAGTCGCTGGTGGCGGCCGGTATCCACCGCGCGGCGGCGGTCGCCATTACCTATGCCGACACGGCGTCCGCATTGAAGGTGCTGCATCACGTGCAGGCCTTGGAGCCGACGCTGCCCGTGATCGTGCGCACCATCGACGATGCGGACCTCGATCGCCTGCAGCAGGCCGGCGCCACGGAGGTCGTCCCCGAGATCATCGAAGGGAGCCTGATGCTGGCCTCGCACGCGCTGGTGCTGCTGGGCGTGCCCTTGCGCCGCGTGGTGCGCCGTGCGCAGGAGATGCGCGACGCGCGTTACAGCCTGCTGCGCGGCTATTTCCATGGCCAGGATGATGAGGAAGACATGCTGGAACGCGACGCCGTGCGCCTGCATTCGGTGCCGCTGGCCAAGGGCTCGCCCGCCATTGGCCACAAACTCGGCACGATGGGACTGGAGACCTTCAAGACGTCGGTCACCGCGATCCGGCGCCAGGGTATTCGTGCGCTCGATCCCGATCCGGACACCGTCCTGGAACTGGGCGATATCGTCGTGCTGCGCGGCACGCCCGAAGGGCTGCAGATGGCGGAGGAGCGGCTCTCGCCGCGTTGACGCGCGGGCTTACTTGACGAGCGCTTCGAGCAGCGGCCCCCGCGAGCGACGCGGCGGCGGGGTATCGGCCAAGTTGGGCGGCAGGCCATCGAGCACCGCAGCGGCATCGAGCGAACTGATCGCCACACGGGTATCGGCGGGAATGCGCCCATCCTGCTTCAGCATCAGATACCGCAGGCAGCAGACGCGCAGGAACGACGCGAAATTCGCCACTTCGCCGCGACGCTCGAACAGCTCGTCATAGAGCTTGCTGATGAGCTGGTTGACCGTCAGGCCGTCGCGCTGGCCGATCTCTTCGAGCACCTCCCAGAACAGACACTCCAGCCGCACGCTGGTCGCCACGCCGTGCAGGCGTAGCGAACGCGCGAGGCTGTCGTACGAATGGGGATTGGCGCGGATGAAGATTTCGCACATGGCCGGGGCTCCTGGAGTGCCCGGCGTGCGGGCAACCGGATCAGTGTAGAACCCGCGTGCCCAGGACTTCAAGAAACTGCGCCAACCATGCCGGATGTGCCGGCCAAGCGGGCGCCGTCACCAGTTTGCCGTCGGTGTGCGCCTGGTCGACGGGAATGTCCTTAAAAGTGCCGCCCGCCGCCGTGACTTCCGGGCCACATGCCGGATATGCGGAACACGCTTTGCCTTCCAGTACGCCCGCCGCCGACAGCAACTGGGCCCCATGGCAGATCGCGGCGACGGGTTTGTCCGCATGGAAGAAGTGGCGCACGACTTCCAGCACGCGGGCGTTCAGCCGCAGGTATTCGGGCGCCCGGCCGCCGGGCACGACGAGTGCGTCGTACGTTGCCGGAGCGACGTCGGCAAAGGTGGCGTTGAGGACGAAGCGATGACCGGGTTTTTCGGAGTACGTCTGCGCGCCTTCGAAATCGTGGACTGCGGTGGCGACGGAATCGCCGGCGCGCTTGTCCGGACAGACGGCGTGCACCGTGTGGCCGACCATCTGCAGCGCCTGGAAGGGCACCATGACTTCGTAGTCCTCCACGTAGTCGCCGACCAGCATCAGAATTTTCTTTGCCATTGCCGTGTCTCCTGTATGGTTGCGGTTTCCCCATTGTGGTTCGGCGCCATTCGGCCCGGGTGGTAGCCCATTACCGCAGACCACGTTTCCTGCTTTCCTGCTTTTGCCATGAGCCAAATCCCCCATCACCAGGCGGCGCTGTTGACGCCGTCGTCCATTCCCGCTTCGACCGAGCTGGGCGATGTGTCTCGCTACCTGCGTGACCGTATCCGCACGGTGCCGGATTGGCCGCAGGCCGGGGTGATGTTTCGCGATATCACGCCGCTGCTGCAGGACCCGAAGAGCCTGCGCGTGCTGGTGGACGTCTTCGTCCATCGCTACATGGGGCAGGGGCTGAACCTCGTGGCGGGCATCGATGCGCGCGGGTTCATCCTCGGCTCGATCGTGGCGTACGAGCTGAACCTGGGCTTTGTGCCGATCCGCAAGAAGGGCAAGCTGCCGTTCAACACGGTGGCCGAGGAATACATGCTCGAATACGGGAGTGCGACGGTGGAAATCCACGCCGATGCCTGCAAGCCCGGCGACCGCGTCTTGCTGATCGACGATCTCATCGCCACCGGCGGCACCATGATGGCCGGAAAGCGCCTGCTGGAGCGGCTCGGCGCAACGGTGGTGGAAGGTGCGGCGATTGTTGACCTGCCCGAGCTGGGCGGCTCGCAACTGCTGATCGAAGGCGGTCTGCCGCTCTTCACGGTCTGCCGTTTCGACGGGCACTGAGCGGGCCGTCGGCGACCTTCGCGTGATGCACGGGCCGCATACGTTCATGTGACAAAAATATGACGCGCTGCTGCCGTGCGCAGTAGCATGACTCTTTCCATTGCCGCCGCACCCAGGGAGACGTCGATGCCCCACGTATTGCTGTTCCTGCTGACCTCGATCGCGATCACGGTGATGCCGGGCCCGGACAACCTGCAGGTGATCGCACGCGGTGCCAGCCAGGGGCGCAGGGCGGGTCTCGCGGCGGCGGCTGGGTTCGCGTCAGGCTGCCTCTTCCATACGACGCTGGCGGCGCTGGGGCTGGCGGCCGTGCTGCAATCGTCGCCTGTGGCGTTCCAGGCGATCCGCTGGCTCGGTGCGGCGTATCTGATCTGGCTGGGGATCCAGGCACTGCGCAGCAAGGGCGGCGTCGGCCTGAATCCTGCTGGACCCCAGACGGCGTCCGACCTGTGGCGTGTGTATCGCCAGAGCGTCTTCGCCAATCTGCTCAATCCGAAGGTGACGCTGTTCTTCGTGGTGTTCCTGCCGCAGTTCGTGGATGCGCAGGCGGGCCACGCAGCGCTGCAGATGTTGCTGCTGGGCGGCGTGTTCATGGCGCAGACCATCGTCGTGTTCAGCATCTACGGCTGGTGCGCGGCCGCGCTGGGCGGCTGGATGCGCCGTACGCCGCGTGCCTCGCTGTGGCTCGATCGGGTGAGCGGCTGTATTTTCATCGGGCTGGGCCTGCGCGTGGCTCTGACCAAATAAGTAAGACTGCACGGCAACAATGATCACCCTGCTTAAGTTGCTTTCCGGCGTGGCCCTGTTGGTATGGGGCACGCAGACCGTCAAGGTCGGCATGCTGCGTCTGTACGGCGCGGACTTGCGTCGCCTGCTGTCGCGCAGCGTCTCGAACCGCTTCTCCGCGCTGCTGGCCGGCATTGGCGTGACGTGCCTGGTGCAGAGCAGTAACGCGACTGCCACCATCGTCGGGGCATTCGTCGCGCAAGGGCTGATGGGTGTGTCGTCGGCGCTGGCCATTCTGCTGGGCGCCAACGTCGGCACCGCGATCATGGCGCAGGTGTTTGCGTTGGACCTGTCGTGGCTGTCGCCGCTGCTGATCTTCTTTGGCGTGATCCTGCATCTGTCGCGCAAGGGCAGTGCGGTGGGGCACTTTGGGCGGGTGCTCATCGGTCTGGGGCTGATCATGATGGCGCTGGAGCTGATTTCGGTCGCGTCGAGCCCCATGGTGGAAGCCAATGCGCTGCGCGTGCTGCTGAGCTCCTTCTCGTCAGACACCGGCCTGAACATGCTGATTGGCGCGGTGCTTACGCTGCTGTGCTATTCGAGCCTGGCTGTGGTGCTGTTCTGCGCGACGCTGGCAGCGTCGGCGGCGGTGTCGGTCAAGGTGGCGTTTGCGATCGTGCTGGGCGCAAATATCGGTAGCGCCGTGGCCGCATTGGCGACCACGCCGTCATCAAGTCAAGCCGCGCGCCGTGCAACGCTCGGCAACCTGCTCTCGCGCATGCTGGGCGCCGCGCTGGCGCTGCCCTTCCTGGACACACTGGCAGCGTGGGCGCCGCACGCGGGCGTGGCGCCGCAACACGTGGTCGTGGCGTTCCATGTGGTGTTCAACGTGGCGCTGGCGGTGCTGCTGATTGGCTTTACCGAAGCGATGGCGCGACTGTGCGCGCGCATCCTACCGGGCGGCGCGCATATCGACGACCTGGTCGCGCCGCGCTATCTCGATCCGTCGGCGCTGGCCACGCCAACGTTGGCGCTGGGCAACGCGGCGCGGGAGGTGCTGCGCATCGGCGATCGCGTTGAGCACATGCTCGACAACACGCTGCGCGTGCTCAAGACCAACGACGTGCGCCTGCTGCAAACCACGCGCGCGATCGACGACGAGGTCGATGCGCTCTACACCGCCATCAAGCTCTACCTCACGCAGCTGAGCCACGAAGCGCTGGACGCGCGCGAGGGCAAGCGCTGGGCCGACATCATTTCGCTGACCATCAACCTGGAGCACGCCGGCGACATTCTCGATCGCCTGTTGCAGGACGTGCGCGAAAAGAAGATCGCGCACAAGCTGGCCTTTTCCGAAGCCGGCATGGAAGAGCTGGAAGATATGCACGCGCGTCTGGTTACGAACCTGAAGCTGGCGCTGTCGGTGTTCCTCACCGGTGACCTGCGCAGCGCGCAGAAGCTGATGCTGGAAAAGGCGCACTTCCGCGATCTGGAGAAACGCTACTCGCGCAGTCACCTCACGCGGATCTCGGCGCAGACGGCCGAGAGCATCGAGACCAGCTCGCTGCACCTGGACATCATCAGCGATTTCAAGCGATTGAATTCGTTGTTCTGCGCAGCCGCGTATTCGGTGCTGGATGAAGCGGGGGCGCTGAACCGTAGCCGCATGAAAGACGCGGATGAGGTGGAAGCCGAGACAGCGCCAGCCAGCCACTGAAGGTGGTATTGGCGCCAAGAAAAAGCGCAGCCGAAGCTGCGCTTTTTTTGTTGCCGGATGACCGCGCTTACTTCCGCTTGAGCAGCGGCGCCAGGTACTTGCCGGTAAAGCTCGCCTTGCTCTTGGCCACATCCTCCGGCGTGCCTTTGGCAATGATCTGCCCACCGCCCGCGCCGCCTTCGGGGCCCAGATCGAGCAGCCAGTCCGCCGTTTTGATCACGTCGAGGTTGTGTTCGATGATCACGATCGTATTGCCGTGGTCGCGCAGCTTGTAGATCACCTTCAGCAGCAGCTCGATATCGTGGAAGTGCAGACCCGTGGTCGGCTCGTCCAGGATGTAGAGCGTGCGGCCCGTGTCGCGCTTCGATAGCTCGAGCGACAACTTCACGCGCTGCGCCTCGCCGCCCGACAGCGTCGTCGCCGATTGCCCCAGGCGGATGTAACCAAGGCCCACGTCCAGCAGCGTCTGCAGCTTGCGGCGCACCACCGGCACCGGCGCAAAGAACTCGTGCGCCTGCTCCACCGTCATCTCCAGCACTTCGGTGATGTTCTTGCCCTTGTAGAGCACTTCGAGCGTTTCGCGGTTGTAGCGCTTGCCGTGGCACACGTCGCACGGCACATACACGTCGGGCAGGAAGTGCATCTCGACCTTCAGCACGCCGTCGCCCTGGCATGCCTCGCAGCGGCCGCCCTTGACGTTGAACGAGAAGCGCCCCGGGTCATACCCGCGCTCCTTGGCCGACGGCACGCCGGCAAACAGCTCGCGGATCGGCGTGAACAGGCCCGTGTAGGTGGCTGGGTTCGAGCGCGGCGTGCGGCCAATCGGCGATTGGTCGACGTTGATGACCTTGTCGAAATGCTCCAGCCCGTCGATGCGATCGTGAGCTGCCGGCTCCGGCGTCGAGCCATACAGATGGCGCGCCACCGCGTGGTACAGCGTATCGTTGATCAGCGTCGACTTGCCCGAACCCGACACACCCGTGATGCACGTCAGCAGCCCGACCGGAATATCGGCCGACACGTTCTTCAGGTTATTGCCGCTGGCGTTGATGATGCGCAGCCAGCGCTCTTCGTCGGGCGCCGTGCGCTGCTTGGGCACCTCGATACGGCGCTTGCCCGACAAGTAGTCGCCCGTCAGCGACCCCGGCGATTGCTCGACCTGCTTGGGCGTGCCCTCGGCGATGATCTGACCGCCGTGCACGCCGGCGCCGGGGCCGATGTCGACCACGTAATCCGACGCGCGGATCATGTCTTCATCGTGCTCCACCACCAGCACCGAGTTGCCGAGATCGCGCAGGTGCTTGAGCGTGCCGATCAGCCGGTCGTTGTCGCGCTGGTGCAGGCCGATGGACGGCTCGTCGAGCACGTACATCACGCCGGTCAGCCCCGAGCCGATCTGCGACGCCAGCCGGATGCGCTGCGCCTCGCCGCCCGACAGCGTATCGGCGCTGCGCTCCAGCGACAGGTAATCGAGCCCGACGTTGTTCAGGAAGTTCAGCCGCGCGGTGATTTCCTTGACGATCTTGTCGGCAATCTCGCGCTTGGCGCCGTGCATGTTCAGCGTCAGGAAATACGTGAGCGCATCGCGCAGCGGCCAGCCGTTGATCTCGTAGATGCCGCGTGCCTGGTCGGCCTCGCCAATCTTGACGAAGCGGGCCTCGCGGCGCAGGCGGGTGCCGTGGCACTCGGGGCACGGCTGATTGTTCTGGTACTTGGCCAGCTCCTCGCGCACGGCGATGGAGTCCGTCTCCTTGTAGCGCCGCTCCAGGTTGGGGATGATCCCCTCGAACGCGTGTTCGCGCACCGTGGTCTTGCCGCGCTCGTTGATGTATGTGAACGGAATCTGCTGCTTGCCCGAGCCGTGCAGCACAATTTGCTGGATTTCGGCCGGCAGGTCTTCAAACGCCACATCGATGTCGACGTCGTAGAACGCCGCCAGGCTCTGGAGCATCTGGAAATAGAACTGATTGCGGCGGTCCCAGCCCTTGATGGCGCCCGACGCCAGCGACAGATTCGGAAATGCCACCACGCGCTTCGGATCGAAGAACGTGATCTGGCCCAGGCCGTCGCAGTGCGGGCATGCGCCCATCGGGTTGTTGAACGAGAACAGCCGCGGCTCCAGCTCCTGCAGCGAATACGAGCAGATCGGGCAGGCGAACTTGGAGCTGAAGCCGTGCTCCTTGCCTGTATCCATTTCCAGCGCGATGGCGCGGCCATCGGCCAGGCGCAGCGCGGTTTCGAACGATTCGGCCAGTCGCTGCTTGAGTTCCGGGTTGACCTTCACGCGGTCGACCACGACCTCGATCGAATGCTTGTCGTTCTTCTTGAGCTTGGGCAAGTTGTCGACTTCGTAGACCTTGGCCTCGGCCTCGTGCGCCGTGCCGCCGCCCGAGCGGATGCGAAAGCGCACGAAACCCTGCGCCTGCATCGCCTCAAACAGGTCAACGTGCTCGCCCTTGCGGTTGGCTACCACGGGCGCCAGGATCATGAGCTTGGTGTCGGCCGGCAGCGCCAGCACGGCATCCACCATTTGCGACACGCTTTGCGCTTCCAGCGGCTGGCCGTGATCGGGGCAGTAGGGCGTCCCGGCGCGCGCATACAGCAGGCGCAGGTAGTCGTGGATCTCGGTGACGGTGCCAACGGTGGAGCGCGGGTTGTGGCTGGTGGCCTTCTGCTCGATGGAAATGGCCGGCGACAGACCTTCGATCAGGTCAACGTCGGGCTTTTCCATCAGTTGCAGAAACTGCCGGGCATACGCCGACAGCGATTCCACATAGCGTCGCTGCCCCTCCGCATACAGCGTGTCGAACGCCAGCGACGACTTGCCCGACCCCGAAAGCCCGGTGATCACGATCAGCTGATTGCGCGGCAGATCGAGGTTGATGTTCTTCAGGTTGTGGGTACGGGCCCCACGAATCTTGATTTCGTCCATGTGCGGCTGAGTGCAGCTGAATGCGGCGTCGGGGTGCAGACCGCCTGCGGCAATCGGCGGAGGGGTGGAAAAGGGTAAGCCTGCTAATATACCGAACTTCGGTTTTGCTGGTATCTGCCCCCAGATGGGGCAATCCGTGAGACCGTTCAAGTGTTCTTGTCGCCGCTTTTTCTTCCTGGTTTTCGCGGCGGTTTCCGCACCATGTCCTCCGCTTCCCCATCCATGACTTCCGCCTCCGGCCGCATGAACGGCCTTGAGCTGCGCGCGGCCGCCTCGCTGGCCGGCATCTTCGCGCTGCGCATGTTGGGTCTGTTCATGATCATGCCGGTCTTCGCGGTGTTTGCGAAAACGCTGCCCGACGGCAACAACACCCAGCTCGTCGCCTTCGCCATCGGCGTATACGGCCTCACGCAGGCGGTGCTCTATATCCCGTACGGCTGGCTGTCGGATCGCTTCGGACGCAAGCCCGTCATCGTGACGGGGCTGGTGATTTTTGCGGTGGGCAGCCTGGTGGCGGCGTTTTCGCACAGCGTGGCGGGCATTGCCGTCGGGCGGGCCATCCAGGGCGCAGGCGCGATCTCGTCGGCGGTGATCGCCTTCGTGGCCGACCTCACGCGCGAGGAGCATCGCACCAAGGCCATGGCCATGATCGGCGGCAGCATCGGCCTGTCGTTTGCCGTCGCCATCGTGAGTGCGCCGGTCATCTTCCGCTGGGTTGGCATGCCGGGCATGTTTACGGCGATTGGCGTGCTGGCCATCGTCGCCATCGGCGTGGTGCTGTGGGTGGTGCCCAACCCGCCGCGTCCGCCCGAGCATGTGAAAGCGCCGTTCCGAGAAGTCCTGCGCAACCCTGAACTGCTGCGCCTGAACTTTGGCGTGTTCGCCCTGCACGCCACGCAGACGGCGTTGTTCGTCGTGCTGCCGCACATGCTGGAAGCCGCCGGCCTGCCGGTGGATTCGCACTGGAAGATCTACCTGCCGGTGATGGGCGTGTCGTTCGTGCTGATGGTGCCGGCCATCATTGCCGCCGAGAAGCGCGGCAAGATGAAGGCGGTGTTGCTGTCTGCCGTGGCGCTGGTGATGGTGGCGCAGCTGGCTCTGGGCGAAGTGAATCCGACGCTCGCCGCGCTGGCGATTGCGCTGCTGGTCTACTTCCTCGGCTTCAACGTGCTGGAGGCGTCGCAACCGTCGCTGGTGTCGAAATACGCGCCGGGCGTACGCAAGGGCGCGGCCATGGGCGTGTACAACACGACGCAGGCGCTGGGCCTGTTTGCGGGCGGTGCGGGCGGCGGCTGGATTCTGCTGCACGCGGGGCAGCATGCTGTATTCCTATCCTGCGCCGCACTGGCTTTTGCCTGGCTTATAATCGCCAGCCCCATGCAGATGCCGGCGTTGCGTCGGCACTAGGGCGGCATTCAGCGCTACACTTTCAGTCGGCTTTTTTTCGTTAGCCCTTTACGGCGGCATCCCTTCAATTACCTTCGGAAACTCATCATGGCGTCCGTCAACAAAGTCATCATCGTCGGCAATCTCGGTGCCGATCCGGAAACGCGCTACATGCCCAGCGGCGACGCGGTCACCAACATTCGCGTGGCCACCACCGACCGCTACAAGGACAAGGCCAGCGGCGAAATGAAGGAAGCCACCGAGTGGCACCGCATCGCCTTCTTCGGCCGTCTCGCTGAAATTGCGGGCGAATACCTGAAGAAGGGTTCGTCGGTCTACATCGAAGGTCGTCTCAAGACCCGTCAATGGGAAAAGGACGGCCAGAAGCAATACAGCACCGAGATCGTCGCAGACCAGATGCAGATGCTCGGCGGCCGCGGTGGTGAGGGCGGCGGCAGCGGTGGTGGCGGTGGCGGCTACTCGCGTGGCGGTGAAGGCGGCGGTGGCGGTGGTTACGGCGGTGGCCGCAGCCAAGGTCAAGGCCAAGGCGGTGGCTACTCCCGCGGCGGTGAAGGTGGCGGCCAGGGCGGCGGTGCACGTCGTCAACCGGCACCGTCGAATGGCTTTGAGGATATGGACGACGATATTCCGTTCTAAGTCCCTCTCGGCACCCAACAAAAAACCCGGCAGTCCGCCAAGGACGCCGGGTTTTTTTGTTGGCCTTCAGTGTGCAGGGTTGCGGCGTTCTAGTCGCTCTCACATGGCTTCTTGAAGAGATGCTTCACGCCGCATTTGGTCGCATGCGCCGCATTCTTCACGCCATGGCCAACCGTACGCGCGGCGTTGGCCGTCGCATGCCCGGCTTCCTTCGCGGCATGCCCGGTCTTGCGGGCCGCTTCCTTTGTGTCCTGCTTGATGTTTTCCTTGGTCTCTGACAAGTCGGCATGGGCCAGGGGACTGAGCAGCGCCAGCAGCAGCGCAGGGATCAAAAGCAGACGACCTTTCACGGCGGGAATCCTCACAAACAGGTTCATGCAACGGACGCGTCGAGCACCACGGCGGCGCGGCCGGTCAACAGGATGCGTGCGCCACTGCGCACGGTGAATCGGTACAGCACGTTGTTACCGTCGCCGCCGATGCGTTCAGCTTCGATGTCGAGCGGTGCGTCGATGGTGTCGAGACGCGATACGTGGGCTTCAACGCTGCGCACGCTGGCAAGAAAGCCGGCGCGCGGACGTGCTTGCGCAGCATCGCATAGAGCGCCGTGCACGGCCATCGCCTGAGCGGCGTATTCGATGCCGCAGACGGCAGCCAGTTGACCGTGCGAACGCAGCGGGTTGGCGGCGTCACGATGGCTTGTGGCGCGGCAATGGATGTGCGCATCGTCCCAGGCGACAACGGTGTCGAGCAGACACATCGCGCCGCTGTGCGGAATGCGCGCCGCGATCCAGTTGCGGTCGAGTGGCAGAGCCGGCTGCGCAGTTGACGTCATGGCATGCCGAAGGTGATGTCGATCTGCACGCGGGTCTCGGGCAAATACTCGAGCACCACGCGGCCTGCGCGCCGTGCGGCCAACGCTTCCAGCAGTGGCAGCGCGCGGGCTGCGGCGTTGCCGTGCCACAGGGTTTCCAGGCCGGTATGTGCCAACGCCGTCGGCGGCGCGTCGGTCAGCGCAACGTCAATGCGCGCGAGCGTGCGCGGGCCGGCTTCGGGCGCGAGCACCAGCGCCACTCCAAACGTGTCGGGCACGGGCCGCACCGCATTCAGCGGTTCCGGGTAGTCGCCGTCATAGGCGATCAGCAGCGTTGGCGTGGCGTCAATTGCGACCTGGCAGAGGCTGTCCAGCAGGCCGGCGGCAAAGCTGCCGTCGTACGCGCACAGCACGTTGGACGGCGCCATCGCGTGCGTGGCGATGCTCCAGTAGCCGGCTGGCGCGTTGTGCACGGAGTTGTGGAAGCGCGTGGGCGACAGTTTGCGATCGTCGCCTGCCAAGGTCTCGCAGATGGCGTTGCAGTTATGGCCGTCGCCGCCAGACGAGCTGAAGACCGTGGCCAGCGTCGCGGCATCGCGTCCGCTCGCTGCAACGGCTTCGTGGCCGACTGCCAGCGCGAGTTTCACTACCGGCCCCGTCCGACGACGTTCCACCGACGGCAGGCCGGCTGGCGGCGGCAATTCCGTCGGCGCGTGTGCGTAGGGTGCGCGGCCTGCGAGCACGTCAGCCGTGTGCGGCCAATCCTGCAGCCCGGGGCCCAGTACGCCGATGCTTTCGATGAAGACGCTCAGGCCCGTCATGACGCTCGCCCCACATCGCCTGCGCGGGCAAAGACCAGGCTGCAATTCGTGCCGCCAAAGCCAAACGCATTGCTGAGTGCCGCGCGAACAGGCGCGTCGCGGCTGGTTGTCAGGTAGTTGACGTTCAACGCCGGGTCGGGCTGCGTGGTGTTGATGCCGGCGGGCAGAAATTGATGGCGCAGCGCCAGCGCCGTAATCACGGCTTCCAACGCTCCCGCCGCGCCCAGCGTGTGGCCGGTCGCGCCCTTGGTCGAACTGCACGCCGTGCCGTCGAACAGCGCCTGGATGGCCCGCGCCTCCGCAGCGTCATTGCTGGGCGTGCCGGTGCCGTGCAGGTTGATGTAATCGATGTCCGTTGCGCTCAGGCCGCTGGTGGCGAGCGCTTGCGCCATGGCCGCGCGGGCGCCCAATCCTTCGGGATGCGGCGACGACATGTGATGCGCATCGCTCGATTCGCCAATGCCGAGCAGCAGGATGGCGTCGTCGTCCAGCGCGCCGTTGGCGTCGGGTGCGCGCTCCAGCAGCGCAAAGGCTGCGGCCTCGCCGATGGAGATGCCGTCCCGCGCCGCATCGTACGGTCGGCAAGGTTGCCGCGACAGCAGCTCAAGCGAGTTGAAACCGTACAGCGCGGTCAGGCACAGCGAATCGACACCGCCGACCACCGCCGCATCGATCAGGCCCGCCGCCAGCATGCGCCGCGCCGAGGCAAAGACCTTGGCGCCCGACGAGCACGCCGACGAAATCACCATGGCCGGCCCGCGCAGCCCAAAGTACGCACGCACAAAGGCGGCGGGCGAATAGATGTTGTGCGTCTGCGCGTAGTGAAAACTCGCCGGCAGCGCGCCCGTTTGCGGATCGCGCTGCTGATAGGCGCGTTCGGTTTCGAGAATGCCCGACGTGCTGGTGCCGATGAATACGCCGACGCGCGCGGCACCATGGCGCGCCTTGGCGGCTTCAACGCCTTCGGCAAAACCGTCCTGTGTGAGGCCGATCTGGGCGAGCCTGTTGTTGCGGCAATCGAAATCGGCCAGATCTGCACGTACCGGCGCGGCATCGGCTCCGGGCACTTCGCCGATCCACGTGTCGAGATCGGCGCGCGGAAAGGTGCACGGCGTGAGGCCGCCACGTTGGCCGCGCAACGCGTCGAGCGTGGCGTCAAGGCCACGTCCGAGGCAGCTCGTGGCGGTGAAATGCGTGAGCAGGACGGGCTTCACGGGCAGGATGTCGCGGCGATGGTGGGGTGGGATGGTCCGGCAGACTGGCGCGCCGATTCTTAACAAATTTTATCAAATGGCCATTTGCGGGCGGGTGGTCTGCGCGGGCTGAGCCGGGAGGGCAGCGCGCAACGTTGTCCACTGCAATTGCGCGCGCGCAGCGGCTTCCAGCACCTTCGGCAACACGGCCAGCAAAACGGGCGCGCCGTGTGCATCGCGCGCCGCGTGGCCGTCGTGGAGCAGCAGGATGTCTCGTGGCGCGAGACCGTGCAGCAGGCGGTGGGCAATGGCTTCGGCGTTGCGCGAGCGGGTGTCGAAGCCGCGGCGCGTCCAGCTCGCCAGTTGCAGGCCAAGCTGACACAGCACGGGCTCCAGAAACGGATTGCGCAGTCCGGCCGGCGCGCGGAAGAACAGCGGGCGCGTGCCGGTGATCTGCGTGAGCGTGTCCTGTGCGGCGGCAATCTCGCGCCGCAACGCGCCCGGCCCCTGCAGCGAGAACGTGTGCCGATGGCGCTGACTGTGGTTTTCCACCGCGTGCCCGCGCGCGACGATGGCCTCGACGCAGCGCGGGTGCCGCTGCGCCAATTCGCCGATGCAGAAGAAGGTGGCCTTGGCGCCGTATTGGTCAAGCATGTCCAGCACGCGCGGCGTGACATCGGGGTCAGGGCCGTCGTCGATGGTCAACGCGATCTGCCGCCCCGCCGTGGCGGGCAGATGCGTCCAGTTCGGGCCCAGCCAGCGGCTGCGCGGCCACAGACCACCGGCCATCAGCACCAGATGCGAGGCGACGACGCCACCGCCCGCCCACGGCCACGTCGATGGGTCGGCTGCGACGGCAACGGCCGCACCGGCGTGCAGTGCCAGGGCGCCGTTGATTAGCGGGCTCGGCTTCCAGCGACGGGCCGTGCCAAGCGGTGAGGTGGTCGGTGCGTTCATGCGGCGGCGTGCTGATCGTGATGGGCGCGTGGCGCAAGGATGGCGGCAAACACCAGCGCAAGCATGGCGCCCGGGCCGACGGTCAGCCCGAAGGTTTCGAGCATCGGCACGCGGGAAAACGCCAGCAGGCCGAAGCCGGCCACCGTCGCCAGATTGGCCACCAGCAGTGATACCAGCGTTTGCGGCGCAATGGCCTGCGTGCGTTGATTGAAGAACAGCGCGTAGTTCGAGCCCACGGCCACGATCAGCAGCATGCCGACCAGATGCAGGATGGTCAGCGGCACGCGTGCCAGCGCAAACCCGGCCGTCACCACCAGGACGGCCGCCACCAAGGGCGCCAACGCCCGGAGTGTCCGCTGCGGTGAGCGCAGCGCCACGAGCAGCAGCAACGCGATTGCCGCAAAACCCGCGAGCGACAGGCGAAGGTCTTCCCGCACGTAATCCATGTACAGCCGATCGGCTTCAACCTTCATGTCGACGAAGAGCGCGCCGGGCACGTTCGCTTGTGCGACGGCCGAGCGAATCGGGGCGGCGTCCAGGCTGGGACGATTTGTGGCGTTATTTGCCGTGGCCGGCGCGGCCGCTGGTGCACGCAGTGGCAGCATGGCGCTCCATTGGCCGGCGCGCTCGGTCAGCAGTGCGTCCACCGCCAATGCCATCGACGTGCCCTTCAGGTCTGCACGCCGCAAAAGGGGCTGCGTGCGTGCCGCCTCCACATCGGCGATGAACGGCGCGAAGAGATCGGGCTTCACGCGGATCGGCTGGTCTTCAACGGCGTTGCGCATGCGGGCGGCCAGCGCATCGGCGGGGGGCAGGCTTGCAAGGCGCGCTTGCTGCGTGGCATCGCTCGGCAGATAACGCGCGGGATTTTCGAAGCCGGCGAGCACGCCGTTGTCTACCAGCGGTTGCAGTTGCGCGGAGATCTTCTCGGCGCCTTCCAGCGCCGCCTGTTCCGTTGCAGCCGGAATCACCACCAGATAGCGCACATCGGGCGCACCCACGTCTGCGCGCAGGCTGGCGTCGAGCGCCTGGCTCTTCGCGGGCACGGGGCTCAGCGCGGCGAGTTCGCGGCTCCACAAGCCATCGCGGTGCAACACAAGCGCCGTACATGCGCCGATGAGCGCCGCCGCCAACAGCCAGCGCAGGCGCGGTGCGGCAGACGTCGCTCGCGTCAGCCACGTGCCCACGCGCGAGACATCACGCGTCGCTACTTCTGCACCACGCAGATGCGGCAACACGTAACGCGTCACGAGCGCGGCCGTCACCAATCCCACAATCGAATACAGCCCCAACTGCACAAGCCCCGGAAACCCTGAGAACAGCATCGACGCAAAGCCGCACACCGAGGTCAGCACACCCAGGCGAATGGTCGGCCAGTACGTGGCAATCCACGCGCGCAGGCTGTCATTTGCGGTGGCGCCGTGCAGACGGGCCGATTGCACAAACAGGTAGATCGAATAGTCGACCGCCTCGCCGATGAGCGTGGTGCCGAACCCGAGCGTGAGCCCGTGCACCGCGCCGAACGTCAGGCTGACGGCCGCCACGCCTGCCGCCACGCCGGACAGCACGGGCAGCAAGCCCAGCGCCACCGTGCGCGGCGAGCGGTACACCGTTAGCAGCAGTGCCACCACCAGCAAGAGGCTCACCGTGGAAAGCCGCTCGACGTCGCGCTTGATGGTGTCGCGTGACTCCACGGAGAACACGCCCGGGCCCGTCATCACGATGCGCGTTGACGTCGCGTTCGGCACGGTGCGGGCGGCCGCCTCGAATGCGCGGCGCACGGTATCGATGGCCTGTGCCTGCGCATCGGTGTCGGAGCCGGCCGCAGCTGTCTGCACGACCAGCACGGCGCGCTGGCCATCGCGCGATGCCCACACGCCATGCATCGACGACGGCAGCGCCGTGTTGTCGAGTTGGCCGACGAGCGCCGCCACCTCGCCGGTCGGATCGCGCGGCAGCATGTTCTTGGCGACGAGCCCGGCCGATGAACTGAGCAGGTCCAGACTTTCGCCCAGCGCCGCGTGCAGGCCTTCGGTGGAAAAGCGCTGTGGCGTGACAGCCGGGCTGAGCACGTAGCGGTGGTCGAAGACGAACTGCCGGTCGCGGGCCTCGCTCACGGGCTCGCCGTTATTGACGGCACTGAACCGTGCGTCGGCACGCAGCGTGGCGGCCAGCTGCTTTGACAGCGTTGCGCGCGTGACCGCGTCGCCGCCCTCGATGCCGACGAGGATGAGCCGCGACACCAGCCCCTCGCGCAATTGGTCGACCAGCACACGCTGCTCCGCACTCGGCGATCGCGGCAGAAACGCCGACAAGTCCGCCGTAAAGCTGGTACGTCCGATCACGACCGCGCACAGCAGCAGGCCGGTCAACCAGACCAGCACCGCAGGCCGACGCAGGGCGTGCAAGCGTTTCATGTGCGCGCCGTCCTCAGTTGCCGGGCACGCGTTGCAGGCGCATCAGCGAATGATCGCCGTCGGCCTGGCGGATGGCGACGCTGCGCAGCACGTCGCGCGTGCCTTCCAGCGTGATGGTGCTGACGACCTTCTGCATGCGTGCGTCGAGCGGCGAAAGCGTGAGCGTCCAGTCATCGCCGTGGCCTGCGATGGCGACCTTGTAGATCGCTTCGAGCGCGTAGCGGTTACCGGCCAGCGTCGCGCGGATGCTCTCGATAAAGGCGCCCAGCTCGGGGTACTGCGACAGCGGCATCGTGAACTTGCGCTGGTTGCGCTCGACGGTCAGCTTGTCGCCGTCAATCACGAGGTGCTCGGGCTTCGGCGCCAGGGTGCGCTTTTCCAGATGATCGGGCGCGACGAACACCAGCTCGCCGGAGGATTCGATGGGCTGCGCTGCGATCGAGAGCGTCTTTGTTTCCGTGAACGTCGCGCGCCCCGACTTGTTGCGTGCGAGGGTCGACATCAGTCGGTCGAGCGTCCAGGCGGTATCTGCGGCGTGGGCGGTCGCGGCCAACAGGCTGGCTGCGAGCATGGCCAGGAAGGCGCGGGGGAATAGGCGCGTTGCAGTCATGGCGTTGGGGTGGTCTGGCGCTCGGCCGGGGCGTGATCCTGCGCGCCGGCGGCGTCGGCATCCTGCCAGAAGTCGAAGTAATTGAACCAGTTGTAGGGCGCGATGCGGCAGTAGTGTTCAACGCGTTCCACATAGCGGGCGAGGGCGGCTTGCACGGCGGCGGCGCGGTCTTCGCGGCGCACATCGGTGAAGTCCGCCAACGGATCGAAATGTACGGCGTAGCGGTTGCCGCCGAGGTGCAGCCCCGTCATGAACAGCACGGGGCGCTTCAGCATGGCCGCCATGTGCAACGGCCCCACCGGAAACGCTGCAGGGCTGCCGAGAAAATCCATCTGCTGAACGGACGGCCCCGCGTCGCGCAGCAGCGTGCGATCGGCCAGCATGCCGACGAGCCGGTTGTCATCCAGCGCTTCGCGCACTTGCAGCATGGCGTCTACCCGGCCCAGCGGAATGACCTCCGGCGCCGCCGCCGGGTTGATGGCGGCAACCGCGGCGTTGATGTTGCGTGCGTTCTCTTCGTACATGGCGACGGCCACGCGCAGGTCCGGCACCGTGCGGCCGAGCGCCCGCACCACCTCGAAGCTGCCCAGGTGCGCGCCGAGCAGGAACGCGCCGCGCCCCTGCGCCAGCACGTCGTGCACGTGGTGCTGGCCCTGCAACCGGATGTCGAACAGATCGAAGCGGCCGCTGATCAGGTAGATGCGGTCATGGATGGTCGTGGCGAAGGTGAACATGTGGCGGAACACCTCACGCAGCGTGGCCGGCCGCCCGAGCGCGCGCTGCAGATAGTCACGCGAAGCACGCCGCGCCTGCGGCGACGCTGCGACGAAATACATCGCAATCAGCCACAGCAGGACGCGGCCAAACGGCCGCCCCAGCCGAAGAGACAGCCACGTCATCACCCGCAGCAGCGCGAGGTTGCTGCGCTCCGGACGCTCGGCCCAGTCGGTGCGCTTCATGCGGCAACGCCCTCCGGCGCCGATGCGGACAGCACGCCGCTGGCCACTTCGCGCTCGCCCGCGCGGATGGTGAAGCGCACGGCATTGCTCGCCGTCGTTTCGAACGCGAGGTCGAGCCATTCCCCGGGCGCCGCAGGGCTGAGAAACTTGGCTGAGCTGATCTTGCAAGCATCCAACGAGCGGCCCAGCGCCGCACCGATCGTGTGGAGCGCATGGTCGAGCAGCACCACCCCCGGCACGATCGGGTGACCGGGAAAATGTCCCGGCAGCGCCGGGTGATCAGCGGGAATGGTGAAGCGCATGGCGGGCTTGTCTGGGCTGCGATTCGAATGCTGTGCGACCAGCGCGGCCAGCGCATCGCGGGGCAGTTTGCCGGTCTCGTTGCGGGGCAGCGCGTCCACCAGCAGCAGCGGGCGCGGTAGAAATGCTGCATCGATGCGGTCGTGCAGCGCGCGCAGTACATCCGCTGCGCTCAGCCCCGGCGCTACAACCAGCGCCACGAGGCGCGTGACTGCCGCGCCGCCGTGCGTGCGTGGGGCGGCGGGCGTATCGTCCGGCATGTAGAACACGCCATCCTCCACACCCGGAATCGCATTGAGCTGGTGGTTCAGATACGCCAGCGACGACCGCTTGCCGGCAATGTTGATCAAGTCCGCCTTGCGCCCGTGCAGCAGAAAGTGCGTCTCGTCGATCAGCTCGATTACATCTCCCATCGGCACCGCGGCTTCGACGTGTCCGCCGTAGACCCACACGGCCGGGCCGTCGTCTTCCGGCGTGCCGGGGCGCGACTCCATGCGGACGTCGGGGTACAGGCGCCACGCGGTTTGCTGTGCGGTGCGGCGCGTTGCAATCTGGCCGGTTTCGGTGCTGCCGTAAATCTCCAGGAGCGGCGCGGACAGGCGCGTCTCGGCCTCCCGCGCCAGCGCTTCCGACAGCGGCGCAGTCGCCGACAGCACGAGCGATGCGCTCGGCAACGCAGGCTCCGATGCTAGCAATGCCCGCAGATGCACCGTCGAGGTCACCAGCACGCGCGGCTGCGGTACGGCTTCCAGCGCCTCCCGAATGTCCGCCGGATAGAACGGCTGCCGGTTGCTGAACGCCAAGCCGCCCTGCAGGGCCAGCAGCACCGTCACCTCAAAGCCGTACATATGCTGCGCCGGCACGGTGCCGACCAGCGTGAAAGCGCGCCCGTCGCTCAGGCCGAGGTGGTCGACTGCCGTGCGCATGCAGCGCACCAGCGCGCCCCACGTCTTGCGATGCGGCACCGGCGTACCGGTGGATCCGGACGTGAACAACACCGCCATGACCTGTGACGCGTCGATCTGCGGCACGTCGATGGGCGATGCGTCGCCGGTTAACGCGTCGGGATAACGGAAGCCTGGCAGGTCGACGGGGCATGCAGCCGCGTCGTGCAGGCAGAACACCTCCGGGGCGAACGCGGAGAGCTGACGCACCATCTGCGGCGTCTGCATGGGCGGCAGCAGGCTGACCTTGCCTGCCACCAGCGTCGCGCACAGGCCGACGGCAAAGCGGTAGCGGTCTGCGCAGGCGTTGAACACGTGGCCGCCGGGCGGCAGCATCGGGGCCAGCGCCATCACGTCGGCCAGGAACGTGCGCGCTGAAACGGGCGCGCCGTCACGCCAAGCGAGCGGGTGGTCGAGCGTTGAATGGGAGACCAGCGGGTAAGTCGGCATGAAGCAAATCTTGAGGCGTGTGGGTTCAGCGGGACCGCTCTGTGGCGATGGGTGTGGCGTGCCCCGATTGCTGCGATTGCCGATAGGCGCGTACCGCATCGAACAGGCTGGAGCGCGGCTCGCCGCGCAGCACGATGCGGCGGCAGAGGTATTCCGCCACGAACATCACGCCCACCAACGGCAGCGAAAGGTAGTTCGCGAACGTCGACCACGTTACGGTCGATGCCGTGGCAAACAAGACGGTGGACACGGCCGCGGTTGCGAGGAAGAACAGCGTCCATGCGAGCGTGACCTGCCGCGAGTAGCGCGCAATGCGCGGCGTGAGCGTGCCGTGCACGATGTGGGCAAAGCGCGTGCACAGCGGCTCGCGCCCCGCCACCAGCGTGCGGCCGAACACGTAGGCCATCATCAGGTTGAAGCTTGCATGTTCTGCGTACAGGCCCCAGTCGAAATGCATGGCCAGCGGCGCGCGCACCATCCACAGCACTGCACAGACGAGCAGCCACAGCGGCACCAGCCATGTGCGATGCGTGGAACGTGCGGCTGCCACCAGCGCAACTGCCAACGGCGGCACCAGTGCCATCGCAAGGCCCACGCCATGCGCGCCCGGCGTGGCCGCTGCGTAATGCGCGCCGACCTGATACGCCACCACGGCGCCCACGCCGGCAGCGCCGCGCGCAAAGCTGGTCAGTGGGTGCATGGCGGGACGAGGTGGCAGGAGTGGCACTGCATGGTTGTCAGTGAGCGGGCAAATCGATCATGGGGCGGGCACATTCTAGGGCCGCGGGCCTGTCTTGCCCGATCCCTTGGCGATGTGTTTGTAACCGGATGTACGGCGCTTGACAGAGCCTTCCTCGGTGCCCCTTCCCGCTTTGCGGTGCCAGACAAGCCGTTGAATCGTTTGCGTCACTTCCTGTCATCGTCGCGATATGCGGTCTTTGTCACGGTTTCGCGCTATACGGGGTGTGACCCTTCGTCTAGAATCCGCCTAGCTTAAACGACCCCCTTTCACAGGCTGGGCTGGACAAGGCAGGGGCTTCGGGCAAGGAGATCGTCGTTGGCTCTGCCGCAATCCCCACCGCATGCCGCCTGTGGTTGCAAGACCGATGAACGACCTGGAAAAAGAGCTCGCCGCGCTCATGATCGGCGAACTGAATCTCGAAGACATTCAACTCGATGCCCTGACCGCCGACACACCGCTGTATGGCGAAGGGTTCGGGCTCGATTCCATCGATATCCTCGAAGTTGCGCTGCTGATCTCCAAGAAATACGGCTTCGAGCTGCGCTCGGGCGATCCCGACAACCAGAAGATCTTCGCCTCGCTGGGCTCGCTCGCGGCCTACGTGGCAGCGCACCGCACGCGATAGGCTCGCGCCAGCGCCCGACGCATTCCGCTTTCAACGTTTGGCCGGACCGACGCCATGCCGATGACCGGCGCTTCCACCACGCACCTCGTTCTGATTCCCAGCTACAACCCTGGCCCCAAGGTTGACGACACCGTACGCAGCGCGCGTGCGCAGTGGAACCCTGTCTGGGTCGTGGCAGACGGCAGCACCGACGGCAGCACCGAACGCCTGCAGGCCATGGCCGCGCAAGACCCGGGGCTGCGCGTGATCGTGCTGCCGCGCAATCGCGGCAAAGGCGTGGCCGTGCTGGCCGGGCTGGAAGCCGCTGCCTCGGCAGGCTTTTCCTACGTGCTGACCATGGACGCCGATGGCCAGCATCCCGCAGACCTCATCCCCGAATTCATGGCCGCTTCGCAGGCTGCGCCCGACGCGATGATCCTCGGCCAACCGGTGTTCGACGCGACGGCGCCGCAGATTCGCGTGCACGGCCGGCGCCTCTCCAATGGCTGCGCAGACATTGAGACCCTGTGGGCCGGTATTGGCGATACGTTGTTCGGCTTTCGCGTCTATCCGATAGCGCCGCTCGCGGAGATCATGCGTCGGCACACATGGATGCGCGGTTTCGATTTCGATCCGGAAGCGGCGGTACGCCTATGTTGGGCGGGCGTGCGCCCGATCCGGCTGGCGGCGCCGGTGCGCTACTTCCGTGCGCACGAGGGCGGGGTGTCGCATTTCCGGTATCTGCGGGACAACGTCCTGCTCTTCGGGATGCATCTGCGCCTGACGGCGGAGGGCATGCTGCGGTTGCCGTCGATGATTGCGCGTCGGGTGCAGCGCGGTTGGTAGCTTGCGCGGCGGGATCAGACCGCTTCCGTGGCGGCCCTGGCCTGGTTCAGCAGGGTTTCGGCGGCGTGCCAGGCTTGCGACGCGGCGGACGGATCGCCGATCGCGCGGGCGTCGGCCGTGGCGCCCGACAGCAGCATCACGTAGACCCCCGCAAGTTGCCGTGCCGTCTTGGCGGGCACCACATCCTTGAGCAGCGTTTCCATCATGGCGAGCAGATCGTCGCGGTAGCGCACCGCCACGTCGGTCACCTTGGGGCAGGTGGCGCCAAACTCCGCCAGCGCGCGTTCGAACAGGCAGCCCGCAAACTCGGGGGTGCGGAACCACGTGCCGTACCAGTCGAAGATGCCCTTGAGGCGGGCGGTGGCGTCGGGCATGGGGCTGAGCTTCTCTGCAATGCTGCCCATGACGAACGTATAGCGCTGCTCCAGCACTTCCTTGATCAGATCTTCCTTGCCGGCGAAGTGGCGGTACAGCGTCATACGAGCAACGCCCGACTCATCGATGATCCAATCGACGCCCACGGGGTGAAAGCCGTGCTGGGAAAACAGCTCGCCGGCCTTGTCCACCACCTGTTGGCGCTTGCTTGCGCGCATTGCCACCTCTCTTGATTGCTGTGCCGCATCTTAGCATCGGCGCTTTGTTGCGACCTTGGGGATCTGCCCCGAACCCGATTGGCCGCAAAGTGTTGTTGCCATGTCAGCTTTACGCTTTGATAACACAACGGCGCCGGCTTCCCGCTAAAGTAGACCGATCTATATCATGTGCCCGCAAACCGTGCGGGGACGCGGAAGGGAAAGCATTGTGCGGCCGATCTGGCGGCGCCGGTTTTGCGAACGGGATCGCAAAAAACGACCGGCACTCGCCAGGCGCTCAACGGACTTTCTCTCCAATCAACAGCAACAATAAAAAGAGGGTCAGGCGAATGCGGAATCGTTTGCTGATGTTGGGGGTCGTGTCACTGCTGGCCGCGTGTGCCCAGCCGCAGCCGCCCAGCGATGTGGTGCGGGTATGCGACGACCGCGGCTGTGCCGATCGGCCGAAAGCCCAGGTGTCGTTTGACCAGGCGAATATCCCCGACGAAGATCCGCGCATGACCGCCCTCAAGGAAGTTGCCAAGCGAGAGCCGAAGGCCGCCTACGACCTGGGTCTGCGCTATTTCCGCGGCGACGGCGTCCGCCAGGACAGCTACCAGGCACTGAACTGGATGCGCGAGGCGGCCGAGCACGGCAACCTGCAGGCGCAGAAGGCGCTCGGCGCGTTCTACCTGTTCGGGCTGGAAGAGATGGGCTCCGACCCGCGCGAAGCCGAAAAATGGCTCTCGATTGCCGTGAGCCGCGGCGACAAGGAATCGAAGAAGCTGCTTGAGCAAGCCCGCGCCGCCAAGAAATCCGACGAAGACGACTACAAGTGGCGCGCGCAATGGCGCAGCACCTATTACGGCTATTGGTATTCGGGCTATCCGTACCTCGGCGTCTGGCGTCAGACGAGCTGGTACTGGTATTGAGCAGACGCCGCAGTCATCCGTTTCAAAGCGTTTCAAGGCAGTTCGGGGAGGGGGAAAGCCTGTTGCACACCTCGCACGCCTGATCAAGGGGGGCTTATTGAGTCGCAGGACGCATAAGCCGAACATCGACTCAATGTGAGCCACACAACAATATGAACACCAATCTTCTCAGCCGCACTGCCAAGGCCGCAGGCGTAGCACTGATCACCGCTTCCCTGACCGCCTGCGCTGGTGGCGGCATGGTCACTCCGGGCGGCCAGAACGCTGGCGTGAGCGGCGCTGCGGCCGGCGGCTCGAGCGTGGGCGCAGATCCGACGCTCGAGCGCTGCGCCTCGCCGCTGGGCACCATCGCCATGGATGACGGCCGCAACGCCGACTGGTACGGCCAGTTCGGCAGCGCCACCAAGGTGACGACGATCGATCCGCTGCTGCGCATGGCCGTGCAGCAATCGAACTGCTTCGTGATCACGTCGATCGGCAACCAGAAGACGGACGCGCGCCTGTCGCGCATCACCGATCTGCAGCGCAACTCCGGCGAATACCGCGCCGGCTCGAAGCAGCAGAAGGGCCAGCGCGTGGCGGCTGATTACTACATGGAGCCGCAGATCATCATCAACGACTCGCCGATCGGCGGGGTGGCAGGTGCCGTGGGCGGCCTGCTCGGCAACAGCGCCATCGCCGCGCTGGCCGGCAGCGTGAAGTCGAAGGCTTCGGTCGTGACGCTGACCCTGTTCGACGTGCGCTCGGCCGTGCAGATCGCCGCCGCCGAAGGCAGCTCGACCGCGACGAACTACGGCGCCGTGCTGGCCGGTTTTGGCGGTGGCGTGGGCGGTGGCCTGGCAGGCTTCTCGGCGACGCCGGAAGGCAAGGCCACGGTGGTCGCCTTCATCGACGCATGGAACAAGATGGTCGTCGCCCTGCGCAGCTACAAGGCGCAAGACGTCAAGGGCGGCCTGGGCCGCGGCGGTCAGCTGAAGGTCAACTGATCAGGATTGAACGGGGAAAGCACTGCGAGGGCGTTCAGCGCCCCGAAGTGCGAAAGCAAAAAGCCTGCGGCGGTTGCGTCGCAGGCTTTTTGTTTTTGAATCGGGCGGCGCTCAGCGCGCGTCTTTGGGCTTGTCGCCCTTGGGCCAGTCCTTGGCGCGCGCGGCATAGTCGGGGCGGGGCTGCTGGGTAAAGAAGGCTGCCACGTCCACGGCCTCCTGCGCGGTCAGCGTGCCGCCCTGACCCAGCGGCATGTTGTGCTTCACGAAGGCCGCGGCGGTGTACATGCGGGCCATGCCCGCGCCTACGTTGAACGAATCCTTGCCCCATAGCGGCGGCATCAGGTAGCCGCCTTGCGGGTTGGGCAGCCCCTGGCCCTCGACGCCATGGCAGGCGGCGCAGCGCTGGGCGTAGATCGCTTTGCCGTTGTCGCGGTTCGGGGCGAGCGCGGTGTCGATCTTTTCAAAGCCGCGCCCCGTGACGTTGGTGCCCACGGGCACGCCGCTGGAGAGCCATTTCATGTAGGCGAGGATGGCGTTCATGTCTTCGCCGTCGAAGGCGATGGGCTTGCCGTTCATCGAGCGCTGGAAGCAATCATTCACGCGCTGCTGCAGCGAGATGACTGCGCCGCTGCGTGAGCGGTACTCCGGAAACGCGGCAGTCAGCCCCACCCATGGTGATGCGTAGGGCGTCGTGCCGCCATTGAGGTGGCAGCTCGTGCAGTTCAGGCCGTTGCCGACGTTGTGCGGCAGCTGGCGCTTGGTGTCGGTGAGGATCAGCTTGCCGCGCTTGATGGCGTCGCCCATGGGGCCGGCGGGGATGGTGGCTTCGTCCGGTACCGGCAGCGTCGCCGGCGTTGTTTGTGCGAAGGCGGATGTGCCGATGGCCAGCGCCAATGCAGCGCCGAGTGTGCGGAGCGTCATGTTGTCCCCTGTAGGTTTGTTGTGGTTGATATGCGGCAGTGCCGCCTGGCTAGCGCTTGCGTTGCAGCCACGTGAAGACGGCCATGCCCACCAGCATGGCGGCGACAAAGCCGACAGCCTTTGGCACGCCCGCGCCCAGCGCCACCAATGCCGGCCCCGGGCAGAAACCTGCCAGCCCCCAGCCGATGCCGAAGACGGCGCTGCCGAGCACGAGCCGCGTCGTCACGCCAGTGGCTGACGGCAATTGGATCAGCGTGCCCAGCCACGAGCGACCGCGCCGCCGCGCCACAAAAAAGGCGATCGTGCCGACGGCAATGGCTCCGGCCATCACGAACGCCAATGAAGGGTCCCATTGACCGAACAGATCCAGAAAGCCGAGCACCTTGGCTGGATTGGCCATGCCCGACACGATGAGCCCCGCGCCAAACAGTAGGCCCGCAACGAGCGCGATCACGATGGCCATGTCAGCCTCCGACCACGTGGCGCACCACGAAGACGGTCACGATGCCGGCCGTCATGAAGGTGAGCGTGGCCACCAGCGAGCGCACCGAGCCGCGCGACAACCCGCACACGCCGTGGCCGCTGGTGCAGCCGCCTGCGTAGCGCGTTCCGATGCCGACCAGGAACCCGGCCGCCAACACCTCGCCCCAACCTCCGGCGATTTCCGGAACCACGGGGTGACCAAGCAGCGCGGCAATCACCGGTGCGCCCATCAAGCCGATCAGGAAGGCGATGCGCCAGTCCATATCGCCGCGCGGGCGCAGCAGCAGCCCACCGACGATGCCGCTGATGCCGGCAATGCGGCCTGCGCCCAGCACCAGCACGGCTGCCGCCAGCCCGATGATCAGGCCGCCGACGAGGGCAGCGCCGGGAGTGAAATGTGCAAAGTCGATCGACATGGGAAAAAAGGTCGCAGGGCGGAAGACAATCTAGATTCCAATAATATATAAATTTATAGATTGTTGGTCATGCCGGGGCAAGTAAGGGCCAAGCCGTCCGGGCGTTGCCCGATGGGGACACTCGCGCCAAAACAGGGCGGGAACCGATTGTCTGGGCAGTGCTTCCTCGCTAGGCTGGGGTTTTGCAGCGGAGGGTTGCCCGATGAGCTGGCAGAACTGGGTCGTCTCACGAATGGTGCGCAACCAGGTCAAGAAGCCGACCGAGCGGGAGCCCTTCGATCCCATCGCCACGCGCCTGCATGCCGAGAAGCGCAAGATGCCTTTGCCGGTGGAGCTGCCGCCGGACTGGCGCATCGTGCCGGCCATTGGAGCCCACGGCGATGGCCTCACCGGCGAATGGATCGAACCCGCCGATCCGGACCTGCACGACGACGCGCCGGTCGTGCTTTACCTGCATGGCGGCGGCTACTTTTTCTGCAGCCCGCGCACCCATCGCCCGATCACCATTGGGCTCGCCACGCATGCGCGGGCGCGTGTGTGCGTGCCGGACTACCGGTTGGCACCTGAACATCCCTTTCCAGCCCCGGTGGAAGATGCGCTGTCGACGTATCGCACCCTGCTCGCCCAGGGCGTGGCGCCATCGCGCATTGTCGTGGCGGGCGATTCCGCTGGCGGCGGACTGGCGTTGGCGTTGCTCGTGGCCTTGCGCGATGCGGCGGACCCGCTGCCGGCGGGCGCGGTGCTGTATTCGCCGTGGACGGATCTTGCCGCCACCGGCCAGAGCCTGATCGACAACGATGAATCCGACGTGATGTTTCGCGGCGCATGGATGGCGCACGGGGCCGCGTTGTACCTGGGTGATTCGGGCGCGCCGACCGACCATCCGCTCGCCTCGCCGCTGTATGCCGATTTCACGGGCTTGCCCACGCTGCACTGCTATGTCAGCACGAGCGAAGTGCTGCGCGACGACACCCTCCGAATGGCCGAGCGCGCGCGGGCGGCCGGGGTATCCGTTTCGGTAGAAATGGGGCGGCGGCTTCCGCACGTGTGGCCGATCTTCTATCCTTTCCTTCCAGAGGCGCGCGTAGCGCTCAAACGATCGGGCGAGCAGATCAGGCGACTGGTTGCCGCCCAGCATGAGAACCGAGAACCGGTGGAACTGACACCGGCATGACCCAACCGGCGCCCCTGCGTAGCCCGGTCGGGATGCGCAAACGGGGAGCCCAGCATGCGTCGGGTGGTGGTATTGGGTGTGGTGCTGGCCGTGGCGGCCGTGCCTGGCAGTGGAGTCGGCTGCATCGGCTGAGGCTGGCGGATGTGCGCTTTGCGCCGATCGAAAACGTCGCGGCCGCGACCGGAACAACGGGCGCCCACGCCTTCAATGCCAACAAATCGCACTGGCTCAAGGCGTGCGACCAGGCGTTGGGCCCGATGCGCGTGGAGGTGCGTGCCACCGAAACGCCGCTGTCCTTTTCCAACGACCGCTCGGTCGAGCAGCTCACTGCCGAAGCGCCACCGTACGATCGCTCAGCGCGCGTGCTGGGCAAGACGTATGCGACGCTGCTGGCGCGCTTCGACGTGACGAGCCGATACATGGCGATCGCCACGCAGCCGGCCACGACCTGCCTGCGGCCGTCCATTTCGGTGGAGCTGGTGCTGAACAATTTTCGGGTGACCGTCGCGCGCGAATTTGCGCCGGGCACGTGCGCGTACAACGCCATCCGCGAGCACGAATTGCGGCATGTGGCCGTCAACCGCGCCGTGCTGCCGCACGCTGCCGAGGTCATCCGCAAGGAGATCGAGAGCGAATACGGCGGCCGGCTCTACTTTGGAGACCCGGACCGCATTGCCGCCGATTTGCAGGCAGCGCTCACGCGCCATTGGCTGCCGCGTGCGCAATCGCTGATCGAACTGGGCTTGCAGGCGCACGAGCAGATCGATACGCCGCGTGAGCAGGAGCGCATGAGCCGCGTGTGCAACGGCGAGGTGCAGGCCGTGTTGCAGCAACTTACGCGCAGCTAGCGCTGATCGGGCAGGTTCAGGCGGCCGGGCGGTGCGCGGCGCGTGCCTGCAGTTGCGCGACAGCCTCGTCGACGATGGCTTCGGGCGGCAGCGCGATGTCGACGACGACGGCGTCGGTCGGCTCTTCCAGTGCGTCGAACTGGCTGCGCAGCAGGTTCGGGTTGAAGAAGTGGTCTTTCCGTGCAGCAAGGCGGCCTTGCAGCAGATCGAAATCGCCCTTCAGATAGACGAATTCAGCGTTGCCGGCGGGGCCGCGCAGCACGTCGCGGTAGCGCTGCTTCAGCGCTGAGCACGCCACCACCAGCGATTGCCCGTTGCTTGTCTTCTCGTCCATGTAGGCGCGGATGGATTCGAGCCAGGGCTTGCGGTCGTCGTCGTTCAGGGGAATGCCGGCGTGCATCTTGGCGCGGTTGGCCTCGGAGTGGAACTCGTCGCCATCACGGAAAGCGCAGCCCAGCCGCTCGGCGATCTTCTGGCCCACCGTGGATTTGCCGCAACCCGAAACACCCATCACTACTACGATCATCGTCATTCCCTACGAGCAAGAAAGCGCAAAACATCAGGCCGGCATGTTAGCGCGTTGAAGACGACGCCCACCGATTTTTGCTGCTGCAGCGCAGCAATTGTTCCGCGTCATTGTTCGTCGGGCAACGGATTGCCAAATACGTCAACCTGCGTCAAATTGCGTTTGAAGCAGTGGTTACAAATCATTCAGAACAAGGCCCCAAAAAGGCCAACGTTGATTGGAGGAGACATCCATGGCTGGTGAGGTTTTCGACGCGCGACCGCGCAACGGTGTGTCGTATGTGGTGGGCGATACGTCGGTACCGCTCGCACATGTCACGGTCTCGGCGTTGCTGGCGGATACCGTGGGCCGCTGCCCCGACGACGAGGCGGTCGTGTTCCGCGAGCAGAACGTGCGCTGGACGTGGCGCGCCTTTGCCGAACAGGTCGACGCGCTGGCCGCCGGCCTGCACGCGCTGGGACTGGAGCGGGGAGATCGCATCGGCATCTGGTCGCCCAACCGCGTCGAATGGGTGCTCACGCAATTCGCGACGGCGCGCCTGGGGCTCATCCTCGTCAACATCAACCCTGCGTATCGGCTTTCAGAGCTGGAATACGCGCTCAACAAGGTCGGCTGCAAGGCCATCGTGGCGGCCGAAGCGTTCAAGACTTCGCGCTACCTGGAAATGCTGCAGACGCTCGCGCCCGAGCTGGCGACCGCGCAGCCCGGCGCATTGAATGCCGCCAAGCTGCCGGCGCTGCGCTGGGTCATCCGCATGGGCGAGGCCAATACGCCCGGCATGCTCAACTTTGCCGAGGTGATTGCGCGCGGAAAAAGCGTACCCGTTGATGCGCTCGATGCCATCACGGCCACGCTGTCGCCTGACGACGCCATCAACATCCAGTTCACCAGCGGCACGACAGGCGCGCCGAAGGGCGCCACGCTGACGCATGTGAACGTCGTCAACAACGCGCGCTTCGTTGCCATGGCGATGAACCTGCGGGGCGGCGATCGGCTGTGCATTCCGGTGCCGCTGTATCACTGCTTCGGCATGGTCATGTCGGTGCTGACCTGCACGGCCACGGGCGCGTGCATGGTGTTCCCGGGCGAAGCATTCGATCCGCTGGCCACGCTGCGCACGGTGGCGGAAGAGCGCTGCACGCAACTGCACGGCGTGCCGACCATGTTCATCGCGCAGCTCGAACATCCGGACTTCAAGAGCTTTGACGTATCCACCCTGCGCGGCGGCATCATGGCCGGATCGCCGTGCCCCATCGAGGTGATGAAGCGCGTCGTGTCGGAGCTGAACCTGCGCGAGGTCACCATCGCATACGGCATGACGGAAACGAGTCCCGTCTCCTTCCAGAGCGCCGTGACCGATCCGCTCGACAAGCGCGTGACCACGGTCGGCCGCATCCAGCCGCATCTGCAGGTCAAGCTCGTGGACGGTGCGGGCGAGGTGGTGCCGGTGGGCGAGAAGGGCGAGCTGTGCACCAAGGGCTATTCGGTCATGCTCGGCTACTGGGACGACGAGGCCAAGACCGCCGACGCCATCCACGACGGCTGGATGCGCACGGGCGATCTGGCAACGTTCGATGCCGAGGGCTACTGCAACATCGTCGGCCGCGTGAAGGACATGCTGATCCGCGGTGGCGAGAACGTTTACCCGCGCGAGATCGAAGAATTCCTCTTCCGGCATCCGAAGGTGCAGGCCGTCAACGTGTTTGGCGTGCCCGACCCGAAGTACGGCGAAGAGGTCTGCGCGTGGATCGTCCTCAAGCCCGGCCAGCAGGCCACGGAAGACGAAATCCGTACGTTCTGCCAGGGCCAGATCGCGCACTACAAGATTCCGCGCTACATCCGCTTCGTCACCGAGATGCCGATGACGGTGACGGGCAAGGTGCAGAAGTTCGTCATGCGCGATCGCATGATCGAAGAGCTCAAGCTGACGGTGGCCGCCACGGCCTGAAGCGAGCTCGCAGTTTCGCAGTTGAAATGCGAACCGGTTGCGCGCGGCTTTTCGTTGCCATGACGATGCTTGCCGCGCGCAATTTTGTTTGCCTGCCCGGGGCAAGCCGCGAGGTAAAAACCGAGACACGTTTCCCGCATGCGTCTTGCTGATAGGGGGCGCTCGCAGCCGAGCGGCCGCAAGAGGCCCCCAGCTCGCGATACAAACGTCGTCGAGACACGCAACCCGACGCAACGTGCGCCACGGGATGCTCTGTCGGCGCAGGGCTGCCGCTCATGCAATGTGAGCGCCGATGCGCCGATGTATCACGCCTGAAACACCCAGCCAATCGCCTGTCTCAAACACCGGCGCTGCGCCCATCCGTCCGTGTGGTTTGCGTCTTGGCGCGAAGGTCATGCATGCCATGGCCGCCGTGCGTTCCATGGCGTTGTATCGGCGCTGCAACCGGAAGGGCCCAAACAACCCCTCAAACGTTGCACATCTCGACACGATTGCGCGGCACGGCCCGCGCTTATGTGCGCGCGTGCCGGTGAAACTTTTGCGTTTTCAATTGCTTAGAACCGCGGTGTCGGGCGGACCCGGAAGTTGGCACCGATTATGCAAACGAGCCGCCCCGGGGTGGGTCATGTTGTTCCCACAGGCAGAGCGCGCCGGCCTGACTGGCTGCGTTTCCAGCCGTCCCTCTCACCTTTATGGAGTGCGTTATGAAGAAGACCTTACTGGCCACCGCGATCGCCATGGGATTGGGGGTCTCTGGCGTTGCATTGGCCGATATCGGGAATACGGCGTCTGGCGCGGGTGACAAGACCCAAACCAACACGTCGACCATCACCAGAACCAATACGAGCACAGACACGACGACGAGCACGGCAACCACCACAACCACCACGGCAACCGACAACTCGAATCAGCACAACAACCAAAGCCAGGGCAGCAACCGCGACAACAGCGGCTGGGTCAACGCCGATGGCTATGGCACCGCTGCGGCCAACAACGGCGGCACGGCAACGGCAACCTTCACCAATTCCTTCAACACCAGCAAGGCGATTGCCGTCTCCAAGCTGGACGGCACCGTCACCAACATCAGCGTGTCGGGCATCGGCAACGTCGCCACCAACAATGGCGGTTCGGCCAATGGCGGGGCTGGAGGACGTGGCGGATACGGCTACGGGGGTGCCGGCGTTG
>NZ_VOSS01000076.1 GCF_007997035.1 Ralstonia sp. TCR112 | reverse complement strand
CGGGCTCGTCGGGTTACAACCAACTCGTCTTTGATGACTCCCAAGGGCAGGGCCGCACGCAGCTGAGCACCACGCAGGCGGCGACCGGCCTCGTGCTCGGTCATCACAAGGAACAGGTCGACAGCGCGCGGCAGGCCGATCTCGGGCACGGAGCCGCGCTCGCCACCGACGACAGCGGCGCCGTGCGCGCCGGCGCCGGCCTGCTGCTCACCGCCCACAGCGCCGGCACCAGCGCATCGCTGCAGGACAGCGAGGATGCCGCCAGCCAGATCGAAGCCGTGAGCGACCTCGCCGAATCCCTCGCCGACGCAGCGCAGAAGCAGAAAGCCGGCCTGGCCGACGAACCCGCCGCCAAGAAACTCCCCGCGCTCAAGCAACTGCGCCACACCGCCGAAGTGCTGCGCCACGCCGAAAGCGCTGGTGAAGGCGCGCAGGCCGTTGCCTACAGCGAGCCGCATCTGCAAGTCTCGGCGCCCAAAGGCATCCTCAGCACGACACCGGCCGATGCGGTGCTGGTTGCCGGCACGCAAGCCACGTTGGTCGCCAAGCAAGACACCAACGTCGCCGCGGGCGGCAATCTCTCAGTGGCGGTGGCCGAGGGGCTGAGCCTCTATGCGCACGGCAAATCGCTCGGGCAAGCCGGGGATGCCACACCGGGCATCGCCATGCATGCCGCAAGCGGCAAGGTGGGGCTTTCGAGCCTCAAGGGCGAGACCCATCTGGTGGCCGAGAAGGCCGTGACGGTCGCCTCCACGCAAGCCAACGTCACTGCAGAGGCGAAGCAGCACGTGCTCGTCAATGCAGCCGGTGCGCAGATCAAGGTGACGAATGGCACGATTGAGCTGCATGCGCCCGGGATGGTGACGTTTAAGGGGGCGGGGCATCGGTTTGTGGGGCCGGGTGGGGCGGGGGCCGATACTCAACTGGCGAAGGGCGAGTTGAAGGCGTGCCCGACCAAAGATGAAGGCGCTGCGGCGGGTGGCGCCGCACTAATCTGATGAGTCCTATGCCGTTGGAGACGCTGGTACGGACGCTAGGCGAGCATCTGCAAGCTGAAGATGGGCAGCATGGGTATCTGCTGGTTGATCCGATGTTGCGAGAGCCGCTGGCGGATATCGATCTATTGGCCAGCGGCTGTGAAGTTTTCCCGATCCCGATCGATCTGCCGCAGTTGGACGACGATCAGTGGCCAAGGCTTATCAAACTCAAGCCGAGAGCCGTCGAGGTCCTGTCGGCAAGCGTTGCCATGGCTCTGTCAGAGCAGAGCACCGCGGAGCGAGAGAGCCGGGCAGGCATGGCTATAGGAGGATGGCTCCGATCTGCTGCGGAACCGCGCGCCTTGGTGCGGCATCTGCAAGCTTTGATGCTGCCCGTGGAGCCGCGCGTGGGCCGACGGTATCTGCGGCTGGCAGATCGCCGGGTGTTCGAGTGGCTGTGGCCGGTTTTTTCCCCTTTGCAGCGTAAAGCGTGGCTTGGTCAGATCACGCAATGGTGGCGGCTGGACCGACGCGGTCAACTGGCTTTGGTCACCGCTGAGAGCGTTGAGTCAGCCGATGTCCACGGGGAAGCGCTGCATCTGACCGCCCCGCAGTGGGCACGCTTGCATGACTGCGAACTTGCTCAGCAGATGCTGCGAGGGTGGTCCAGTTTTGCTGAATTGCTGCCGGCCGACTACGTGCGACAGATCGAGCGAGCATTGAGGTCGGCGAGATCGCTCGGCCTAACTGAATCTGCTGACATTGTGCTGATGAGTGCTTATCAACTGCAGATTCACCCGGACCTTTGCAACCATCCGCGCGTTGCTGAACTCGTACGCATAGCGAAAAGCAGCGATATGCCCCTGCATGAGGCGCTGGCGGAAATTCCAGATCCGGAGGGATGGGACCGCATTCGACACGAGTTGACTGCGGATGGCTTGCCGGAAACCAACTAGACATTCACGGAAATCGAACCATGGCCGAAGGTCAACCCATCAGTTACTCGCGCAATGCGCAAGTTGCAGCGGCGTCCGCAAAGCCCGCCTGCGGGACGGAGGGATGCCCATCTTGTGTCAAAGCCGGTTTGCCAGTGTTGCTCACGCGCCTGGGACTGGCAGAGAAACGCTACGCCGCTGCTCGCGAGAAGATTCTGGCGCCAGTAATAAAAAAGCAGCAGGCCCCTGGTCTAGTGGCTTCCGGATATGTTCTGCGGACCCTACGAGCGGGCTATCTCTATGCCTACTATGAGAAGGCCCATACGCCTGAGTTGGTCAAACAACATGGGTGGCAGGTATTCCGTGTCGACCACGGTGGCTATCTGACGCCAATCCCATTGGAGATGGCTGGCAAGGACGAGGAAGCCTTCTCGTGCAAGCGCAGTGAAAGCTATGCCACGGCGATGCTGTTCGTTATCCCAAAACCGAAGCTGACAAAGCGAGTGTGGGTCGGTTTCAGCTCGTCCCCGTGGAGCCCAGCGACGCTGAAGAAGTATGGACGCCAGCTCGATCTCCGTGAAAAACGGATGGCGTGCATTAACGCTCCAGCAAGCTCAAGTGAGGCCTCAATCGCACTCACGCCCGAGAACGTTGCCCAATGCATGCCCGACTACGACGGTGCTCTCAAGCCTGATGTACTGCGTGGAAATCCGTTCCCACGATTGATCCCCGCCAAGGCTGGTCAGACCAACGGCGCGGCGGCAGCCCCATCGCCTGACGCCCAGGACGACAAACAATCCTCGCCGCTCTTTAAGAATCCAAAACAGAAAGTACGCCCGGACGACGCGCAGTTGCTGTGGAACCAAGCCCACGCAATGGTAGAAAAGTTGTCGGATAAGACCTACACCGATGCAAAGCTGATGATGGTGTGCGTGCCCGATGCCGAGGGCATTACCACGGAAGCAGCCCAGCGTCGGATCACATTGTGCAATTCAGCGGCAGAGTCTGTTGTCACCAAGGAAGAAGCCCGCAAGTTCCAATCCGCCTTGCAGATCGAGGGCATGCTCAAATTGATCGAGCAGAACGGCCAGCAGCATAAGGATCGCAACGCAGGATTCTCCAAACTGCAGGGCACGAGTGTTACGCGCACGCAGTTTGATGCGATGCAGAAGGACGGCCGTTTGCCGCCAGATGCAGAATTCATGCCGAACTTGGTCAAACCAGGGATGAATCCGAAATTTTGGCATCCGGACCCCAACAACGGAACGGTTCGCATTCCCGGTGCTAGTGAGATTGATCAGGACACCAAGGATGCCCGCACACGCCTGCTCGGCAAGCTTAGAAATCTGCCGTCGCCGAACGGCCCCAGTGGTTCGTATGCCCAATATCTGCAGCGGTATCGAGACAAGGCGGCAGCCGACCAGAAGCACTTGGCAGAAGTCGAGAAGGACTACAAGGTTTGGTTGCAGAGCGACGCTCGCAAACTTGTGACCTCTCATGACTTCGATGAGACAACTCATATCGACGGGATTTACTACGCGCAATGCGTTGCGAATCTGACGCTGGGTGGCCCCATGACCGATGAGGGGGCGAAGTGGTTCAAACCATTTTTGACATCCAAGTTCGACGATAAGGAAGCGCTCCTCACACGGGCATTGCTCGGTAATCAGAAGCAGTTCATTGACTGGATCGCGGAGAAGGATCAGGTATCCAAGGAGTGGGATTCAGTCAAAGGAATCATGGACTTGGAGCCCGTTAAAGCGGCTATCAAGGCAGGTAAAGGCGTATTGCTTGATGACGCTAGGTTGGCAACCCAAGCGCTGCTGGCCACTACCACGGCCGTCATGACGAAACTGGATTTGCAGGCGGGGCAGATCTCCGAGAAGCTGCGATACCAGCTAAAGCTTCTCACCATGGCGGTGATGACACGGAGTGAAGCCGACCCACTGCTCAAGCTTATGCGGGTGCAGATGCCGCTGTCTGACGCTGTGCGGGTCTGGAACGTCATGCGTGGAGAGGTTGCTGAAGCGGTCAAGCAAACGGCGCAAGCGGGAAAGAACAAGGTCGAGAGCCTGCTCCTGAACACGGCTGTCGCGATTGAGGCGAATGGCAGCCCGAAGATCGCCATGGGCATGGTCGACGTGTACCTGATGGTTAGTAATCCAGAGGCAACGCTGAGTAAGGCGGGCCAGAGCGTGACAAGGGGTGCCCGATATCTTGTGGCGCCCGCTGAAATCTATGGCGCCAAAGCAGCGCGCTCAGCAGGACAGTTCATTGATGCTGTTAAGACGTCAGAGTGGGCCAAAGGGCATATGAGGGTGGCCATGAGCAGAAGCGGTGTGTTTTCTGCCGGCTCCGGCCTTTTGCAAGTGTTGCTGATCCACAAAGCTTGGGGCGACTATGCCAATGGCAACGATCAAGAGAGATTCGCCGCTCGGACGGGGCTACTGTCGGCTGGATTGGGGTTGACAGCTGCGCTCTATGAGCTTCGGGCGCAGTACCTAGAGCATGTGGGTAGAACGGTGGCAGTCGAAGGAGTGAAAAGAATCGCAGGGTTCTTGGCGGCAGGGTCGACTGCGGTGGATGCGGCGCAGGCTTTCGTAAACGCCAGTAAGGCTGGCAGCGATGGAGACCGAAAGGCGAGGGCCGGGTATATCGTTCAAGGTGTGCTATTTGCGCTGGCTGTCGGAGCGGCAATCGGCGCTACTGTCGGCGGTGCTCTCGGTATTAGCGTGCTCACATTTACGGTTGTTGGGTTGGTGCTGGTTGCGATTGGTGTCATTGTCGGATTTATAATCCTGCTTATCAAAGATCGGCCACCTGAAACATGGGCTGCAAAAACGGTTTGGGGAATAGCCGAAGATAAGTGGGAGAGCTACGCCGTTGAGGTGAAAGAGGCAAACAAGGTTTTGCTGTGTGCGCAGATCGATTTTTCCTTCCGCTGGAACCTGATCGAAAATCTTGGTACATCCGCTATGGCTGCAGACGGTGCCGGGCTTTTCGGGGAAGAGCAGACTTATACCCGAGAGGCGTGGTTGCGGTTCGTGTTGCCAAAAACCCTACGTGATCGACTTGGTTGGGAAATGCGTGTTTACGTATCGGGCGGCAAAGGCGAGACTCTCGTGGGAACTGCCTCCTACAGTGGGTCGGGCATGATCGCAAAGAAAATGCCCAGCACAGCAAGCGGTATTTCTCCGACCTTTGAGGAGAAAACCGAGAACGGTGTGACGACGCTGGTGTTGTCGTCGAAGGTTGATATGATGCGCTTCCGCAATGCGCGTGGCACCGTGCAAATCTTCACAACTTCAAGTGATGGTCAGGCTCAGGGCATTGATGCGCGCTCACTCATTGTTGACGAGGAGATTCGAGATTGACTGCCGAGCGTGATGAAGCTGATGGCCCATCTGGTAAGTCGGTATTGGCTCCGGTTTGGGATAAGCCCGATCCATACTTTCAAGTTTTAGATAAGCTGAAGCCGATTGTTCCTCCAAGCAAGAATCCCTGGCGTATCGCGCCTGACGATAAAAGTCAGACAACTCATCTTCTGGCAAGAACCAGGAAATGCCTCGTGGCAATCTACCCGCGGGCCATTGCGATTGGTTCGCCGTATGCTCAAAATAAAAAAGGGCTTGGTTGGTTCGCGGTAATTTTTTGCTCTTTAGTCTCAGCGACGCTCGGGTTCTTTGCGATTCAATCGCTTGGTGCTGACTATGATGATTTTGTTGGATTCTCTGTTAGTGCGGTAGGTTCCGTTATTTTAGCCTTGGTATCAATCTGGTTCTTCAATTTCACAGTGAGAATGCCATCCGACTGGCCGATTCTTTTTAATAAGGTAGATCGAACTGTCACGTTTGTTCGCCCCGTTCGCCCCAAGTTTTTCAAATTCTGGGGATTCACAAACTCTGACGTCAACACCTACCCATGGGATGGCGTCAAGGTGCGCAGTTACAAGCTCCTCGCGTCCAATGCGGGCAAATCGTTCCACGACTCACATTGGCTGGTGCTGCTATGGGGAGCGCAGGATGAACATGGCCGCAACGTCGTGAAAGACTGTGTCCCAATCGGCTACGAAGGCTACTTTGAGGATGAGCGACTGTTCCAGGTTTGGGAACATATCCGTCGTTACATGGAGGAGGGCGGTCCGTCCATCCAGCCGGGAGAGCAGTTGCGCAAGCCTGCAAATAGCCGCAAGCCGTTGGAATTTCCACCGGAGGTCATTGCGGCAGCGGGTGGTCCGGCTTTGAGTGTTGCAGAGGTGGAGCGATTGGCCGGAGTTGCAGCAGAGGCATGACAAGAGAAATTCCGGCGATGCTTGCGCGTTTAGGGAGTGCCCTACGGGGCAGATCTGGCGGCGGCCTGCAGTGGGGAACCGAGGTTGTGCGCGATGCCGATGCCATCGGCGAGACCCGGGCGTTAGCGTGCAAACCCGTTGACGCGAAGATCATCACGCTTGAAAGCTACGACGAGTACGGATACCGCTACGAGTACGAGTAACTCGTTTTCGACTCCAATGGCAGAGCGCCGCTCAAAACTGCAGCCGCAGAGCCCCTACTGGTATGAAGACTTGCCCGGCCCAACCGTGCCGCTCAAGTCCAGCGACAAGAGTGATCAACCAAACCTCGCACTCGACCTCAATTACGTGAATGAAGACGTGTTTGAGTTGTCCCGGGCGTCGTCCATCCCGCGTGGTTTTGGTCTGATGTTTGGGGTGGGCGTCTCCATCGCGTTTGTGGCCATGCTGCCGTTCATCGGTCAGATGTATCAGGACGGTCACCCTGAAGAGTCGCCGGTCATCGCGTCGGTGCTGGCCGTGATGCTGCTGGGGCTTGCGGTTCTTTTGCTTCACCTCATCAAGAGAGGGGTGCGGACGCCACGAGACCTTCCGGTTCTGTTCGATCGAAAGAACCGGAAGGTCTTTGCGTTTGAGTATGTGCCCAAGGCGAATCCATTCGCCACATGGAAGACCGTGATCAAGGAGCTGGATTGGTCGCGCGCCGAAGCGGAAATTGGAAAGATCGCCGGATACAACGGCAAGACGTACTCGGTGCGCTATGGGCTGATTTTGGCGCAGTGCGAAGCAAATACGACCAAGGTCCAGGATCGGATCATCGTGAAGTTGCAGGTGGCGACTCCACTCGTGCTGCATCAGATGTGGGCGTATATCCGCTGCTTCATGAGTGAGGGGCCAAAGAATCTGCGAGACATCAGGCCGTTCCCGCGCGATATCAGTTTCCGGCGGTGCCTGCTGGAGTTCTATCCGTTGTTTGATCGGACAGAAGAAGGCGCACGGCTTCGCGCCAATATGCACGCGGTTGAGTTGGTGCTGCTGACGGCGGTTGGGATCCCGCTGTTTTGGCTGTTTCTTCCTGCGGGTATTTTCGAGTACGTCGGGCAACGCCTTGCGCCGGAGCCAAAGTGGCCGGCAGAGATCGTTTCGCGAACCGGGCGACATTCGCGCGATTGAGTTTCCTTGTGCCGGGATGCGCCCCCCGTGAAGCTCAGCCATGCAGATGTGAGCGATGGGCCCGCCGGCACATGAAGATTTAGAAACAATCCCCCCAACCGCCCCAAGCCTGCGTAGCATCTCCACCGTCCGCTCCGCGCGCGCGGACGTCTCAATCACGCACGCTGATATGAACGCCCTGTCCCGCTTCGCCACCGCTTCTGCTGTGGTCGCGTTGCTCGTCACGCCCGCCTTCGCCCAGGACGACACCCCGTTGCAGGTTTCGTACCGCCAGGTGCTGACCGAATATTTCAAGGACGCGCCGACCGCGTCGAAGAAATACGACGGTCGCCGCCTGGTTTTCAAGGGCCAGGTCTACCCGTTGTCCGACGACAGCCTGAACACGCTGGCCGTGACGGAAGACCTGAAGGTGGGCGCGCCGTTCCAGGACGATCAGCGTGACGCGCTCAAGGCGCTGTTTCCCGATCGCAAGCTTGCGGCGTACAAGCCCAGCAAGGACATCACGCTGGATTGCCTGAACCGGCAGTTCGTTGGCCTGACGCTGGCGCTGGCGGATTGCCGCGTCGCCAAGCCCTGAGTTTCGTATCGCACATCAGTTTTCTTTCGCTTCAGATCATGGCCTCTCTTCCGTTTGACCAATTGCTCGCTCCACTGCCGGGCGCTCAGCCCTGCGGCGAAGACATGCTCTTCTCTGCAGAATTCGACAGCATCCAGGATGCGCGCCGCTTTGATGATCCGTCGCTCGATCAGGGCGAGTGGGTCACGGAGATCAAGGAAGCCGACTGGCGCGCAGTCATCGCCGAGAGCACGTCGCTGCTGCAGAACCGCACGAAGGATCTGCGCCTGGCTGCATGGTTGGCCGAGGCGTTGTCGAAGGAGCGTGGCTTTGCCGGCCTGCGCGAGGGCTACGAATTGATCGCCGGCTTGTGCGAGCAGTTCTGGGAACACATCTATCCGCTGCCGGAAGCTGACGACCCCGAAGCGCGGACAGGCAGCATGGCATGGCTTGCCACGCGTTCGAGCCAGCTCATTCGCGAGGTGCCGCTGGTGGAAGCGGGCAAGGGCGGCTACAGCTTGATCGATTGGGAAGTCGCGACCAGCCTGGTCGAAGCCATCCGCCGCGATCCGGAACAGGCGGACGAGCTGTCGCGCGGAAAAGTCACGCAGGAACAGTTCGAGTCTGCACGGCGCGCAACGCCGCCCGCGTTCTACAAGACGCTGCACGACGATGTGGTCGGCTGCGGCGCTGCGCTGCTGCGGTTGGAATCCGTTCTGGATGCACGGGCGGGTGATCACGCGCCGAGTTTCCGCCCCGCGCGCGAGGCCTTGCAAGCGGTGCGCGCGTTGGTGGAGCGCTTCGGCGGCAAGCCGGAGCCCAAGCCTACCGCCGTGGAAGCGAAGGGTGCTCCACAACAGGCGACGCAGTCTGCCGCCGGCACCGTCATCGAGACGGTCGTTTCCGGCCCCATCCGCACGCGCGCCCAGGCGTTGAACCAGCTGCGCGATGTGGCCGAGTTCTTCCGCCAGACCGAGCCGCACAGCCCTGTTGCGTACCTCGCCGCACGTGCTGCCAAGTGGGGCGACATGCCGCTGCACGCCTGGCTGCGCACGGTGGTCAAGGACGATGCGACGCTGTCGCAGATCGAGGAGCTGCTGGGCCTGGGCGATCCGCCCTCGGAAAGCGCCAGCTGACCTGGCTAGCTGCTCGAGCAGCCGCCGCAGCCGCTGGATCCGCAGCTACTCGAGCTGCAACTGCTGGAGCCACTGCTGCTTGAACTGCAGTTGCTCGACGTGTCACCTCCGGAGCCGCCGGAACTGGCGCCGACGGGGGTTCCCATCATCGATCGGTATCCGGCCCACGCTGTGTTGGCCAGCACGCTGGTTCCGCCAAACGCCGCCAGCCACAGTAGATCGTTCGTCGACAAACCGGCACGTGGCGCCTGCTGGCTGCGCTGACGATGAACATTCAGCGTGGCGTTGGCGCCGGCAGTCGGGCCGGCACGCCCTACGCCGATCAGCCGCGCGGTCACGCACCAGTACACGATTGCGAACAACGCCATCTCGATCAGCAACCACATCACCGGACGCTGTCGGGACAAGCCCACAAAGACCTTCATCACCCCGAGCCACAGCATCGCCAGCGCAATGGCCCATGCAGCGACAGTCGTCGCGCGCATCGCGCCGCGGGCCCACATCCAGCCTTCGTGGCGCAGCCGATCCGTCATGTCGATGGCTTCGTCGAGGAGTCGGTCCCGAAAGGCCGGCCATGGCGAACGGCGCTGTGGTTGCCGTGCGAGCCAGGTCCACGCGTTGACGTGACGCTGGGGCATTGGCGTCTCGTGGGCGACCACATATGTGTTGCGGTCACGTTTCCGCTTTGCCGGAGAAGCAACGCGGATCGCACCCGCGTCGAGCAGTGTCAGCGTCGCGACCTGCGCCATTCGTGTGGGGTCGCCGGTGATCAGCGCGGCTTCGGCAGGCGTCAACTGACGCGGCACGTTGCCATCGGCGACGCCCCAAGGGCGGCGGTCGTACGCCGCGCGATGCAGGCCCCGGATCAGCAGACACGCCATCACGCTCATGCCGAGATAGAACGCGAGAAAGCGCGGCCCCGGAAAGTTCAGCACATCGAAATCCGATGCGATGTTCGTGGTGATGACGATGAGGATGGCTCCGATCAGAAGCCATACGGAAGGCATGACCGAACGATGGGCCGATGCGGGTGGCGGCGTGACCGGGTCAAGAGCATGCCGTGCGGGGCTGGCAGCCTCAGGCGCGCTGTTCGGCGGCGCAGGTTCTGGCACCGGCCAGACGTCGGCAGGCGGCTCGACGCCGAACGTACGCCGGTAGCTATCGATCGTCTGCTGGTAGTGCTGCGCGTATGTGTCGTCTTCGTCTGGCGCGCCAATGCCGGGTGCGTGGTGCAGCGGCGCGCGCAGGACTTCTCCGCAAAACACCGTCCAATACTCTTTCGAATATTGCAGATGAAGATGCCAGGCCGCATCGATGGCCTCGGAAGGCGTGACGGGGTGCCCCGCAAACACCGCCAGATACGCGAAGCGCTTGTATTCCTCGATGACGGTCAGCGTATATAAACGCGACCACCCCTCGGCCTCCGCCAGACGTTGGCTGTAAGGGACCGGCGCGTCAGGCGCATCGGGCGAATATTGGCTCAGCCGAAGCAGGCAGGCTTGGCGATCTGCGTCGGTCGGCGCTGCCTGATCTTCGTGTGTCACTTACTCGCCCGAAACTCGATCCGCCGATTGCGCGAGCGGCCTTCATCGGTGTTGTTGGCCGCCACCGGCTGATCCGGCCCCACGCCCATCGCGGTCAGCGTGCCTTGCTCGGCGCCCTTGGCGATGAGGTAGTTCTTGACCGTCTCGGCGCGGGCCTGGCTCAGGTTGAGGTTCAACGCGCGGCTGCCGGAGTTGTCGGTGTGGCCGACGATTTCGATCTTGCGGCCGTTCAGACGCGGCAGCACGGCGGCCATTTCATCCAGAATCGCGCGGCCCTTGGGGGTGAGCGTGGCGCTGCCGGTTTCAAACTCGATGATGCGGTTGGCCAGCGTCTGGTCCAGCAGCCCTTGTTCGGACGCGGCCGCCACGCGCAGCCCATTCTTGATCGTGTAGCTCTGGCCCAGCGCCGTCGCCATGTCGCTGGTCAGCTGCTGGCGCTGCGCCTCGTTGCCGACGTCGCCGTGCAGGGAGACCTGCGTACCGTCGATGTTGAGCTGCCCGCGGTTCACCTGCTTGATGGCCGGCGACAGGATCTTCTGCACGTTGGCCGACCAGTTGGGCGGCGACACCACGTTGCCAACTTCGATCTGATCGACCACGTTGGCGCTGCCGTACAGCTCGCGCAGCTTGGCCAGCACGGTCGCCTTGGTGGCTTCGTCCGGCACCATGCCGCCCGCGACGACCTGGCCAGGCACGGGCGCAGCATCGCCCGCCGCTGCGTGGGCGGGCAGGGCGCTGGCCAGGCAGGCCAGCATGGCGGCGCTTGCCAGGAGTGTTGCAGGCCGGAAGCCGCGCTTGATTGCATCCAGACCCATGTTCATTCTCCGATGAAGACTTCGCGGAAGGTATCGACCGCCACGCGCAGCGACAACTGCGGTTGATCCAGGTAACTCACGAACTTGGCCAAGCCGTACTCTCCGCTGACGTGCTGGTCGACCCACTCCGGATCGTCGATGTTGATGTTCTGTTCGGCATACGCCAGCGGCGACATGACGCTGTGCAGCGTGCGCGACGAGGCGCCGTTGAAGCCGATGACGAGTCGCTCCGCGCCGTTGATATCGCCCAGGAACAGCGAGAGCTCGAAGTCCGCCCGCTGCAGGAAGCGCGACACCAGCTCCAGCCAGAAACTCGCGACCAAGCTGCGATAGAGCGGGTCTGCCGGCAGCGGCAGCGTGAGCCCTTTCTCAAGCCGCGACGAGCCGTTCGCCATCACGGGCTGCAGCAGGGTGCCAAGCGCGAGCAGGGTGCGGCGCAGACGGATGTTGTGGCCCTCCGAGCGCAGCATCTGCTCAAGGCCGGCAACGGTCTGGAAGTCGATGAAATCCGAAAAGCTCGCGTCGTGCGACTGCGTGCTCGTGCCGCCGGTGCCGGTCTCTACGCCGTGTTGCCCTTCGGCAAGCAGGCGCAGGCCTTCAGTGGCGTCGGTCGCGGTGCCGAGCGAAAGCATCTGCTGGCCGGCGCGCGTCCACAGGCGGGCCAGCGCAATCGGGCTGCGGGCGATGAAATTGATCGGGCGATCGACTTCCATCGCCGCAGCCGTCAGGAACGGAAAGCGGCGCGACGACAGATCGCTGCTGGCCATGAGCGTGCCCGCAATGGCGAGCTTGCTCTGCGAGCCGAGAAACGCAAACTGCACCGGCTTCCAATTGTCGTAGGTCGTCTTCCAGTCAGGGGCTTCGGCCAGCAATTCCATGCCTTGCGCCAGCCAGCGGTCGAGCGTGTCGAGCAGCTGGACGTTGTTGGCGCTTTTGACGAAATCGCCGCGCGACGGAAGCTTGCCGAAGTACGAAAGCTGCAACTGGGTCTGGCTCATTGCGCCGTCCCTCCTTGCTCTTCCGTGATGTTGTGGCGTGCGGCCTGCGTGGACACCGCGGCTTGGGCCGCAGGCGGCGTGCCTGTTGGCGCTGCCGGGGCGGGCGGCGTCAGGGTGTTCTGCGGTGCCGATGCATCGGCAATCGACGTCGGCAGACGCAAGCCGCGCAGGCCCTGGCCTTGCGGCGAATCGGATGCGGTGGTGCCGCCGGTCTGCGGGCTGCTGATGATGCGCAGGCTGATCGATACCGTCAGGTTGTCCTTCGTCCAGGACAGATCGAATGCGCCATCCGGACGACGCTTGCGTTGCGCCGTCGCAATCAGGCGCTCCAGGCCGAAGCGGCCCGGCTCGTTGAGCAGTTCCACCGTGCGGCCGTCAAAGGTGGTGGCCGTCACGCGCGCACCTGGCGTGCCCTGCGGATTCGGCCACACGAAGTTGGCCCACTGCGGCGGCGTGTTGCGATAGCGCAGTTGCTGCCCGTCGATCTCGATCGTGTATTCGGTGGCGCCTTGCGACGGCACCGGCAGGATCTGGAACACCGTCTGCGGCGCCGCGGCTGCCGCACCGCCAGCACCGCCGGCAGCACCACCCGTGAGCGGCGCGATCCAGCGTGTGAAGCCCGTGGTGAACTCGGGCACAAACGCGATGCCCAGGTCGCCCCACGTGCGGGAGGCGATCATGTCGCCACGTCGCACCGACAGCGGACCGATCGTCGTGCTGGCGAACTTCGCGATCGCGCCGTCCGGGCCGAACACCTGGCCGATCTCGGCCGCGCTCGCCTCGATCTTGGCGTTGGGCGCAAACGGGTACTTGTCGGCCAGCGTGGTGGCGAACGGCTGATACACCTGCGCGTTCCACACCTTGTTGACTTCCGTCGTGGCCGGGCGGATCGCCACCGCATACGACTGCAGCAGCGGACGCACCAGCAGCGGACGCAGCGTCGCGCGCTCGCTGTCGGTCATGCCGGTCAGCATCTGCTCATCCACGTACTTGAGCGTGTCGGCCAGCTCCGAGCCGTTGCCGTCCAGCGTCTGCTGCATCAGCTGGCGCGCGCCTGGCCCCGGGTCGCCCTGATTCTTGATCTGGTTGAAGCGCGTGCGCACCTTGGACAGCGAATCCATGTAGCCGCGCAGCAGCGACTTGTCGTCGCGCATGACGACCACGCGTGCCAGCCCCGAGAACTCCTTGCCCACCGGGCCCATCGGAATGGCGCCGGCATCGGCATTGCCACCCACCTCCAGGTTGACGTTCACCTGCGACGGCGTCTGGCGCGCAAACAGCTGCTTGAACCAGCCCAGCACGCCGGTCTTGGCCTGCTTCAGCCCCGCGTTGAACATCGACGGGTTGTCCCACGACGTCTGGTCATACGCGGTGTCGAGCACCTTGCGGATCGGCGAGTTGGTCGGATCGCCCAGCAGGTTCATCCCGGTGACGGCCTGGTCGAAGCTGGTGAAATCCTGGATCGCCACGCCCTGCATGAAGCGTTGCCATTCGCGCGCGTATTCGGTCTTGTACATCGTGACCAGCGCCTTCTGAATCTGCTCGGGGCTGCCTTCCAGCGTGAGGTCGTCGCGGGCGGCAACGTTCAACACCCAGTCCTTGGTCTGCAGTTCCTTGTTGGCAGCTTCCTTGATGGCGGATTGCACATAGCCGAACCACGCTTCCTTGGTGAACGTGCCGGGCACGGCGTAGCTGCCAGCAACCAGGCCTGCACCGGTGTCACCAACGATGCGTGCGACCGTCATCGGGGCGTAGCGCGTGGACGCGCGGGCCTTGATCTCCGCGTACGCGCGTTCGCGTGCGGGCATGCCGCGCACCACGCGGCGCAGGTTCTCACGCGTCTGGTCGACCAGCGAGAGGTTGCCTTCCAGCAGCGGCCAGTTGTCGTCGTTCACGCGGGCCAGGAAGAACGACAGGTTGCGCTCCGCCGAGCGGATCATCTGCTCGCGCGGCATGTTGCCGCGGTTGTCTTCCAGCCAGCCGCGCCAGAAACGCGTCACTTGATCGGTCAGGTGCGCGACTTCCACGTGGCGCTTGTCCGACAGCATCAGGTAGGTCTTGAGCGCGTTGTAGCCGTCTTCCACGTTGGTGGGCGAGGCATCGGTGTAGCGCTTGGCCCCGGTCGACGCCGTAGCCTGGTTTGGCGCGGCAGGCGCGCCGGCTGCTGCAGCCGACGCACCACCCAGCGTGGCGGTAGCCGTCGTCACGGACGTGGTCATCACTGCGCCGGTTTCCGGCGGACGCACCATCGGGGCGAGCTGATCCGGATGCGCGTTGACCTCTGCCAGGAAGGTTTCGATCGCACCGCCGACCGGCTTGAGCATGACCTGGCGCAGGCCGTTGTAGTACTCGTCGAGCAGCTTGTGCTGCAGCGTGTCGCCCTGGTACAGGCCCAGCGACAGCGCGAGCGGATGGTCGTTGCGATACCGGTCGAGCTGTTCGATCCGGTCTTGCAGAATGTCGAGCGCCTCCAGGCGGGCCTGCAGGTCCACCCGGTTCTGCTGCATCTTCACGATCTTGTCGAGGTCTGCCTGCACGTTGGCCGTGAGCGTGCGGTTGCCCATGTACGACCACGTCCAGCCGCCCAGCATCACGCCCAGCGCCAGCACCAGCGCAAAGAACGTAGCGATGCGCAGGCGCGTCTTGGCGGGGCTGGCGAACTGCCGCACGGTCTGCTTGTCGGCAAAGATCACTTTCGAGAACAGGTCGCGCAGGAAGAAGCCGTTCTTGGAGAACACCTCTCGCGTGCGTGCGGCGCCGTCGGTCGACAGGCCAAAGCGTCGTGCGATGCGTTCGGCCGACACGCTGTTGGTGGCGCCTTCCTGGAGCGCGCTGGTGAAGTAGAAGCCGCGGAATACCGGCTTGTACTGGAACGGGTTCTCATCGAACAGCGTCATCAGGAACGCACGCAGCGTCGGCTTGATCGACGCAAATTCCAGCGGGAAGCTCAGCAGCCCCGGCGAGAGCTTGTTGTTCCGGTGCAGTGCGATCTGCGCCACGCTGATCTCCTTCAGCCCATCGCACAGCTCGTCAAAGCGTTGGTCGAACACGGCGGCCACGTCGGGCTTCGAATCGGGCTCGAAGGGCAGGGTGGCGCCCCAGACGCGGTCGCGCTCCTGCTTCTCGCTGTCGCCAAAGAATTCGGTAAAGCCGGTGATCAGGTCGGCCTTCGTGAACATCACGTACACCGGGGCAAACACTTCCAGGCGTTCGGTCAGCTCCTGCACGCGCTGGCGCAGGTTCTTGGCCAGGTTGATGGCGAATTCGGGGCGGTTTTGCGTGAGTTCCGACACGCTCACCGTCACGACGATGCCGTTGATGGGCGCCTTGGGGCGATAGCGCTTGAGCAGGTCGAGGAAGCCCAGCCACTCGCGGCGGTCTTCTTCGTGCACGGAGTAACGGCCGGCCGTGTCGAGCAGGATGCCTTCGGTGGTGAAGAACCAGTCGCAGTTACGCGTGCCGCCGATGCCCTGGATGACCGCGCCGCCCTTGTCGGCAAACGGAAACTGCAGGCCGGAATTGAGCACGGCCGTACTTTTGCCCGCCGCCGGGTTGCCGATCACGATGTACCAGGGCAGCTCGTACAGCGCTGCGCTGCCCGACATCTGCCCGAGCTTGGAGCGCTTGATGGTCTTGACGGCTTCGGCAAGGCGCACGCGCAGGGCTTCCACTTCTTCGCGCTTGTCTGGCGTGGCGGTCTTGTCAGCGGCGGCCTGTTCCAGCACGCCCTCCAGCTTGTTGCTGGCCTGACGCGCGCGCCAGCGCTTCCAGAGATACGTCAGCAGCCACAGCGCGAGCAGCACGCCCAGCGCGATGCCGACCCAGACCAGGCCAACCTCGAAGGTCTGCGCCATCAGCAGCAGGAAGATGGTCAGCACGATCACGCCAAGAATCGATAGCGTGCGTGAGTTGGTCAGGAAGTTCAGGAAGCGTTGCATGTTGCCTTCGGCTCGGGAACAGACGGAATCGGATTCGAAATCTGGAACAAGATCAGGTCAGGCTGGGCACCACCGCGATGGCGCCGCGCTGCTGGATATCGTTGGCGGTAATGGCCAGCACCGGCTTGCCGGTCTGCTGGCTCAACTGGTGCGCCACCACCACCGATAGCAGCGGGCCCGCAGCGCCCACATAGCCGCAGGGCGTGCCAACAGGCAGCAGATCTGCGGCAAGGTCCAGCGCGGGGAAACGTTCGGAAAACACGCGAGCCACCTCGACGGTGCGTACGGGGTGCATGCCGGTGTCTGAAACGACGCCGGCCACGGTGATGGGTTCGGCGGCTGGATCGCCCTCCGCGGTTTCGGCCTTCTCGGCGGGCGCTGCATCCTGCTTGGCCTTGACCGGTGCGGCGGCCAAGGTGTCGAGTACGTGGCCCACGGCGTCGCCCAGCGCCTGCAGTTGCGGCTGGCCGCGATCAGGCGTCGGCGATTCCAGCCGCGCCACGCCGGCGCGCGTGATCGTGAAGGGTGCCGTTGCCGCGGCGTCCCCGTCCAGCGCGGGTGGCAGCAGGCTCTGCGCCATCGTCGGCGCGCACAGCAGCACGCCCGCAGCGGCTTCGCCCGGCACGCGGCCATGCTGCCGATTGGCTTCGAACAGCTGCTCGTGCTGCATCAGTTGTTCGACCGCGCTGGGGCCCACCAGCGAATCCGCCACCACCACCATGCGCAGCACGCGCTCGTCGCTGGCGCGGTTGACGCCTTGCGTGGCGCGATCGAGCAACAGCAGCGCATCGGCATCGCCCTTGGCGGTGATGGGCTCCAGCGTTAAACGGTCTGCCGGCCAGATCAACGCGATGCGGCGGCGCAGCCAGCCATCGGCGGCTGCTTGATCCTGCGGTGTCCACTCGCGGGGGAGCAGTGCGGTGATGATCAGCCGCGTGGTGTCCGGCTCTGTTGTTTCCGGGGCTTGCGCAACGGCGTGTGCGGCCAGTTCTTCGGCCACCTGGCCGGCCAGCGACAGGGCGCGCAGGCGTTCATCCAGCCAGTCGACATCGGGATGTTGCTCTGCCAGTTCGGCACGCAGGTCTTCGATGTCGATGCCTTCCACTTGCGCAGCAAAGATCGGCTGGCCGAAGCCTTGCACATCGGTCAGGCCGGGCTGCGCATTGGCTTGCACGGCCTCCACCACTGAAGCGGCATCGCCGCCGGCGGGCGCACGCAGGGCGCTGGCGAGCAGCACGGCGCGCCATTGGCGCGTGGCGTCTTGCGGGTCGGCGGTTTTGGCATCGGTGCCTGTTGCGGCCGGCGTGGCCGCCGCCAGTTCGCGGCCCGCAACGACATTCGAGCGAATGCCGTCCAGCGCACGCTTGATGACCCAATAGCCGACGATCATCCCGACCGGCAGCAACAGCAGGTAAGTCAGGATGTCGCCGGTGGTCGGCATGCGGTTGGCGGACTGCCACCACACGATGACGGCAATCCACACCACCACGAAGACAGCGAGCAGCGTCAGCCCGGACCGGAAGAGTCTTGCAACCATGTCGTGCGCGTTCAGATGCTGCCGGTGTTGCCCTGGCTGGACAGGAGCGTGGCGCCGCAGGCGGTTTTGTCGCCGTGGCGTGCCGCCTGCTTGCCGTCGATGATGACGTTCGGGTCGCCCGTCACGATGACGGTCGTGCTGCCGTGGCCGTTCTTCGGGCACGTCACCTTGTCGCCCACGCAGGCGATGCCCTTGCCGCCCGTGCTTGTGTTGCCCGACGCAGTGATCACCACGCCGCCGTGGTCCGTCTTGTCACCCAGCAGGATGAAGGGCCGTGTCATTGCATGCTCCCCATGTGTCCTTTCGTCATTGCCTTGGTGCAGGCTGCTTGCCGAGCACGCCCTTGCGGCGCAGCTCGACGTGGCCCAGGTCCATCATCTTCCAGCGGCCGCCCCACACGAGGCCGACCGATTCCGCCGTCTGGCCGTACAGCTCGTAGCCGCGCATCGCCCACGGGTCTTTCTCGCTGATGACCAGCTTGCCCTCGCGGAAGAACGCGCTGTCCGCGGCCAGGCCGTACTGGTGATAGCTCTGGAACGCCGTGGCCTGCGTGACATTGCTGCCCATCGCCGCCAGCTTCACTTGCCGCTCGGGGCTTCGGTAGCCTTCGAGCAGCGCCATCTCGTAACCGTGTTCGTCGCGCATGATCTTGTAGACCAGCAGCAGGCGCTGACGGAAATCCGCGTCGAGCAGGTTCCAGTCGCGGCTCGCATCGCGGATGGCCGGGCGGATCTGCTCGACTTCACGCGTGGTGAACACCTCGGGCGGCAGGGGCGGCGGCGGGATCAGCCGTTCACCGTTGAGCAATGCCGAGATGTGCGGATCCGGCTCGCGCACCTGGTCGTCATCGAACTCGAACGACTGCTGCTCGCGCAGCGCCAGTGCCAGCATGGGCGGCACCGAAAGCACGCCGAGCGCGCCGAGCAGCAGCATCCGCCGCCGCACCACGAACTGCTTGAACGCCGACACCCCGGACGTTGCGTTGTCCACCGACTCGCGCAACGACCCTGCGGAGCGCGCGCCCACCACCGCAGCCCCCGTGCTCACGCGCTGCCACTGCGCACGCAGCAACGCCGCGCAGCGCTGCCGTACCGACGGCAGCAGCAGCACGGCAGCCACCACCACCATGGCAACGAAGTAGAGAACCAGAGCGACAAAAACCATACCGACCTGCGGAGCGTGCGCGCCTACGTCAATTCATCCAGATTTATATCTGTATTTACAACGCTAAATTATTAATAAACGGTAATAATCCAGCGCTCGCTACACAGAAATATTAAGAAACGATAAAGAAAATACCGCAACCTGCGCCAATCATTTGTCTTTCAGCAAGGCCAGACTTAGAATCAGCAGCCACCACCGGAATCGGCGCTTGTTTGTAATCCATACGTTCGCCGCGCATTCTATTTCAATTCTGGACCCGTGATGAGTAATAACGGCGATTTGAAACAAGAAGGGCCTCCAACGCTCTTCAATTCTGAATCCGAGACCGATGAGGCCGGGCATACGCGCATTCTTGCGAGCCTGGAGGGCCGCGTTGCGGCCAACGGCAAGGCACCAAAAAAGTCGGGGCAGCGCTATGGCGTTGCGGCGGCGGTTGTCGTGCTGGCCGCCGGTATCGGCGCGTGGGTCCTGCTGAATCCGAGCGGCGAATCTGCGCCCGCGCAGGTGGCAGAACAGGCCACGCCTGCAGCCGCGCAAGCGCCTGCGTCTACACAGGCTGCAGCCGCGGAAGCCGCTCACACGGCCGCTGCGGCGCCGGTTGCCTCCGCAAGCGAGCCTGTGGCAGAAGCGCAGGCCGCCACCATCGTCAACGTCGCGCCGGGCGAAGACCACGCAAACGAGAAGGGCGATAAGAGCGAGAAGACGCCGGTTGCCAGCGTGCCCGCCAAAGACGCGCATGACGCAACGCCAGCCGCGCATGCCGTGGCGGCAAAGTCCGGCAGCACCACGGCCGATACCGAGGAAGGCAAGACGGCAACCGCCAAGCTCGTGGCGAAATCGACGAATACGCCATTTAAGGCGCTGCAGCAGCCGTCAAAGCCGAAGGCGCAATCCGCGGCCAAATCCGCCAAGAACCGAAAAGGCACATTGGCGCCGGATGATCCTGACGCCGATCTGCTGGCCGCATTGCTTGCGCCGCAGAATGCTGCCAATAAGGCCGCCAATTCAACCACTTACAAAGGGCAATAGCCGCCCGGCTGCCCGGTTGTTTTTACAACCGGGTGATTGAGCGGAGGCGGCTGCAATGCCCGACATTGCGCTGCCTCGTAAATGCCCGCGCTGGTTTCACGAAATCGCTCCGTGATACGCCACGCGTTGCAGCATCGGACAGCGAATGGACGCCACGACCCTTCTTCAGAACCTCTTCGCACCCACACGCCGCCTGTACACGCTGGAAGGCGAGGGGCCGCTTGCGGAGCTCGCGGTGGAAGCCTGGCTCGGTCGCGAGGCGCTCTCCGAGCTGTTTGAATGGCGCGTGGTGGCTGTCAGCGCCAATGCGCGCATCGCACTCAAATCGTTGCTGGGCCAGCGCGTCACGCTGGTTACGACGCTGGCAGACGGTACGCAGGCCACGCGCACGGGCTTGATCCGTCTGGCCGAGAAGCTTGGCGCGGACGGCAGCCTCACGCGCTATCGCCTGACCGTGGTGCCGTGGTTCTGGTTGACCACGCAGCAGCGCCACAGCCAGGTGTTCCAGAATCGGCCGCTCGCCGACATTTTTGAGCAGATGCTGTCGCCGTACGAGCCGTATGCCTCGTGGCGCTACGCGGCCGGTGCCGAAGCGCGCATGAGCGATTTCGGTACACGCGCGCACATCGCCCAGTTTCGCGAGACCGACTACCACTTCGTCACGCGGCTGCTGGCCGAAGCGGGGCTCGGCTTCACCACGGTGGAAGACGACCAGGCGCACGGCGGCCACACGCTGGTGATTTTTGCCGACAGCACGCAGCTGCCGGAAGATGCGGAATCGGCTGCGGCGGGCGGTATCCGTTTCCACCGCGCGCACAGCCTGGAAGAGCGCGACGCCATCCAGCAACTCGCCTGCCACAGCCGCACGACGGTGGGCGGTGTGGCGGTGGCCGCCTGGGACCCGGAAGGCAAGCAGAACGCTCGCGCCCACGCGCCTGCACGCTTCGCCACCAGCGCGGGCAGCCCGGATGCGTATCTGTCGATCAGCCCATCGCTGGCACCGGATTCCGCCAATGCCCAGCGCATTGCCGAGCAGGTCATGGAAAGCCTGGAAGCGCGCGCGCTGTTGTTTTCAGGGCGCGGCACCGTGCGCACACTGCGCAGCGGAACGCGCCTGCAGGTGGTGGATTGCCCGCACCTGCCGCAAGACGTGGAAGGCGCCTATCCGCTGTTGATGGATCTGGTCGAGCACTGCGGCATCAACAACCTGACCGTCGATACGCACAACGCGCTCAGCCAGCGTTTGGGCGGGCTCGATGCCGCACTGGCGTTCGATACGCCGCCCAGCGCACCGGAATCCGGCCCGGGCGTTTTTGGTTTCCAGGAAGCAGAAGGCCCCATCGAGCGCAGCACGCCGACTGGCGATCTGCTCAAAGCCGCACGGACGCACGGCTACGCTGGCCTGTTCCGCGCCAGCGACGCACGCCGGCCCTGGCGTCCGGCCGTGACTGAACCCGATTGCGGCCGTCTCTACGCGGCGCCCACCGCGCAAGGCGTACACAGCGCCATCGTGGTCGGCCCGGACGGCCAGACCCAAGCCGGCGGAGACGGCGAGCATCATGCCAGCCCCGCAGGTGAAATCCGCGTGCGCTTTCCCTGGCAACAAGGCGAGCGCGCGGATGACCGCAGCAGCCGCTGGGTACGCGTCGCGCAACGGCAGGCCGGTTCCGGCATGGGCTGGCAATGGCTGCCGCGCATCGGGCAGGAAGTGCTCGTCAAGTTCAGCGAAGACGACATCGACCAGCCCGTCGTGATCGGCTCGCTGTACAACGGCCAGGGCGAGGCAGGCATCGCGCCCACGCCGGGCGGGCAGGGGGCATCCGACCAAAGCGACGGCACCGCCCTCTACAAGCAAGGCAGCGACAGCGCCGCAAGCGCGCAAGGCAACGTGGCCGGCGGCCACAGCCCCGCCTGGCACGGCATGGGCGCGGAAGCCGAAGGCCACCGCAACGCCGCCGCCCACACCGGCTTCAAGAGCGCGGAACACGGCGGCAGTGGTTACAACCACCTCGTCTTTGACGACAGCGACGGCCAGTTGCGCACGCAGCTCGCCACCACGCAGCAATTCACCCAGCTCAACCTCGGCCATCTCGTCCATCAGCAAGACAACCGGCGTGGCAGTTTCCGCGGCCAGGGCTTCGAGCTGCGCACCGATGGCCACGCCGCCGTGCGCGGCCAGGCCGGCCTGCTGCTGACCACCTACCGCGACGCCAGCAGCGGCAAAGCCGTGCCCACCGGCGACAACGCTGCCGGCATTGCGCTGATCAAGCAAGCCAAGGAATTGACGTCATCGCTCGGGCAAGGGGCGGTCACGCATCAGATCGCCGCGCTGGACACCGCCAAGAACGACGATGCCCCGCTGGCCAAGCAAGCCAAGGCAGTTGCGGGAATGGTCGACGGTAAGGCGCTCGATGCTGCCAAGCAGGACGCCAGCGCCGGCAACACCGCCACGCAAGGCAAGGTGCCGCATCAGAGCGAGGCCATTGCCCACCTGGCGGGCCGCGCGGGCCTCGTCATGGTGGCGGGGCAAGACCTGCAGCTCGCCAACGGCGAAAGCATTGCGCTGGGCAGCGGCCAGGACACCAACCTCGCCATCGGCAAACAAGGGCGCATGCACGCCGGCCAGGCGATCGGCGTGGCTGCAGCTTTGTCCAAGGCGGGCGACAACAACATCGGCCTGCAGCTCACCGCAGGGCAAGACAACATCGACGTGCAAGCCCAGCACGACGTGCTCAAGCTGATGGCCAAGCAGGACCTGAAGCTGGTGTCGGCCAATATGAATGTGGATTTTGCGGCGGCCAAGCGCATCCGCATCGCCACTGCCGGCGGGGCGTCGATCACGCTGGAAGGTGGGAATATCACCGTGGAGTGTGCGGGGGCGATTACGTATAAGGCGGCGCAACGGGTGTTTCAGGGGCCGACAAGCAGTAGCTATCCGCTGCCACTCTTCCCACAGAGCGTTTGCGTGGAATGCATGTTGAAGGCCGCGATGAACGGTAGTCCGTTTTCCGCTCTGCAGTAATCGTCGGTATGGAATTCCTGACAGACCCCATCGCGGTTGATGAAGTTGTTGCACAAATTTGCGACAAGCAACAGCAGGATGTGAATGGCACCACGTGGCTGCTGGTGGATGCTGCGCTGGTTGAATTTCATCGCATCTCCTCGCTGGCAGCCAACTGGGGCTGGCCGATTCACAACGTTTTTGCCAGATCAAGGCTAGCGTCATTCGGGGCACAGGCCCCGCACCTCATTGAACTGCCGCGCGACTTGGGCGAGGTCACGTCAAAGCTGGCGAAGCTGCTGCGGCCGCATTCGGCATCGCCGGCTTTTAGTTGGATTTTTTCACGGCAGTCGGCGGACGCCTTATGTGAGGCGCTGGCGCATCTAGGCCTTGTGCGTATCGACGGTGACATGGACGTGCATTGCCGGTTTGCTGATACGCGAGTGCTACCAGCGCTGTGGGCTGCGCTGTCTGAAGAGCAGTATGCGGCGCTATCCGACCGCGTCGTGGCTTGGGGTTGCTGCGACCGAGCAGGGCATCCGATCGAGCTCGCTACCAAGTCTGCTGAAGTCCTGCCCGCGGTATCAGCGTTTGCCGGTACATTGGAACTCGACGCCCGCCAATTTGGTGCCGTACTCGACGCCAGCGAACCTGACACCATTTTCAGCGCGTTTTTGGAAACAACGCCCGAGTTGATCGTGGATCGGCGTCGATCGGACTTGTATCGGACGCTGACACAGTCACTCGCACGTGCTACGGAGCTGCAGGTGACGCAGGCACCGGATCGCCTGCAATTTGCGGTGCTGAGCGTGTATTGCGGCGAGGATTTTCATCGCTTGCCGGCATTGGCAGCGATGTGGAATGAGGTTGCTCAAGGAGCAAGCCTCAAAGAGCTCATGAAATCTTGGACGCCAGAGATCTGGAGCGCTCTGGACCCCGGAGAGGTCGACGCGGCGGTGTCTGACGTTTAGGAAGGTGTTGACAATGAAGATTTGGAAAGTCTTAGGGTTGACAGCGGTGGCAGCGGCTTCGCTGTATGCGTTGACCGCTTGCGCAAAAAAACCGGATCCAATGGAAGGCAAGGCGACAGCCGATATCACTTCGTACAACCACACGCCTGACTACATTCACCAGTTCTATGTGGACGGTACCTGGGGAGGGAATTCGTTTGCCTATGGCGGTGGCGGCAGTTTTGTCTGTTGCTTGGTGTATCCCAAGATTTGGCGGCCCGGCTTAACGGCGAAGGTGAAGTGGACAACTTCAAGCTCGGATCCAAATGCTGAGGGGGATGCTGCCCAGGAGCATTGGCATGAAGTTGTCGTCCCGATTGAGAAATATAAGGATGATGGCGGTACGCTGAATGTGCACTTCCTGCCCGACGGAAAAGTTCGGCTCATTATCTCGAATATGGTTGCAGGACAACCTAACTATCCCGGACCTTCCTATCCCATTAAGCCCGCCGATTTTCATTTCGCGCCTAGCCGACGTGCCGCGCGCGAAGAAGAGGAGCGCGCTCGGGCGCAAGCTGAAGGGCGGGCGCAGGCCGAGGCAGAGATGCGCGCGCTGCAAGGCGGCGCATCAGCAAAAAAGTTATCTCCGTCTGACCAACCCGCGGGAACTAAATTACCTCCTCCTCCGGTTTTGCCTAAGGATGAAAAATGAGTGAGTTCCGCTCCGGATGGTACGAAATCAGTTTCGATGCGAGCACGCGTGATCGCCGATGCCGTTTTTTTAAGAATCCGTCTACGTACACAGCAGAGTGTCTGCTCAAGAGTACGGGGCAACAGATCCTGCTGTGGTCGGATCCCGCCGGCGTAAATGGTCCAGGCAAGACGGCACAGTGGCAATCTGCATATCGCCCGCTCGCGGCCGCAAAGAAGGGGGACTGGTGGGATAACCCGCCAGGCGGAAAGGACTATAAACCCGAATTGCCGGGGGCAGGTTCTCGCCCACTACGCAAGCCGACCTTGAGCGAGTTGTGCAGTCGTGCCGGGACTGCGGATATTGCAGGAAAGCAAAGTGCGAGCTGTTCCAAAGAAATACATGTAGGGTTGTTTTTCGACGGTACCAATAACAACATGGAGCGCGACATGCCGTCTCGGTCGCACTCAAATGTGGTGGTCCTTTTCAACGCACATCGCAATGATCAGTCCGAACATTTTCGGTATTACATGCCTGGCGTTGGAACTGCATTCAAAGAAATCGGTGAGCCTGAGGAGACTGATGCAGGCAAAGCGTATGCCGCCGGCGGCGAGGCTCGCATTCATTGGGGCATGTTGCAAGTGCTCAACGCAGTATGTCGTGCATCGATCGGCGCAAACGCAGCATCAGCCGATGCCGGTCTGCTGACTACGGCGCAGATGAAGCGGCTAGTCACAACTAAAAGTGGGTTGGCGACTGCGTGGCGATTGGGCGATGACAAGATGATCAGCATCTTCGCGGATCTTCAGAAGCAGCTACTCGCCAAGATCAAGGATGCGCGTCCTCGAGTCACGAAGGTCCATCTTTCCGTATTTGGATTTTCGCGTGGCGCAGCGGAGGCTCGTACGTGCTGCCAGTGGATCCGGAAAGCAACGAAGATGAAGGTGGGATACGCCGAGCTGAACATGCGCTTTCTCGGTGTTTTTGACACAGTCGCGTCAGTCGGTTTGGCGGATTCGTCGCCTGTCGGATCGGGCTTTATGGATTGGGCGGACGGTACGATGGACATAGGCGATTTTGAAAGCGTGACCCACTTCGTGGCCGCGCATGAAATTCGTCAATCGTTCCCGCTTTCCACCGCGCGGATTGGCGGCAAGCACTACCCCAAGAACACGAGGGAGTACATTTATCCAGGTGCGCATTCGGATGTAGGGGGAGGGTATGGCCCTGGATCGCAAGGCAAGGCCATCAATGGGCGATCTGAACTTCTATCCCAGATCCCGCTGAACGATATGTACTTTGAAGCCTGCAATGCAGGCGTGAAGCTCCTGCCGAAAAGCGAGATGCAGGCTAGCCTAGCCGACGATTTTTCCGTATCGCCTGCACTGGACAAAGCATTTTCCGCATATTCCACTTGGACGACTCTTTCCGAGAAGCAGAATGTTGCCGATGGCAAGGGGCTCCCTTGCGAGAACCGCATGCAGTACCACACCCATTTGTACTGGCGGTGGCGTGCGCATGTCTCCAGCGACGCGACCTTTAAGGCGATGTCGTCCTACACCCACTCAGACGCCCAAGACCGGATCGATCTATGGGAGTCCGAGTTGGATTGGCGGAGAGACGTTGCGCGCGCCCAAGAGGCAATGAGGCCGCGCCGAGTGTTTCGAGGGAGATTCGGATTCGTCGACGCTCCCCCCACCGCAACGCAGCTTCAAAAACAGATCGTCGCCGAGGTAAATGCTGCGGCGAAGGTGACTGCCGGTGCCAGCGATTTCTTTGACAAGTACGTACATGATTCGCACGGAGGATTCTGGCTGCTTGGCCCGATCACTGCAGCTCAACGCACCGCATTCATCGCCGACATCAAGGCCAAGAAGGCTGAGCATGACCGTTTGCTACGTGAAGCAGAGGCAGCCACTAACCCCGGCTATGCCAACAACATGCGACGCGCAGCGTTGGCCTACGAACTCAATGGGTTTGAGCGTCGGGTGCTTGAGGCGGATGCGAAATCACCGGGAGCTGTTCCGATAATGAGCGATGCCGACGCGGCAGATTTGCGGGCGAACGCGGGTACAGGAACCAGTGTTGCAATGTGGATCCTCGGAACCGAGACGCGCCGCGAGCCACACGGACATGGCCGATACCGGCGGGTGTTCGACCACAGTTGATACCGCTGATTTTCAGCTTTCTCCAGTCCCTTTGATTTGCTGAAAGCTGCACACGACGACTAGTAATTTGAAGCCAGAGCACCGCACGCCGCCTCAGGGGACGGCTAGCCCTTCAACGAATGGGAGGCCGCGCTCCATGCTGGAGCGCTATTGGCTCGGCATCACCCTCAGCGCAGCACTCGCAATCCTGCTAATCACGCTTAGCTTTATCGCGCTTCTTACGCCTAATCTCGACTATGGCGTGGTGCTGCTGATCCTGCTTGCGCTAGTCATTGGTCTGCCGTTGTGTGCCGCATTGCTGCTTACGTGGTTCACGTATCGGCGTCGCGCCTCCACGCCGTTGCCGGCGAAGTTGCATGCGGCCATGTTTCTGCCAACGCTGGCAGCGTTGGGCATTCTTCCGATTGGAGTGGGCGTGCAGGACACAGCGCGAAGGTGGTTCAGTCAAGCGCACCCGGATATCCGCGAACTGCATGTCAACTTCAGCGGAAGACCGTTGTGGCTTGCAGTAGGCAGCGCTCAGACAGGCGCAGGTTCATGGCCGCATATGCCGTTGCTGTCGGGGCCAGAGGCAAGGTTTGCCGGCTTCATTCGTCATCCTCAGGAAGACGACGTCAACCAGGGGCGCTTTCCATATACGGGAAGCCGCCTGCGTGAGAGCGAGCATTCATACGCCTACGCCGATACGGACGAGGCAGGACGGCCTGTAGGGGTACGCCCGCGCCCACTGCTGCTACGCCCATACCCGGATCTCGGCAGACTTCGGTCGGACCTTCGCGAGAGCGACTTGCTGGTGTATCAGTACTTTCATTACTACGATCATGTAGACGTCGCGCCAGGGCTTGGTAGATTGGACGCATCGAAATTGGACGAACTACAGGGCCTAGTGGGCAATGTCGTGTCCTTCTATCTGTCCGATCAATACCCGCGAGGTTTGGCGAGACTTGAGATCGATGGTCAGACTCTGGTGATTGGAACTGACAATGAGCGCGTTTTTGAAACGCCGTGCGATCGACGTTCGAGTTTTGTTGGCAGTGCGCTGCTGGACATTCAAGCGCCGCTTGCAGTGCGCTGGCAGACGCTGGACGATCCGGCCCGTTGGCACGAGGCAAGCGTAAGCGTTCCCGCCTTTCAAGGGACGACGTCACGGGCTATGCAAGCATCTGTCCGTAACGTTCGATTGTATTTTTTGGATGGTGGCGTCGTTGCCGCGGAGCAGTTTCTAACACAGAACCTTCTCGGCGGAGACCAGAGAACCGTCACCACGGGCGTCCCCGCAGGCGTACGGGCTGACCGGATGATTTGTGACAACACCAACCAGAAAAACATTGACGCGTTTTCCGGATGACCGGGCGACGTCGTTGTGAATTCAACCCTAAAACAACCTGACTCTCTCAAATGAACCTGCAATACAAACTTGCCGTAGCCCTCTTGACCACCGCCTGGATGACCGCAGGCGTCTGCGCCCAGCACACCTCCACCGAGCCGGCATCAGCCAATGCCCCGCAAAGCGGAATCAAGAAGGCCGTGCACGCAAAGAAGCAGGGCAAGCGTACCAAGGTCGCCCGTGCACGCAAGAACACCGCAGTCGCGCGTGATGGCGACGCAGAAGTGCTCGCGCAAGTCCTGGGTTCCGATAGCAGGAATCCGTTGTGGGGGAAGCCGCAGCAGTAAGAGCGGTTTGCATTCGGACGAGCGACGTGGTGCCGCCTGAGAAAGAACCTTGATCTTGATCTCACCGGTCCACAAAGAAACGCAATGAAAACCTGCAGATGCCTCGGCGCAGCGGCCATCGCTTCAACGGCGTTTTGCGTACTGACTGCGTGCACCACTAAGCCTGCACCAACGGATGACGAGGTAGCGGCTAGCATCACTTCGTACAACCATACTCCCGACTATATCCATCAGTTCTACGTGGATGGAACTTGGGCGGGCAACTCGTTCGCGTACGGCGGTGGAGGCAAATTTGTCTGTTGCGTTGCATACCCAAGAACATGGCGCCCGGGCCTCACTGCCACGGTGAAGTGGACAACGTCCAGTTCTGATCCGAATGCGACGGGCGACGCAGTGAAGCCGCATTGGCACGAGGCTGTCGTTCCCATTGAGAAATATGTGGAGGCAGGCAAGGTAAACGTGCATTTCCTGCCAGGAGGAAAGGTTCGCCTCATCATTTCAACCAAGGTGGCTGGCCACCCGGAATATCCTGGGCCAGCCTATCCTGTTAAGCCGGCAGATTTCCATTTTGAGCCAAGCCGACGTGCAGCGCGTGAGGCTGAACAGCGCGCCCGAGCGCAAGCGGCGGGACGGGCCCGACTTCAAGAAGAAATGCGCGCGTTGAAGAATGCGCCGCCACCCCCTCAGGCGCCGGCAGAGCCGATACCACTTTTGCCCGACGAGATCGCGCCCGGTGTGAAGCGAGACGCGACGACACCACCTGGCTACCACCATATCCAAGGGTGATTCATATACCTCAGCGCACCCCGCCGCCGTCGGAATCGGACAACCAATATCTCGTGCTGAACGGTCTTCTTTGCCTCTCCAAACGACAGGTTGCATGCGCCGCATAGCGACAGCGTTAGCATTTTTCTTTGCGGCCCCGCACTCGGCATCGGCAGCGGACGCCGTTGCGATTTCGCCCGGTCAACGCACCAACGCCACAATCGAAATACGGGGCAGCGACATCTACTACGAGTTGCGAACTCCGGCCGGCATTCGCAACGCAACAATTGCCACTGAAACTGAAAAGGCAATTCACCTAGAAACTGCCGACTACGATTTCAGCGGACGACAAGGCTTCGCTTTCTGGTCGATCGACGAAGGGCAGGGCGTGTACAAGCTCTACCGTGTTTTCACCTTGTCACGAAGGCGGAACGATTTTGTTGAGCGCCATCCCGGCTGTGGCGACGCGTTCCTCAACCTTCGAGTGGACGCGCAGCGAAAACGGCTGATCAGTACATTCTTCGAGGACAACATTTCCCAGTCATGCGTAACACGGTTGGATCCGGATTGAAGGTGCTGCGCGGCGCTTTGCTGGCGTATGTATTGGCTTCGGCCTTTCCCGCCTTGGCGGATGGGCCGCCCGCGATTCCACGTAGCGAACAGACCAACGGCGGCTATCTGAGCACGGCATTGCTGCTCAAGCCATGCCTGGATATTCGTGAATGGTCGCCCGAGCCGAACGACGATCTTCTGAAGCAAGTCGCGGACGCGCGGAAAGGGCTACCTCCGAACACGTGCGAATCCCCCGCGCTGGTGGAGAAGTTGTTCAAAGCGCGATTTCTGCAGTACGCCTCGATTGCGGTGGTAAGCGATCCATGGAATCTCGATGCAAAGATTCGCGTACAGAACGAAGCCATCGGCCGATGCAAGGACACGGAATGCCTGGACCGCGAGTTGGATGCGACGATTACCGCTTTGTCGCCTGTGTACCTGAATTCCCATCCGGAATGGCCGAATGGAACAGGTCTATGCATGTCGAAAGCTGTCGACGTGCCGGCGAACAAGGTGCGCACATTGCTCGGCCCCAAAATTCAAAAAGGCATTGTCGACAAGTGCGCGCCAGAGTCGTTTTCCGTGCAAACCTGCAGGGGGGCGCAAGGCACCCTCGTCTTTGCGGGATGCACGATGAGTGGCAATCAGGTGAACGCTCCAGAATGGCTCTATCGCGTTAGAGGCGCCAAGCTTGAATCGCTACTCGACATCGATGATGGACCGTCTGGCGTGTTGAAAACTACGTGCAATGGCATGCCGGATCTTATGACGAGTGCGCGCGTCAGCATGGGCGAGCATTACGTGACCTATTACCGCTATGACGGCACGCAGTACCAATCTGCGTATGCCTACACCGCGATGGGCGTTGGCACAGACGGCAACGGCAATGATTTGGTGATCGCGCAGGGTGGGCAAGTTACGCCGGTGGTTTGCCGGTAGCCCTCCACTTGCACTCGTTGGCCCAGCGGTCTGGATATGTCTCAGCAAACCGCTGCGCTATCTCCGTCCAACCCGATCAAATGAGTACCTAAAGACAAAACAAATAGGACGCATGACGATGCAGTGTCGATTCTCTCTAGATGGCTTACGGCGACTATCTGAGTACGGCATTGTTGCTGTGGCCCGCGCCACCATCGCCACAATCTGCTTCTCGCGGATCCAATCAAACAGCGCCTGCACGATGATGTTTCAAGTACGGCGCACGGTTTCGTGTCTCCTCGCAATGTTGGCCGCGCTTTTGGTCATGGGGTGCCAGCCTTCCGCTAGCAAGTCATCCAGCAAAACGGTGATGCCGAACAGCATTGAGATTGAGCTAGGCGAGTCGCCGCAGGCGCTCATTGGGCGTTATGGCAAGGCCGTGGATGTTGACAACAAGAATGAGCAGGCCTATGGCGTGACGTTCTATGCGGTGGATTGGCCTGACAGCTCGCAAGGTACGGTCGTTATCAAGAATCAAAAGAGCGAGGTGCGCCTCGACACAGCGTTGGGTGTCTCGGGCTCGTTCGACAAGGCCCACGCCGATGAGGGTATCTACGACTACAGCATCAGCCTCGGCATTCCCCCGCGAAACAACGTTACGCACGACCAGGCACGCCTGCAGTTCTACGAAATGCTCAAGCGAATTCAGCAGGCAGGCTGGAAACGGTGGATATTCCCGGAAAACCCTCGGCTGTCGGGGGGCGAAGCCGTCCGCTATCGACTTGTAAAAGACCAAGGGGTCGATTCACTGGATCCGAGCTATGTGCCCAGTCTCGAAGACTGGATGAAGCTCGCGGATATGACGTCGTGGCGCTTTTACCTCGACGGGGTATACATGGACGTTCAGATGTCCAGGGACTCGAAGCGCATGAGGGTGGATGAACCGGGCGCGTACTTCGTCAAGATCGAGTTGGAGGGCTACGCCAATTATTGGCGCAACGCGTTCAACGAGCAGGACCGCCCACATTGGCGTGACCTCTTTCCCGGCTTGCAGCGGCAGATGCGTGCAGAGCGGGCTGCCGCCGAGCAAAAGCTGAAGGTTCAGGGCTATAGCATTGACATCAGCTATCGCAATCCGGACGAGACAGCCGGTGATCAACCTGTTTCGCCGCTTACCAGGGCTGGCGCAAATTGATAGTCTGGCGCCGCTGCTTGCAGGGCACGCGCACTCAGGGCGCCCTTACCCCCCCGTCCGCTGCTTCTGCAACATCGCCAACTGCGTCGTCAGGTAATTGCTCGTATTGGTCATACTCGCCACCACCTTTGACAGCGCATTGAACTGCGCGTAGTACAGCGCCTGCTTGGCATCGAGCTGCTTCTGCATCAGATCGATCTGCTTGCCGAGCGAGGTGATGGAGCTGTTGATGGCGTCGGTGGCGTTCTGCACCATGCCGTTGTTCGACAGCAAGTTGCCCGACACGGTATGCAGTTGCGCGGCGTAGCCACGCTGCACGGTGACGGTGCCACGGTCGCCCAACGCACCGCCGGTCACTTGCACCGTCAGGCCATCGATGGCCGATCCACTGGCGCCGTACAAGTTCTGGCCCGAACCCGTTGCGGCCGTGCCGTTGATGGTGCCTTGTACATCGCGTCCGGCCGTGGCCGTTGGGCTGCCGCCCAACAGCGATGCGGCGCCATTCCCTGACACCGACACCGTCGATACCGAGCCGTATTGCTTGTCGGTCAACGTCAGCACGCCGTTGGCATCGGTGCCGATGGCGACTTCCACCTTGGCTCTCTGCAGGTCGGGCGACGCGTTGATCTGGCTCTGGATCTGTGCAGCCAGGCTCGACGCGGTGTAGCTGCCGGCCGGCACTTGGATGTTGGTCGTGATGCCGCTGAGCGTGACCGACAGGCTGTCGTTCACACCGCTCTGGATGGTCGTGTTGGCCGCCGCCGAGCCCTTGAGCGAACCCTGCGTCGCCAACTGGGTCACGTTGACGGCATAGCTGCCGGCTTGCGTGGTCGTTGAAAACGACGAGACCTTCAGCAGCGAATCCGTCGCCGTGCCCGTGCCGGCAAAGAGCGCTGCCACCTGGCTGGGCGATTTCTTGAGCGCCGCGGTGAGCTTCGCGTCGTCAATCGACAGCGTGCCTTCCTTGTCCATCGTCACGCCAATGCTGCCCAGCGACTGGAACGCGCCGTTGCCGATGCCCTGGCCCAGCACGTCGGTCAGCTGGTTGATCATCGCCTTGGTGCTGACATCGCCGGCCAGCGCGCCGTTGTTGGCGGCATTGGCGGTGTCGAACTTGGTCAACGCGTTGAGCTGGATGCGCAGCGCGTTGTACGCCTTGACGAAGTTCAGCACCGACTGGCTGGCCTGGCCGGCGTCGCTGCCGACCGTGACCGTCGTGCTGCCCGTCTTGGCCAGCGTGAACGAGGTTCCGTCTACCACGTCCGTCAGCGTATTGGTGGCGCTTTGCACGCTGATGCCGTTGACGGTGGCCATGGCGTTGCGGCCCGTCGCGACCTCGCTCATGTTCTGCGTGCCGGCCGGATCGTGGCTCAGCAAGGATTGCAGTGTCGAGTCGCCCGAGACGGCAATCTTCATTTCCGAATTGGCGCCGCCCGTGGTGGACGTCAGCACCAGCCGGTAGGGCGAATTGCTGCCGTCGTTGACGATGCTGGCCGAAACGCCCAGGTTGGCGTTGTTGATCGCGTCGCGGATGCCGGCGAGCGTGTTGTTCGACGGGTCGATGGTGATCGAGCCGCCGGCCTGGTTGCCGTTCTGCGTGAAGGTGGCGCCGGTGTATTTGCCGTCGGCAAAGCTGCCGCCCGAGACACTGCCGAACGAAAACGTGAGCGTGGTGGGCGTGCCGCCGCCGATGGGCGTCTTGCTCGACGCCTGCCCGGCTGCCGACAGCACCTGCGCCTGCGCAAGCTGCGTCACGTTGACCTGATACGTGCCCGCCGGCGCCGTGTTCGACAACGAAGCCGTGAGGATCGACGTATCGTGCCCGCTGGCCTTGTTGCCGGTGAACGTGTCCGGATTGTTCAGGGCCGCCATGGCTGTCTGGAAGGTCGCCAGCGCGCTTTTGAGCGAGCCGACCGCCGACAACTGCGTCTGAAACGCCTTCTGCTGCGTCTGCCGCAGGGTCATGCCCTTGCTTTCGGCCTGGATCAGCTTCGTGACAAGGCTGTTGACGTCGATGTTCGTACCGATGCCCGGAACGGAGATCGGCGGAATGTAGTTATTGCTCGTGGACGAAGTGGCCATGGTCGGACGCGCGCAAACGCTTTCTTCACAATCTCCACAATGTGACGGCAGCGTTGCGCAGTTCTTTAGGGCAAACCCTGCTCCGGCAGCGATTGGGTTCCGTTTTGCTCAGGAAAGCGAAAGGTTTGCCGACGCCACATCGGCCTGTGGGGCAGCGGCGGCGGCTTCCACCAAGCTGGAAACCGCCGGGCGCCACGCTAGACCGTCGCGCCTTCCTTGCTCGGATCGACCTGTTTGCCGCGCGCCAGCACCGGCACCAACGCTGCGCCGGTATGGCTCGCCGGCACGCGCGTCAACGCCTCCGGCCCGCAAGCCGCGACGATCGTGCCGCCTTCGTCGCCGCCTTCGGGGCCGAGATCGAGAATCCAGTCCGCCTCGGCAATCACGTCGAGGTCGTGTTCGATCACGATCACGCTGTGGCCGCCGTCCGCCAGGCGATGCAGCACGCGAATCAGCTTGGCCACGTCGGCCATGTGCAGGCCCACGGTCGGCTCGTCCAGGACGTACAGCGTGTGGGGCGCCTTCTGGCCGCGGCGCGTCACGTCGTCGCGCACCTTGGACAACTCGGTGACAAGCTTGATGCGCTGCGCCTCGCCGCCGGACAGCGTGGGCGAGGGCTGGCCCAGCGTCAGGTAGCCGAGGCCGACGTCCTTCATCAACTGCAGCGGGTGGGCGATGCTGTTCATCGCACCGAAAAACTCGACCGCTTCGTCGATCTCCATGGTCAGCACATCGCCGATGTTCTTGCCGCGCCAGGTGACGGCCAGCGTTTCTGCATTGAAGCGCTGACCGTGGCAGACGTCGCAGCCGACCTTCACGTCGGGCAGGAAGCTCATGGCGATGGTGCGCACGCCCTGGCCTTCACAGGCGGGGCAACGGCCGTCGCCGGTGTTGAACGAGAAGCGCGACGCGGTGTAGCCGCGTGCCCGCGCCTCGAGCGTGTCGGCAAAGAGCTTGCGGATGGTGTCCCACACGCCGATGTACGTGGCCGGGCAGGAGCGCGGCGTCTTGCCGATGGGGGTCTGGTCGACCTCAAGCACCCGGTCGATGGTTTCCCAGCCGGTGACGCTGTCACAGCCGTGCCAGTCGTGTTTGACGTCGAGCTTGCGCGGCATCTTGGCGTCAGGCACCTCAGCCTGCGCGGCCTTGCGTGCACGGCGCGTTGCCGGCGAAGACAGCACCGAACGGCCCACTGCATCGAGCAGGTTCGTCATCAACACATCGCGCGCCAGCGTCGATTTGCCCGAGCCCGACACCCCCGTAATCGCCACCAGACGCGACAGCGGCATCGTCGCGGTCACGTTGCGCAGGTTGTGCAACTTGGCACCGTGCACCGTCAGCCACTGCTCGGGCACCGCTTGTGCGCCCGTACGGGGAGCAACCACCTGGCGGCGCGGCTGCAGCGGATGCTCGATCGGCTGCGACAGGAATCGGCCCGTGAGCGAATCCGGCTGGGCTGCAAGGTCTGCCACGCCGCCTTGCGCGACGAGCGTGCCGCCGCGCTTGCCGGCGCCTGGGCCGATATCGATGATGTGGTCGGCGCGGCGGATGGTGTCTTCGTCATGCTCAACCACCACCAGCGTGTTGCCCTTGTCGCCCAGCTTGCGCAGCGCGTCGAGCAGGATCTGGTTGTCGCGCGGATGCAGGCCGATGGTCGGCTCATCCAGCACATAGCAGACGCCCTGCAGGTTGCTGCCGAGCTGCGCTGCCAGGCGGATACGCTGCGCTTCGCCGCCCGACAGGCTCGGTGCGGCGCGATCCAGGCTCAGGTAGCCCAGGCCGACTTCCTCCAGGAACGACAGGCGGCTGTGAATCTCGGCCACCACGTCGCGGGCGATGTCGGCGTCGCGGCCGGTCAGGTCCAGGCCCTCGACCCAGCGGCGGGTCTGGCTGACCGTCCACTGCGCAATGTCGACGATGGGCTTGTCGGCAAAGGTCACCGCGCGCGCCGTCGGGTTCAGGCGTGTGCCGTGGCAGTCCGGGCAGGGCAGGTCGGTCATGCCTTCCGGATCAACCTCTTCCGACGGCAGCGTCTGCTCGCGGCCGCGATCGTCTCCGCCGAGGACGGTGTCGTCAAACGCGGCACGCTGCTCGCGCGTGAGCGCCAACCCGGTACCGACGCAGCTCGCGCACCAGCCGTGCTTGCTGTTGTACGAGAACATGCGCGGATCCAGCTCGGGGTAGCTGGTGCCGCAGGTGGCGCACGCGCGCTTGGTCGAAAACACCTTCACATTGCCGACGTGCGCCGTACCGCCGTTGTGCATGGCGTGCTGCAGGCCGTCGAGCGGCGCGAGCACGTGCATGATGCCCTTGCCATATTCCAGCGCCTGCTCCAGCAGCGCACGCAGCGCGGCTTCGTTTTCCGGCGAGACAACGAGGTCGCCCACCGGCAGTTCCAGCGTGTGCTCGCGGAAGCGGTCCAGGCGCGGCCATGGGTCGACGCTCAGGAATTCGCCGTCGACGCGCAGGTGCGTATAGCCGCGCGCCTTGGCCCATTTGGCCAGGTCGGTGTAGACGCCCTTGCGGTTCACGACCAGCGGCGCGAGCAGGCCGATGTGCTGGCCGCGATGATCGCGCATGAGTTGGGCAAAGATCGCCTCCGGGCTTTGCGCCGATACCGGCGTGCCGTCGTGGATGCAGTGCTGCACGCCCAGCTTCACGTACAGCAGGCGCAGGAAGTGCCACACCTCGGACGTCGTCGCCACCGTGCTCTTGCGGCCGCCGCGCGACAGGCGCTGCTCGATGGCCACGGTGGGCGGAATGCCGTACACGGCATCGACTTCCGGCCGCCCCGCGGGCTGCACGATGGAACGCGCATACGCATTGAGCGATTCAAGATAGCGACGCTGCCCTTCGTGGAAAAGGATGTCGAACGCCAGCGTCGACTTGCCCGAACCCGACACGCCCGTCACCACGTTGAACTTGCCGTGCGGAATATCGACGTTCAGGCCCTTGAGGTTGTGCTCGTGTGCGTGGACGATGCGCACGACGTTTTCGCCCTGGACTTCCGCCAGCGCCGCACGCTTGGCGCGGCGGTCGGCCAGTGCTGTCTGCAGCGGTACGCCTTCGATGGCTTCCGGCTGGCCGACGCTGGCTTCGTATTGCTTGAGCGCGGCGCCGGTGTGCGATGCAGCGCAGGCTTTGACCTGCGCGGGCGTGCCGGCGCAGACCAGCAGGCCGCCGGCGTCGCCGCCTTCGGGGCCGAGGTCGATGATCCAATCCGCCGCACGCACCACGTCGAGATTGTGTTCGATCACGATCAGCGAATGCCCGGCGTCGAGCAGCTTGCCGAACGCGCGCATCAGCTTGGCGATGTCGTCAAAGTGCAGGCCGGTGGTCGGCTCGTCGAACATGAACAGGCGGCCCGCGTTGGCCGGCACGTCCTGCTTCACGCGCTTGCGCGCCGCCGTCTGGGCGGCCTGTGCGGCTTCGGCCAGGAAGCCTGCCAGCTTCAGGCGTTGCGCCTCGCCGCCGGAGAGCGTCGGCACCGGCTGGCCAAGCTTCACGTACTCCAGGCCGACGTCGACGATCGGTTGCAGCACGCGCAGCACGTCGGCGTCATCGGCGAACACGCTGGCGGCTTCGCTCACCGTCAGTTCCAGCACATCGGCCACCGACAATGCGCGGCCGCCACGCGGCAGCTTCACCTCCAGGATTTCGGCGCGATAGCGCGTGCCGTCGCAATCGGGGCAGCGCAGGTAGATGTCGGAGAGGAACTGCATCTCGACGTGTTCGAAGCCCGAGCCGCCGCAGGTCGGGCAACGGCCATCGCCCGAGTTGAAGCTGAACGTGCCGGCCGTGTAGCCGCGCTGCAGCGCCATCGGCGCCTTGGCGAACAGCTTGCGGATTTCATCGAACGCGCCAACGTAGCTGGCCGGGTTCGAACGCGCGGTCTTGCCGATCGGGGATTGGTCGACGAACACCACGTCGCTGATCTGATCGGCGCCGCGCAGTGCACGGAATGCACCGGGCGATTCCGTTGCCTTGCCAAAATGGCGCGCCAGCGCGGGGTGCAGCACGTCCTGGATCAACGTCGATTTGCCCGAGCCGGACACGCCGGTCACGCACACCAGGCGCTGCAACGGAATCTCGACCGTGACATCGCGCAGGTTGTGTTCCGACGCGCCTTCCAGAACCAGACGCGGCGTGGCGTCATTGACGGGCCGCGCTTGCCAGTCCGTCGCATCGGCCACGCGGCGCTGGCCCGACAGATACGCGCCCGTGAGTGTGTCCGCCTGGCGGATCGACGCCGGCGTGCCGTCGAAGACGATGTTGCCGCCGCGCTCGCCCGGGCCGGGGCCCATGTCGATCAGGCGGTCGGCCGCCAGCATCACCGAAGGGTCGTGCTCGACCACCACCAGCGTGTTGCCGGCGTCGCGCAGGCGCTGCATGGCTTGGACAATCCGGTCCAGGTCACGCGGGTGCAGGCCGATGCTGGGTTCATCCAGCACGAACAGCGTGTTGACGAGCGATGTGCCCAGCGCCGTGGTCAGGTTGATCCGCTGCACTTCGCCGCCCGACAGCGTGCGGCTCTGGCGGTCGAGCGTGAGATAGCCGATGCCGACGTCGCACAGATAGGCCAGGCGCGTGCGCACCTCGTCCAGCAGCAGCTTGAGCGCGTCGTCGAGCAGCGTGGAGGGCAGCGTCAGCTCATCGAAGAAGCGGCGGATGCGCTCGATCGGCAGCAGCATCAGGTCGTGCACGGTCAGCCCCGGCAAGGCTTCGAGCTGGGCGCGGCTCCAGGCGACGCCGCGCGGCATGAAGCGGTGTTCGGGCGCCAGCACGGCGTCGGCGTTTTCCTTGGTGCCGAGGCGCCATTGCATCGACTCGGTTTTCAGGCGGGCGCCGCCGCAGGTTTCGCAGGTCGTGTAGCTGCGGTACTTGGAGAGCAGCACGCGGATGTGCATCTTGTACGCCTTCGACTCCAGGTAGTCGAAGAAGCGGCGCACGCCGTACCACTGCTTGTTCCACCCGCCGCGCTTGAAGGCCGGGTCGCCATTGATGACCCAGTTGCGCTGGGCTTCGGTCATCTCCGCCCACGGCGTGCCGCGCGGGATGTCGGCAGCGGCGGCGTAGCGCATCAGGTCGTCCTGGCACTCCTTCCAGGCCGGCGTCTGCATCGGCTTGATGGCGCCGTCGCGCAGGGTCTTGCGCTCGTCCGGAATCACCAGCCCCAGATCGACGCCGATGACGCGGCCGAAACCGCGGCAGGCATCGCAAGCGCCGTAGGCGGAATTGAACGAGAAGAGCGCCGGCTGCGGGTCTGCGTAGCGCAGGTCGCTTTCGGGGCAGTGCAGGCCGGTGGAAAAGCGCCAGATCGTGGGTTCCGCACCTTCCTCTGCAGGCAAAACGTACACGCTGACGCGCCCGCCGCCGCGCTTGAGCGACGACTCGATGGCCTCCAGCGCACGCGCACGCTCGGTGCCCTGCAGGCGGAAGCGATCAGCCACCACGTCGAGCAGCTTGCGCTTGCCGGTAGGCGACTCGACCACGCGCTCGGCCTGCACGCGCGTATAGCCGCTGACCGACAGCCACTGCGTGACTTCTTCAGGGCTCGTATTGGCGGGCAGCTCGACGGGAAACGTCACCACCAGGCGCGGATCGCCCTCGCGCGTGCGCGAAAGCAGGTCGTCGTAGATGGTTTCCGGCGTGTCGTGCCGCACCGGCAGCGCGGTTTCGCGGTCGAACAGCTGCGCGGCGCGCGCAAACAGCAGCTTCAGGTGATCGTTCAGTTCCGTCATCGTGCCGACTGTCGAGCGCGAGCTGCGCACGGGGTTGGTCTGGTCGATGGCGATGGCGGGCGGCACGCCTTCGACGTGCTCGACCTGCGGCCGGTCCATGCGGTCGAGGAACTGGCGCGCGTAGGCGCTGAAGGTTTCGACGTAGCGGCGCTGGCCTTCGGCGTAGAGCGTGTCGAAAACGAGGCTGGACTTGCCGGACCCCGACGGGCCGGTCACGACGGTCATTTCGCCCGTGCGCAGATCCAGATCGAGGTTTTTGAGATTGTGCTGACGGGCTCCGCGCAGGCGAATGACACCGGAGGACATGGAGGGCGTTCCTTGGAGCTTGGAGGTAAGGGGGAATGCCGGCGCGGGTGAACCTATGGCAGCTGCGCCGGCAATCAGAATTCGAGCCGTAAACTGTAGCGGATTATCAAGATCCGGTTCGTCTACGAAACGAGTCGCGGGCGCGAGCGTAACGCAGGGCTCCTGACAGCGTTTTGTCAGGAGGTTTCAGCGGAGCAGGAAAAAGAGTGGGGTGACGCTTGTATCATCCCCGCGGCTGGGCGGTCAGCCTACCTCGCGCCCGTAGGAAGCCTGATTGGCTGGCAGGTCGAAGCCCGTGGGGCCGGGCTTGCGCGGCACAAAACGGTGGTGCTCGACCACGCCACCCTTGACGATGACGACGGTCTCTTCGGGGATCTCGGCCCAAGCGCCGGGCAGGTCGACAAGCGGTTCGGACAGCACAAGAAACGCGCCGTCCCCGGCGTCTTCAATCGCAGCGCTGTCAGGATAGAGCTGGTGCAGATGCTTGAAAGACGTGCTGTGGAAGAGCGAGCGCGATTCCCCCTCGCTGGAATAGCGCGCTGCCACGATCTGGACGCCGTCCGTTGCGCAGACCGTCATGTTCAGTGGGTATTCGACGCCGTGGCGACGGCCGATGTCTTCAATCAGCCCGACCATCTGTTCCAGGGCGCCGCGCGGGTCGCGGTCGAGCCCGAACGACAGCGCCAGGAAAAACATGACTTCGGAGTCGGTCGACCCCTCGATCCACCGGAACAGCTCCGGCGCCACTTCCATCATCAGCGCCCGGCGCAGCATCGGATATTCGCGGATCAGCCCGTTGTGCGCAAAAAGCCACCGGCCGTAGCGGAACGGATGGCAATTGGTCTCTTGTGCCGGGGTGTCGGTGGCCGCTCGCACGTGGGCGATGAACATCGACGAGCGGATGGCGCGGGCGGCTTCACGCAGGTTGGTGTCGTTCCACGCGGGGTGCAGGCAGCGGTATCGGAAGGGCACTTCAGAGTAGCGGCCGTACCAGCCGATGCCGAAACCGTCGCCGTTGGTGGTCGTCTCGCCGCCGAGGCGGGAGCGCAGACTTTGGTCGATCAACGAGTGCCGCGGCCGGAACAGCACTGTCTCCATCTGAATGGGATTGCCAGAATACGCCAGCCAGCGACACATGATGCGTTTGCCTGTAAGGGATGCCTTGAAAGGTGAGTCTATGCAATGCGTTTGCGAATGCACAAGAAAATCCCGACCCTCATCCGGCCATGGGATGGGTGCTTTTTCGGTCTTGACGGCTCGGTCCATCGTCCATTTTCTTGGTGTCGTCTCGCACAATATGAAGTTCGCGAATCCGCATGGGGACGGCGCAGCGGGCCTCTGCGAGGGTGGCGCGGACTTTCTGGGCGAGCGTCCAACGCATGTCCCAGAAGTGCTCCGTCCGTGCCCAGACGCGCAGATTCAACACGGCAATACTGTCGTCAAAACGCATCACCATGGCCAGCGGCGCCGGGTCGGCCAGCACCTGCGGTTCATTGGCGGCCAGCGTTTGGAGTGCCTCAAGCGCACGCGGAATATCGTCTTGGAGCGAGACCTCGGATCTCCAGATCCAGCCGGCGGGTCGGGTTGCGCGTGTAGTTGCGCACGGAGTGACTCCACAGCGCGCTGTTCGGCACGTATTCGCAGATGCCGTCGGGCTTGGTCAGGCGCGTCATGAACAGGCTGACTTCTTCCACCGTGCCGGCAACTTCACCGCCGCCGCCATCGATGTAGTCGCCCACCCGAAAGGGCCGTAGCGCGAGCAGCATGATGCCCGCCGCAATGTTCTGCAGCGTGCCCTGCAGCGCCAGCCCGATGGCAAGGCCCGCCGCGCCGAGTACGGCAATGATGCTGGCCGTTTCAATGCCCAGCCGGGACAGCGCCCCGACAATGGCGAGAATCCGGATGCCCCAGACGGCGATGTCGCACAGGATGGGCCTGAGCGTGGCGTCGACGCGGGTCTGGCCGCTGGCCAGCCGGTTGAGCCACCGGCCGATGCGTTTGGAGATCCACCAGCCGAGAAACAGGATGAGCATCGCCGCGCACAGGCTGACGGCCAGGCGGCTGAAGGCGTCCCAGATGAAGTTCAGGCGTTCGGGATGAAGGTGCGAGAGAAAGTCTTCCATGGTCGAGTGAATCTGGGCGGGCAGGAATCTGGAGCGATGCGCTCCGTACGCCTGTCGCAGGCCGCCGTATTGGTGGGCAGGCTCGCGGGCAATGGCCCCGAGCCGATGCATCGACCACTGGGATGAGGGTTTGGCTGCGTTTTGGAACCGAAAGTAACAAACGCGCCTTGGTCAAATTGACGCAGAAGGAGGTGGCGTCGGTTTGAATCCGGAAGGCAGGGCCGAGTGCACTCAGGTGCGCAAGCGCTTCGAGCAAGACTTTGCCGCCCGCCGATGAGCTCGGACGGGCGGCGTCAGACGATCGGGGAAGGTTGTGGCCTTACTCCTCGACCTCGCTACGCACCATCAACACCGGCTTGTTGGTCTTGCGCACCACGCCTTCGGCCACGCTGCCGAGCACCAGATGCTTGAGCCCGCGTCGGCCATGTGTCCCGAGCACGATCAGGTCGGCGGCGGTCTCGTTGGCTTCTGCGACGATCGTTGCCGAGATCTGCCCCGGCGCAATGGATTTTTCGAGCAACTTGGTCGAATGCTTGACGCCTGCAGCGTCGAGCTTTTTCGAAACCTCGGCGAGCGTGTCCCGGCCGTAATTGACGACCTGGTTGGCGTAGGCAATCGAGTCCGCGCCGACCATGTCGAAGGTGATGTCGCTGCTGTCGGCAACGAAGAGGGCTTCGACTTCGGCGCCCGTTGCCTTGCTGACCACAATGGCCTGGTGCAGCGCGAGATACGACGCGTGGCTGCCGTCGACGGCGAGCAGGATTCGCTGGTACATGGTGGTCTCCAAGGCGTTGCGCAGTACGGCACCGCGTGTAATCAGCGTAGACAGCGTGGCGGCGGGGTTGTTGATGCGCGTCAAAGGTCTTTCGACGCCACCTGCAGGACGGCAGCGCCCGCCACGCGCCCCGCGCGGAGGTCTTCCAAGGCGGTGTTGGCGTCTTGCAGCGGATAGGGCGTGACGTGAACGCGCAAGGGCACCTCTGCGGCGGTGCGCATGAGGGCGATTCCATCGGCGCGCGTCAGGTTTGCCACCGACACGAGCTTGCGTTCTTCCCAAAGCAGCCGGTACGGAAACGTGGGGATGTCGCTCATGTGGATGCCGCCGCAGACCACCGGGCCGCCCTTGACCACGGCTTTCAGCGCCTGCGGCACGAGCGCGCCGATGGGCGCGAAGATCAGCGCGGCGTCAAGCGGTTCTGGGGCGGGCGCGTCGCCTGCGCCTGCCCAGCTGGCGCCGGTGTCGAGCGCAAGTTGCTGGGCTGCTGTGTCGCCGGCGCGGGTGAAGGCGAAGACTTCGCGCTGCTCTGCCACGGCAATCTGCGTGATGAGGTGGGCCGCCGCGCCAAAGCCGTAGATGCCGATCCGGCGCGCATCGCCGGCCATGCGCAGCGTGCGGTAGCCGATCAGCCCGGCACAGAGCAGCGGCGCGGCGTGGGCATCGTCGTACCGCGCTGGAATCGGCAGGCAGTATCGCGCGTCGCAGACGACGTATTGGGCATACCCGCCGTCGCGCGTATAGCCGGTGAAGGCAGGGTGGTCGCACAGGTTTTCGCGGCCGTGCAGGCAGTACGGGCAGACGCCGCATGTCCAGCCGAGCCACGGCACGCCGACGCGCTCGCCTGGAGCGGGTGTTGTCACGCCTTCGCCGCATGACTCGACGACGCCCACGATCTCGTGACCGGGAATGAGCGATGGTTTCGGGGCGGTCAGTTCGCCGTCCACGATATGCAGATCGGTACGGCAGACACCACATACCGAGACGGCGATCCGGACTTCTCCCGGGCCAGGGGCGGGCAGCGGCACTTCACGCCAGCTCAACGGCTTTCCCGCGCCTTCCATCACCATGGCCTGCATCGATTCAGACATCGCTGTCTCCGAGAATGGCGTGCCTGAACAGTATCGGTCAGCACCACGGAACGGCTGCCCGACAGTCGACCATCGACTGCGCCAGATCAATCGGAAAGCGTTGCCGCGCGCAATACTGAATGGGTGCATTGCAACGACTATCCGACTTCACTGAATGTCTTCACTGCTGTCTTTCTCGGTTGCCCTGGGCGTGGGCCTGGCGATCGGCCTTGAGCGCGAGCGTAGTCATGCCGGCAGCGCCGAGTTGCCGGCGGGCATGCGAACGTTTGCGATCGGGGCGCTCGCAGGCGCCATTGCGGCAAGCCTGCCGATACCGTTTGCCGTGCCCACGGTGTTGCTGGCCGTCGCGGTGTTGGCGGCGATGGGGTATCACCATTCGGCCAATGTTGACCCTGGTGTGACGACGGAGCTCGCGCTTGTGGCGACCACGCTGCTGGGCGCCTATGCCGTGACCGAGCCGGAAATGACGGCCGGCCTGGGCACGGTCCTTCTTGTTCTGCTCTATGCCAAAGCCGGTTTGCATCGGTTTGCCCGCACGGTCATCACCCAGCGTGAACTGGCCGATCTGCTGATCCTTGCCGTGGCGGCATTGCTGATCTGGCCCGCTGTTCCAGACCGGAACCTCGGGCCGCTGAACGCCTGGAACCCGCATACGCTGTGGCTCGTTGTGCTGCTTGTCATGCTGACCGGCAACATGGGCCACTTTGCGGCGCGAGGGTTTGGAGAGCGCCTCGGTCTGCCGCTGGCCGGCTTGTTCAGCGGGTTTGCCTCGAGTGTGGCAACGATCACGACGATGGCGGCACGGGCGCGGAAAGACCATCGCCCCGTTGACGGCGCGGTTGCCGCTGCACTGCTCTCCAACGTTGCCACGCTGGTGCAGATGCTGTTGCTGATTGCCGCCATCAGCATCGACTTGTTGCGCCTGCTGGCAGCCCCGCTGGCGGTGGCCATGGTGGTGACCGTGGCATGGTCCGCCCTATGGATATGGCGCGGCAGCGAGCCGCTTCAGGCGGCGCCGGAGGACGCAGCGTCCGCCATCAACTGGCGCATCGCGATCGGTTTTGCGCTGTGGACGGCGGCGTTGCTGCTTGCCGCAGCCGCCGCGCGCATGTGGTTCGGGACGGCAGCGGTCGTGGCCGTCACGGTCTTCGGTGCGTTTGCCGATGTCCATGCCGCCACCGCTTCCATCGCAACGCAGGCGGCAAGCCACACGCTGCAAATATCGACGGCGGGCGCGCTCGTGATGCTTGCGCTGACGGCCAACACTTTCTCGAAGGTTGTCGTGGCCGTCAGCGGAGGCCGGGCATTTGCCGGCAAGGTCACCGCCGGTCTGCTGACCATGCTGCTGGCCAGCTGGGCGGTGTTCTGGTTGGTTGCCTGATCAATCTCGTCCGATGCCCAGCACCCAGTAGAGCGGGCACATGCGGACGAGGCCGGTCACCAGGGGGATCAGACCCACCCAGCCGACCCACGCGGGCACCTTGCCAAAGAACGCCAGCAGGATCATGGCGACGCCGATCAAGATGCGGACGGCGCGGTCCGCGGTTCCAACATTGGTGAACATGGCAGTGCTCCTGGATAACAGTGAGTGAAGCCTTAGAGAATCAAGTCGGACGGCGCATGGTGGCGGGGCGCGTCGCGTTGTCGCGACCGAGAATGCCGGCGAGCAACGTCCATTCGCCGCCGATCGCGCGGATGGTGTCGTCCAGGCTGAGCATGCCCACCAGCCGTTGCTGACGATCGACCACGCCTAGACGGTGCAGGCCGTGGCTCAGCATCGAGCGCAGGGCTTCACTGATCACGGCGTCATCGTGGATGGTCAGGAGGCCGCGCGTCATGACTTCGGAGACGGCGGTGTGGGTGCAGTCGCTTTGGCTGGCAATGCCGTGCACCACCATGTCGCGGTCTGTCACGATGCCGACCACCCGTGAACCTCCAACGGCTTGTTCCGTGACAAGCAGCGCCCGGGCGCTTTCGTCGCGCATCAGCCGGGCGGCTTGCTGCAGCGTCGCCGTCGCCTGGACGTGGACGATGCGGTGGGAACAGATCTCGTTGACCCTCATGCTGAACTCCGATGCGCGTACGTTTTCACTATAAGAACGGGCCGGTGTCAGAAGTTGATCCCGCACAAGGTGCCGTGAGCTTTCCAGAACTGCACCCGAGAGGCAGCGGATAGCGCACGAGTCTATCGAGCGCGGCGCGCAGGCCCTTGAGGCAGATCAATTGGCATTGCCTGAGGCGCCGGCAAGCCAAACGCTGATGTAAATCAAGGGCTGATCCGCATGGTGGTCCAACATGGAATCCAGCAACCCCGTGTGGGGCGGACGACGGATTCGAGATGGAGGCACATCATGTACGACAGGATTCTGGTAGCCGTGGATGGCAGTCCTACGGCGGAGCGCGCGCTGGACGAGGCCATCCAGCTGGCAAAAAAGCTCGGCTCTGAGCTGGTCATCGCGCACGTGATCGACAACTCGTATCTGATGTACGACGTTGGCTATATCGATGTCGGCGCCTTTACCGAGGCACTGGTCAAACAAGGCAAGCAAATCGTTGCCGACGCGCGGGACAAGGCCGAAAAGGCCGGTGTACATGTCCACAGCGTGGTGGTGGACGACCCCATCGGAACCTTCGACATCGGCACCGCCATCGAACAGGCGGCACAGAACGTCGGCGCCCAGGCCCTGGTGCTGGGCACGCATGGGCGTCGCGGCTTCCAGCGCTTGTTCCTGGGCAGCGTGGCTGAGAGCGTTGTACGCCGCAGCACGCTGCCGGTGCTGCTCGTCCGCGCGGTGCCCACGGAAGCAGCGCGCGAAGCTACCGAACCGCTGGCCAATGCCGTCATTGCCTGACCGGGTAGTTCCCCCTCTGACACGACACCAGGATCTGACCATGAGTTACGCCAGTGTGATGGTGCATCTGGACCGCAGCGAGCGCGCCATGCACCGTCTCAACCTTGCAGCCCAGTACGCGCAGGCGCATGGCGCCAAACTCGTCGGCATCTATGCGAGCTTTGCGCCCAGTCTCAGCTGGTTCTACATGATGGAGAACGCAGCCCGCTATCTGGAAGAAGACCGTATCCGGCGCGACAGCGTTCGGGACGCCGTACATGCGCGCTTTCGCCAGGCGACGGAGAGCCTTGGGGTGGAAACGGAGTGGCGCGCAGTGGAGGGCGACCCCGTGGCGCTCGTGCTGCGCGAGGCGCGAGAGAGCGATCTTCTCGTGGTCGGACAACGAAACCACGATGATCCGGATGAATTCATCGCCGGCGACTTTGTGGAAACCCTGATCCTGGAGTCGGGCCGCCCTGTACTGGTTGTGCCGTATGCGGGCAACTTCACCGCATTGCCCAAGCGTGTACTGGTCGCCTGGAGCGGCGGCCGCGAAGCCGCCCGTGCGGTGCACGACGCCATGCCGATCATGAAGGGTGCCAACGTGCACGTGCTGCAGATCACCAGCAGGCAGCCAAAGCACTGGGCCGAAGAAACCACCGTGGGCCAGGTGGCGCGTGCGCTGAATGCGCGCGGCATTCAAACGACGGTTGAAGAGGCCGACTGCGCGGATTCCGACACCGCCGTGGGCGAGCTGCTGCTCTCGCGGGCGGCCGACTTCAATGCCGATCTGATCGTGATGGGCGCCTACGGGCACAGCCGCCTGCGCGAACTCGTGCTGGGCGGCGTGACGCGCACCCTGCTGAAGACGATGACCGTACCGGCGCTGATGTCGCACTGAGCCCTGGGCCGCGACTGAACCTGATGAGATCGCCATGAAGAACGATATCCAGCTCAAGCACGATGTCGAAGAAGAACTGCAATGGGATCCGGCGGTGGATGCCAGTCGCTTTGCGGTTCAGGCCAAGGACGGCGTCGTCACGCTCTCCGGCCGCGTCGACACGTTCGCCGACAAGCATGCCGCGGAAGAGGCGATCCGGCGCGTTGCCGGCGTGACCGCGCTTGTCATCCATGTGGATGTACGGATGCCGGCGGATATGGTGCGCCCCGATGAAGACATTGCGCAGGCAATCAGCAGCGCGTTGCACTGGAATGTATCCGTGCCGGCGGATGCCATCCGCATTAGCGTCGAAGAGGGCGCCGTGACGCTGCGCGGTGAAGTCGACCAGGACTTCCAGCGCCGTGCGGCGTTGGACACGGTGCGCAGGGTGCGCGGCGTGAAGTCTGTCGCCAATGCGCTGACATTGCGCGCCGCCTCCGGGCCGGCCGATCTGAGCGATCGCATCGCAAAGGCACTGCAACGCCTGGCTGCGGTGGACGCCTCGCGCCTGAATGTTTCCGTGACGGACGGGACGGTCACGCTGTACGGGCCGCTGCGCAACCTCAACGAGTGCCGTGCGGCCCGCGAGGCTGCATGGGATGCGCCAGGCGTGCGTGCCGTCGTCGACCGCATGTGGGTAGGTTCCTAGAAGCAATCCGCTGTTCCACTGCTTTCGAAATCTTTGGAGTCCGAGATGGAAAAGAAGCTGATCGTGTACTACTCGCGTACCGGTACGGCACGTCAGGTGGCCGAGCAGATGGCTGCGCAGAGCGGATGGCAGCTTGCCGAGGTGACGGACGAGCATCCCCGCGCCGGTTTCCTCGGGGATGCGCGCTGCGTCATCGAAACCGTGTTCCATGCCCGCGCGAAGTACCGCTATGAAGGCCCGCCGCTCGATGAAGTCGAGCATGTCGTCGTGATTGCCCCCATCTGGATGGGCCACCTAGCTTCGCCCATGCGGGACTTCCTGGCCGACCAGTTGCCAGGGTCCACGCACCTGTCCGTGATCTGCGTCATGGCAGCGCGCGGGGCCTTCCGTGCAGTCGAAGAGATCATGCGGATCACCGCGACCATTCCTGCGCCCGTGCTGGCGCTGTTCCAGCGCGACGTGCTCAGCGGGTTGTCGCAGGAGGAGATGGCGGGCTTCATCGATCAGGTGAAGACCGCCGGCCGGTGGGAGCAGTCGAGGCAACGCCCCGCTTGGCTCTCGCCAACGGAAGCCTGACCTTCAACACACCGCTCGGACATTGGATCAATCGAAGGAGACTTGGCATGAGCCGCTTTACCGAGGCGCAATGGGAACGGCTGAGGAGCTTGCTCGACGAACAGGACGCACGCGTGCAGCGTCAGTTGTCCGCACTGGGGGCATCCGCGGTGCCGTTGCCGCGTGAGGCGCCGTTCGAAAACGCGGATCTTGCCGATGAAGAGGCAGGAGAGCAAACGAACGACGTCATGCTCGCCCGATATCGCAGCGAGCTGGAGCAACTGGACGCTGCACGCGAGCGCATGCAGCAGCACAGCTACGGCATCTGCGTCGATTGTGGCGAGGCGATTCCGTTTTTACGCCTGCAAGCCCAGCCGACTGCCATGCGCTGTCTGCCATGCCAAACCGCGCGCGAGCGCCGGTGGGCGTAGCAAGGCGACGCTATCTAGCAGGAGCGAGGTATGAAAAGCGATCTGGGTATCAAGCAGGACGTCAACGACGAACTGCTTTGGGAGCCCGCGGTGGATGCCGCAGCGATTGGCGTGGAAGTGGAAAACGGCGTGGTGACACTGACCGGCCACGTCCGCAGCTACATGGAGAAACTCGCTGCCGAGCATGCCGCCGAGCGTGTTGGCGGCGTGCGCGGTGTTGTGCAAAAAATTGAAGTCCGCCTGCCGGGCGCGCACACGGACGCGGACGTCGCGCAGGCAGCCCGTGCCGCGCTTGAATGGCAGGTGACCTTGCCGTCCAATCGCATCGAGGTGCTGGTCGAAAACGGCTGGGTGACGCTCTCCGGGGAGGTCGACTGGCCCTACCAGAGCGAACAGGCAGCGCATGCGGTGGGGTCATTGCGCGGTGTGGCGGGCTTGATCAACCGCTTGCGGATCAAAGCGCGCGTGGCGCCGGCCAATGTTGCCGAGCAGATCGGTGCGGCGCTCAAGCGGCATGCCGCGCGGGAAGCTGACCATATCCAGGTCTCTGTTCAGGGCGGGACGGTCACGCTCAGCGGCCACATCGGTTCCGCATCCGAGCGGCGGGCGGCCAAGGGCGCGGCATGGTCCGCACCTGGCGTGACGGAAGTCATCGATCATCTCCAGATCGCGCCGTAGTGAGGGCAGAAACAAGGCGGGGAAGCCAAGCGGGGAAACGCGGGGGAAGCAGAAACGCCGCCCAACCTGAAAAAAGGGGGGCGGCGTTCTTTTATGGGGGCGAGCCGAGCGATCAAAGCTCGGTCAGTGCGGCCCTGTCGGTCAGTTCGATGTTCTTGCCGCTCACAACGATCCAGCCTTCGCGCTGGAACCTCGACAGTGCACGGCTGACGGTCTCGAGCTGCATGCCAAGGTAGCTGCCGATTTCTTCGCGGGTCATGCGCAGCGTGAAGCTGGAGGCCGAGTAGCCGCGGTCTTGCATGCGCGAGGAGAGGTTCAGCAGGAAGGTCGCCACGCGCGCTTCGGCACTCAGCCCGGCGAGCAGCAGCATGAGCCCCGACCCGCGCACGATCTCTTCGGCCATCAATTGGTGAAGGCGATGCTGCAGCGGGCGGATGTCCTGGCACAGGTCCTCAATGCAATGGAACGGCATGGAGCAAACCGTGCTGTCTTCCAGTGCAATCGCATCGCAGCTGTGGCGATCAGTGGCGATGCCGTCGAGGCCGAGCGTTTCGCCGGGCAGCTGGAAGCCGCTGACGTGGTTTGCGCCGTTGGGGTGCGAAAGCACGGTCTTGAACGAACCCGAGCGGATGGAATAGAGCGCGTGGAAGCTGTCACCCGCGCGGAACAGTGCTTCGCCCTTGGGGATCTTGCGCCAGGTGTGCACCATCTGATCCAGCTGTTCGCGTTGTGCGGTCGGTACAGCGCTGGCGATGCAGGCCCAGTGCATCATGCAATTGGCGCACTGGCTGCTCGGGATCAGCGGCGTTGTCTGGCGGGCCTGTGTTGCGTCACGGACGAGCCGGAGCTGGGGAAGGGCAGCGGGGTGGCGGGTTTCGACGGGCGTGGGCGACTCTATCGTGCGCGGAATCATGGGGCGGCTCCGGAAGGCGGTTGTTGTGTTTGAACCACACATCCTCCGAGAGGTGGTGGGTATCCGGTCACAGCCCTCCATCAAGGCCTGATGTCCGTGAGTAGAAGTATGGGAGGCGCCGCGTTTGCGCGAAATCAGGCAGCGCTGAGATGCGCGTCGGCGTGCGCTGCGCTCTTGTCAGGGTTTCCTGACAGGCCGTGACAGGGTTTCCCGGGGGGCGCCTCCATCACACAGCCGGTATCTGCCGCCCCCGGAATAAGCTATGTTGTCTGCATTCCAGCCCTTTTTTGGTGCCCGGTGGCGGACCAAGACACTCCATCTTCGAAGGCAACGCACAGGCGACTATTGCAGTTGCAATCCACCTCAGCCGAACTTGTGGTGGGGGTGCTGGCCGTTTTGCTGCTGGCTGCAACGGTGGCTCGGTTGGCGTTCGCACTCCGGGCCGGCGATGCTCCGTTCATTTTGCTGGCCTCGGCAAGTATCGCTGCGGTTGTCGCACTGGTGTTCTATTGGCTGCGGCTCCGGAAGCTGCGCGCGGCCGTCGCGCGGGATCTGACATACCTGGAAAAGAGCGAAGCCCGGCTGGCCGGCATCATCCGCTCGTCCATGGAAGCCATCATTTCGGTCGATGACGCTCAGCGCATCGTGCTCTTCAATCCCATGGCGGAGACACTGTTCGGATGCCCCGCGCGCCACGCCATCGGCCGTCCGCTGTCGGACTTTATTCCCGAGCGGTTTCGCGGCGCACACGAAGCGCATGTGCGGCGCTTCGGCGTGACGGGCGTATCGGAGCGGCAGATGGGCAAGCAGCGCCCTCTGTTTGCTCTGCATACCGATGGGCGCGAGTTTCCGATCGAAGCATCGATTTCACAGATCGAAGTCAACGGCGGCAAGCTCTTCACGGTGATGCTGCGCGACACCACGGAGCGCGTCCGCGCGGAAGCGGCGCTGCGGCGCTCGCAGGAAGAACTCCAGCATCTGTCGGACAGCATCCTGTCCACGCGCGAGGAGGAGCGGCACCGCATCGCCCGAGAACTGCACGACGATCTTGGCCAACGTCTGAGCGCGCTCAAGATGGACATTTCTCTGCTGGCGGCCGATCTGCAGGCGGCACGGAGCGACAAGACGCTGATCGACCAGACCCAGGCAATGCAACACGTGATCGACGAGACGATCGCCGCCGTGCGGCAGATCTCGGCCGATCTTCGACCGCCGTTGCTCGACGAGCTGGGGCTTGTGCCGTCCATCGAATGGTTGGCCAAGAATTTTCGCAGCGCTTTGGGCTGGTCGTCACCGTGCGTGCCCAAGAGCTGGCGATGAACGAGCGCGCCGCCATCTCGGTCTTCCGGATCGTGCAGGAGGCACTCAACAATGTCGTGCGCCATGCCGACGCAACGCGCGTCGAGATCGAGTTCTCGCAGCAGGATGGCGTGTGGGAACTGTCCATTCAAGACAATGGACATGGCTGGAGCGGCGCACCTCCCGCGGCGGGGGAGCGCAAGCCGCTGGGGTTGCTTGGCATTCGCGAGCGCGCCCGGCTACTTGGCGGGCAAGCGACGATCACACACTCGCCAGGCGGCGGCTTCCGCTTGAACGTAAGTTTTCCGGCCGTGCACGAAACCACTGAGGAGGCGCGGACATGATTCGCGTGATGATCGCCGACGATCATGCCGTGATGCGCGATGGCGTGCGTCATATCTTGGAGCGCGCTGGAGATTTTGAAGTCGCATGCGAAGCCTCCGACGGCACGCAGGTCGTGCAACTGGTGCGCGACCATCAACCGCAGGTGCTCGTGCTCGATCTTTCCATGCCGGGGCGCAGCGGGCTCGAGCTGCTTCGTCAGTTGCATGACGATCACCCCAGGGTGCGTGTGCTGGTGTTGACCATGCACGCGGAAGAACAGTACGTGGCGCGGGCTTTTCGTGCCGGGGCCGCCGGCTACCTGACGAAGGAAAGCGCGGCGACCGAACTCGTCACCGCGCTGCAGAAGGTGGCGAACGGCGGCACCTATGTCAGTCCGCCCATGGCGGAGAAGCTCGCGCACAGCCTGGGCGAGCCCAGTGAAGAGGCGGCCCACACGCGCCTGTCCGACCGCGAGATGGAGGTCTATCGCCGCCTGGTGCGGGGCGAGCCTCTGACCGAGATCGCCACCAGCCTGTGTGTGAGCGCCAAGACGGTCAGCACCTACAAGATGCGGTTGATGGACAAACTGCAGCTCTCCAGCGAAGCCGCCCTTGTGCGTTACGCAATACGTCATCGCTTGTTCTCGGACGACGACACGCTGTAGCGCATTTCCTGCGGGACTCGGCGCGGCCTTGCGACACATCAAGGGCCGCCAGCCCCGAATCGCTATCGTTGATGCACATGCATCGGCTGGTTGATTTCACCCCGGGGGCGCGCCCCTGTCTGCCGTGCATGGCCAAACGGGAGCCATGTGCAAGCCATTCTGAAACGCAAGCGGGTGGTCGTGGGGCCGGCCGATGATGCGAGGGTCGCAGCTCGCCGCGCATACACCTGGGCGCAAGGAGATTAGCGATGCGCGGTCAACCAGGCTGGCAAGTGCTGCCCGATGTGCTGCCCGTGCATTCACCCGCCGCCGACGATCTCTCTACGTGGTCAGCGCTTGCCCCGCAAGACGTGCTGGATCGGCTCCATACCCAGGCGCACGGCCTGACACAGGACGCCGCCGCACAGCGCCTGCGTGAATACGGGCCCAACCGCGTGGCCAACGGCCATCACGAGGCTGTGCTGGTCGAGTTGGCTCGCCGCTCCGTCAATCCGCTGAACTTGCTGCTGATCTCGCTGGCGGGCGTCTCCGCGGTGCTGGGCGATGTCCGGGCGGCGGTGCTGATTGCCGTCATGGTGGTGCTGAGCGTGGTGCTCGGCTTTCTGCAGGAACATCGCTCGAACCGCGCAGCGGAAGCACTGCGCCGCATGGTGCACACAACAGCGACGGTCAGGCGCATCGGTTCCGACGGCGTCGAAGCAACCCAAGAAATCCCCATCGAGCAATTGGTGCCCGGCGATATCGTCCAGCTTTCCGCCGGTGACATGGTCCCGGCCGACTTGCGACTGCTCAGCGCGAAGGATGTGTTCGTCAACCAGTCGGCCCTGACTGGCGAAGCCATGCCGCAGGAAAAACACGCGGAGCCTTCCGACAGCCACCCTGCGGCAGATTTCGATCGCGCCAACCTGTGCTTCATGGGCAGCGCCGTGGTGAGCGGCTACGCCAAAGGCGTGATCCTGACCACGGGCCAGCGGACCGCCTTTGGCCATGTGGCCAACCTGATTGCCGGGCAACGTGTTCAGACCAGCTTCGATCGCGGCATTACGCGGTTCACGTGGCTGATGCTGACGTTGATCCTGGTGATGGCGCCCACGGTGTTTCTCATCAACGGGCTGACGAAGGGCAACTGGTTCGAGGCACTCTTGTTTGCGGTGGCCGTAGCCGTGGGCCTGACGCCCGAGATGCTGCCGATGATCGTGACGGTCAATCTGGCCAAGGGCGCCATTGCCATGTCGCGCAAGAAGGTCATCGTCAAGCGGCTCAATGCCATCCAGAATTTCGGGGCGATGGACGTGCTCTGCACCGACAAGACCGGCACGCTCACGCAAGACCGCATCATCCTCAAACATCACCTGGACTTGCGCGGCGAAGAATCCGACCAGGTGCTGGAGTATGCGTTCCTGAACAGCTTTTATCAGTCGGGCCTGAAGAACCTGCTGGACGTGGCCGTGCTCAAGCATGTGGAGCTGGAGCAGCGCCTGGACGTGCACGCGCGTTTCCAGAAGATCGATGAGCTGCCGTTTGACTTCGAGCGCAGGCGCATGTCGGTGGTGCTGGCGCAGGAAGACGGCACGCACGTATTGATCTGCAAAGGCGCGGTGGAAGAAGTGCTGGCCGCCAGTGCGCGTTACGTGAGCGGAGACGAGGCTGGGCCGTTGGAGGCGAGCCATCTCGAAGCTACGCGGCAATTGGCCGAGAACCTGAACGCCGATGGTTTCCGTGTCGTGGCCGTTGCCTACAAGGAGATGCCGCCCGAGCAAAGCCAGTACGCCGTGGCGGACGAGTCCGGGTTGACGTTGCTGGGGTATATCGCCTTTCTCGACCCGCCGCGCGATACGGCCGCGCCCGCCATTGCCGCGTTGAAGGCCAGCGGTGTGGCGGTCAAGATCCTGACGGGGGACAACGCCATTGTTGCGCGCAAGGTCTGTCGCGAGGTCGGGCTGGCCGTGGAGCCTGTCGTGCTCGGGACCGAGCTGGCCGGCATGTCGCCGGAGCAGATGGCCGACGTGGCAGAGCGCGCATCCGTGTTTGCCAAGGTGTCGCCCGCGCAGAAGGCGGCCATTGTCGAGGCGCTGCACCGCAGGGGCCACGTCGTGGGCTTCATGGGTGACGGCATCAATGACGGGCCGGCGCTCAAGGCCGCCGATGTCGGCATCTCCGTGGACAGCGCGGTCGACATTGCCAAGGAGTCCGCCGACATCATCCTGTTGGAGAAAAGCCTGGCGGTGCTGGGGGAGGGCGTGACGGAAGGGCGCAAGGTATTCGGCAACATCGTCAAGTACATCAAGATGGGCGCCAGCTCGAACTTTGGAAACATGTTCAGCGTACTGGGCGCCAGCCTGTTTCTGCCTTTTCTGCCGATGGCACCCGTGCAGGTGTTGCTCAACAACCTGCTATACGACTTCTCGCAAACCGCCATCCCGACTGACAACGTGGACGACGACTACCTCGTCAAGCCGCGGCGGTGGGAGATCGGCAGCATCCTGAAGTTCATGCTGTGCATGGGCCCTGTCAGTTCGCTGTTTGACTTTGCAACGTATGCGCTGCTGCTGGGGGTGTTTCACGCGTGGGGGAGTCCGGCGCTTTTCCAGTCGGGGTGGTTTGTTGAGTCGCTGCTTACGCAGACACTCATCATCCATATCATTCGCACGGGCAAGGTGCCCTTCGTGCAAAGCCGGGCAAGTACCGCGCTGGTGCTGACGAGCCTAGCCATTGCGTGCGTGGGCGTTGCCATGCCGTTGACGCCAGTCGGCGCACTGTTCGGTTTTGTGCCGCTGCCGCTTGCCTACTGGCCCTGTCTGGTGGCGATCGTGCTGGTCTACGGCGTGTGCGCCTACATGATGAAAGCGTGGTACGTGCGCAGGTACGGTCTTGATTGAGCCGGGCGTGTCAGCCCGCCTGGCGCTCGGTTTGCGGGGCAGCGCCCAACGCAGCACGCACTTCAGCGTCTTCCACTTGAGGAAAATCGGCGTAATACATGCCGACCGCGCGGAAGCCCTGCGGCGCGTAGAGGCAGATCACTTCATCGGCGAGGGGGCGGATGTCTTCCAGGCTGTCCGGTGCCGCCACAGGAACGGCGCAGATGAGGCGTTGCGGATGGCGCTGGCGTATGGCGTGGAGTGCTGCCTTCATTGATGCCCCGGTTGCCAGCCCATCGTCGACCACGATCACGACGCGTCCTTCTACGTCATACGGACCGCGGTTCGGGGTATAGAGCGCACGGCGTCGGCGGATGACATCCATCTGTTCGGCGCTTTCCTGTGCGAGGTATGTGGTGTCTGCGCCAATGCGTCTTGCATAGGGTGCGGTGTAGGTCCAGCCGCCTTCTTCGACGGACCCCACTGCCAGTTCCGGGTTGAATGGCGCGCCCAGCTTGCGGACCAGCACCACATCGAGCTGACCTCCAAGTGCGGTTGCGATGAGAGCGCCCATGGGAACCGCGCCCCTGGGGATGGCCAATACCAAGGGATGCACGCCCCTGTACTGCTCCAGCGCCTGTGCCAGCATGCGCGCTGCATCCAATCGATCTTTGAACCGCATGGCGCTACCTCGTATGTCGGTGGGGTTGGGTCGCTGCACCCAGGTGACGGGCAAACCATGCGCGCGCCAGCTCGGCAACATGTTCCAGCGCGCCGGCCTCTTCAAAAAGGTGCGTTGCGTGGGGCACTGTCTCCAGGGCTTTTTCGCATTGCATCTGGCTCAGCGCCTGACGGTTGAGATCAAGAACATCCAAATCGGCGGCCCCCACAATCAGCAGGGTCGGGCAGGCAAGCGTGCTCAGCGCACGTTGGCCAGCAAGATCCGGGCGACCGCCGCGGCTGACGACCGCTTCGATCGCGCACGCGTCGTCCTGCTCCGACGCTGCCAGGATCGCCGCTGCGGCGCCCGTGCTGGCGCCGAAATACCCGAGTCGCAGACTGCGTTCGCGCGCGATGCTCCGTACCGCGTGTGTAGCTGTCTGCAGACGACGCGCCAGAAGGCCGATGTCGAACCGGCACGATGCGTGTGACGCCTCGTCGGCACTCAACAGATCGAACAGCAGCGTGCCCACGCCGGCGGCGTGGAGCTGATCAGCCACATACCGGTTGCGCGGGCTCAGCCGCGAACTGCCGCTGCCATGCGCAAAGATGACCAGGCCGGTGGCGTTGCCGGGGCAGTCAAGGGTGCCTTCCAGGACTGCCTCATCCGCCACGATGTCCATGCTGAGAGAAAGCGGTTCGGCGTTCATGGAGCGGATATCCGGAAGTGAGGCGCAGCCAGCCGGCAGGTGCGCTACGTGTTTGGTGCTGGCTGGGCACTACCGAGGTTCGTCGATCAGGCGGCCTGTTGAGCCCTTGCCTTTGCGGTGCGTGCCAGTCCGTTCTTCTTCGCTTCGGAGTCGGGCAGGGCCATGAGGTTGAAGCTGTCGAAGAACGCCTTCAGCGAATCGGACGACGCGGCAAACAGCTGGGAAGAAGAGGTTTGCCCTTCGGGTTGCTGCATCTGCTGGGTCCACTCCGTCATTCGACGCAAGGAGGCGGCTTGCAGCTTATTCGTGAACTCGGCCCACGTTTTCAGCGCGTTAGCCCCGTGGCTCGATTGCATCTTCATGAAGATGCTGTTCGCAGCGGTCAGCGATGTCCAGTCATGCGTGCCGCTCAGTTCATGTTCCAGTTCACGCACATCTTCCAGCACGGCCTCGGCGAGCTTCAGGCGGAAATGGGCCAGGTCGATTTGCGCCTCGAGCATGAAGCTGGCGGTGCGGCTCATTTCGCGCAGAGCGGCGCATGCCAGGTTGCAGGCCATATCAGCAGGTTGTTGCATTACGTTCTCCGGTGGGGTCTTGGCGGACAGGTGAGCGGGCCGCCGAATGGGGAATCCATATGCAGCGTAGGCCCTCTGCGGCTGGGTGCGTTGACGTGGCGCAAACAGCCGGCCGCGCGTGAAGCGCCATCGCTTTGGTGCTTCGTTTCAGGGCATTTGCTTGCCTGAGCCAGCCGGAGGAATGCACTGCCCTGTGCCCCTGAGATGAGGCACCACGTTGGATATCTCACAAGGAATGACATGTGCCCGCTCCTGCGCGTTGAGTGGCTCCTGCGTGGTGATCTGAGCGTCCAGCACGCCCAGATCTGCCTCGGATGCATCGTGCCCGCCGCGCATGCGATGGCGGATGCGCTTACGCAGCGTGTCGACGTCGGCAACGCAGTCCGCGATGCCCACCGCCACGCTCAGCCGCCGGCCCAGCGAGAAAAAGCGTCGGCGCTGATGCTCGGCCAGGAACGTGGCGTCCGCAATCATCGGAAAACCAGCGTCTGCACCGAGCTTGCAGATCGCGGCCAGGCGTCGATAGGTACGCTCGAGCGCACGCGGCAGATAGCGATCGGCAGGGCCGGCATACCGAACGCGTTGGCGTTCGACATCGGAGCGCACGCGGATCATCGCTTCCGCTTCGGCAAGCTGTGCGGCACGCGTGGATTTTCCACTGCCGGAAAGACCGTGCATGAGGACAATGCACGCGTCGTTTCGGCAGAGCAGCTTGTGGGACAGGTCGAGCATGCGGCGTGCCTCGGCGCGTGGCTTGGCGCCCAGATCCGGGGTGCTGTCCAGCTGACGGGCGCGTTCGAGCAGTACGCGAGCGCGCACGAGTGCACGCATCGATGCGTAGAAGGGCAGAACTGCCAACCCGCCATAGTCGCCGCATCGTTCGAGATAGCGGTTGATGAATCGATACGCCAGCCCGTCCAGACCTGTGGCGAGCAAATCCATGAACAGGAACGCGGCGTCGTAGATGGTGTCGATCCACCGCAGTGAGGCTGAGAATTCCAGACAGTCGAACGGGGTCGGCTGGCCGTCGATCAAGACGATGTTGCCCAGGTGCAGGTCGCCATGGCATTCGCGGATGTGGCGACTGCGTCGGCGTGACGCGAATGTCGCTTCGAGGCGGTCGGTCTGTCGACGAAGCTGCGATACCGTGGCTTGGGCCAGCGCTGGTTCTGTGCTTAAGGCAATGACTCCGGCTGCGCAATCCTCGAGTGTGTGGCGAATGGCTGAGGGCGTTCCATCCTCTGAACCCGCACTGGCGACCGGCGCGGAGGCGTGGAAGTCTGCAATCAGGTCGGCCAGCGCGTCGACTTCTTCTGGGCCGAGCCGCCGGTCACGCGCCACCGCACAGAGTACGTCTTGCTGGGCGAACCGCCGCATGCAGACGGCGTATTCATCAGGCACCCCTTGCCCGTTGATGCGGATGGCGCCCGTGGCCGGATCGCGCGAAATCGGCACCACGCCAACGTATAGCGCGGGGGCGAGGCGACGGTTGAGACGGCACTCTTCCTCGCAATCGATTTGCCGCGCGCGGAGCGTCGAAAAGTCGACGAAATCGAGCTTGACTGGCTTGCGCACCTTGTACGCAAACGCTCCGGCCAGGAAGACCCACGACAGATGCGTTTCGATCATCTGCAGATCGGTGGCGGGGTGCGGATACGCAGCGGCCTCAAGCATGCGGCTGACGAACGCTTCCGCTGCCTGCGTGCTTGGAATGGTGGCGGCTTGTTCGGCCATACGCGGGTTTCATCTCCGGACATTGAACATCAATATCGCGCGCATGCCGACATGCGCCCTGACGCAGATCAACGTGCGCGCAGGGCGGTTGCCTAGCATGGAGTCATCGTCTTCCTTGGGGACTCCCATGAAAGCGCTCGTCTACGAAGGGCCCGGCAAGATCACCCTGGCCGACAAGCCGAAACCGGAGGTGCAGTCGCCGGGCGACGCCGTCGTGCGTGTCACGTTGACGACGATCTGCGGTACCGATCTGCACATCATCAAGGGCGACGTGCCGACCTGCGAGCCTGGGCGCACCTTGGGCCACGAAGGCGTGGGCGTGGTGGAGTCGGTTGGCGCGGCCGTGACATCGCTGCAGCCGGGGGACCATGTGCTGATCTCCTGTATTTCGTCGTGCGGAAAATGTGCGAACTGCCGGCGCGGCATGTACTCGCATTGCGAGACGGGCGGCTGGATCCTGGGCCACCGCATCGACGGCGTGCAGGCCGAGTACGTCCGAATTCCGCATGCGGAGACGAGCCTGTACAAACTGCCGCCTGGCGTTGACGAGGAGGCGCTCGTCATGCTGTCGGACATCTTCCCCACCGGATTCGAATGTGGCGTGCTGAACGGCCGTGTTCAGCCCGGCAACAGCGTGGCGATCGTGGGTGCAGGCCCCATCGGGCTGGCTTCGCTACTGACGGCGCAGTTCTACTCGCCGGCGCAGATCATCATGATTGACACGAATACCGCGCGGCTGGAAGTGGCGGGCCGGCTGGGCGCGACCGCGTGTATCGATGTCTCGAGTGAAGATGCCGTAGCCGCCGTGAAGCGGCTGACAGATGGCGTGGGCGTCGATTGTGCAATCGAGGCGGTGGGCGTGCCCGCGACGTTCGAGCTCTGCCAGCAACTGGTTGCGCCGGGTGGCGTGATTGCGAACATCGGCGTGCATGGCGTGAAGGCAGACCTGCATCTGGAAACGTTGTGGAGCCAGAACATCGCCATCACCACGAGGCTGGTCGATACGGTCAGCACACCGATGCTCCTCAAAACGGTGCGCGCGGGCAAGCTGCTGCCTGGGCAGCTCATTACGCACCGCTTCAAGCTCGATGACATCCTCGCCGCCTATGACACCTTCCGCAACGCCGCGAAAACACAGGCGCTCAAGGTGATCATCTCCGCCTAGATGGCGACACATGTTCGGTGACTTTTCAGCTCTGTGAGGTGGATGCCATGAGTGCGGCGATGCTCCTGTCTTACGACCCTGTGCAACATCTGCTGCCGCAGCCCACATCCCATGCTGCGCCGGCAACCATAGCGCTGGCGCCGCCGCTATTGGATGGCGGCAACATGTTGGCGGCGGCGCTTGCCAAGCGGAAAAGCGTGCGGGATTTCGCACCCACGCCGCTATCGCTGCAGCAACTGAGCGACTTGCTATGGGCGGCGAATGGCATCAATCGGCCGGAAACCGGCGGGCGCACCGCGCCTTCTGCGCATGGCCTGAACGAGATCGACATCTACGTCGCGCTGCCTGAAGGCGTCTACGAATACGAACCTGGCGCGCACCGCCTGCGCCTCAAGCACGCCGTGGACGCGCGCAACCTCACGGGGTACCAGGATTTTGTGGGGAGGGCCCCGCTGGATCTGGTGTACGTCGTGAACCATGCGCGTGCGGACCAGATGCCCGAAGCCGTGCGCGACACCTTTTGCGGCGTAGCGGCCGGTGCGATCTCGCAGAACGTGTCGCTCTACTGTGCCGCGGTCGGGCTGGGCTGTGTGGTGCGCGGCTGGCTCAACCAGCGCCTGCTGGCAGAGGCCTTGTCGCTCAACGAAGACGAGGTACCGGTGCTGGCGCAGACAGTCGGCCACCCGGCCGCTTAGCGATGAGGTATGACATGAGCCACGCAAGTCGTCTTTTGCAACGCTGCCTGTTCGCCGCATTGGCGTTGGCTGCCAGCGCGCACGCCGGTGCAGCCGGGCCAGATGCAGCGGCGGCTCCGGAAGTCCGCTTCCAGAACGAGATCGCCTATGTGTCCGGCGGCGTGGGAAGCGACGAGCGCGACACCCTGCACGCGATGGCGCGTCGTTTCAACGTGCGGCTGAACGTGGTGTCGGCCAGAACCGGCGAGGCGCTGTCGGACGTGGATGTGTCGGTTGCGGATGATCGCGGCAAGCTGCGTTTGCGCGTGCGCACGGAGGGCCCGCTTCTGTATATGCGCTTGCCCCGCGGGCACTATCAGATCACGGCCGCATATCGCGGAGCGATGCAAACGCTGGGCGTTCGCGCAGGCGCGCAGCCCGTCGATGCGGTCGTGCGGTTGCATATCGAGCCTGGCGCAGACGAGTGGCTGCTGTGCAAGCGCGGCTGCCCGCGCGCTGGCGCGCGTCCGGCAACGCGATAAGGCCGTCATGACAACACATCGCACTGCGCTCATCACCGGTGGCATGGGCGGCCTGGTCCAGGCCATTGCCATCCGTCTTCATGAGCAAGGGCACCGGATTGTGGTCACCCATTCATTGGGCAATACGCATGCGATCGCATGAGTAACGCGTGCGCACGCCAACGATCCGTCAGGACTGTGGCGAGCGTTTGCCGTTGGCCTCCACCAGCATGCGCTCCACGTGCGTGAACGCTTCGTGAAGCGCGACGTAGGGGTCTTCGTGGGACGTATTGCTGGACACATGCGTCTGATGCGGCGCAAACACGTGGACGTGCACGTCGAACGGCTTGCCCTTGTGCTGATGCTTGGCCCCTACGGTAAGGCTGACACGGCAGCGTTCCAGATCGCCACGAATACGCGTCAAGCGGTCTGCACGGTCGATAACGGCCTCTTCGACGGCCTTGGAATGCGCAACACCCTGGAAAGAAATATCGACTGGAAGACTCATGGTTAGGCTCCGGTGGGTCTGGTGGGGGAGTGGACATCGATGCGTTCATTGTTGATCGCATGATTTCCGGCACCTTGACTCGGATCAAACCGTTTGGCCCGGCAGGCGACATGTTGCAGTGCAGAGACAGGCCGGCCGAGGTGATGCCTCCCGCCCGGCGTCACATGGTCCGCTTCAACGGCGGACGCAGCGTGTCGAGCGGGTGCGCATTGACGACGGTCTCTACGCGCACAGACGGCGTCCGTGGCGTCCGTCGGGGCCAAACCAAACGCGGCTACTTCGTCTGGTTTCCGCCGTCCGTATAAGCGTCACGCTTGCCCTTTGCGCCTTCTGTGTATGGATCGAACTTGCCGCTCCTCGATCCTTCTGTGTACGGGTCGCGCTTCGCCTGCTTGGCGCCGTCCGTATAAACGTCACGCCTGCCCTTTGCGCCTTCCGTGTAAGGGTCGAACTTGCCGCGCCTTGATCCCTCTGTGTACGGGTCGCGCTTGGCATGTTTGGCGCCTTCCGTATAGGGGTCGCGTTTGCCCTTTGCGCCCTCTGTGTACGGATCGAACTTGCCGCGTCTCGATCCCTCTGTATACGGATCGGGCTTGGCTTGTTTTGCACCCTCCGTGTAGGGGTTGATTTTGTCAGTCCCCTGTCCGTTGTCGCTCTGCGCCGAGCCGGTCTTCGTTTGTGCGTACACCGATGTGGACGCTGCCGCGATGACGAGCACCGCCATCATGAGTTTTCCGCGCATTTTTTTCTCCTGCAAACAATCCAGTCGATCCAATGGTTTCCGTCTACCGCGTGTGCGTGGCGACGGCTATTTCAAGAATAGGCACCTGTGAGACAGCCTCGTTGACAGGAATCAAGCTCCTCTTCACCGTCGACGCGTGCCTGGCACATCGCTTCCTGGCGTGCGTATCTTCTTTCGCGACGACGAGCCGTCAGGCGCCTTGCGCGCGCCTGGACGCGGCGTGCGTTTGGAGCGGCGGTTGGGCTTGCGTAGCCGATGCGGCGATTACGTTGAAGGTGTTGACCAACGTCTGCCAGGAGTCGAGAGAGGCGATCCACAGTTGTGCTGGGGACGCAGCCGTCCCCGGTCGATGTTGGAACTGATCGTGCCATTCGGTGGCCTGCCGAAGATATGAGCGCTGTGCATCGTTGAGCAGATCGGTCCATTGGCGAACAGCGTTGGCGCTTTGGTTCGCTTGCTGCTTCATGTATGCGCTCTGTGCCGAAGCCAGCGCACTCCAGTCTTTGACTGTGTCCAGCTGACCCTCCAACTTGGACAGATTCTCCAGCGCCGTTTCGGCCATCTTGACGCGAAGGCGCGCGAGTTGAAGTTGGCTATCGACGAAGAACTCGGCTGCGCGGCTGGCGTCGCGCATGGTGGCGCAGGCGAGATTGCAGGCTGCATCAGTGGGCTGTGGCATCACGATCTCCGGTTGACATGACTGCAGGGTAGGCACTTCGTCATTGCCGGAATTGACCTGACGCAAATCTCCAGATCGGCGTCGCATGGGCCTCTGATGGCACGGCGTTCCTCACGCGGTTTGCTGCCAGGGCTGAAAACCCGAAAGAAAGCGCGGTCAAGGAACTTGAGAACGCCATCCGCAAGGCCGCGTTGCGCGGTACCGCATGACGCAAGCAGCGGCGGAGGTGCTCATACACATGTCCATGCCCGGCAGGCCGCAATCATGTCGATGGATACGGCCACCGGTGGGCGAGTGGCGCGAGCAGTATTGCGTTGTTGAGGCACGTCAAAACGCTGGACGTAGCGCAAATTAGGCTAATAGGTCAGGTCGCTTTGGTGCCGCATTGCTGTTGAATGCGATCAAGGAAGCCGTGAGGCGGTTTGCCGTCAGGCCCAACGGTCTTCCATGCAGCGTCGAAAGGTGCAAGTGTGAGATTGGCTTCTGAGTCGAGCCGAGCCGCTTTGCGGCCCCTATTTCGCGCACGTCGAGGTGGAGGAGCAGGGGCATGAGCTTGCAACGGACCGGGCGTCGGACCTGGATGTACGTGTCGCGCTTCTCAATGCCCTGCAAGACATGCATGACATGGTGAGGGGCGCTGGATCAAAACGCCGATGTGCCGCCTGAACAACGGCTGACCGCTGTGCCTCCTGGAGGTGTGCAATGCCGGAAATCGTCACGCTGACGGTCAATCCCGCAATCGATATCGCCACGTCGGTGGAGCGCTTGACGGATACGCACAAGATGCGCTGCACGCCGGCCCGCTGTGACCCAGGAGGCGGCGGCATCAACGTCGCCCGCGTCGTCCATCGCCTGGGCGGCGATTGCCTGGCCATCTACCTAGCTGGCGGTCCGATGGCTGAGCGATTAGAGAGCCTTCTATCGGCAGAGGGCCTGTCATTCGTCGCCCTTGGGATTGAAGGCGAGACGCGTGAGAACTTTTCCGTGACGGAACTGTGCAGCCACCGCGAATTCCGTTTCGTCATGCCTGGGCCGGTCGTTTCGGAAACCGAATGGCACCGCTGCCTGGCGTATCTCGATGCGCTGCAACCTGCGCCGCGCTACCTTGTGCTCAGCGGAAGCCTGCCGCTCGGGGTTGCCGACGATTTCTACGCACGCATCATTGATCAGGCCCGGGCGCGTGGCAGCCGCGTCGTGCTGGATGCCTCGGGGCCGGCATTGCGTGTTGCGTTGCCGCATGCGCCATACCTGATCAAGCCCAGCCTGAACGAGCTTCGCCAACTGACCGGGCGCGCGTTGGACACGGAGGCGGATTGCATGCGGACTGCCCAGGAGATCGTCCGAAATGGGCACGCGCATGCGGTTGCGCTCACTCTGGGTGCGGGCGGCGCCATGCTTGTCACACAGGAGGAGATGGTTCGTGCCGGTGCCGTCGCAACGTCATTGCTCAGCACGATTGGGGCGGGCGACAGCTTCGTGGGCGGAATGGTGTGGGCGCTCAACCGCGATGCGGGCATGCGAGAGGCATTTCGGTACGGCATGGCTGCCGCAGCAGCGGCGTTGGGCCATGCGGGGACCGAACTCGGCAGCGCCGCGGAGATCGAGCAGCGCTTCGCAGCGGTCTCATTGTCTTGAGGTGCGCTTGCTTCGGCTCGGTTTTCGGCAGCGTAAAAGTTCGATCTGCTAATGCGGCTGTTTCGCAGGCAGCGGAGACGAAGCGCCCAAAGGGGAACCCGCCTCCGATTTCGGGGCCGGCATTGGCATCACGTTTCCAGTCAGGATCATGTCGAGGTCGTGGCGGTCAACTACCTCCTTGTCCAGCAGCGTGCGCGCCAGCGCTTCCAGTCTCGAGCGCTGGGCTTCCAGCGTGGCTTTCACGCGCGCGCTGGCATCGGACAACACTTTGCGCACTTCCGCATCGATCATCTGCGCTGTGTCTTCGCTGTACTGCTTGCGCTCGCGCTGCATCAGGCCTGCGCCGGCAAGGAGGGGGTTCGGCGTCTGCTCGTAGGTCGCCAGGCCAAGCTGTTCGCTCATTCCAAACTGGGTAATCATCTGCCGCGCCATGTCCGTTGCGCGTTGCAAGTCGTTCTGCGCACCGGTCGACACGTCGTGGTACACGATCTGCTCGGCAACGTAGCCGCCCAGCAGCACGTCGAGGCGGTCGAGCAACTCGCTCCGCTTGAGAAGGTAGCGGTCCTCGGTCGGGGTCTGCTGCGTGTAGCCGAGTGCGGCGATACCTCGCGGAATGATCGACACCTTCGAAACGCGATCGGCCAGCGGTCGATGCTCGGCCACGATGGCATGCCCGGCTTCGTGGTAGGCGATCGTCTCCTTTTCCGTGGCGTTCATCACGCGGTTCTTCTTCTCCAGGCCGCCCACGATGCGGTCAAGCGCCTCGTCAAAGTCGATGGTCTCCACCGCGGCTTTGCCTTCGCGCGCGGCAAGAAGCGCCGCCTCATTGACGAGGTTGGCCAGGTCGGCACCCGCAAAGCCCGGCGTCCGGGCGGCGATCTTGCTGAGGTCCACATCGGCCCCGAGCGTGACGTTTTTGGCGTGGACCTTGAGGATCTGCTCCCGCCCCTTGAGGTCCGGCCGGTCCAGCGCGATATGGCGATCGAACCGGCCTGGACGAAGCAGAGCGGGGTCGAGTATTTCGGGCCGGTTCGTGGCGGCCATGATGATGACGCCCTTGTTGCTGTCAAAACCGTCCATCTCGACCAGAAGCTGGTTCAGCGTCTGCTCGCGCTCTTCATTGCCGCCAACGACGTTGAACGCGCGCGTCTTGCCCAGGGCATCGAGTTCATCGATGAAGATGATGCAGGGCGCCATGGATTCAGCCTGACTGAACAGGTCGCGCACGCGCGCCGCACCCACGCCGACGAACATCTCGACAAATTCCGACCCGCTCATGCTGAAGAAGGGCACAGCCGCTTCACCGGCGACTGCCTTGGCAAGCAGCGTCTTGCCGGTGCCGGGCGCGCCCACAAGCAACACGCCCTTCGGAATCCTGCCGCCCAGGAGCTGATACCGCAGAGGCTCTTTCAGAAAGCTCACGATTTCCGACAGCTCGTCCTTGGCCTCGTCGATGCCGGCAACATCGGCAAAGGTCACCCCCGTTTCCTTTTGCATGTAGACCTTTGCCTTGCTCTTGCCGATTTCCATCAGCCCGCCGGCCGCGGCCCCGCCCATGCGCCGGATGAGAAAGCTCCAGACAGCGAAGAACAGTAGCGCAGGCACAACCCACGAGAGCAGCGTGCTCAGCCATTTGTTGTCAGGCCGACCGACGAAGCGCACCTTGGCAGCCTCCAGTTCCTGAACAAGGGCCGGGTCATTCACACGAAGCGTCTGGAACGGATGGTCGCCTTTGGCCGTGCGGCGGATGAGATCGATCTGCTGCTGCGTCAGCAACGCCTCGACACCCTCCGTCGAGAAGGTGCCGGTGATGTCCTGCTCGCCAATGGCGACGTCCTTGATCTTGCCGGCGTGCAGCAGGGCCTTGAAGTCGCTGTAGGGGAGGGTGTCCGTCTGCTCGGACATGAACAGCGCCTGGAACGCCAGCATGCTCAACGCGACGATGACGGCGTACCAGAGTGAAAATCTCTGCTGCTGCGGCTTCATGCTCTCTTTCACGATTTCACCTTCGCATGGTCGTGCGTCATCTGGCGTCCCGATCGAACCTTGATGTTCGTGCCTGGGCCGGAAAGACGGTTGATGCGGATCAACCCCTGCGCAGGTCGTCGTTGGACGCTCAGCGGCGTGCCTGCGATGGCGGAAACAGCCTCCAGCACCCCGCGCGGTGACGGAAGAAGATGATGACAAGCGGGCGGGCCGATGTTGTCAGTTCGGCCCGTACGCAGCCGCAGTCGACGCCGGGGCAATGCAGGCGCGAGATGCGCAGATTCGGTGCGTCGAGCAGGCCAAACCACTTGGTCACCAGCTCGCGCAACGTGGTTTCGTATTGGGGCATGGTGCGATTCGCCGTCATGCGGCCTGGGTCGGCTGCTGGGCAGTGCGCCATTCGGCGGACAGTGCCAGCAGCATCAGCTTGAACAGCATGCGCGCAGCCCGCACGGGGCTTTTCAGGCAGGCCTGCACCTGTGCGCTGCGGCATTCGCCGAACAGGCACCAGGAACAGAAGTGCTCACAGTTGTTGGTCAGCAGTCGGTAGTTGCGTTCCCCAAGGCGCGACCCCGCACGGCGGGCGACCTCTTCGCCGTCGTAGCAGGGGCTGGCGTCGCACTGGATGGTCACCGCAAAACCGCATGCAAAGCACGCAATGGAGATGCGCTCCACCGGGCCACGGCGCTGATGGCGAGAGAAGCCTGCGTAGTGAATCACCTGCCCATTGCCGACATAGATGCCGTGGTGGCGGTATCCATCGCGGCCCGCTACAAGGTGCGCGCCTACCGGAAGCACAGCATCGAAAGCGGCGAGATCGTGCGGTTCATCCCACTGGGCGATGCACTCGATGTTCTGGCTCATGGCGCGCTCCGTTGTACTGGCTGGGCGTTGTCGTATTCCGGGGCGAATCGACAAGGCGCTGCTTGCTTGTTGGCGTGTCACCAGTATTGGCAGCGCATTCGCCGGCGTCATGCAGGCTGCGCTGAGAATGCTGTCGGAGCGGCGGGTTCCCATGTCAGGAAAGCCTGACACCGGGGGCGGTACCTCGGAAGCGATGTGCTTGATACGAGCCGCGCGACGCCCGGTCCGACGCCTGCCGTGCGCCGCCGTTGATCTGCCGCAAGGCGCTCCGAAACTGTCGTGCCACGATGAATGTGCTCACCCCGAGATCCCGGGGACCACTCATCAGGAGGCAGTCATGAGTCAACTCAAGCGTTATGACCCGTTCGCCATTGAGCCGGTCGGCGACATCTTCCAAGGGCTTCTGCGCTCGTTTCGCGGCGGGATGGACGGTGCGTTGCCGTTCAAGGTGGACGTGACGGAGTCGGACAAGGCCTACAACGTGGTCGCAGAAATCCCGGGCGCGAAGAAGGAAGACATTGACGTGACAGTCGATCGCGGCACGGTCATGATCTCGGCCAAGGTGGAACGCAACTCCGAAGAGAAGGAAGGCGAACGCGTCATCCGCAGCGAGCGCTACAGCGGCGCCATGCAGCGCATGTTCACGCTCGATGCGGCCGTCGACGAAAGCAAGGTCGATGCGACATACGAGAACGGGCTGCTGCGCGTGACCCTGCCCAAGAAGGAAGCGTCGCCGCAGCAGCGCGTGACGATTCGCTGAGTGTCAGGGGCGATCGCATGCGGCTGCAATTTCTCGGCGCGACCGACACGGTGACGGGCTCCAAGTACGTGCTTGAGACCGGCGGGCGCCGGGTCATGGTCGACTGCGGGCTGTTTCAGGGCTACAAGTCGCTGCGTCTGCGCAACTGGGACAAGCTCGCCGTCAACCCGCACCACATCGATGCGGTTGTGCTCACGCATGCCCATATCGACCACAGCGGCTACCTGCCGCTGCTCGTGCGCAATGGCTTTCATGGTCCGGTCTATTGCACGAAGGGCACCGCCGAACTGTGCAACATCCTGCTGCCTGACAGCGCTCGGCTTGCGCAGGAGGATGCGCAGTACGCGAATGCCGAAGGGTTCTCGCGTCATCACCCGGCCTTGCCGCTCTACGACGAAAAGGACGCCGCCCGGGCATTGCGGCGTCTGCATCCCGTTGACTATGGCGAGCGTTTTCCCGTTGCGGAGGGCGTGGAAGCGGAGTTCCACCGTGCAGGGCACATCATCGGTGCGGCCACGGCGACATTGTTCGCGGAGGGCCGTCGCGTCGTCTTTTCCGGCGACCTCGGCCGACAGATCGACCCCGTCATGCGCCCACCCGAGCCCATTGCCGAGGCCGATACCCTGCTGGTCGAATCCACCTATGGCGACCGCGTGCACCCGGAGGGCGACCCGCTGGATGCACTCCAGCAGGTTGTGCAGCGGACCATCGGGCAGGGCGGCACGCTGCTGATTCCCGCCTTTGCGGTCGGGCGCACGCAAGAGCTTCTGTATTGCCTCTACGTGCTGATCCGCGAACGTCGAATCCCGCATGTGCCGATCTACCTCGATAGCCCGATGGCCGAACTGGCGACCGAGGTATTTGCGCGCCATGTCGACGACCTGCATATCGGCGCCTCCGACTGTCAGGCGGCCTGCGCGTTGGCCGTCCCGGTGCAGAGCCCTGAACAGTCCAGACATCTGGGCAGCGATCGCGCGCCCAAGATCATTCTTGCCGCAAGCGGCATGGCCACGGGCGGGCGGGTGCTGCATCACCTGAAGAGTTTTGGCGGGGGTAAGCGCAATGCCATCCTGATGTCGGGCTTCCAGGCGGCCGGCACGCGGGGCGCGGCGCTGCTGGCCGGCCAACGGGCCTTGCGCGTGCACGGACGCGAGGTGGCCATCCGGGCCTCGGTCGAGCAAATCCAGAATCTGTCCGCCCACGCGGATGCCAATGAACTGATGGCCTGGCTGCGCGGCTTTACGCGACCGCCACGGCAGACCTTCATCGTGCATGGCGAGCCGGCCGCCAGTGACGCCTTGCGCCAGCGCATCGAGCACGAACTGCAGTGGCCCGTTCGCATGCCTGAGTATCGCCAGTCCTACGATCTGGAGGGCGCATGACCGCCCCGGCCGTTGGTCTGGACCCGCAGCGCCTGCTGATCGCCATGCCGGGCTGCGACACCGCCGCCATGCGGCTTGCCATCCCGCTGAGCGCGGAATTGGGCCACGCCGCCGTGAGCCACTTTCCGGACGGTGAGTCCTATGTGCGGCTTTACACGCCTGTGCACGGGGCGGAAGTGGCCATTGTCTGCACACTCGATCATCCCGACGAGAAGCTGTTGCCGTTGCTCTGGCTGGCGATTGCGGCACGCCAGGGCGGGGCGCGTCGTGTTGGCCTGATTGCACCGTATCTGCCGTACATGCGGCAGGACGTCATCTTCAATGCGGGCGAGATTCGCGCTGCGGAACACTTTGCGGCCCTGCTCAATGGCGTGTTCGACTGGCTCGTCACGGTGGATCCGCATCTGCATCGCATCGCGCATCTGTCGGATGTCTATCGCATGCCGACGGTCGCCGTGGAAGCCGCGCCTGCCATTGCCGCATGGATCCAAGCGCATGTGCAAGCGCCGTTCCTGATCGGGCCCGACGACGAAAGCCGGCAGTGGGTGGAGCAGGTAGCCGGTCTTTGCAACGCCCCATGGGCGGCGCTGACCAAGACGCGACACAGTGCGTGGCACGTGGAATTTGCAGAGTTGCCAGATATTCCACCGCGGTGTGTGCCGGTGCTTGTGGACGACATCATCTCCACCGGGCGCACGATGCTCGCGGCTGCGAATCTGCTGCAGCGCGCCGGCAAGTCTCGGCCGGTTTGCGTTGGCGTGCATGCCGTGTTCGCCGCCGACGCGTACAGCCAGCTTTGTGCGGCCAGCGCAGAGGTGGTCACGTGCGACACCATCCCCCACCCCTCGAACGAGATCGCATTGACAGCGCCGCTGGTCGACGCCGTTTCAAGCATGTTCGATTTACCCCTGCCGTCGAACAAGCGGGTGCTTGTTTGATCAGGGCGCTTTCGTATTTGGAGGCCATCATGAAAGAGATCCGGTTCCTGCCTGACGAGCCGGCCTACTGTGCAGCGGGGCCGCGTCTGCAATGCCGCGCGTCGGTCGATGGCAGCTCCGCAAGCTACGCGATCACGGCCGAGGCACTCGAAGACCATTTCGGTGCGCGCTCCTGCCGGTCGGATGATCTGCTCGCCGCGTTCAATGTGCATCGCGGCGATATCGAAAATGTCGCACGCATGCTGTTCGAGCAAACCGGCTCCAAGGAGATTACGCTGCACAGCGGGCACTTCCGCTTCGCCGGCTGACGTGGCCGTCATGAGCTCCCACTCCATGCCCGCGGTCGACGCCGCCGTTGTGCCACAGGGATGCCTCAGCTTCAAGGCGCTTGGCATTGACACGTGGCAGGAGCACGTCATCTACATGCACCCGGACAGCGCGATCTGCCGGTCGGAAGGCTTTACCGCGCAAGCCCGCGTGGAAGTCCAGATCGGGCTGCGATCGACGATCGCCACGCTGAACCTGGTCGGGTCGGAGCTGCTGGAGAAGCATGAGGTGAGCCTCTCGGCCGCCGCGGTGGATGCGTTGATGGCGCGCCCGGGGGACGAGGTCTGCGTCAGGCATGCGCCGTCGCTCGAGTCGCTGCGTGCCTTGCGGACCAAGATCTACGGTGGGCATCTGGACGCCAGGCAGCTGCACGAGATCATTGCGGACATTTCGAACGAGCGCTATGCCGATGTCCATATCGCAGCCTTCCTGAGTGCCTGCGCATCGGGCCGCATGACTATCAAGGAAACCATCGATCTCACACAGGCGATGGTCGACTCGGGCGAGCGCCTGCAGTGGGATCGCGCCGTCGTGGCAGACAAGCACTGCGTGGGCGGGTTGCCTGGCAACCGCACGAGCCCCATCGTGGTAGCCATCTGTGCGGCGGCGGGGCTGCTGCTGCCCAAAACGTCGTCACGCGCCATCACCTCGCCGGCAGGCACCGCAGACATGATGGAAACGCTCACGCGCGTCAACCTGACTGCTGCGGAACTGCGATGCGTGGTAGGGCAGGTCGGGGCATCGCTTGCGTGGGGCGGGGCGCTGAGCCTCAGCCCGGCGGACGACGTGCTGATTCGCGTGGAAAGGGCGCTCGATGTCGACAGCGATGCCCAGTTGGTGGCGTCCATTCTCTCCAAAAAGATCGCGGCCGGGTCGACCCATGTGTTGATCGACGTGCCCGTGGGCCCAACGGCGAAAGTGCGCAGTGTCGAAGACCTCGAGCGCCTGGAACTGCTGCTCAAGCGCGTGGCCCAGGCGTTTGATGTGCAGGTGTTGATGGTGCGCACGGATGGTGCACAACCTGTTGGCCGCGGGATCGGCCCCGCGCTGGAAGCGAGAGACGTTCTTGCCGTGCTGCAGCGTTCTCCTACGGCGCCGTTCGACTTGCGGGAGCGGTCCCTATTGCTGGCCGGCGCGTTGCTGGAGTTCTGCGGCGCTGCTGTTGCCGGAACGGGGCTCGACATGGCAAGCGGCTTGCTGGACAGCGGTGCTGCGTGGCGGAAGTTCGAAGCGATCTGCGAGGCGCAGGGCGGCTTGCGCATCCCCGGCGAAGCCGTCTTCCGCCGAGACGTAGTTGCCGATCGAAATGGCGTCGTCACGAACATCGACAACCGCCACCTTGCCCGCATCGCAAAGCTTGCGGGCGCGCCGATGCGTCAAGTCGCGGGGGTGGAAATCCATGTGCGACTGCGGGATCAGGTGAGTGTTGGGCAGCCGCTGTTCACCATCCACGCGCAGGCCTCGGGCGAGCTGGAGTATTCGTCGGCCTACGCGATGACGCATGCTGTGGTGGATTTATCCCCGATGGGAATCGTTTGATCTTGATTGCACATTGTTGGTGGCTCGGCGCCGTCAAATGAAAGGCACATTGCGTTACAATCCGCGCATGCCACGTGCGACTGCAAGCCTCTCGCTTCGGGCAATGCTGCTGTTGACCATCGTGTTGATGCAGCTGCTCAGCCCGCTTCTGCACGGCCATCTCGGAACACCGAAACAATTTGGCCTGCACGTGCACACCGCACTTCCTGCTGCGGTTGATTCTCATTTCGTACCCATCTCGTTTGTCCATCGACCTCGTGCTGAAACGTCGGCCACGACGGATCTCCATGGCCTGGCATTGACGAGTCAGGAACCCTTCGAGGTGGATGTCGAGCCCGCCATGGGACCGGCGGACCTTGCCGCCTTTCTTTGGGCAGCGGCGGCCGCTGGCGTTTCTGCGCTGACGTTCCTCCTCCTTGCGGCGCTTGCTCGCGCCGCTGCACTGCGTCCCGCCTATCGGCCAACGCCCGTTCGAGCGCGCTGGCGGGATCGCATCAACCGGCCGCCTCCGTCCCAAGCACCTCCGCTGCAGTCCTGATCCGTACCCGGTTGACGGCCGGCGTGCGCGTGACTCCGCAGCTTGTTGACTTGCAACAAGCCCTTCGTGTCTGCATTGGCGATGATGAATGTGTCAGAAGCGCTGTCTTTTGCCGCATTGCGCACGCCCAACGCTACACGGCGGTAGCAACTCCGCATTCCATTGGCCATCCACCGCAAGCGTTTGTCGCTCGCGTCGCATGCAAGCGCTGAGCGACGGTTGATCTTTAGGTTGCTCCGCGTATGCGACGCAATCAGGGGTGGCGCCCGCAGCGCTGCCTCCGAGGATTGGAGTCAGGTATGTCTTTCAAACGAATCTTTACCGCCAGTGCGTGTGTCGCGCTGATCGTGTTCCCTCTTGAGCAGGCCGCTGCCCAAGCAGGTGCCCAGGTGGTGCCGCTGTCGGCGGAGCAAGCGCGCTCGCTTGGTGTGCGCTTCAGCCCGGTCGAGAGTGCTTCCGTGCTGGAGGTGGGCACGCACGCGCGCGTCGTCTTCAAGCCGGATGCGCAATATGTAGTGGCGGCGCCGTACGCGGGCATGGTGCCGCGGGTGTTGGTGTCGGTCGGGCAAACCGTCCGTACAGGCCAGCCGCTGGCGGGCTTTCTGAGCCCGCAACTCTTCGAGACGAGCCGCGCACTTACGGAAGCCAATTCGCAGGCGCGGCTCGCACAGCAGTCACTCGCGCGCGACAAAGCCCTCTACGACGACGGCATCATCGCTGCAAGCCGCTGGCAGGCAACGCAGCGCGGGCCGCTGAAGCCAGCGCCATGGTCAAGGCGCGCAGGGCGGAGCTGGCTTCCGCAGGCATCGCATTCACCGGCGCGGGCGGTGAGGCGCAATTGGTTGCCAGCCGTGGCGGTGTCGTGTCGGAAGTGAACGCCGTTCCGGGCGCGCGAGTGGAAGCGGCGGCACCGCTTTTCAGGATCGTCGACCCGGCTGCCCTGGAGCTGGACCTGCTCGTCGGCCGCGATATACCGGTACCGGCAGCAGGCGATCGGGTGGAGGTCGCGCAACGCGGCGCGGGCGGCACCGTCATTGGTGTCGCGCCTTCCGGTGACGGCACGGCAGGCGTGCGGGTGCGCGCATCGCTGGAGCGACATGGAGACCTGCGCGCCGGAGAGAATGTCAACGTCACGCTCAAGCTGAGGGGGCAGGCCAACGCGAGCGCCCCCGGCCTGCTGCGGGTGCCTGTGGCTGCGCTGGTCTATGTGCGCGGCCTGCCAGGCGTGTTTGTCGCGACTGATAAAGGCTTCCGCTTCCAGGAGGTCGCTGTCGCCAGTACGGACGACGCCATCGCCGTCGTTCGTGCAAATCTTCCGGCCGGTGCGCGCGTAGCGGTGGCAGGTGTCGGTGCGCTCAAGGGCTTGCTGGCGGGAGAGCAGTGATGTTGCCCCGCCTGATTGAGTTTTCGTTGCGCCAGCGCGTGCTGGTGCTGATCGCGGCTGGCGTGCTGGCAGTGGCCGGCGTCTGGGCGTATCTGAACCTGCCGATCGACGCGTTTCCCGATATCTCGCCGACGCAGGTCAAAGTCGTGCTGAAGGTGCCGGGCATGACACCAGAGGAGGTTGAGCAGCGCGTTTCGACGCCCATCGAGCAGGAACTGCTCGGCCTGCCGCACAAGACGATCGTGCGCTCGGTGTCCAAGTACGGCATCAGCGATGTGACGGTCGATTTTGAAGAAGGGGTGGACGTTTACTGGGCACGCCAGCAGGTGTCGGAACGCCTGGCCGGCTTGGCGCGCGATCTGCCGTCGACGGCCGTGGGCGGCCTGGCGCCCATCACCACGCCGCTCGGCGAGATGTTCATGTTCACGGTGGAGGGCGATGGCTATTCCCTGGCCGAACGGCGCCGTGTGCTGGACTGGGTGATCCGGCCGGCGCTGCGCACCGTGCCGGGCGTGGCTGACGTTAACGCCCTCGGCGGCGAGGTGCGCAGCTATGAGGTGACACCTGATCCGGCCCGATTGCGCGCACGCGGCGTCACGCTCGAACAATTGCGTCAGGCGCTGGACGCCAACAATCGCAACGACGGAGCAGGGCGGCTGGACCGCGGAGACGAGCATTGGGTCGTGCGCGTAGAAGGTGGCGTGCGCGGGCTGGATGATCTGCGCGCGATTGTCGTGGTGCCGGCTCAGGGCGCGTCTTCCGCGCCTGCGGTCACGGTGGGCGATGTTGCGACCGTGCGGATGGGTGAGGCCACCCGCAACGGCGCCGTCAGCAAAGACGGCAACGGCGAGGCGGTTGAAGGACTGGTGCTGGGCCTGCGCGGCAGCGATGCGCGCAAGCTCGTGGAGGCGGTGCAGGCGCGGCTCGATGCGCTGGGCCCGCAACTGCCAAAGGGCATGTCGACCCACGTCTTCTACAACCGCGGCGAGCTCGTCACCCGCGCAGCCAATACCGTGGTTCGTGCGTTGATTGAAGCCAGCGTGCTGGTCGTCATCACGTTGTACCTGTTCCTGGGCGGGGTGCGGGCGGCGCTCGTTGTGGCGGCCACGCTGCCGCTGTCGATGCTGACGACGTTCCTGCTGATGCGCTACGTGGCCTGACGGCCAACCTGATGAGCCTCGGCGGCCTGGCCATTGCGCTGGGCATGCTCGTGGACGCCGCCGTCGTCGTGGTCGAGAACATCGAGACGGCCATGGCGCGTGCGCAAGACCACAACACAGATCCGGCGTTGCGCGGTGCGGTCATCCGCCACGCAGTGGCAACGGTGGCGGTACCGATGCTGTCGGGCGTGTCGATCATTGCCATCGTGTTTCTGCCGCTGCTGTCGTTGCAAGGTCTGGAGGGCAAGCTCTTCGGGCCGGTGGCGCTGACCATCGTGCTGGCGCTGGCTTCGTCCGTGGTGATTGCGTTTACGGTGGTTCCGGCGCTCGCTTCGTTGCTCTTGCTGGCGCATGCAGACGAGCCGCCCTGGCTGATGCGCAAGGTCGCGGGCGGCTTTGCGCGAATCCAGTCATGGACGACAACGCATCGCCGCACGGTGTTCGGTCTGGCCGTCGTGGCGCTGGCGCTGGCCGTCGTGCTGTACATGTCGGTCGGCAAGACGTTCATGCCAACGATGGATGAGGGCGATCTCATCGTTCAGCTGCAGAAGGCGCCGTCCGTTTCGCTCGCGGCGTCGCTCGACATGGACCAACGTGTGCAACAGGCGTTGCTCAAGGAGGTGCCGGAAATACGCTCGATCGTCGCGCGCTCGGGGTCGGATGATCTTGGCCTGGACCCGATGGGCCTGAATGAAACCGATACCTTCCTGGTACTCAAGCCCAAGGACCAGTGGCGCGGCAGCAAGGAAGACATCGCGATTGCGATCCGGCGTGTGATGGAACGCTTTCCCGGCGTCATCTACGGCTTCACACAGCCCATTGAGATGCGTGTCTCGGAGATGCTGACCGGCACGCGAGGCGACGTTGCCATCAAGCTGTTTGGAAGCGACCTTGCCGCCATCGACGCAGCTGCGCAGGCCATCGCGGCGAAGGTCCGCACCATCCCCGGCGCGGCCGAGGTGATTGCGCCCAGCAACAGCGGCGTGCAGTACCTGAAGGTGTCGCTGGACCGGGGGGCGGTCGGTCAGGCCGGCTTCTCCGGCGATGCCCTGCAGGCACAACTGCGCGCGCTGATTGAAGGTGACCGGATTGGCGTGGTGCCCGAAGGCATCGTCCGCACGCCGCTCATCTTGCGTGGCGGAGCGGGCTTGCGGCAGGCCCCAGAAAACCTAACCAGCCTTCTGGTGACGGCACCCGACGGCAAGGTATGGCCGCTCACGTCCCTCGCTCGCATCGAACGCGTAGACGGCCCCGTACGCATCAACCACGAAGACGGCGCCCGGTTTGCCGTAATCCAGGCCAATGTCGATGGTCGGGACCTCGCAGGTTTCGTGCAGGAAGCCCAGGCAGCGGTCGGTGGCATCGGTACGTTGCCGAAAGGGTTGCGTGTGGTGTGGGGCGGTCAGTTCGAGAACCAGCAACGCGCCGCAGCGCGCCTTGCGCTTGTGGTTCCACTTGCCCTGGGCGCGATCTTCCTCTTGCTGATGTTGACGTTCCGCTCGGTGCGGCAGGCCGTGCTGGTGGTCGCCAACATTCCGTTCGCACTCGTGGGCGGCATTGCAGCGCTGCGGATATCGGGCGAGTACCTCTCGGTGCCGGCCTCCGTCGGCTTCATCGCGTTGCTCGGGATCGCGGTGCTCAACGGGGTGGTGCTGGTGTCGCACTTCAACACGCTGCTGGAATCCGGTATTGGCATGGCGCAAGCCGTGCGCGACGGCGTGCGAGACCGCCTGCGGCCCGTCCTGATGACGGCCTGCATCACCGCGCTGGGGATGATTCCGCTCCTGCTGGCCAGCGGGCCAGGGTCAGAAATTCAGCGGCCGCTGGCGATCGTCGTATCGGGCGGGCTGATCTCTTCGACCGCGCTGACGCTGCTTCTTTTGCCCCTGCTGTTTGAACGTTTTGGGTTGCCTCGGCCGCGCATGGCCGCCGGGCAGGGAGAATCACAATGAAGTTGGATCTGATTCGCATCGTATTGGCAGGAGCGGGCGCGATGCTGCTTTGGATTGGCGCAGCGCAAGGGCAAGAGCAAGGTTCGCCGAGCTATCTACCCGCCGAGAGCGCCGTGCGCGAGGCCGTCGCACAGTCGCCCGACGTGCTGGCGGCAGAGGCCCGCCGCGATGCCGTACTGGCCCGCGCTGAAGGCATCCGCATGGGCACGGCGGAAACGGTGGTGCGCGCCATTGGCCAAGGCCGACAGGTGCGCGACCCTTCCGACCGCCATGCCGAAGGGCAGATTGCTGTGGAACGGCCATTGCGGCTATGGGGCAAAGCGCAAGCCGACGGGCAGCTTGCCGATGCGGCTACCGAGGCCGGCCAGCTTGCCGTCAAGGACGCGCGCCATGAGGCATCGCGGCAGATTCTGGCCCTCTGGTTTGCAGCCGTGCGCGCAGGCCAGGCACGCCAGGCGGCGCAGGAAAATGCCAAGGCCGCCGCCGATCTGGCGACGTTGACGGCGAGAAGGGTACAGCTGGGGGATGCCTCCCGCATGGAGTCCGAGCTGGCCGCAGCCGACCGCGCGCGCATGCAGGCCGCGCTGGCGACTGCCGAGGCGACGGAACGGACGGCGCAGGCAGAGCTGCAAGCCCGGTTTCCGGGACTGGGCCATCCCGCGTTGGGCGCCGATTCCGCGCTCCCAGCGTTGCCGCGCGATCCACACGATCCACCAGATCGTCTGCGCACCCAGTACATCCAGGACAGCCACGAATACCGGCTCGCCATGGCAGAAGAGGCGCAGGCGCAGCAGATGGCCAAGCGCGCCGATCTGGAGCGTCGGCCGGACCCGACCGTCGGGATGTTCGTTACGGTGGAGCGCGGCGGTGCCGAACGCATCATGGGGGTGAGCGTTGCCATGCCGATCGGGTCGGCGCACCGTCGCTCAGCGGCGGTGGCGGCCGCTGCCGATGCGGAAACGGCGGCACGGCGCAGGCTGGGCGCGGAGCGGCGGCTGGGTGCCGAATTCGACGTTCTCTACGGCAACTTGCAAGGCAAGCGGGCGAGCGCGCAAGCGCAGAAGGAAGCGGCTACGCTGCAGAAAAGCGCTTCCGACAGGGCAACCCGTGCGTATCGCGCAGGGGAGTCGGGCCTGACGGAGCTATTGGCGGCGCGCCGTAGCCTCGCCGAGGCTCAACTGGCCGAGAGGCTCGCCCGCGTCGACGTGCTGGAGGCAGACAGCCGCCTTCAGCTCGATCTGCATCGGATGTGGGACTTCGACGATTGATCCGCTGCAGGCTGACCTCTTGCTCAACACACTCTGGATAACGCTATGCAATCCGAACTGAAATATTCCCCCACCATGCGCGCGCTCCATTGGCTGGTGGCCCTGGCGGTGTTGATTGCCGTCGTGGCCATCGAAATCATGGACTTCTTCCCGAAAGGCAGCGCCGAGCGCGCAACGCTATTCATCGTTCACCAGACGGCGGGGCTCTCCGTGCTTGCGTTGATGGTGTTGCGCCTGTTGGCCCGGGTGGCCACACAGGCTCCGCCTCCGGTTCCGGGCACACCGCTGGTGCAGCTTGCGGCGCGACTCACGCATGGCGCGCTCTACGTGCTGATGGTCGGGATGCCCGTTCTGGGCCTGTTGGCACTGGCCTGGGGCGGCAAGCCGATTCAACCGTTCGGGCTGAATCTGCCGCTGGCGCTCACGCAAGACAAGACCTTGGCGCACTGGTCCAAGGAAATTCATGAGTCAGGCGCCACGCTGGTCTATATCGCAGTCGGGCTGCATGCCGCTGCGGCGCTCTGGCACGAGTTCATCCTGAAGGATCGGCTGCTGCGCCGCATGCTGTAGCCAACATGGGCACATGAGCACATGAAGACCGCGCCGACCACGGACTCCACGATGCACTCCACGCGCCTGCTCGCCAACGTTGCGTTGCTTGCCGTGTCGGCGCTGACGTTGGCGGCGGGATTATGGGCGCGTCATGTCGGTGCCGATGCGCTGGCGCAGCAACTCTGGCTGATCGGCGTGGTGCCGAACTGGCTGGCCTTGGCGGTCGCGATTGTCCAGTCGTTGATGCGACGGCAGGCCGGCGTGGATGTGCTGGCCGTGATGTCGATCAGCTTTGCGCTGCTGTCTGGCGAGGTGCTGGTCGCGGCGGTCATTGCGTTGATGCTCGCGACGGGCCGCACGTTGGAAGACTTCGCCCAGGCGCGTGCGCAGCGCGAGATGACCGCGTTGCTCGGCCACGCGCCCAAGCGGGCGAATCGCTTCGACGACGGTCAGTGGCGCCAGGTCAGTCTGGAGACGGTGCAAGCCGGTGACCGGTTGCTGGTGCGACACGGCGAAGTCGTACCGGTGGACGGTACGCTGTCCGAGCCCGCCGATCTCGATGAATCCACGTTGACCGGAGAATCGCTCACCCGTCATCGTTTGCCCGCAGATGCCATTTGCAGCGGCGTGCTCAATGTGGGCGCCGCTTTCGAAATGATCGCGAGCGCGTCAGCTGAGAAGAGCACGTTTGCCGGCGTTGTCCGCCTCGTCGGTGCGGCGCAGTCAGAGCGCAGCCCTTCGGTGAGGCTGGCTGACCGTTATGCCTTCGCCTTTGGCTGCGTCGCCATTCTTCTGGCCGGGGCAAGCTGGATCCTCACGGGTGATCCGGCGCTTTGTCTTGCCGTGCTCGTCGTTGCCACGCCGTGTCCGTTGATCCTTGCGGTGCCGGTCGCTATCGTTTCCGGGTTGTCGCGTTGCGCCAAACGGGGCGTACTGGTCAAAGGCGGCAGCGCGCTGGAGCGACTGGCATTGGCCGACACGCTGTTCTTCGACAAAACGGGCACGCTCACCAGCGGATATGCACGATTGGTCGACGTTGAATGCGCACCGCAGTACGCGCCGGAGGTTGTGCTTGGGCTTGCGGGATCACTCGCGCAGGCGTCGAACCACGTTACGGCAGAAGCCGTCGCCAAGGCCGCGCGGGAGCAGGGCGCCACGCTGCGATTGCCAAGCGCCGTTGAGGAGAGTCCAGGCGCTGGCGTCTGCGGCCGCGTTGAGGGGCATGTCGTTTCCATCGGCGCGTTGCCTTATGTCTTGGGTTCGGCCGCCGTGCCGGCCTGGGTGGAAGCGTTCGTCAAGCGCGTGAGCTATGCCGGTGCGTCAGCCGTTTTTGTCGGTGTGGATGGCGCACTGGTGGGCGCATTGCAGTTGATCGACCGCGTTCGCCTTGAAGCGCCTCGAGCGCTGCGCCTCCTGCGTCGAGAAGGCATCGCACGGCAGGCGATGTTGACCGGCGATCGGCCAGACGTTGCCGATTCGGTCGGATCAATGCTGGGGGTGACGGAGATCTATGCGGCGTTGTCACCGGCGGCCAAGCTCGCGGCGATTCGGGATGCCCGCGCCAATGGCACGGTCATCATGGTCGGTGATGGCGTCAACGATGCACCTGCGCTGGCCGCAGCGGATATTGGCGTGGCCATGGGTGCACGCGGCGCTGCCGCCTCTTCGGAGGCCGCGGACATTGTCTTGTTGGTGGACCGCCTGGACCGGCTCGTTGATGCGGTCCGGATCGCACACCGCACACGCCGCATCGCGTTGCAGAGCGTGATGATCGGCATGTCGTTGTCGCTGGCCGCCATGGTTGTCGCAGCGCTGGGCCATCTACCGCCGTTGGCGGGCGCGCTGCTGCAGGAAGTGATTGATGTATTGGCGATCGCCAACGCATTACGCGCGCTGTTGCCCAATCAAGCTGAAGCGACTCGTTCAATGATCTCTGCAGACGTCGAACGTCTGAAGGCCGAACACGCCGAGCTGGAGCCCATTCTCAGTCGGATCCGCGTCGTTGCAGACGCGCTGCCCCATATGGCGGGCGCTGCTGCAAAAGCCGCGCTGCTATCGCTCAACCAATCCTTGGCAGATGTCCTGGTGCCGCATGAGCGCAGAGACGACACCCAGCTGTACCCGGACGTCGCGCGCCTGCTCGGCGGAGACGACCCGATGGCGGCAATGAGCGCCATGCATCGCGAGATATTCCGCGTGACGAACCTGTTGGGCCGTATCGTGGCGGATGTTTCCCCCGACGGACCTGATGCCTCCGTCACGCAAGAGTTGCAACGCCTGCTGTATGGGCTCGATGCCATCCTGCGGCTGCATTGCGCGCAAGAAGACGAACTGTTCCACGTGCTCAGTGGAGAGCCATCACCGCCATGACAAACCTGCTCGCGTTGTTCGCGACCATCTTCTTGCTGAACGTGATGCCGGCCTTCGCACCGCCGACGTGGATGGTCATGTCTTGGGTTGGCTTCTCGCGGCCCGATGCGAACCCGGAGCTTCTTGCGGGCGTTGCTGCCTGCGCGGCAACTCTTGGGCGCTTGGTCCTTGCGCGGCTCTCTTGCACGCTTGTACGCAACCGCTGGATGCGCGAGGCGGATCGTCAGAACATCGACGTGGTGCGAGCCTGGTTGGAAGAGCGCAAGGGTATGACGGTCGGCCTGATGCTCGCTTACGCGTTCAGCCCGTTCCCATCCAACTATGTCTTCATCGCGTACGGTTTGACCGGGATGCGGCTATGGCTGATCGGCGTGCCGTTCTTCATCGGCCGCTGGATCAGCTATCTGACCTGGACGCACATTGCCCAGATCGGCGCCCGTTATCTGGATGCGGAGACGGAGATCGATGGAGCGTATATGGGCGTGTACTTCGTCGTGTCGCAGGTCGTGTTTCTAGCGCTCGTTTACGGGTTCGCCAAAGTGGATTGGCGGCACTTTTTACAAACGAAGCGTCTGCGCTGGCGGCACCGGGAATCGCTCGCATCGGCATCCGAAGACACACAAACAAAAGCAGGGCGATGAGTTGAGTCTGGACGAGCTGGCCCGGCACCGCAGCGACGATGCGTTTTTTACCGGCGCCTGGGCGCCACGTTTGCACCCATGGGAAGTCCATCCTGACGTTGCGCCCGCGGTAAAAGGTGCGGCCGCGTCTGCAACACCCTACAATGCCGTGGCTGGCGGCCCGCCGGCTTCCCCACCTGGCGGCTCTAATGCAACTGCCCTACGGCGTATTAAAGGTCCTTCCTGAACCGTATATCGTCGTAGACGAGCGGCTCTTCATCGTTTTCGCGAATACGGCGGCGCGCGACACGCTCATGCTCCCACTTCAAGAGGGGCAAGCGCTCGATCTGCAAGCGGATACGCTTCTCGATGCCATTTCGGGTGTCATTCAGCGCGCTTCTGCGCAAACGATTGAATTCCATGGACGCAGCGGTGCCCGCTTCCAAGCGGAGATCCTGCCTGACGACGAAGAAGCATCGCCCGGTCGCGCCATCATTCGGTTCCACCGCGTTTCTGAGCACCGCCGGGGCAGTGGCCGCGCTGACGACGCGTTTCAAGACGAAGCCATGCTTCGCATGGCTGTTGAAGCGGCCGAGATCGGCACGTTCTACTGCCCGATGCCGCTGGACAAGATCGTCTGGAATGCGAAGTGCAAAGAGCATTTCTGGCTTCCGCCCGATGCAGAGGTCGACATCGGCGTTTTCTATGCGCGGTTGCATCCAGACGATGTCGAACATACGCGCGAGGCCGTCGAAGCGGCCGTGTACCGCGCCATGCCCTATGACATCGAATACCGCACGCTGTCGCCGTCGGGTGACGTGCGTTGGGTGCGGGCGATGGGCCGCACGCGGTATTCCGAATCCGGCGACCCCGCCCAGTTTGACGGGATCACGATCGACATCACCAAGCAGAAACTGGTGGAGAAGGAGCGGGACCGGCTGCTGGAGCACGAGCGGCTTCGCCGGCAGGAAGCGCAAACCGCAAGCTCGCTCAAGGACTCGTTGATCGCGACGGTGTCGCATGAACTCCGCACGCCGCTCAATGCAATCAAAGCCTGGACCGAGGTGCTGGCAGCCAAGGCGACCGACCCTGAGGCTGTCATGCGGTGTGTCGAGGTGCTGCATCGAAACATCGATGCACAGGCACGACTCGTCGACGATCTGTTGGACGTCAATCGAGCCGCAACCGACAAACTGGTCATTGAAACTGAGCCGCTGCGCATCGAGAACATTGTCTCGGCGGAGGTCCAAAGTTGGATGCCGATTGCGCAACGCAAGCAGATCGATCTGCGCTATCGGCTCGAAGCCGGGGGCGGCGTGGTGGGTGACGCGGTACGTCTGCGCCAGATCATCTCGAACGTGCTCAGCAATGCAATGCGCTACACGCCTGCGGGTGGGCACATCGATGTTGTTGTCACCTTGGACGGCCCCTTCGTGAAGGTGGCAATGTCCGACAGCGGCAAGGGCATCCCGCAGGAGAAGCTTGAAACGATTTTTGAGCCGTTTGCGCAGCTGGGCGTGTCGCGTCCCAAGGATCACGGCGGGTTGGGTCTCGGGCTCGCCATTGCGCGCAAGCTCGCCACGCTGCACGGCGGCACATTGACAGCGACGAGCGCCGGCGACGGGCTGGGCGCCACATTCGTGCTGGCTGTGCCGCTTGAGGCCGTCGGCGCTGCGACGATGGGCGCGGTCGGCTCCGGCTCGGAGAGTCTTCTGGCAGAAGTGCCAGTCGCCGCGTTGATGCTGGCGCCGCACACCGCTGTATCGGTGTCGTGACATTCCCAACGGCGATTTCATTGCCAAGGCGTAGCGGACTTCTTTTGCTTTGACGCGTTTGCTCGGCCCGTGAGTCGGGAATGCGTTGATATTTGTGTTCGAAATGGCGAGCGGAAGGACACAGAACACGGCCTTGCATCCCTATACTCGGCACTGACTCCATAGCCAAGCTGAACGCCAATGTCGCCGGCCAGTTTCGTTTCATGAATCTGGAATATCGCGCAGCCGACGTGGCCATCGCGGGTGGCGGCACGACGGCGCTCGCCTGCGTCTTGGCTCAAAGCGCAACCGGTGGACCACGGCGTTCACAGCAACTTGGTCGACTGGCTGGACAACGCCGGGCAGGGGGCAGATCCGCAAGGGGAGGGCGCTGGCAGAGGAACTTGATGCGCCGAGGACGTGCGTGCGCGGCTGGAGACGCTGTAGACCCAAGCTGTGCTGCACTGTCCCGATTTCGATTGACATGAGCCTTGAACAACCGTGCGTATATTGCTGACCGGAGGCACCGGCTTGATCGGCCGGGCGCTTTGCCGTTATTGGGTGGCGGCCGGCCATGAGCTCGTTGTCTGGAGTCGTACGCCGCTACGTGTGCCGACGCTGTGTTCCGGTGCGCAAGGGGTGGCCGCTCTGCGCGAGCTTGATGACGCGGAGCCGTTCGATGCAGTGGTCAACCTGGCCGGCGCACCGATCGCCGACCGCCCGTGGACCGCGCGGAGGCGGCAGGTTCTATGGCGCAGCCGCATCGACCTGACCCGCGAACTCGTGGACTGGCTGGGCGATAGCGTGCTGCGTCCCCGCGTGCTCGTCTCGGCTTCTGCAACGGGCTGGTATGGCGACCGCGGGAACGAGCGCCTCGACGAGGGTAGCGATCCGGGCGGAAGCGATTTTGGCAGCAGGCTTTGCGTGGCCTGGGAGCAAGAGGCCGAGCGTGCCGAGCACCTGGGCATGCGTGTTGGCCTGCTGCGGACGGCGCCAATACTTGCCCGCGGCGGCGGAATGTTGCCGAAGCTGCTGGTGCCGTTCAGCTTGGGCCTCGGTGGCCGTTTAGGGGACGGACGGCAATGGGCACCGTGGATCCATCTGGATGACGAGGTCGGACTGATCGACTTTCTGCTGCGCACGGAAGACTGCCGAGGTGTGTTCAATGCGTGCGCGCCACATGCCGTGTGCAATAGGGAATTTGCACAGGCCTTGGCGCGGGCGCTTCACCGCCCAATGCTTTTTCCTGTTCCCGCATGGGCGTTGCGCGTGGCGCTACGGGAAATGTCGATCCTGTTGCTGGGAAGCCAGCATGTTGAGCCCGCACGCGCCATGCAGGCTGGCTATCGGTTTCGGTTTCCGCGTCTGGAGGACGCATTGGCTGATCTGCTGAACGCCCGGTGCATGGCTGGCGGCTAGATGCTTGCGCGGCGCAGGCGCAGCGCGTTGGATACCACCGAAACCGAACTCAGGCTCATCGCAAGCGCCGCGATCATCGGGGACAGCAGCAAGCCAGTCGTGCTGTACAGAACACCGGCCGCGAGCGGTACCCCCAAGGCGTTGTAGACGAACGCAAAACCGAGGTTTTGCTTCATGTTGCCAATCGTCGCCTCGGACAGCGCCCGTGCGCGTGCGATGCCGCGCAGATCGCCTTTGAGGAGCGTGACCTGCGCGCTGTTCATGGCGACATCCGTGCCGGTGCCCATGGCGATTCCGACATCGGCCTTCGCCAATGCTGGTGCATCGTTGATCCCGTCGCCGGCCATCGCCACTGTTCTGCCTTCGCTTTGGAGTCTTGTCACGAGCGCCAGCTTATCGGCGGGCCTGACTTCTCCGTGAAATTCGGTGATGCCCAATGATTGAGCGACCGCCTTTGCCGTTGCCGCGCCGTCGCCTGTGGCCATCACCACGCGGATGCCCTTGTCCTTGAGCTGCGCCAACGCCTCGACCGTGGTCGGTTTGACCGGATCGGAGACGGCGAGCAAACCGGCAAGCATGCCGTCTGCGGCCAGGTACATGACGCTTGCGCCGCGGGTGCGTAGTTCGTCCGCGGACCGGGCCAATGCGGTTGCGTCAACACGCTCTTGCTCCATCAACACGGCGTTGCCCAGCGCGAGCCTCTTTCCCCCGACCGAACCGCGTACGCCGATGCCGCTGCTGGACTCGAAATCCTCGGCGTTCTGCAAAGACAATCCGCGCGCTTTCGCGGCCTCGACAATGGCCGCCGCCAAAGGGTGCTCGCTGCCCTGGTCGAGACTGGCCGCCAGGCGGAGCACTTCGGACGCATCGAAACCGTTGGCGCCCAAGCTGCGCTCAAACGCAGGCTTGCCTTGCGTGAGCGTTCCGGTCTTGTCGACGACGAGGGTGTCTACCTTGCGCAGATTCTCGATGGCGGCCGCGTCGCGAAACAGGATGCCGTTCGTGGCGCCCTTGCCGCTTGCCACCATGATCGACATTGGGGTGGCGAGGCCCAATGCGCACGGGCACGCGATGATCAACACGGCAACCGCATTGATGAGCCCATACACCCAGCTTGGCTGCGGCCCAAAAAATCCCCAGGCAAAGAAGGTGAGCACCGCAATGGCAACCACAGCAACAACGAAGCCTCCCGCGACCTTATCGGCCATGCGCTGCATGGGTGCCTTGGAGCGCTGCGCTTGAGCGACCAACTGAACGATCTGCGAGAGGACAGTCTCGGAGCCCACTTTCTCCGATTCGATGATCAAGCTCCCTGCGGTGTTCATGGTCGCGCCAATCACGTGGTCGCCCACTCGCTTCGTCACAGGAATAGGCTCGCCGGTAATCATCGATTCGTCGACGGAACTTGCGCCCTCGATCACGATGCCGTCGGTGGGCACTTTCTCACCGGGGCGCACGCGCAGGCGGTCGCCCGCGTGTACGTCGGCCAAGGGCACATCTGCCTCGGTGCCGTCTGCGTTGACACGCCGTGCCGTTTTGGGGGCAAGCCCAAGCAGCGACTTGATTGCCGCTGACGTCTGCGAGCGCGCCTTCAACTCCAGAAGTTGACCCACCAGCGTGAGCGAAATAATGACCGCCGCCGCTTCAAAGTAGACACCGATGCGACCATGCTCCGCGAACGTCTGTGGAAACGTGCCTGGCGCGATGGTGGCGATCACACTGTAGAGATAGGCCGCGCCGGCACCCAGGCCAATGAGCGTCCACATGTTGGGACTGCGATGCATGAACGACTGAGCGCATCGCTTGAAAAAGGGATAGCCCGCCCAGAGCACGACGGGCGTCGAGAGGGCCAGCTCGATCCAGCTTTGCTGCGGGGCGTCCATCCAGCCGTATCGGTGTCCGAACATCGCCAGGATGAAAGCTGCAACGGTAAGCGGCAGCGTCCACCAGAAGCGGCGTTGGAAGTCTTCCAGCTCGGGGTTCTCTTCGTCACCCAGTTCCGGAACCATCGGTTCCAGCGTCATACCGCAGATCGGACAATTGCCTGGGCGGTCCTGCCGGATTTCCGGATGCATCGGGCAGGTGTAGACGGTCCCGGCTCGGGCGCCGGCGGAAGAGGGCGCAACGCGGTCTGCGTCGATCTGCCCGATGGGCGATGTTGTAGCTCGGTCGTGCCGGTGCATCACATCGTGCCCTTCATGATGATGGCCGGCATGTCCGTCATGCGAACGCGTGTGATCGTGCTCGGCAGCGTGGATGTGGCGGTGCTCTTCCATTGAGATTGGCTCCTTCCTATGCGTTCGCCCGCTGCCAGATGCACTTGCTTTCGGGGCAGCACACGTTTCGTACGCTCAGAAAACGATAAACCCTCCCATGCAGGGAGGGTCAACGGGATTTTTTTGTGCGGAAGGCGGCAGATGCACGCAATGTCAATGTAGATGGCCGGCACGAGCCGCCATTGATGCATGTCAACGGCGCATCAGCACGTAGCTTTGACATCCAGATGTCGTGTAATTAGGATTATGTAAAATAAATGCAACGCCCGCAGGCGCCGACAGCATCTCTCCCATCCGGTTTTTTCGACAAGAAGACTTGTCACCGCAAATTGCATCGGACAGCATGCCGAGCCGCAATCCACTCTTCATTCGTCGGCTCTACCGCCACGCGGATGCGGCTCGCAGAACTGGAAATGATTGCGGCATGCGCTTGGTTGGCTGCGTCATCCAGCTCGGCCCCCAGGTAACCCAGTGCACCGACAACGCGTTCGCGCAGTACGGCGTTGTGTTCGCCGATACCGGCCGTGAATACCAGGAAATCCAGCCCGCCCAGCACCGCCACCAAGGCGCCGATCTCGCGGACGATACGGCGCACGTAGAGCGCCAGCGCTGCCTGGGCGCGCGGGTTGTCGGCTTCGTGCGAAATGAGTTCGCGCGGGTCGGAAGACAGCCCCGACACGCCAAGCAGACCCGATTCGTGATACAGCACGTGCCCGACCTGTGCCGGGGAAAGATGCTCCGTCTCCATCATGTAGAGCACCGCACCCGGATCCAGCGAGCCGCATCGCGTGCCCATCATCAGGCCTTCGAGTGCGGAAAACCCCATCGTTGTGGCCACGCTCTTGAGCCCGTGCATTGCACACAGGCTGGCACCGCTGCCGAGGTGCGCGACGATGGTTCGCCCGCGGGCGATATCGCCATGCCGTTCGGGCAAGGCAATCGACATGTATTCGTACGACAGCCCATGAAAGCCATAACGCCGCAGGCCGCGCTCCCATGCCTTGTAAGGCAACGGCAGCATCGTCTCGACCTGCGGCAGCGTGCTGTGGAACGCGGTATCGAAGCAGGCGACTTGCGGCACGTCAGGCAAGTTCGACAGAAGCGCCTCGATGGCTTCCAGTGCAAATGGCTGATGCAGCGGCGCCAGCGGAATGTAGCTGCGTAGATCGGACAGCACCTCCGCGTCCACGCGTACCGGCGCAAAGTACTTGGCGCCGCCATGCACCACCCGATGCGCCACGGCCATTAGGCGACGGCCGTCCAGCCTTTGCTCGACACGTCGGCGAATGTGCACGAGCGCGGCGTGATACGGCTGCGCACTGTCAAGTTGGAGCGCGTGTGTCGGCGCGCCTGCCTCAGTTGCGGTGGGGTGTTCAGTGCCGATCCCCTCCACTTTGCCGTTCCACATAGGCGTACGCGGCAACGGGTCCAAGGTGGCGTCGAACAACGCAAACTTGATGCTCGACGAGCCGCAGTTCAGTACGACGATGCAATCGTTCATGGCGGTAAGTTGCGGTAGCGGTGAGCCAGCAATGTGGCAAGCGCGCACGACGCGATGCGCGATTCGCGTGAGTCGGCACGGCTGGTCAACACAATGGGCACGCGGGCGCCGAGCACAATGCCCGCGCTGGCGGCCCCGCCCAGGTATTCCAACTGTTTGGCGAGCATGTTGCCGCTTTCGAGATCGGGCACCACGAGCACATCGGCCTGCCCTGCCACTTCCGACACGATGCCCTTGATGCGCGCGGCCGCGGCAGATACTGCGTTATCGAAGGCCAATGGCCCGTCCAGCACCCCGCCCTCAATCTGACCGCGATCCGCCATTTTGCACAGCGCAGCCGCATCGAGCGTGGCGGGCATGCGCGGGTTCACGGTTTCGACCGCCGCAAGGATCGCCACCCGAGGCCGTTCCACGCCAATCGCATGGGCCAGATCGATGGCGTTGCGCACGATGTCCGCCTTCTGGTCGAGGGTCGGCGTGATGTTGATGGCGGCATCCGTCACGATAAACGGGCGCGGATACGCGGGGGACTGCATGAGGAAGCAATGGCTGATCCGGCGCTTGGTACGCAGCCCAGCCTCTTCGCGCACGACCGCCGCCATCAGTTCATCGGTATGCAGGCTGCCCTTCATGAGCGCCTCTGCCCTGCCCTGCGTGACAAGCTCCACTGCGCGGGTGGCAGCGGCGCTGCTGTGCGGCACGTCTTCAATCTCGATGCCACGGAGGTCGAGGCCGGCTTCGGCGGCTACGCGCATCAGCTTGGCATATGGCGCGACGAGACAAGGCACGATCAGCCCTTCAGCGCGCGCGTCCATCACGGCAGACAGGCTCAGCACATCGCACGGGTGAACGACAGCCATGTGAATCGCACCAAGAGGCCGCACATGGTCGAGCAGCCGATGGATACCGTCACTGCCGGTGGTGATGCGCACGTCCGGCAGTGTGGTACGCGGACGCTCGATCCGCTCGGTGGGCGCGATGACCTCCGCCTCGCCCGCGATGGCCACTGTGCCGCTGTCGTTCGTACACGTGCATGCCAGCTTGACGCGCTTTCTTTCGTCCTCTTTGCTGACCACCGTCACGCGGATGGTCAACGTGTCGCCAATGCGCACCGGTGCCAGGAATTGCAGCGTCTGCCCAAGGTAGATCGTTCCCGGGCCCGGCAAACGGGTCCCGAGCAAGGCGGAGATGAGCGCTCCGCCCAGCATGCCGTGGGCGATCACGCCATGAAAGCGCGTGGATGCGGCAAATTCCGGGTCGAGGTGCTGGGGGTTGACGTCCCCCGACAGCACGGCAAAGAGCTGGATGTCCTCTGCCGTGAGCGTGCGCAGGATGGCTGCGGTGTCGCCAACGGCAATTTCGTCAAAGGTGCGATTGCGCACCACGCTGAGGTCGCTGCCCGGCAGGAGCGCCGGAGATGCAGGCAGATGATCGGGGCCCATGTGCGCTCGTCAGGAAGCTTTGCGGAGTTGTCCGTTGCCCTTGCCGGGGGCACGCAGAAGATTCGGGTTCGACGGCTCGCTTGCGGGGCGGACCCATGCATCGCCCGGCACGCCCCACGTTGACAGCATGCCCTGCAGCGCCGTGTGGACCGGCATGGCATTGCCGGCCGTGCTCAGGGCTCGGACGGAGGCCTGCTGCCATTCCAGCATGACGCGCTGGTAATCCGCCACGAAGCTCGACTGGTTCGAGATGGCCGTTTGCAGCACCCCTTGCAGCACATCCATGGCGCGCTCGCTGCCCTGCCAGAAAACGTTCGGCAGCAGTGCTGCAAACGCGTTCCACTCCTCGACGTTTTGCAGGTCGGCCAGCGCAGATTCCGTGCGGGCCACGTCTGCGGCAAGCAGGTCGGCGCCGAGTTCATACCAGCGCTGTCGCGTTGCCTTCAGCAGACCCAACGTCTGCAGTCCGAATGCGAGCTGCGCCTTTTGGAGCGCGAGCGGAACGTTGGCGGGTGTATCCATGTTGGCTCCTTAAGCCATCTGGCTGATGGTTTGGCGAAAGCGCGTCAATGATGCGAGAAACAGCACGGCGCCGATGACGCAGATGGCCAGACACTGCGGCCACACGACATCCAGCCCCGCACCCCGATAGAGAATGGCCTGCGACGCCGATACGAAATGCGTGGTCGGTGCGGCGAGCATGATGTCTCGGACCACGCCGGGCATGCTCTCGAGCGGGGTGGTGCCGCCGGAAAGCAACTGCAGCGGCAGCAGCACCAGAACCAGCAGCATGCCGAACTGCGGCATGGAGCGCGCCACCGTCGCAAGAAAGATCCCCATGGAGGTCGTGGCAAACAGATGCAGCGTGGCCACCAGCATGAACAGCAGGATCGAGCCCTCGATCGGGACATGCAGCGCGCCTTGCACCACGAACACCAGCGCCACGAGCGCGGCGAGGACCACCACCAGCCCCATCGACCAGACCTTGGACACCATGATCTCGAACGGCGTGACAGGCATCACCAGCAGGTGCTCGATCGTGCCGTGCTCGCGTTCGCGAATCAGCGCGGCCCCAGTCAGGATGATCGACAGCATGGTCACGTTGTTGATGATCTCCATCAACGAGCCGAACCACGTCTGCTCCAGGTTGGGGTTGAAGCGTGTGCGCAGCACCAGGTCGACCGGCGTGGCAGGCGCGGCGCGGTGGCGCTGCAGGAACGTGTTCACCTCGCCCGAGACGATCTGCTGGATGTAGCCGTTGCCGGTGAAGGCCTGGCTCATGCGCGTGGCGTCGATGTTGAGCTGGATTGACGGTGCGCGGCCAGCCAGCACGTCGCGCTGGAAATTGGGCGGGATGTCGAGCACGAACGTGTAGCGGCCGCTGTCCATGCCTGGGTCCACGTCCGTGAGCGGGATCAGTGCCGGGGTGCGGAAATGCGGTGGATAGAAGCTCGAGACAATGCGCGCCGACAACGGCGAGCTGTCTTCATCGACGATAGCGATGGAGGCGTTGTGCAGGCTCTCCGGCATCGCGGTGGCGGCCACGTAGATCGACAGCGTGAAGGTGTAGACGATCAGCACCATCATCATCGGGTCGCGCAGCAGGCTTCGCAATTCCTTGATGCCCAGGCGGAAGATGTTGCTCAGACGGGCAGTGCGGCGATTGGTCTGAAGACTCGGCATGGCGTGGTGCTCCTACCGATCCTGCTTGCGCAGCATCAGCAAGGTGGCGCCCAGGATGAACGGCACCGCCGCCAGCAGCGGCCAGAAGGCGCTGCCCAGCGCGCCCACATCCAGCGCCTTGCTGAACACGCCGCGGCTGATCGTCAGGAAATGCGTGGCCGGATACACGCGCCCGATCACAGCGCCCGTCCCTTCCAGCGACGACACCGGATTGAGCAGTCCTGCAAATTGCACGCACGGAATGATCGTGCCGATCATGGTGACGAACATGGCTGCGATCTGGCTTTGCGTGAAGGTCGACGCAAACAGCCCGAAACCCGTCGAACACGTCACGAAAATCAGCGCCCCTAGCGCGAGCGTTGCAAAGCTGCCCTTGATCGGCACACCGAACACTGTCACCGCCAGCAGCGCCAGCAAGAAGAAGTTCAGCATGGCCAGCACGATGTACGGCGCCTGCTTGCCGAGCACGAATTCCGCCCGCGTGACCGGCGTCACGTAGAAATTGATGATGGAGCCCAGCTCCTTTTCACGCACCACGGACAACGCCGCCAGCATGGCAGGAATCATCATCAGCAGCATTGGAATCACGGCGGGCACCATGGCAGGCAGGCTTTTCACGTCGGGGTTGTAGCGATAGCGCGTTTCAACACTGCTGGGCGCCGCCAGGCGCACTCCCAGCCGGTGCACGGCCGCATCTGCCAGCCAGAGCTGGTGGATGGCCTGCACGTAACCGCGCACGGTTTCCGCGCGGGTGGGCATGGCGCCGTCCACCCAGGCCCCGATCTGCACGGCCGTGCCGCGCTCCACATCGCGCGCAAAGCCAGGCGGAATTTCGATTGCCAGCGACAACTCGCCGTTACGCATGCGGCGGTCCAACTCAGCGTAGTCGCGAATCGGGGGTTTTTCGATGAAATAACGCGAGCCCGCCAGGTTGAGCGTGTAGTCGTGTGAAAGCACGGTCTGGTCACGGTCGAGCACGGCGTAGGTCAGGTTCTCCACATCGAGGCTGATGCCGTATCCGATGATGAACATGAGGATGGCCGTGCCCAGCAGCGCCAGCGTGGCGCGCACGCGGTCACGGCGCAGTTCCAGGGCCTCGCGCAACGAATAGCTCATCGCACGCGCCAGACTGAAGCGGCGCCCGGCCGACATGCCGGTAGGCGCAGGGGTTGGCGCCGCGCGCTCCGGCAGCGGCGCGGCAAACTCGGCGGCTCCCGCAGACGCTTCGGCCGCCTCCTGCAGATAAGCGATGAACGCTTGCTCCAGCGTCTCTGTACCCCGGGCATGCACCAGCGCCGCGGGCGCGTCGCTCACCAGCACACGGCCCGCATGCATGAGCGAGATGCGGTCGCATCGCTCGGCCTCGTTCATGAAATGCGTGGAGATGAAGATGGTCACGCGATCCCGCCGCGCGAGGTCGATCATCAGGCGCCAGAACATGTCGCGTGCGACCGGGTCCACGCCGGAGGTCGGCTCGTCCAGGATCAGCAACTCGGGCTTGTGCACCATCGCCACGGCCAGTGACAGGCGCTGCCGCATGCCCAGCGGCAAGCTCTGGGGCAGGCTGTCGGACACGTCCTGCAGCCCGAACCGGGTCAGCATCTCTGCCACGCGCGACTGCACTTCCTGCTCGGGCACCTGGAACAGCCGCGCATGCAGGACGAGGTTCTGGTGCACGGTCAGCTCGCCATACAGCGAGAACGCCTGCGACATGTAGCCCACGCGGCGGCGTGTGTCGATGTCCTTCGGGTCCACCGGATGGCCGAACAGCCAGGCCTGCCCTTCGGTGGCGGGCAGCAGGCCGGTGAGCATCTTCATGGTGGTCGATTTGCCGCAGCCGTTGGAGCCGAGAAAGCCGAAGATTTCTCCACGACGGATGCGGAAGTCGACGTGGTCGACGGCAACGAAGTCGCCGAAGCGCATGGTCAGGCCACTCGCCTGCACGGCCACATCGTCTTCTGCGCCAGCCACGAGGGGTGGCACCACCACGGCCTGATGGCCCTGTCGGCGCGTTGGCGGCAGCAGTGCGATGAAGGCGGCCTCAAGCGAATCGGCACCGGCGCGGCTGCGCAGCTCGGCCGGCGTGCCGGTGGCGAGCACCCGCCCCGCGTCCATGGCGACCAGCCAGTCGAAGCGCTCGGCCTCTTCCATGTATGCGGTAGCCACGATCACGCTCATGCCGGGTCGCGCGGCGCGAATACTGGCAATCAAGTCCCAGAACTGCCTGCGCGAAAGCGGATCGACGCCGGTGGTCGGTTCATCGAGAATCAACAGATCGGGGTCGTGGATCAGCGCGCAGCACAACGCCAGCTTCTGTTTCATGCCGCCCGAGAGCTTGCCTGCAGGTCGTGAGAGGAACGCCCGCAGGCCGGTGCTGGCCGTGAGTGCATCGATGCGGCGGCGGCGCTCCGCTGCATCGTGGCCGAACAGGCGCCCGAAGAACTGCAGGTTCTCTTCGATCGACAACGTGGGATACAGGTTGCGCCCCAACCCTTGCGGCATGTAAGCGATGCGTGGGCCGACCGCGGCGCGCGCCCGGCGGTCGCTCATGTCGCTGCCGAGCACATGGACAGTGCCCTCCTGCAGGGCCCGGGCGCCCGCCACGAGAGACAGCAGGCTGGACTTGCCAACGCCGTCCGGGCCGATCAAACCGACCATGCAGCCGGCGGGCAGGTCGAGCGTGACGCCATCCAGCGCGAGCGTCTTGCGGTAGCGCAGGCGCACGCCGGCCAGGCTGGCCACCGGCGACGCCGGGCGCGCGTCAGGCGAGGCGCATGGGTCGGCAGAGGCGGTCACTGCGGAACCTTGATCGCCAGGCTGGCCGGCCATTCGGCTTGCGCGTCGAGCTTCAGCCACGCCACGCCGGGCAAGCCGGTCTTCACCAGCTTCAGGTGCTTGCGCAGCAGATCGCGATCGATCTGCGCCTTGACGCGGAACATCAGCTTCTGGCGCTCGCTGGCCGTTTCCACGGTCTTGGGCGTGAATTGCGCGGTGCTGGCGACAAACGACACGCGCGCCGGAATCACGTATTGCGGCGCTGCGTCGAGCACGATACGCACCTCGCTGCCCATGGCGATGCGGCCCGCGTCGGTCTCCGGCACGAAGAAGGTCATGTAGACGTCGGACAGATCGACGAGATTGAGCAGTCGCCCGCCGCCGGCCAGTACCTCGCCGGGCTGGGCGATGCGGTATTGCACGCGGGCGTCGCGCGGCGCGTCAGGGCGCTGTCGTCGATATCGGCCTTGATGCGCAGTACGGTGGCGTCTGCCGCCTTGACGGTGGCACCGGCGCCGGCCACCTGTGTACGCGCAGCCAATACGGCTGCCTGCGCCGCCTCGGCTTGCGCGCGGGCCGCCACCAGCGCGGCCTTGGCGCTGCGCACGCGGGCGCGGTCGTCGTCCAGCTCCTGCATTGACGATGCCCCTTCGTGCGACAGCGTCTCGGAGCGCGCCAGGCGGCGCTGCGCGGCATCGAGGTCGCTCTCACGCAGAGCAATTTGCGCGAGAGCCGCTTGCCTATCGGCTTCTCGCACGGCCACCTGCGCCTGTGCGCTCGCCACGGCAGAGACCGATTGCTGCTGCCGCGCCAGAGCCTCGTCGCGCTGCGCTTCCAGCGTCTGCACTTGCATGTGCGCAAGCGGCTGCCCTGCCGTCACGAAGTCGCCCTCGTCCACCAGGATGTCCTGCACGCGGCCGGGGAGCTTGGTTGCCACGTCGATTTCGGTGGCTTCGATGCGGCCGTTGCCGCTCACAAAGCCCTTGCCGGGACCTTCTTGCCGAAGCGTCTTCCACGCGAACGCCGCTCCGGCTGCCACCAGGGCGGCCGCCAGCAGCGCAATCCATCGTTGTTGGGGAGTCGTCGTCATGGTGTTGTTCGGCCCGATACGCGCGGTGCCGGCGTCAGGCTCAGAGGATGGGGTTGCGGATCGGTTGCGGATTCGACGGCCTGCGTGCCGCCGCCCAGTGCCGCATACAGGCCAACGCGGCTCGAGAGAAGCGCGCGACGCATTTGCACCAGTTGCTGCTGCGCGGCCAGCAGATCGCGCTGGGCGTCGAGCACCTCCAGGAACGTCGATGCTCCAGCGTCGAAACGCAGTTGCGACAGCCGCGCCCGTTCGGTCTGCGCGGCCAATGCGGCCTGTGCAATGTCGAGCTGTTCGGCCAGCCACCTGCGTGCCGACAGCGCGTCGGACACGTCGCGGAATGCGCCTTGCACGGTCTTTTCGTAGGCCGCCACGGCAAGGTCCCGGCGGGCTTCTGCCAGGTCGAGGTTGCTGCGCAGCTTCCCGCCTTCAAACAGCGGCAGGCTGATGCTCGGCGCAAACATCCAGGCGCGTGTGCCGGGTGCAAACAGATTGCCCAGTTCTGGGCCGACGGTGCCGTAAGCGCCCGTCAGCGCCACGCGCGGAAAGAACGCCGCCCGTGCCGCACCGATGCTGGCGTGCGCGGCCCGCAGCCGGTGCTCCGCAGCTGCAATGTCCGGGCGCTGCGTCAGGAGATCGGAAGGCAGACCGGCGCGCAGCTCGGCCAGCATGTGGCGCTCGTCAAGCGGCTCGGCAACCGGTGGCAAGTCAATGGGCTTGCCGACAAGCACGGCCAGGCCGTGCGCCTGAACGTCGCGCGCCTGCCGCAGTTGCGTCAGCAGCGCCTGCGCCTGGGTCAGCAGGGTCTCGACCTGCGTTTGGTTCAATCGTGAAGTCGCCCCGACTGCCACCCGGCGCGAGAAGATGCGCAGTGTCTCGGTGCGGCTGTCGACGGTCTGCTGCGCCAGCGCGATGCGCTCGTCCAGTTCGCGCATGACCAGATAGCTGTCGGCCACCTGTGCGATCAACCCAAGCGCGACTGCGCGGCGCGCTGCGTCGGACGCTACGTAGCTTTCCAGAGCGGCGTCGTTGAGGTTGCGCACGCGCCCCCAGAAATCGATCTCCCAGCTGGAGACACCGGCCCCCACCTGGTACTGGGTGACACGCATGGGCATGCCGAATGGGCTGACGTCCGCCGGAATGCTCAGGCGGCTAACGCCGGCCTGCGCGTCAAGGTGCGGAAAAGACTCCGAGCGCTGGATGCCAAACGCGGCACGCGCCTCTTCCACGCGCAGCACGGCAGTGCGCAAGTCACGGTTGTTCTCCAGCGCTTGCGCAATCAACGCCTGCAGGCGCGTGTCCGTAAAGTACGCCTGCCAGCCGGTGGCGGCGGCGGACAGGCCGTCCGTGCCGTCGTCGGTGTCGTAGTGCTGGGCCACAGGCAACGCGGGCGCCTCGTAAGGCGGCGCCATCGAGATGCAGGCCGACAGGGCCAGCACAGCGGCGGCGGCCATCGCGGCGGCGCGGGTGCCTGCGTAGCTGCCATGCTGCCGGCGTTGTTTCTCCACACGCATCTATTTCTCCAGCACGTAGGTGCCGGGCGCATCGGCCAATGGCGGGAATCCTGGAACGCCCATCTTCGGCGGCTTCACCACTGCGGAGCCCGAGGCATGTTCAACGAGCCATGCATGCCACGCCGGCCACCAAGAGCCGTCTGTGGCGGGTGCCGAGGCCAGCCAATCATCCGGCGCCGCCGATGTCTCGCCTGCATGGCGTGTCTGCATCTGGAAACGCCGATGCGAGTTGACGGGCGGGCTCACGATGCCGGCGTTATGGCCGCCGCTGGTCAACACGAACGTCAGCTCAGCCTCGGTCAGGTGATGCAGCTTGTAGACGGAGCGCCAGGGCGCCACGTGGTCGGTCAGCGTGCCCACCACGAAGATGGGCAAATCGATATCGTTGAGCGCCACCGGCTTGCCGTTGACGGGGTAGCGGCCCTCGCTCAGGTCGTCGTTCAGAAACAGGTGCCGCAGGTACTGGCTGTGCATGCGCGCGGGCATGCGCGTGGCATCGGCGTTCCAGGCCATCAGGTCGTTCATGGGCGCGCGGTCTCCCAGCAGGTATTCGCCCACCAGGCGCGACCACAACAAGTCGTACGAGCGCAGCATCTGGAAGGCCCCGGCCATCTGGCTGGCACGCAGATAGCCGGTCTGCTCCATCTGTGCTTCAAGCAGGCTGACCTGGGCCTCGTCGATGAACAGGCCCAGTTCGCCCGGTTCACAAAAATCGGTCTGGGCGGCAAACAGCGTCATGGAGGCCAGCCGCGCATCGCCATCGCGTGCCATGGCAGCGGCGGCAATCGCCAATAGCGTGCCCCCAAGGCAGTAGCCGGTCGCATGTACGCGCTGGCCCGGCACGATGGCATTGACGGCATCGAGCGCGGCAAAGACGCCGAGCTTCAGGTAGTCATCCATGTCGAGGTCGCGATCCGCCTCGTCAGGGTTCTTCCAGGAGATGCAGAACACGGTATGGCCCTGCTCGACCAGATAGCGGATCAGTGAGTTCTGCGGCGACAGGTCCAGGATGTAGTACTTCATGATCCAGGCCGGCACGATCAGGATGGGCTCGGCCTGGACCTTGCCCGTGGCCGGTGCGTACTGGATCAGCTCGATCAGCCGATTGCGCAGGACCACCTTGCCGGGCGTGATGGCCACGTCGCGGCCCACCATAAAGCGTTCGGTACCGGCAGCGGGCGCGCCGCTCAAGGAGCGCTCCAGGTCGTCAAGCGCATTGAGCGCGCCGCGCACGAGATTGGTGCCGTGCTGTTCAAAGGTCCGGCGCAGGACAATCGGGTTGGTTGCCAATTGGTTGCCCGGCGACATCATGTCGAGCCACTGACGCGCAGCAAAGGCGACCACGTCCTCATGATGTTTGGCGACTCCCCACACGCCGCGCGTCGCCGCCTCCCACCATTGTTCTGTCAAGAGGAAGGCCTGATGCAGCACGTTGAACGGCCACAAGCGCCACTCGTCGGCAGAGAAACGACGGTCGCGGGCCGGCGGCTGGACGCAAAGACACGCGTTCTGGGGGCCGGACGCCATGCAGTTCCGGATGTAACCCTCGAGTTGTTGGGCCTGCGTCAGCGCCAAGCGGTACAGATCCAGCTGCTTGCCGGGAGAGACGGCCAGATGCAGCGCCCAGTCGAGCAGCGCCAGTTGCATCGATGCAAGCGACAGCGAATTGGAGGCGCGGGCAAGCGCAGCGTGAAACGGTTGGTCGATCTGCTCAGCAGTCAACGAAGACGGCACGGGGGCGGTGCGCATGGTCGGGGCGTCAAACGATTGCGAAATATGCAATCCATTAGATGCCAGGGGCTACCGCCCGGACTTGATGCACCTCAAACCGGGACAAGAGGGCGGACTCTAGGTGGAGTCACAGAAACGACATCTGGGGGTGGAAATCCGGGCAGCAGGTCACTACCGCGCGCCCCCGGGGCAACCTTGTCGTCTACCGATGCGTCGGCTCACCTCGCATATCCGCGGATCCGCCCGACCCCGCGGCCGCGCCCGTTCCTGCCAAACCGTCGCTACCGCCGGATCCACGCGATCCGGCCGAGGTGCCGGCGCCCTCGGGGCCGGATGCTTTGGGCGCGGACGCCGGCACTGTATTGGGATGCCGGGGCAGGGATTTTTTTGTCGCCTGAGGTGGAGCCGCCGCTGCGGAAGCTGGCCGCGCAGAGTCCATCTTCCCGGGCTGCGCGAACGAAAGCCCACTTCCCCATCCCAGCAAAACGAGCAAGCCAGCCGCTGCCCTCTTCTGCACTTTCCGTACGTCGTCCATGCTCGGCCTCCGGTGCGTGCCGGTGTTTGAAGCAGCCGACATGCCATCGGTATCCGTTCGCAGTCACGATTCTTGCTGCCCGGTCGTCTTTCAGCGTTTTGTTTCGCGCTGAGCCGCCATCGTCAACATCCCCGAAGACGGAGCCCGATATGCACGACGACTTCAAACCGGCCCGACGCCGCTTGCTCAAGGCCCTGGGGATCACGCTGCCCGCCTCGACCACCGTATTCGCTGGCGCGCAAAGCCCAGCGGCACGCACATCCGAGCACCTTCCGGGCATGACTGCCACGCCGGGGCCAAGCGCCACCTCCGGCGCAGCGGCGACTGAACCTGTGAGTCTTTTCTTCAATGCAGACGAAAAAGCGGCGGTCGATGCGATCGTTGCGCGCCTGATTCCGGCAGACGAACTTGGGCCCGGCGCAAAAGAGGCCGGTGTCACGGTCTTTCTGGATCGACAACTGGCGGGCAGTTTCGGCAGCGGCGCGAACTTTTATCGCCATGGCCCGTTCCAGCAAGGCACACCGGAACAGGGCTATCAGCTGGCGCTTACACCGGCGGAATGCTACCGCCTCGGGCTGGCGGCATTGGACCGTGCCTGCGCGAACCGTTATGGCGGAAAGCGATTCGCCCAGCTCGATACAGCAACACAGGACGCGGTGCTCAGCGAGGCTGAAGCCGGCAAGCTTGAGATGGACGCCGTGCCGAGCGCGGTGTTCTTCCAGACGCTCTTGGACGGCGCTGTCGAGGGCTATTTCTCCGACCCCATCTACGGCGGCAACCGCGACATGGTGGGCTGGAAGCTGGTCGGTTTTCCGGGCGCAATGGCCAGTTTTGCCAATGACATCGAGCGACACAACCAGCCCTACACGCGCGCGCCCGTTTCGATCGCTACCGCACACCCGCACGACATGGCGACAGCGCCCCCGCGCTCAGAAGCGCAGCCGATTGCCTTCGTCGCGCTTGCCAGTAACGAGGTATGCCGCAGCCGCACGGGCACCGATAACGGAGGCGGCGAATGAAGACCTTTCCCCCAGTGGATGCCGTAATCATTGGCGGCGGCTGGACCGGCGCCATCATCGGCAAGGAGTTGGCGGCACATGGCTCGCGTGTGGTGGTGATGGAGCGTGGGCAGCCCCGCTGGCCGTCGCCCGACTTCCAGGCGCCGGCAATCCACGACGAACTGAAATACACGCGCCGGCATGCGCTGCACCAGGACACGTCGACCGAGACCTTCACCTTCCGCAACCGCAGCGACCAGGTGGCCTTGCCGATGCGCCGCTGGCAGTTCGCCTATCCGGCCACGCATCTGGGCGGTGCCGGCAACCACTGGTCCGGCGCCTATTACCGGTTCGACCCGACCGACCTCAAGCTGCGCAGCCACTATCGCCAGCGCTATGGCGACCGCATCTTCGATGCCAACCTCACCGCCCAGGACTGGCCCCTCACCTACGACGAGCTGGAACCGTATTACGACCGCTTCGACTACCTGATCGGCGCGTCGGGTTTTGCCGGCAACCTGAAGGGGCAGTTGCAGCCGGGCGGCAACCCCTTCGAGCCGTGGCGCTCGCGGCCGTATCCGAATCCGCCGATGAAGGTGCCGTTTGCATCGGCATTGTTCGGCACGGCTGCGGCATCACTGGGATACCACCCCTACATCCAGCCCTCTGCGCTGTGCACGCGCCCGTACGTGAACACCGAGGGGCTGCCGATGAATGCGTGCGTGTATTGCGGCTTTTGCTCCAACTTCGGCTGCGAGCATTTTGCGAAGGCGTCCCCGCAAATCTGTGTCCTGCCGGCGGCGCTCAAGCTCAACACGTTTGAGCTACGCACGAACGCCCACGTGCTGAAGGTCGAGCTGGACGAAGCGCGCAAGCACGCGCGCGGCGTGACCTATGTCGACGCCACAGGCCAGCAGTTCTTCCAGCCCGCAGAGATGGTGGTGCTGTGCGCGTTCAGCGTTCAGAACGTGCGGCTGCTGCTCCTGTCCGGCATCGGCAAGCCTTACGACGCTGCCACGGGCCAAGGCGTGGTGGGCCGCAATTACACGCACCAGACAACGTCCGGCGTGAACCTGTTCTTCGACGAGAAGACGTGGCTCAACCCCTTCATGGGCGCCGGTGCCGCGGCGGTGACGATCGACGACTTCAGCGCTGACAACTTCGACCACGGCCCGCATGGCTTCGTCGGCGGCGGCTACATCCAGATCCAGGTGGTGAGCGGCGCGCCCATCGGATACCACCCGACCCCGCACGGCACCCCGCAGTGGGGCAGCGCCTGGAAGCGTGCCGTGAAGCGCTATTACAACCATTCCGCGTCGATCACGATCACCGGCTCGGCCATGCCGACGCGCGGCGGCTATCTCGACCTGGACCCGACGTACCGCGACGTCTACGGCCTGCCGCTGCTGCGCATCACCTACGACTTTCCTGACAACGACATCCGCATGTCAGCCTTTCTGACCGACCGTGGGAACGCGATCGGCAAGGCCATGCAAGGTGTTGTGGCGACCGAGCCTGGCCCACGCAAGCGGCCGTACACGGCGACAAGCTATCAGTCGACGCACCTCACGGGCGGCGCCGCGATCGGCGACGATCCGGCCACCAGTGTCGTCAACCGCTTCGGGCAATGCTGGGATGTGCCGAACGTGTTCGTGACCGGGGCCAGCCTCTTCCCGCAAAACTCCAACTACAACCCCACCGGTACCGTGGGCGCCACGGCGTACTGGATTGCCGACGCCATCAACGCGCGCTATCTGAAGTCCCCCGGGAAGGGGCTGGTATGACCGAAGACCGCCCGCCCTCTCGCCGCCTGCCGGTCGTTTTATGGCTGCTGCCGTTGCTCGGCATTGCGCTGCCGATCTGCGCGGTCTTCTATGACATGTTGTCGGATCGGGGCATCTCGTCATTTCGTGGGGCAAGCCAGGCGCAAAACCATGCGAAGCCGCCAGGGAACGTGGCGGAAACCGGCACGGCGGTCAGGCGCGCCACCGATTTCATTCCCAAGCCGACGGCATGGTCCGCCCTGCTGGCAAAGGCGCCGCAAGAGGACACCGCGCGCGCGCGAATCCTTGTCACGCAGGGCAGTGGCGCCGTGCCGCCTGCATGCGCGACCTGCCATGGGGCGAAGTCGGTGGCGCCGCAACCGTTTCCTGCGCTGGAGGGATTGCCGGCTGAGTACATCGTCAAGCAACTGCTCGATTACCGCAGCGGCGCGCGGCAATCGTCGTCATGCAACCGGTCGCGCGGGAATTGTCGGACAGCGATATCACAGCAGTCGCGCGGTACTACGCGGCGCAAGCGCGGCCGGGCACCGCAGCGTTGCCCACGGATGGCGCCGCCGCGAGCTTGCATTGGTCCGGCGACAACGGGCGTGCCCTGCCCGCCTGCGCAGACTGCCACGGCGCTTCGGGGCGTGGCGGCGGCCCGGTCCTGCCACCGCTGACGGGGCAGCCCAAAGGCATGGTCGCTGCGCAGCTCAATGCGTTTCGCTCCGGCACGCGCGCCAACGACGACGACGGCGTCATGCGCGCTTTTGCACACCGCCTGACCGCTGCCGAGATCGAAGGCCTCGACAACTTCTATGCCGCAGCTTCCGCCCCGCAGGGCGGCGTCCGCAAGCCAGCGCAGTAGAAATCGACCTGCCACATCCCGTTCAGATGAGACGGAGCCGCTACTTGCCCCAAGGCGGGGCGTTTCCGTGGTACAACCGGCGCCAGCGTCTCATTCACTTCCTGCATTCAGATCGACATCGGCGCACTTGCGGCCCGATCCACCTGCCTCGCCACCGAGGCACAACGACACCTCCATTTAGAGAAAACCGTGTTCACTTGCATCAACCAGAGCTGCGGCACGCAGTGGCAGCTTTCCGACGTCGTCATCAAAGACGAGGGCCAAGGGCCGCTCTTCCGCTGTGCGCTATGCGGCGCACGCAACTATCTCAAACGCGTCGAAACCAAAGACGGCCGGGTCATCTACAAGCAAATCGAAGGCAAGCCGCTCAAGTGATCCAACGCAACGACATGACCATCGAATCGACCGCCGCGCCCTTCAGCACCCTGCCGCTCGCCCCTGCCGTGCTGGCCAACCTCGCGCAGCTTGGCTACACCGACATGACGCCGATCCAGGCCGCAAGCCTGCCGATCGCCCTTG
>NZ_VOSS01000075.1 GCF_007997035.1 Ralstonia sp. TCR112 | reverse complement strand
CGGTTTTGTTTGCCTGAGAACCGGTTCAGGATCCGTAGCGAGCGGGCCGAGGTCGGTCCGACAAGCGCAGCCGACCATGGGTACGGCGGGCATCACAGGGCCAGGATCGGCCCGCGCAGCGCGGTCCTGAGCCGGTTCCAACGCAAAAAACGCCCGGCACAAGGCCGGGCGGCAATCACACTACCAAGGAGACGGTCACTTGTTGGGCTGCGGCGTCAGGCGCAGATACGGCCGCACTGCCTTGTAGCCCTTCGGGAATTTCTGCTTGAGGACTTCCTCATCCTTCAACGACGGCACGATGACCACGTCGTCGCCGTCTTGCCAGTTACCGGGGGTGGCGACGCTGTGGTTGTCGGTCAGCTGCAGCGAGTCGATCACGCGCAGCACTTCATTGAAATTGCGCCCCGTCGACGCCGGATACGTAATCGTCAGGCGAATCTTCTTGTTCGGATCGATCACGAACAGCGAGCGCACCGTAAAAGTCTCGCTCGCATTCGGATGGATCATGTCGTACAGCTGCGAGACCTTGCGATCGGGGTCGGCAATGATCGGGAAGTTGACGCTCGTGTTCTGCGTCTCGTTGATATCGTTGATCCAGCCCTTGTGCGACTCGACCGAATCGACCGACAGCGCAATCGCCTTGACATTGCGCTTGGCAAATTCGTCCTTCAGCTTGGCGGTCAGGCCCAGTTCGGTGGTGCAGACCGGCGTGTAATCGGCCGGGTGCGAAAACAGCACGCCCCAGCTATTGCCCAGCCACTCATGGAACTTGATGCGGCCTTCACTGGAATCCTGCTCGAAATCAGGGGCGATATCGCCCAAACGTAGAGACATCGTGTCCTCCATACACAGATTGGGAACCACTATAGCCAGATTGCCATCCAACCAAAACGACTATAAATTCACAACAACATCACTTTTCGTCATTAGGCGCGGCATTTGCTGGCAACAGGGTGGAAGGCGTGCGCACATTGCCGGACAATGACCAAAGCCTTGATCCATCGCAGTGCGCGCGACGCGAGCGCTTGAAGTTTCGCGGCGCCCACACATATGCTAGCGAATAAGCGCGTCGACATATTGACGATTGAACTACCCGCCGACACCGAGGACCCGACCATGACAAACACTTCCCCCAACCTGGCCGATTCCGTCAATAAGGAGAAACTGATGACCGACGTGAAGACTGTACTGTCCGACGCTGAAACCCTGCTCAAACAAGCTGCGTCCACCAGCGGCGAAAAAGCCGCGGAACTGCGCGAGCGCGGTATGGGCATGCTCCGCCAAGCCAAGGAAAAAGCGCAGGACCTGCAAGACGCGGTCGTCCACAAGAGCAAGGCTGCCGCACGCGCTACCGACGACTACGTCCACGATCATCCGTGGCAAGCCGTGGGCGTCGCGGCCGGCGTGGGCCTGCTGATCGGCCTGCTGCTCAATCGTAAGTAACCCGTAGCACCCTTTCTGGCCGATGGCGCGCACCCTGTGGATCGCGCCATCGGCCAGTTGCATTTTGGCGGTTCCATTCCGGGCATGGCGCGTGCTGTGTTGGCAATAAACGCCATCTGCCTCGCACCCCCTTTCCATACCTCATGACCGACGACACCAGCCCAAAGCTGTTCGCTTCCATGAAGAAACTGGCCGGCACGGTCGTCTCGATGCTGCAGACGCGGCTCGAGCTGGCGAGCGTCGAGCTGGCTGAAGAAAAAGAACGGCTGCTCGGCACCGCCTTCCTGGGCATGCTGGCCGTAAGCCTGATCGCCCTGTCCATCATGACGCTGACCGCGCTGGTGGTCATTCTCTGCTGGGATACATATCGCTGGCAGTCTCTTGCCGTGATGGCAGCGCTGTATGCGCTGGGCGCGGCAGCGTGCCTGTGGAAGGTGCGCTCGCTGCTGCGCAACGCACCGCCCCTGTTCGAGGCCACGCTTGCCGAAATCGACAAAGACCGGGAGATCCTGCGCCGATGACCGATTCGACCCAACATGCCCCGTCGCCCAGCACATCCGTGAACGAACCCGCATCGAGCGCGCGACATCATGTGCGGCCGTCGCGCCGCGGCGCTGAAACCCGTCTCCCGTTGAGCGTTCGCAAGGAATTGCTGCTGACGCGCGCCGCGCTGGAGCGCTACGACTACGCCCAAGCCCGCAACGATGTACATCGCGCTACCAGCCGCACGTTCAGCCTGGGCGGGCTCGGGGCGTTGCTGCCGAGCGTCATCCGCCCGCTGGCGCGGCCGAACAGTCTGATGCGAACACTGGGTATTGCACGCGAGTATCCGCTGGTCGGCACCGCGCTGTCGCTCGCGTATGCAGCATTGCGCCGCACCGTGATCGGCCGGATCACACGCAAGCTCGGCAAGGTGGGCATCGTGGCCGGCGCCGCTTGGTGGGGCTACCAGAAATGGCAGGAAGCGCAAGGCAAAGACGCGAGCCCTTCAACGGCGGCGTCTGACAGGGATACGGACGAGATCATCCCGGGCAGCACCTCCTGAACTTCCTGAGAACGACATGCCCAGCAAAAAGGCCGGAACGATCCGGCCTTTCTCGTTTGCGGCGGCGCAATATCAGTGCAGCGGGATCGGATGACGCATACGCTCCCACCGGCGCGCCATGCTCTGGCGCAACCCGGCGAGCCCGTGCGGTTGCCCAGCGGGGCTGGCCTCGGCTTGGAGCGGCTGCGCGGCCATCTCGGCACCATGCACGCCACGCCGCCGGCCCTGCCACATCAGCACGCCGCTGGCGCTCCAGCCGATCACGAAGAGCGTGTCCCCAACATGCCGAAGAGAATCGGGCGACGTACCCGCATGGAAAATGGCGCCGAGCATATCGGGAGGCAATTCGGCGCAGATCCAAAGGAAAATTGCCGGCGCAGATGCAAAGACTCCCGGCTGCCACCACGGGTGGGCAACTTGCACTTTGTCGGTCTCCATGGCGCCCTCCATCGCTTCTTCTAGTGATGTTTCGATCCTATGCCCCGTATGCGCAAATGGCGAGCCGCCCGTCGCTGAATGGCATGTCGGATTCGTCTGACATCGGCCACTGGAGAGCGCATTCGGGCTGATACGTTTGGGCTAAGGGCGATTCCGCATGGCACGCGGATGGCGTCACGACGCGGAGGTGGCGCGCGCGTTCACTCACACGCCTACGATTACGGAGGAAGGCCTGTGCCCGGCGCTCATATGCATAATGCATAAAAGCGGCGCATTGATGCCGTACCGTCCGCAACACACTCGTCCGACCATGCTGGCCGCCACCCGCCTCCAACGCCGCGATGTACGCACCGGTATCACGCTGCTGGAACCGGCCACGTTCTCTGTGCAGGCCGGCGACCGGATCGCGCTGACCGGGCCATCCGGCGCAGGCAAGAGCGTGCTGCTGCGCGCGCTGGCGCTGCTCGATCCGCTCGATGACGGGCAGGTGACATGGCATGGTCAGGTCATCAGCCCGCGCGCGGTGCCCGCCTATCGGTGTCACGTGGCGTACGTGCGTCAGCGCCCCGCGCTTCTGCCCGGTACGGTCGGAGACAACCTGCACATGCCGTATCACCTGCGGGTGCGGCGCCACGGCAAGGGCTTCGAGCGCGACGCCGCCATCGCCCTGCTTGCGGGTGCGGAGCGCGACGCGACCTTTCTCGACAAGAACGCCGCCGATCTTTCCGGCGGTGAAGCGCAGATCGCAGCGCTGGTCCGCACGCTACAGACAGGGCCGACCGTCCTGCTGCTCGACGAGCCTACGGCGGCTCTTGACCCCGCCTCTGCGCGGGCGATTGAAGCGCTGCTGCAGCATTGGTTTGCGCAGGCGCCAGACCGGCATGCGTGGATGTGGGTGACGCACGATCCGGCGCAAGCGGCGCGCATCGGCCGGCAGCACTGGAAGATGGTTGCCGGGACGCTCGACACGGAGCCCACCCGATGAGCGGGCAGGACCTCTCGCTCTCCGCCTGGCAGGTCGGCATTGCGGCCGCGCTGATCCTCGTGAACGGCGCGCTGTCGATCAGCCTGGGGCTTGGGCTGGAGCGACGCCTGGCGTGGGCCGCCGTGCGCACCGTCGTGCAATTGCTGGCGGTAGGCTTCGTGCTCGAATGGGTCTTCGCCCATGCGCATTGGGCGGTGGTGCTCGGCATCGTGGCCGTCATGACGCTGATTGCCGGGCACGCGACCGGCAGCCGCGGCGCGCGCAGCTATGGGGGCTTGCGGCTGGACGGAACGTTGTCAGTCTTCGGCAGCACGTGGCTGATCGGCGCGATCGGTCTGGTGGTCGTCCTGCATGCGCGCCCGTGGTACGAGCCGCAATACGCCATCCCGATCATGGGGATGATTCTTGGGAATACGCTCACCGGCGTGGGCCTGGCCCTGGAGCGCATGACCGGCGAGTTGACTGCCACGCGCGATCAGGTAGAGACCATCCTGGCGCTGGGCGGCACGCGCTGGGAAGCGGCGCGCAATGCAGCACGTACCGCCGTGCGCGCCGGCATGACACCGATCATCAACCAGATGACCGTCGTGGGCGTGGTGAGCTTGCCCGGCATGATGACGGGCCAGGTGCTGGCGGGACAGTCTCCACTGGAGGCCGTGCGCTACCAGATCGTCATCATGTTCCTGCTGGCGGCATCTTCGGGGCTTGGGACGGTCGTGGCCGTGCTGCTGGCCTATCGCAGGCTGTTCAGTCCAAATCATCAATTGCTGACGGCGCGCATCACCCAACGCCGCGGAGCCAAATAGCATGCCGATCGCCCTATCCTGCGGCCTCGTGCTGCTCAACGAAGACGGTGAAGTGCTCCTCGCCCACGCCACCGAGACGCGCCACTGGGACATCCCCAAGGGCGCGCCGGACCCCGGCGAGGACCATCGCGACACCGCCCTGCGCGAGACACGCGAGGAGACCGGCCTCGTGCTCGACAGCCATGCGCTGATCGAATTGGGCCGGTTTCCATATCGCCGCGACAAGGAGTTGCACCTGTTCGCCGCACGCCTGCGCCGCCCCGAAGTCGCACTCGACACGCTGACCTGCACATCGATGTTCAACAGCTATCACACCGGCCGACTCATCCCCGAGATGGACGCATACCGCTGGGCCACGGCGGACGAGGTGCCGAAGTATGCGAGCCAATCGCTCGCGCGGCTGTTTGCACAGACGTTGACGCTGGCGAGCATCGATGCCCGCCTCGCCGAGGCCGGGCTGTAGACGAAGCGCGCCTAAACCGGCACGTCGCCTTCGATGGTGGTGCGATGCAGCGTGCGCCGATACTTGTCTGGGCAGCCCGGCGCGAAGTGGATGGTGGAGCGGTTGTCCCAGAACAGCATGTCGCCGGGGCGCCACTGGTGCGTGTAGACGTTGTCGGCGCGGACGCTGTGGGCGAAGAGTTGCTCCAGCACGCTGGTGCTCTCGTCTTCCGGCAAACCCAGGATGTGCGACGTGAACCCTTCGTTGACGAAGAGCGCACGGTTGCCCGTTTCCGGATGCGTGCGCACAACGGGGTGATCGACCGGCGGCACGGCATCACGCTGCGCTTGCGTGAGCGGCGGACGCCACGTCGACAGCGCGCGCAATCGCTCATAGCGATACACATACGAATGCACCGCACGGCGGCCTTCGATGATGCGCTTGAGATCGGCCGGCAGCGTTTCGTAGGCGCGCACCATGTTGGCGAACAGCGTGTCGCCGCCCTCTTCCGGCAACTCGCGCGTGAGCAACATCGAACCGAGGCTCGGCAGCGGCTTGTACGAAAGGTCTGAATGCCAATCCCGCCCTGCATCGCCCAAGCCGATCGGCTTGCCGTTCTCGACCACGTTGGAGACGACCAGGATTTCCGGATAGCCGCTCAGGTGAAACTGGTTCAGCACATGCACCTGCTGCGGGCCGAAGCGGCGGCTGAACGCCACGTGTGCCTGCGGCGTGAATTCGACGTCACGGAAAACCAGCAGGCCGTCATGCGCGAGCCAGGCTTGGCGGATGGCGGCGATGTCTGCGTCAGACAAATCGGCTGCTTCGCGCAGGCCCAGCACCTCTGCGCCGAGCGGCGCGTCGGGCAGACGGCGAATGTGGAATCGGGCCGTGTGAACGGCAGGAGCATCCGTGGCAACAACGGCGGCAACAACGGCGTCGGACATGATGTAAGCGCGCGGCAATAGACGAATTTCACATTACACCGCTCGGCCCCGCCGCGTGCCAACGAAGGAATGTGCAGATCGATAGGCGCTTAGCCGTAGATGGTGGCGTCGGGCAGGATGCCTTCCAGCGCGTAGCGGCCGATGGCGCGCAGCTTGTAGTCGAGCGGGTCGTGCAGCGTATGCGTGCGCGCGTTGCGCCAGAAGCGGTCCAGCGCGAGCGCGGCCTTGGTCGAGCGTGCGCCCGTCGCCTCGAACAATTCCTGGGCGACGAACAATGCGGCGCGATGTGCCAATACCTTGGCTTCGGCCGTAGCGAGCGACACTTCGGCACGCTCCTCGGCGCTGAGCGCGGCGCCTTTGCGCCATGCGCGGTCCAACCGCTGGATGGCGCGATCGGCCAGCGCTTCCGCAGCCAGCCATTGCACGCGCATCTCGCCAAAGCGGTGAATTTGGTACGGGTCGTCCGCCGCGCGCTCCACGCCCAAAGTGATCCACGGCCGTGACGATTGCAGCGTGTGCTTGCGCGCCTCGTCCAGCGCGCCTGCCGCAATGCCGGTGTAGAGATTGACCAGTACGTTTTGCGCGATACACGAACGCAGGGTTTGAGATGGCGTGAGGACGGCCTCGGGGCGCACCAGCACTTCATCTTCGCTGACCTGCACATGCCGGAATTGCACGGAGGCGCTGTCGGTCTGGCGCTGCCCGATCGGATGCCAGTCATCCCGCACCGTGATGCCGTAGCGCGCTGTCGGCACCACCGCCACAACGGGGTTGCCGCTGGCCGCGTCGTGGGCAGACACGACCATCACGTCGGAGCCGAGCGTGCCGGAACAGAAACCCTTTTCGCCATCGAGCAGCCAGCCGCTGCCCGAGCGCTGCGCACGCAGGCGATGGTCGAGCGGATTGACGGCGTTGCCCCACCACCAGCCCAGCTCGGCGGTCGGACGCAGGAAGCGTTCGCGCTGCGCGTCGGAGCCGTACAGATAGACGGTTGCGGTTTGCAGATACTGGAAAGCGAGCAGGTGCCCAAGGGAGCTGTCGACTGCGGCGATGGCGCGCACTGCGGCAAAGGCATCGGCCCAACTGACGCCGCTTCCGCCGTATTGCGTGGGAATTAACAGCGGCAGCAGGCCCGCTCGCGCAATCGCAGCCTTCTCGTGCGCGGCATGACCCCCGTGCTGGTCACGCTGCGCAGCGGTTGCCGCCAACTCAGCCAGCAGATGCGTCAGGTCGGGAAGTTGATGCAGATCGTCGAGCTTCATGCGTTTGCCTCGCGTCGGAGACGCCATCCGGTGCACGCACTATACGGACGGCGCCTACCGCCTTGAAGGAAGCAATCCGCATACGCATATCCAGCGCGCGACTATGCGTAGTGCGCCCGCATGCGCTCCAGGCACGCGCGCACATCGCCCACGACGAGGTGACAACTGCACGCGATCATGAGGTTGCGCGGCAAGCCGAAATCTTCCACGGCCCAGCCGTCCGCATCGTTGCCGTTTGTATTCGGCACCTGCGCCAGGAGCGGCGCGGCGGGCACGTGATAGCACCACACGTCTTTGCCGCGGGCGATGGCGTAGCCGATTTCGAAGCACGTGCCGGAATCGGGCTCGTGGCCGCGGAAGTCCGCTACGTTGGCGAGCACGGCGTCAGCTGAATCGATCAGCGCGATGTTCTGGCGATAGATCTCCGCAGCGGTCGCGGCGCCGTCAGCCTGCGGGGCGATCGTGTTGTCAAGCGGATACAGCCCGATGAAGCCGAACTCAGCGCACAGCGCCTTAAGGGCTTCGCCGTGCGCCACGGGCTCGGGACGGAAAACATCTGGCCCCGCGAGGTAGAGGTGCAACGTCATGACGCAGCCTGAGCCGATTGCGCCGTCGAGGCACGTTCGACGAGCGTACCGGGCAGCAATACGACACGGGCATCGCCGCTCGCACCTTCGATGCGTTCATGCACGAATTCGACGGCCTTGTAACCGATGTCGTATGTCGGTTGCCGGATCGTGGTGATGCCGATCAACTCCGCCCATTCCGGATCGTCGATCGACAACAGCGCCGCACGCTCCTGCCAGGCTGCGCCGAACTGCGTGTGCAGATGCCGTGCAACGATGAGCGCAACCGGCGCGTTGGCAACAAACAGCGCCAGTCGTTCTCCGCCACGCTGGTACACCGCATCGACACGCGTGTCGATCTCGGCCAGCGCCCGCTCGACCGAAGCTTGATCGTTAGGGTCCAGCACCACCGTGGGCGGCACCGAACGCCCCCGTGCTGCCATCGCCTCCCGAAAAGCGCGTTCGCGCTCACGCCGAGAACTGACCTGCTCAAACGGCTGCACGATGAACTGGATGGCATCGAAACCATGCTCCACCAAATGCTGCACGCCTAGGCTGACGGCGCCGCAGTTGTCGAGCCCCACGAGGTCGGCGTCAAACCCTTCGACCGTGCGATCCACCAGCACAGCGGGAATACCGCCACCCCGTAAGGGTCGCAGCACAGCCTCTTCTGCCCCGAGCGCATTGACGATCAGGCCTTCGACCCGGTACGTCGTCAGCAATTGAACGAAGCGGCGCTCCATCTCGATCTCGTTTGCGGCGTGGCAGATGAGCGGCATGTAGCCCAGCGCGTGGCAAGCGGCCTCGACGCCCTGCAGGACTTCGATCGTGTAAGGATTGGTCAGGTCGGCCACGAGCATGCCGAGCAGCCGGTTGCGGCCGCGCTTGAGACCGCGCGCCATCTGGTTGGGCCGGTAGTTCAACCGCTGGATGGCGGCTTCGATGCGCTGTCGCAGATCTTCCGAAAGGACTTGCATCTCGCCGTTCAGATAGCGCGACACGCTGGTCTTGCCGGTTCCCGCTTCGCGGGCCACGTCGGTGATGGTCGCAGGGCGCGAGGAAGAGGATGGGGAATCAGTCACGATGCGCTTCAGAACGGGCCGTCGGCGCGAGGGGCCGGCGCCAGGGTGCGAGGATCATAGCGCAATCCCGGCACGCGGCTCACTGGGCGCGAGCGGGCTCCAGCACCTGCGGATTGACCAGGTTCTCACGCAACGTACCGGCCAGCGCCTTGATCAGGTTGTCGGCCGCGCAGCGCGCCATGGCGTGCCGAGTCTCGTGCGTTGCGGAGCCGATATGGGGCAATGCCACAACGTTTTTCATCGCCAGCAGCGGCGAGTCGGCCGGCAGCGGTTCGTGCTCGAACACATCGAGCCCCGCGCCGCGGATCGTGCCGTTGCGCAATGCCTGGATGAGCGCCGCCTCGTCGACGACGGGGCCACGCGAAGCATTGATGAGGATCGCACCGGGCTTCATCTTTGCCAGTTCCGTCGCGCCGATGAGGTGGTGCGTTTCGGGCGTCAGTGGCACCTGCAAGCACACAAAATCCGATTCGGCCAGCAATGTGTCGAGCGTCACGCGGCGCGCGCCGTACTGCGCTTCGGCCTCGGGATGCGGATGCCGGTTCGTGTAAAGCACACGCATCCGGAAACCCAGCGCGGCACGGCGAGCCAACGCCGCACCGATCCGACCCAGCCCCACGATGCCGATCGTCTTGCCTTGGACATCCGTGCCGTAAAGCTCCGGCCCGATGCTGCGCTGCCAGTTGCCGGCCCTGACCCACTCGGCCAACTCCACCACGCGACGCGCCGAGGCGAGAATCAGCGAAAACACGGTATCGGCGGTCGACTCGGTCAACACATCCGGCGTGTGTGCAAGCGCAATGCCGCGACGCGTGAGATCGGGCACGTCGAAATTGTCATAGCCGACCGAAATCGTGGACCACGCCCTGAGCCTTGGCGCGCAGTCGAGCATCTGAGGCGTGATCTTCAGGCTCGCGCCGATTGCGCCCTCGGCGTTGGCAAGCGACTCGGTCAACGCCGCGGCACCGTCAACCTGCACGAGTTCGACGTGCTCGCGCAACTGGGTCACAACATCGTCAGGCAGCGTCTTGTAGGCAACGACAAGCGGTTTCATCAGTTCATTTTCCTGGGACAGGGTTGGCAAGCGGGTAAGCGTCACGCGGTTGCGGCTTGACGCAAAGCGTGAGAACCACGGCTGCCAGGAGCGCAGCGCTCATGAAAGCGTACGACGCCAGCGGCGAGCCCGTGGCACCGTTCAGATAGCCAACGAAGTACGAGCCGACAAACGAGCCGAGTGCACCCATGCTGTTGATCAGCGCCATCGCGCCGCCCGCGACGTTCTTCGGCAACAGCTCCGGCACGATCGCGAAGAACGGACCATACGGCGCATACATCGCCGCGCCGGCAATGACGAGCAGCGCGTACGACATCCAGAAGTGCGTTGACCCGAGTCCATACGATGCAGCAAACGCCGCAGCACCCACCAGCAGAAACGGCCAGACGAAACCGCGCCGCGACCCCACCTTGTCCGACGCCCACGACGCGGCGAGCATCGCGATGGTGGCCGCCAGATACGGCAGCGCCGACAGCCAGCCCGTCTCGACCATGCCGAGCGATGAGCCGTTCTTCACGATGGATGGCAGCCACAGCACGAAGCCATAGACGCCGATGCTCCAGCAGAAGTACTGCGCGCACAGCTTGATGACGACCGGCGAGCGGAAGGCCTCGCCATAGTTGCGCATCGGCTTGATGGCGGCCTGCTCCGCGGCCAACGCTTGTTCCAGATCGCGTTTTTCCTGGGAGCTCAGCCAAGGCGCTTGCGCGGGCTTGTCCTGCACCAGACACCACCAGCACACGGCCCAGATGATGGCGGGCACGCCCTCCGCGATGAACATATGGCGCCAGCCAAACTCGCGCACGAGGTAGCCCGACACCACCGACATCCACAGCACCGTCACGGGATTGCCGAGAATCAGAAACGTATTCGCGCGCGAACGCTCCTGCTTGGTAAACCAGTTGCTGATGTAGATGAGCATCGCGGGCATGACGGCCGCCTCAACCACGCCCAGCACAAACCGGATCGCCAGCAGCGAGGGGATGTCACTGACGACACCCGTGAGCGCGGCGCACAAGCCCCATAGCACGAGGCTGATGAACACCAGCTTCTTCACGCTCCGGCGCTCGGCATAGATGGCGCCCGGAATCTGGAAGAAGAAATAGCCGAGGAAGAACAGCGCGCCGATCAACGACGACAGCCCCTGGCTGATCCCCAGATCGTGATTGATGCCGGCCGCCGCCGCAAAACCATAGTTCGCGCGGTCGAGGTAGGCAAGGCTGTAGGTGATAAAGACGATCGGCATGATCATCCACCAGCGCCGCGCAGCAAGTTGCGTTGCCATGTTCGTGTCTCCTTTGATGGTGTGCGTTGCCCGCGAGGGCTGCAGTCGAAACGCTGCGTTAGACGCTGGGAATGGATTCCGGCTCGCACCCCAGGCGGGCCGTTTGTTCGAGTACCTCGAGCGCAGCGCGCGTCGGCAGGCCTTCGGAATCGCCGATCACCTGGATCGCCAGCGCGCCAATCCGGTTGCCGCGCGCAACGGCCTGCTCGGCAGACAACCCTTCAAGCAGCGCGCTGACTACGCCCACCGCAAAGCCGTCGCCCGCGCCGACTGTGTCGACAACGCGCTCCACACGCACGCCGTCGGCAACACCTTCCGCGCCATCAGCGGTTTGGTAGTAGGCGCCGGCAGCGCCCAACTTGATGGCAACGCCGCGCGCCCCTCGGTCCAGATAGAAACGCGCGATGTCAGCCGGAGTGTCATAGCCGGTCAGTTGCTGCCCCTCAGCCAAACCGGGCAGCACCCAATCGGAAAGCGACGCCAGAGCATTCAGCGTGCTCGCCATCTCCGCCGCGGACGGCCATAGCGTTGGGCGCAGGTTCGGGTCAAAGGAAATCGAGCCACCGGCCGCACGCATTTCCCTCGCAAGGTGAAATGCAAGCTCGCACGACGATGCAGAAATTGCGGGGGCCACGCCCGTCAGATGCAGATGGCGCGCGCTGAGCACGTAGTCGGCGACATAGTCGGCGCGGGAGAGGCGGCTGGCAGCCGAACCTTTGCGAAAGTACTCGACACGCGGGTCACTGCCATCGTCGGCGCGCGACTTCAGCTGGAAGCCCGTCGGATATTGCGGATCCACCGCTACACACGAGGCGTCGATCCCTTCGCGTGCCAGCGTTTCCAGCACATATTCGCCAAACGAATCCTGCCCCACCCGGCTCATATAGCCGACGCGAAAACCGAGGCGGCTCAAGCCGACAGCGACGTTCAGATCGGCACCGGCGATCCGCTTGGTGAACTGCGTGGCCTGCGCGAGCGGCCCGGGCGCCGTCGCCACGAACATCGCCATGGCTTCGCCGTAGGTGATGACATCCAACGTATGCGACATGCGTAAGCTCCTTTGATGTCGAGTCACCGTCAGGCGGCCTTGAGCCACATGACATGTTGATGGGCGTCCGCGGCGGGATCGACCGCGTTGAACGGAAATTCGATGCCGCGCGGAACATCACTGGGCAGCGCGGCCAGTACCGCGGCGAATCGCGCATCGTTGCCCGCAGGCGCCACGGCAAAGCGACGCGCGCCCTCTCCCGCGACACTCTTGCAATGGATGTATTCGACGTACGGCGCCAACGCCTGCGCGCATGCGAGCGGCGTTTCGCCAGCCCACTCCCAGTTGCCAACGTCGAACGTCATGCCGAGCATGTCGGCCGCGCCAGCCTCTTCCAATGCGGCGAATAAGCCTCGGAACTGCGACAGCGACCCGCCCACCGCCTGCTGACCGTTCTCAACAAGCACCCGTGCGCGCCAGCCTTGCAACAGTTGAGCCAGCGCCTCCGGCGACGCATCGTCGGCAAACCCGCCGAGCTGGAACTTCACGATGCGCGCGCCCAAGGTTTGCGCTTCGGCCAGCGCGCCGCGAATGGCGACCGCGTCCAACGTGCCGTCGTGGGAGTACAGCGTGGCCGGCGTCGAGTAGACCGCCCACAAGCCGTATGCGGCCACCAGGCGACCCAGGGCAGCCAAGACATCTGCCGATACCGTGCCGTCCAGCCCAGCGGGCAACAATTCACGCCGCACCTCGAAGCCGGCAGCGCCGACCGACGCAGCGAGGGGAACATAGGCGTGATGCCCCTGCTCAAGCACCTGCGCGGCGCCGAACGCGCTCGCCACGATCACGATATCTGTCATTTGTGCGTTTTTCTCCGTATGGAACCGGTTCCAATGGAAGATATGGTGGTGTCTGCGGATGATGAACGCTATAGAGGAAATCCCTAGCGGCGGCCGGAGAATGCGACCCGCCAGCCATTTGATCCGCGGTGGCGGGGCGATGGCGCCCTCGGGAAGGCACAGCAGAGCTGTGGAAGTGGAAGCTCGGCCACCCAGAGCCGAGGAAGATGGCGATCGTGCGCGCGCACGGCCAAGCCCAAACAAAAAGGGCCGACAGTCGCCTGTCAGCCCTTCGAATTTTGGTGGGTCCTGCGGGATTCGAACCCGCGACCAATAGATTAAAAGTCTACTGCTCTACCGACTGAGCTAAAGACCCCAAAGACCGCGATTATAGGGAGATACCCGCGATTCTGTCAACGCCCCTCAGGTCAGACAAGCCGCTCCATCCGCCACATCTGGTAGCGAAACGCCAGGACCGCGCCGATCACGATACCGGCCAGCGCGATGAACGAGCCGATCGCCAACGTCGATACGCCAGACAGCCCTTGCCCGATCGTGCAACCCAGCGCCGTGACGCCGCCGATGCCCATGAGGATGCCGCCGATGATGTGGTTGCCCGTGTCCTCGGCATTCGCAAAGCCTTCCCAGCGGAACGTGCGCGTGACCAGCGCCACCGCCGCCGAGCCTGCAATCACGCCCAGCACGCTGACGATACCGACCGTCAGCACCTTCGATGTATCGCTGAAGAACATCAGCCACTCCAGCGTGTACGACACCGGCGCCACGAAGCTCAGCGCTTCCATGCGGCCGCTGTTGGTCGCCACGAACGCTTCCTGCAGCGTGTTCGGATCTTCCTGCACATAGCCGAGATGCCCCGAGACATACCACATGCCGACGATGACGAGGCCAACGCCGATGCCGCCCAGCAGGTTGTCACCCGTGCGGAAATCGCGCCCCAGCAGCGCCCATAGCGACAGCGCCCCGCCGACCACCAGCGCCAGCACCAGGCGCAGCATGCGCACATCGGCGGAGAACGCGTGGCCCAGCACACTCGGCAAGTCCTGCGACGTCGGCAGCGCAACGGCTACGCTGTCCACGGTTGCCACACGCACCACGCCAAACACGCCCTTGAGGGTCATGTACGCCGCGAGCCCCAGGAACACGAACACCACCACCGACTTGAGGTTGCCGCCGCCGATACGCACCAGCGTCTTGCTGCCGCATCCCGAGCCCAGCACCATGCCGAATCCGAACAGCAGCCCGCCCACGAGCGACGACAGCCACAGCAGCTTGCTGGCCGTGTAGATCGTTTTGCTTGTATCGATCAGGCCAAGCCAGCTCAGGCACCCCGTGCCGATCATGGCCACGCCGATGGCCAGCGCCCACATGCGCAGCCGGTTCCAGTCGCCGATGTTGATGACGTCGGACACCGCGCCCATCGTGCAGAAGTGCGTGCGCTGAAGGATCGCGCCAAACACGAACGTCAGCGCAAACGTGCCCCACAGCACCGTGTGGGACAACGTGTTGAGATCGATCTCGGGCATGGTGCGTCAGGCGTAGCGGGTGGGGTCAGGCACGCCGGCAGCTTCAAACCCGGCCTTGCGGATGCGGCACGAATCGCACACGCCGCAAGCGCGGCCGGCGTCGTCGGCCTTGTAGCAGGACACAGTCAGGCCGTAGTCCACGCCCAGCTGCACGCCGGCCTGGATGATCTCCGCCTTGGTCATGTCGATGATGGGTGCGTTCACACGGATGCGCTCGCCTTCCACGCCGGCCTTCGTCGCCAGGTTGGCGAGTGTTTCGTACGCGGCAACGTATTCGGGGCGGCAATCCGGATAGCCGGAGTAGTCCACGGCATTCGCGCCAAAGAACAGGTCACGTGCGCCGACCGCCTCGGCCCAGCCGAGCGCCAGTGACAGCATGATGGTGTTGCGCGCCGGCACATACGTGATCGGGATGCCCGATTGCGCACCGTCGGTCGGCACGTCGAGCGCGTCGTCCGTCAGCGCGGAACCACCGAACTTGCGCAGGTCCAGATCGACGATTTCATGGCGCACAGCGCCGAGCGCCGCCGCTACTTTCTTCGCCGCCTCTAGCTCGGACGAGTGCCGCTGGCCGTAGCGCATCGACAGCGCGTAAGTCTCAAAGCCATCGGCATTGGCCATGGCGAGCACGGTGGCAGAGTCCAACCCGCCGGAGAGCAGGACGATGGCGCGTTTTTTCATGGGCGAAGCCTTGCAAAGCGATTCGGGAAGGCCCGCATTTTAGCGTGCCACCGCCCTGCGCGCCCCCGCTGCCGCATATGGACACCATTTGACGCCCCATGAAAAACGCCCGCCGGTGAAGCCACGGGCGGGCGTCTGTTCACATGCCGAGCGGCCTGCCGATCAGCGCATCGTCTTCAGCCGGCTTTGGGCGGTCTTGGCCTGCTCGGTACCGGGATACTGCGAGACCACAGATTCCAGCGTCTTGCGCGCAGCCGCCTTCTGGCCCGACTCGCCCTGGTTGGTCGCCACCTGCAGCAGCGCATCAGGCGCCTTCGGATGCTGCGGATTGCTGCGCGCCATGTTCTCCAGCACGTAGCTCGAGCCCTTGTAGTCACGTTGCGCATAAAGCGCATTCCCCAGCCAGAACTGCGCCAGCGGCAGATACGGGCTTTGCGGATACTTCTTCACGAACGCCGAGAACTGATTGCCCGCACCCTTGAAGTCGCCACCCTGGAATGCCTTGAGCGCAGCGTCGTATTCCGGCTTCTCGTTCGGCTGGACCATGCCTTCGCGGCCGTCCACCGTCGCTTGCTGGGGCTCGAACTTCTTCAGGCGCGCATCGAGGTCGGCGTAGTAATCCTTCTGCTGCTTGGTCAGCGTATCGACGCTGTTCTGCAGGACTTCGTTCTGCCCCCGCAGGCGCGCCACTTCGGATTTGAGTGTCTCGATCTGGTTTTGCGCGTCGATCAGGTTCTTGCTGTTCTGATCGATGCGCTGGGCCGCCGTCGACTGGAAGTTGTTGAACTTGTCGCGCATGTCGATGATGGCGCGGCGCGCCTCATCGTCGTCAAACACCCCCGCTGCCGCCGGGCCGGCCATGGTGAGGGCGCCACCCGCGACGAGCGTCGCCATCAGGATGGCCCGACGCGTGGCCCCATAAGCGCGCTGTTTCATCATCGTATTCATGTGATTGCCAACGTAAGAACGCCGGCCGCAACCTCGCAGCCGGCGCGTTCCACTTCAAACCGTACCGATCAATAGACGATGTCGGCGCGGCGGTTCTGTGCCCACGAATCTTCGTCGTGGCCGGTCGCTTGCGGCTTTTCCTTACCCAGGCTCACGGCTTCCATCTGGCTGTCAGGCACGCCCATCGACGACAGGGCGCGACGCACGGCCTCGGCACGCTTCTGGCCCAGTGCCAGGTTGTATTCGCTCGTGCCGCGCTCGTCGGTGTTGCCTTGGATCAGGACCTTGCGCTGGTTGTGCGATTGCAGGTAGCGCGAGTGCTGACCCAGCAGACCTTGGTACTCCGGCTTGACCGAGTAGCTGTCGAAATCGAAGTAAATGCTGCGCTTGGCCAGCGGGCTGTTCGGGTCGGTCAGTTCGTCACGGCCCACGTCCACCGGGGTGACCGTGCGGGCATCGGCGCCCGTACCGGCAGCGCCGCCCGTACCGTTCTTGGCGGTGTCATCGAGCTTCACGCCCGAGCTGCAAGCGCCCAGGGCCAGCAGCGCGGCAATGGCTGCAAGTTTGATCATGGTTTGGGACTTCGACATGTCCGATTTCTCCTAGTGGAACAGCTTCGTTATTGCATGAAAGGACCCCACGCCGGCTCACGAACCTCGCCGGCCTGGAGGGAAAGAACCTGACGCGTACGGCCATCGGTCGACACCGCGGCCAACACCGATTTGCCGCCCACGCGCGTGGAATACAGGATGAACTTGCCGTTGGCCGCAAAGCTCGGCGATTCATCGTTCGAGGTATCCGTCAGCGCGTTCACATCGCCATTGGACAAGTCCTGCGTGTACAGGCGGAACGCACCACCCACGCGCGAGATGTAAGCCAACAGCTTGCCGTCCGGCGACACACGCGGGCTCGTGTTGTAGCTGCCCTTGAACGTCACGCGTTGCGCACCGCCCGATTCTTCTCCGTCGACCGACATGCGATAGATCTGCGGGGCACCACCACGGTCGCTGGTGAAGTAGATGTAGCGGCCATCCGGCGAGAACGACGGCTCGGTATCGATCGCGCTGCTGCGGCTCAGGCGGCGCAGGCCCGAGCCATCGGCGTTGACCAGGTAGACCTGCGTATTGCCATCGCGCGAGAGCGACACCGCCACGTGACGACCATCCGGCGACCAGGCCGGCGCCGAGTTGTTGCCCTTCTGGTTCGAGATGACCGTGCGGCGGCCTGCCACCAGGTCATGCACATACACCACCGGCTTCTTGCTCTCGAACGACACATACGCGACCTTGGTGCCGTCCGGCGACCACGACGGCGAGATGATCGGTTCGTTGCTCGTCAAAGCGATCTGCGGGTTGGCGCCGTCCGAATCGGAAATCTGCAGCTGGAACCGGCGGCCGACCTTGGACACGTACGACAGGCGCGTCGCAAAAATACCGCGCTCGCCAATCAGCTTCTGATAGATGTAGTCGGCAATTTCGTGTGCGGCCAAACGCAATTGGCCGGGGCCCCGCGTGAGCGACAGGCCGCCCAGGCTTTCGCCCTTCGCAGTGTCGTACAAACGGAAGCGGATTTCATAGCGGTCGCCGTTGCGGGTCACGGTGCCGCCCACGAAGGCAGCTGCGCCCTTGGACTTCCAGGCGCCCAGGTCAGGCGCCGGGCTTTCCGGCACGACCGCCCCGGCCACATCGACGTTCGAGAAGCGGCCGCTGCGCGCCAGGTCCGCCCGCACGATCGCCGAGAGGTTTTGCGGAGCCTGTGCCTCGCCCTGGAAGTTGGCGATCGCGATCGGGTACTGGCTGGCGCCGACGCCCGAGATCTCCACGTTGAGCTGGGCATGGGCCACGCCGACGCTTGCCGCAGTCAGCAGCAGCGCCTGCGCCGCGCGTCGAAACATCGGGATCCACATCGTTCGCATCATGTTCATCTTCCCTGCTATCAAATCCGGAATCTGAGTACGCTGGCCGGCGCCCCCTTCAGGAGCGCCAACCCGTTATTCCTTCGGCCGGAACGTCAGGATGACGCTCGACGGCGCTTTGCCGTTGGTATCGCGCGGCAGCGGATCGGAGCGTTCGACCGCACGCATCACGGCTTCGTCATAGGCCCCGTTGCCGCTCGATTTCGTCAGGCGCTTGGACAGGATCGACCCGTCCGGCGCCATCTGCACCGACACGACCGCCGACGGATTGCCATTGACAGCCGAAGGATCGAACAGGATGTTCGGCTTGACCTTGGCCCGCACACGCTCGGCATACCCGGCCGACGCCGTGCCGCCCGTGCCCTGCGCATTGCCGACACCGCCGCCGGAGCCCGCCACCGTGCCCGTCGCGCCCGCACCGGCCATCGCGCGCAGCCGATCCAGCTGCGCCTGGCGTTGTGCATTGGCACGCGATTCATTCGCCTTCCGCTCTGCTTCAGCCTTGGCTTTGGCTTCTGCAGCGGCCTTGGCCTTCAATTCCTTCTGCTTTGCATCAGCTTCCGCTTTGGCCTTGGCTTCGGCCTGGGCCTGCAGTTGCGCATTCTTGCGGGCTTGCGCTGCGTCTGCGGCAGCCTTCTCAGCGGCCCTTTCCTTGGCCTGCTGTTCGGCCAAGGCCTTGCGTTGGAGTTCCGCCTGACGCGCCTGTTGCTCTTCCTTCAGACGGGCTTGACGCTGCGCTTCGGCGCGTTCTTGAGCAGCGCGGCGGGCGAGTTCGGCCTCACGGGCAGCAGCAGCTTCCTGTTCGCGCTTGCGCTTTTGCTGCTCCAGCGCGATATCGGCTTCCTCTTCCACCTTGGCCGGCGGCGCCTTGATCACCGGTTCCGGCTTGACGTCCGGCACCGGCGCGGCCTGCTGCACGGCCTGCTGAACCGCCGCCTCGTCCCACAGCTCGGCTTCTTCGCCGCGCGGGGTGCTGCTCTGCCACTGCACGCCAAAGTACAGAAAAACCAGCAGCAGAATATGTGTCAGGACCGCCAACCCGAACGCGCGCAGCGTGCCGCGCTCGCGAACAGGCTCGTAACGGTGCAACGACGTCGTAGCCATGACGTTCAGGTTGCCTCGCCCGGATTCTTCAACGTGCTCATGACGATTTCACCATCAGGCCGACGCGCTTCACGCCATCGCCCTTGAGCACGCTCATCACGGTCAGCACGCGGTCGTACTGCACCGACTTGTCGGCGGCAATCACGACGGGCTGATCGGGGTTTTCGTCCGTGCGCTGCTTCACAAATGCGCGCAGCTCGTTGTTGTTGGCAAGCTTCTGCTCGGTGGCGCCGGAACCCGTCTTGATGCGAGCAAGGATCGTGCCGTCGCCCTTGATGGTCACGACGATGGGCGGCTGGGTCTGCTGCGGCGTGGCGTTGGCCACCGAGGGCAGATTGACCACGCCCGGGTTCACCACGGGTGCCGCCACCATGAAGATGACCAGCAGCACCAGCATCACGTCGATGTACGGAACGACGTTGATGTCAGCCTTGGCCCGTCGGGCGCGGCGCGTTCGCTGGATGGTAGCCATGAGCGCGGCTCCTTAGCGCGTCTGGCGCTGGAGGATGTTCGAGAACTCTTCCATGAAGCTCTCGAAACGGTTGGCCAGACGGTCCATCTCGGTGGCGTAGCGGTTGTAGGCGATCACCGCCGGAATGGCCGCAAACAAACCGATGGCCGTGGCGACCAGCGCTTCGGCAATGCCAGGCGCCACTGCCGACAGCGTCGCCTGTTGCACGTTGGACAGGCCGCGGAAGGCATTCATGATCCCCCAGACCGTACCGAACAGGCCGATGTACGGGCTGACCGAGCCGACCGACGCCAGGAATGGCAGGTGCGATTCGAGCGAATCCATCTCGCGCTGGTACGCCGCCCGCATGGCACGGCGGGAGGCATCCAGAATGGCGCTCGGATCGCCGCCGCCGCGCTGCAGCTCGCGCGCCTTGAGGTATTCGCGCATGCCGGCTTCAAAGATGCGTTCCAGCGCGCCGGTGGTGTGGCGGTTGTTGGCAGCGCTCTGATACAGCGCCTGCAGGTCGCCGCCGGCCCAAAAATCGCGCTCGAACGATTCGGTCTGGCTGCGCGCGGCGCGCAGGGCAAACGCTTTGCGGAAAATGTACGTCCAGGAGAACAGCGACATCACCAGCAGCAGGCCCATGACGAATTGGACCAGGAGGCTGGCGTGCAGCACCAGCGAGACGATCGACAGATCTTGTGTGACCTCGACGGGATTCATGCGGCGGCTTTGATGGTTGCGAGTACGGGAGCGGGAATCGGGGTCGGCCGGAAAGTGAGCCGGTCGACACATCCAACACGAATCGTGCCTGATGCGAGCAAAACGTCGCCGCGCCAGCCTTCCTGGGCGAATTGGACCGACGCGGGGCCGACCCGTTCCATACGCGAACGAATCTGCAGCAGGTCGTCCAAGCGGGCCGGCGCGCGGTAATCCACGGCGGTGCTGCGGACCACGAAAATGGCCCCGGTCGTGTCGGCCAGCGCCTGCTGATCGACCCCAAGCGCGCGCAGCCACTCGGTGCGGGCGCGCTCAAAAAATTTCAAATAGTTGGCGTAAAACACCACGCCGCCTGCGTCGGTATCTTCCCAATACACGCGCAGGTTCCAGTCAAAAGAAGCCATCGGGTAATTTTACCAAGACGCAAGTGACGGCCAGCCATCCACCGACCGGCCGAGGGCTTGCGCTCGAATTCAGGCCATGCCTCGCGTCACGCTGGTGGCCGAGAATGACTGGCAAACGGGCATCAGCTCCATCGCGTTGACATTGAAGTGCGCCGGGAGCGCCGCCATCCAGTAGACGGCCTCGGCGATGTCGTCGGCGGTGAGCGCCTCGGTGCCTTCGTAGACCTTCTCCACACGGGCATCGTCGCCCTTGAAGCGCACGTTGGAAAACTCCGTGCCGGAGCAGAGGCCCGGCTCGACGTTCGATACGCGTACGCGCGTGCCGGTCAGGTCCGCCCGCAAGTTCAACGAAAACTGCCGGACGAACGCCTTGGTGGCGCCATACACATTGCCGCCCGGATACGGGTACGTCCCGGCAATCGAGCCAATATTGATGATGTGACCACGATTGCGTTCGACCATGGCCGGAAGCAACGCACGCGTCATATGCACCAGCCCGGAACAGTTGGTGCCAATCATGCGGTCCCAATCGGTCAGGTCAGCACGCTGGGCCGGTTCGAGGCCCAGCGCCAGACCGGCGTTGTTGACCAGCACGTCGACTTCGCGCCAGCCCTCGGGCAGCGTACCCGGCAGCGCAGCAACGGCATCGACGTCCAGCACGTCCAGCACGAATGGCAGCACGGCGTCACCCAATTCAGCCTTGAGCGCATCAAGGCGGTCCTGGCGGCGGCCTGCCGCGATCACACGATGGCCTTCTCGCACGAAACGCCGCGCGATGGCCGCGCCGAACCCGGCCGTTGCGCCGGTCACGAATACGATCATGGAAGTGTCTCCGGGCCTGAAAAAACGAAAGATCAGAGTTTACCTGAAGCGTTGTGCGGTATTGCACCGCAATGTGCGCGTCTGCACGCCCGCTTCTTGCAGCGGCCATGGGGCTGTCGTACACTCGCGGGCAACCATTCCACCTTGCGCGACTGGCGAATCCTGAAGCTGCTTTGAGCGGCTTCGACATGTGGGCAGCGACCACGAGGAAGCGCAAGGTTTCTGGCGTCATGCACAACGACGCCTGCCGCTCGCCTGGGCAGCGAATGGGAAGCACAGGGTGACTTGGACACCCGCTGCAATCGGCCAACCCCGAGCGCAGTCGTTCAAGCCGCGCGCATGTTTCCCCACGCCTCGCCCGATCTCCGCCATTTCCGTTTCGTTTCAGACCAGACACTCGCCATGTTCGAACGCAGCCGCTATACGATCGACCAGATCGATCCCGAAATCTTTGCCGCCATCCAAAAGGAAAATCAGCGTCAGGAAGACCACATCGAGCTGATTGCCTCCGAGAACTACACCTCCCCGGCCGTGATGGCCGCGCAGGGCTCGCAACTGACCAACAAGTACGCCGAGGGCTACCCCGGCAAGCGTTACTACGGCGGTTGCGAATACGTGGACGTGGTGGAACAGCTCGCCATCGACCGCGTGAAGCAGCTCTTTGGCGCTGAAGCCGCCAACGTGCAGCCGAACTCGGGCTCGCAGGCCAACCAGGGCGTGTTCTTCGCCGTGCTCAAGCCGGGCGACACGATCATGGGCATGAGCCTGGCCGAAGGCGGCCACCTGACCCACGGCATGGCGCTCAACATGAGCGGCAAGTGGTTCAACGTGGTCAGCTACGGCCTCAACGCGCAGGAAGACATCGACTACGACGCGCTCGAAGCGCTCGCGCAAGAGAAGAAGCCGAAGCTGATCATCGCCGGCGCATCGGCATTTGCGCTGCGCATCGATTTCGAGCGCATCGGCAAGATCGCCAAGTCGATCGGCGCGTATTTCATGGTGGACATGGCGCACTACGCCGGCCTGATCGCCGCTGGCGTGTACCCGAATCCGGTGCCGCATGCAGACTTCGTCACGACGACCACGCATAAGAGCCTGCGCGGCCCGCGCGGTGGCGTAATCCTGATGAAGGCCGAACACGAAAAGGCCATCAACTCGGCCATCTTCCCGGGTATCCAGGGCGGCCCGCTGATGCACGTGATCGCCGGCAAGGCAGTGGCGTTCAAGGAAGCGCTGTCGCCGGAATTCAAGGCGTACCAGCAACAGGTCGTGAAAAACGCGGCAGCCATGGCCGAAACGCTGATGGCCCGTGGCCTGCGCATCGTCTCGGGCCGCACTGAAAGCCACGTGATGCTGGTCGACCTGCGCGCCAAGAAGATCACCGGCAAGGAAGCCGAGAAGGTGCTGGGTGACGCACACATCACCGTCAACAAGAACGCGATTCCGAATGACCCGGAAAAACCGTTCGTGACGTCGGGCGTGCGCCTCGGTTCGCCGGCCATGACCACGCGTGGCTTCAAGGAAGCGGAAGCCGTGAAGGTCGCCCACCTGATCGCCGATGTGCTGGACAATCCGCACGACGAAGCGAACATCGCTGCCGTCCGCGCCAAGGTGGCCGAGCTGACCAAGCAGTTCCCGGTCTACGCCTAAGGCATCCGCCGATGGCCGGATCTTCCGGCCACGTAGTACCCTGCCGCGATGCGCCCCGAATTGAATGAGGGGCCATCGCGGCGTTGTTCTTTTAGCGCAGTGCGTTCTTTGAGGTTGCCGAGGAGACCACCGGCATGAAATGCCCCTTTTGCGGCCACGCGGCCACCCAGGTGATTGATACCCGCATGTCGGAAGAAGGCGACACCGTGCGCCGCCGCCGTCGCTGCGAATCCTGCGACCGCCGCTTCACGACCTACGAACGCATCGAGCTGTTCTTTCCGGCCGTCGTCAAAAAGAACGGCAGCCGCGTCGACTACGACCGCAACAAGGTCAAGGATTCCATGCGGCTGGCGCTGCGCAAGCGCCCCGTATCCGCCGAGGCCATCGACGAGGCCATCGCCCGCATCGAAGAAAAACTGCTCAGCCACGGCGAGAAGGAAATCGGCAGCGACCGCGTGGGAGAGCTCGTGATGCGCGAACTCAAGCGGCTGGACAAGATCGGGTACATCCGGTTTGCGTCGGTGTATCGGAGTTTTGAGGATCTGGCAGAGTTCCGGGATGTGCTGGATGAGGTTGCGGCGACGAATGTGCGGAAATGAGATTCCCGCAAAGCGCCCGCACTCTATTCACAATCATCGGGTTTCCCGTTCGGTCAGCCACTCGACCGATCAAGCATCAAGAAGACGCCGGTCGGTTGCTTTCGCTCGACGGTTCAATCTGGAACTCCAGGTCCCTTACCGCAGCAACGTCCGCTCCCATGCGCTTAGCGGGAACAAAACGTGTCTCCATGAGGATCAAAGCCAATCTAGCTGCGGCGGCACGATTGTCCTCACTGGCGCGGACGATTTCAGCGCGCACAACCGCACCATCAACACCGATATAGACGCGCAATGTTATCGGCGATGCGTTCGCGACTAACGCCATCACGTCCAGAAGTTCAAGGGTGCTAGCCGGCAAGGCTTGGCGGTCCACTTCCGTCGACGCATAAAACCGCATCCCATCGACCTTCTCCGAAGGAGAAAACTGAGGTGGAGACACTTCCGACCGGCGGCTTGCGCTGCCAGAGACGCTAGGTTTCAGAGACAGGACACTCCTCTGCGGCGATGAAAGGGCTGCAGAATCGATAACTCCGCTTCTTCGGCCGGCTGCGCTGGCGCTTTCACCCGCCGGGGCCTTCGGCAGGCCAACGAACAATAGCCGAAGGCCTGCCTGACCTTCGGCTATTGCCGCTTGAGGCTTCCACACGCTGACAACATGCAGGAAAGCCAAATGGGCCGCCACTGCAACAGCGCAGGCGATCCAGCCGCGCCTCATACTACCTATTCCGTATGGGCGCTTAGCGCTGCGTTTCTGTACCGGATCGTCATCGTGAGATCACCGTTAGTCGGCCGTTGGCACTTCACGCCAGTTGATTTGACGGATAGCTTGCACCACCGTAGGAACCAATGGCACAGAATTGATCGCGCTATTGTCTGTACCAGCCTCTAGCCGAACTGAACCATTGACATTAAGGTAGGACAGATCCACTACCAGCCCCCCGCCGGTGTAATACGGTTGGAGTAGGCCAGCATTATTTACCACGCGGCTGATGCCCGTGCCGATGTCCAGCGAGAACACGCGGTTGCTGCCGGACGGGTTGCAGGCGTCCCCGTTGGGCAGGTTGGCGGCAAACGACACCGTACCGAAGTTCGACACCGGGGCCACGTTCACGCGTTCGGCCACGCCGTTGGACGACTGGCCGAGGTCGATGTAATAGCCCATCACCGATGTCGGCGCGCTACCGATGCCCTTCAGCACATCCGTGTCCGCATTGAGATTGCTGCGCCCGATCGGGAACGTGACACCGCTCGGCAGATCGGTGCTGCTGTTAAAGCGCTGCACCACGCCGTCATAGATGACGTAGAAGCTCTGCGTCTGGGTGCTGGCGATGTCGGTGCTGCCCAGCAGTCGGCCAGTCCCCACCATGACGTAGCGCTTGAGCGAGTTCGGTTGGATCTCGATCAGCGGCGGCGTGGTGACAGGCTGCGGGTTGCCGCTCGGGTCGGTCAGTTGCGCAATCTTGGTCGGTGCCGGATAGCTCGCAGGGGTGCCCGTGAGATCGAAACGCCAGACATTGCCCAGCAGGTCGCCCGCGTAGATCGAGTCCGTCGTGTTGTCGGTGTAGTCCGCCACATAGGCAGACGCGTAGGCCAGACCGGAGGGCGAGCTTGCGGAACCGACGCCCGTCGAAATCGACTCCAGCAAGGCGCCGTTCGCCGGGTTCAGGATGAAGAGCCGCCCCACACCATCGGCGTTGTTGTAGCCCGACGGCACCGCAACGATCCAGCCGTACTTCTTGGTCTTCGCGACGATCGGGTCGCCATAGGTGAAGCCCAGGGTGCCTTGCGATGCGTTGGAGGGGCCGCCGAATTCCCACATCACCTTGCCGGCCAGTGCGGTTTCGGTGGTGATCGTCGAGGGGTCGGTAATGTCGAGTGCGTAGTAGCCCTTCCCGCCCTTGCCCAACCCGCCGATCAGAATCGTGTGCCAGTCCGAGCTGCTGGATGAACTGGGCGTGGCTCCGCCTGCGCGATCGAGGTCAACGTCGAATGCCTGCGGCGTGGCATCCGCCATGGCATGGTGGACGAAATTCTTGCCCGCCAAGCCCAGCGATGCCAGACCGTTGACCGTCGGTGTGGCCGTCGGCCCTTGGTAGAGGAAGCTCGGCACGTAGGCAAACAGCTCGTTGCCGCTGGTGGTATTGCCAACGGTACCGTCGAACGCGTGCATCATGCCGTCGTTCGCACCGACGTAGACGACCGGCTTACGGTTGACATAGGTGCTCTTGAACGTTGCATAACCTGGGTTGGTCGCGCTGGACAGCACGGCGATGGGCGGGCCTACGGCATCGACCTTCGAACCCACGATATCGCCCAACAAAAAAGCACGCTGGCGATAAACCGCCTTGCCGCTCGTGCCTTCGTTGGTCTGGTCTCCACGCAGGTAATTCAGGAAGTCCTGGTTGTTCCAGTTCTTCACGGCCGAATTGCTGAGTGCGCTCTGGTTGGCCGTCGTCAGCTTCGCGAACTGGAATGGCACGCCTTGCGCGGACCCAACGCCATTACTGGTGGCGATCAGACGTGACGAACTCGATTGGTTTCCGAGTTGCGCCTGTGCGGACCACGCCTTCGTCTGCGTGGGCAGGCCGGTCTTGGCGTCAAAACTCAGCGAACTACCGATGACATCCCCGGTCCAGGTCGACGAGTTGTAGGACGCCGCGTATCCAATGTTGCCGGTTAGGCTCACGTTGGCGGACGAGACCGCCAGTGCCGTCGTGGCTGCCTGAATATCGTTGGAGATGTTCTGGAATGCGGAATTCAGACCGTTCACCATCAGGTCAGCCTGACCTGCCAGATAGTAGTTGTCCGGCATCGGCTTGCCGTTGGGGTCGGTATTACCACTCGCATTCCATAGCGACTGCGCCAACGCCGTGGTGTTGCTCGTTTTGTAGTTGCTCGGGACACTGAAGCCGCCGTACTTTGCCGCCAGCCAGAATTGGTTTTGGTAGCGGTATGTTTGGTACTCCTGCACATCCAGCCAATAGGTGGAGATGGTCTGGATCTTCGACTTGTTACCCAGGCTGTCCTTGAAATCGTTCGGGCGGATATCCCGCACGTGCGAATCGTAGGCAAGCCCGGCCATCAGGTAGGTATTGCCGTTACAGCACGGCGGCGAAATCTTGTTGAGATTGCTGATGCCTTCCATTTGCCCCACGAGGTTGGTCGCGGAGTCCACATTGACCGTGGTATCGCTCGAAACCTCCGAGGGCAGCGCCGGTTCATTGCTACTTCTGATCGTACTGCCTGGCAAATTGGCATCCGCATGGGTATTGATGTCACCGATGCCCAGGATGTAGTTCTTCTGGCAGGAATACTGGATGGGGTCATCCCATGTTTGGATGACCGGGAAGCCGTCTATCTGGGCTGTCGTGGCGTTGGACGAATAGCTGGCCACATTGCCGAGGTTCTTGTAGTAACGGATGCCCGCGTAGTACAACTCGCCAACCGGGTCATACGTCTTATAGGTTTGCGAGGTCGAGCCGAACTTGTTGAGGTAGTTCATGACCCCGCTGTTCGTCACCCCGGTTGCCGTGGCATCCGAAGTGTCGGGATTGGTCACCATGGTGCCGTCCGTAGCACTCCATTCGGCCAGCGTATTTGACGTCGGGCTCTTACCGGGAACGGGCTGCGTGGGGCCAATGAACTTCATTCGCGCGCGCAGTACCCCGCCATCGCGCTTGATGTTGGAGTCGTTGAGGTATCCAAACGCACCGAAACGGATGCGCTGCGAGTACTGCTGCATCAGGCCTTCCGGCTTGTAGTTGCTGCCGTACTTCGTGCAGTTCGGCTCCAGCTGCGAGGGGTCGCACACTTTCACACGGGCATAGACCCACCATACCTTAGACGAGTCTTGCGAAGAGCCGGAACTGTAGGTTCGAGGCGTATCCGAATCCAGATTGCCGCTTTGGGTGAAGTAGATCTTATTGTTCGCACCATAGATGCGTACGCTAAGGCTACCCCAATTGAACGGCGTGGCTGCCGACACGGTGGCGCTGCCGCCGCCGTTGCTGCCGCCGATAGTGCGATTCGGCGTTTCACCAGAGCCACCCTGGCCAGACGCCCAGGCCTTCTCGAGCACGGTCAACGATGCCGTGTCCGTAACGCGGTAGCCGCCCGTCAACGCCCATCGAAATGGATCGATGGTCTGCATTGCCGCCCAGTTCAGGAATGCGCCACTCCAGTAGTTCTTACCGCTAGCACACTGATAGCTGCTGCTTGCAGCCGCTGCTGGAACGAAATAATTGTTGGCGTCGACATTAGCGTCGTATTGATACGTATAGCACTTGAGCGGATCGAAGTAGCCCAGGTACTTGACCCCCGCCGAATAACTGCTGACGTACGCAATGCTGTTGGCAGTCGGATACTCCACCGACAGCGAAAGCAGAAGATTGCCCGGCACCGACACGGAGCTGAAGAGTGGCTGGTCTGCTAGGTCGGTTTGTGCAGCCGACACCAGTAGCGCAGGTAGCAACAAGGCGCTTGCAAGCAAGCTGCGCAGGAAAGTCATAACGGAAGGGCTCCGCGAAGCGCTGGCCTTCCAACCTCGGTCACAATTGGGATGCATGGCTGTTCAGGCAACTCAGAGAGAAACAGTGGTCTGGAGGAAGGTCTGGCTATTGCGTGGTCCATCGACCCGCACGCTGATGCGGTAGACCGGCACCGAAGGCGGCTGGGCCTGGCCGCGATACGGCAGGACCGTGCCGCCTTTCGCTGAGCCGATCGAACTGACCACGCAAGCGTTGGACGGGTCGGTCGAGCCCGTCGCGTTACAGAGGCGGTCGATCATGTAGTAGATCGTGATGCCATCGCCCCCGTTGATCTTGGTGTTGGTGACCGGGGCATCCAAAGCGACCAGACTGTTTGGCAAACCATGCTTGTCTGTGGGCTGCATCGTCGCGTAATAGCCGCTCGCAGCCTGGTTGCTCTGGCGCGTCGACTCCTGGCTGAGCGCGCCGCTAGTCAGCGCTGCCTTGGCGGCGACAATGCCCAGCTCACCACGATTGGTCATATCCCGCTTGAACGCGAGGTTGCCCGCATTGAATAGCGCGGCATCGGACGAACGGAATAGCGCGACGGTGCCGATGGCCAGGATGGCCACGGCAATCAGTGCGATCAGGAGGACAACGCCGGACTGATGCCGGCGCACCATGGCGCGCAAAGGGCGATTCAAGCGAAGCTCGGGCGTGGTCGACATCGTCAGCGCTGCAACAATGTGTTGCGCAGGGGGATCGTGGCTTCCAACACGCGGTAACGATAGTTTTGCTCCGCGCCCGTGAGCTTTCGGGTATAGGTCTGCCCTGGTACATCGGCAAACAGGACCAGCGGCCCGGGACTGACGACGCCTGTCGCGGTGACTGCGCTAGCACTCGTCACATATTGCTGTGCGCGCTCAGGCAGCGAGGTCCGCAGGATCAAGCCGATCCGCACCGCCTTGATCGCGTAGAGATTCGCCGCGGCGGTCTGCGTGCCATTGGACAGCGTTGCCGCGTCGAACGCGCCGGTGGGCGCCTGCCAGGTGACATTGCCGGTGTTGTTTGGATCTATGCCGTACAGGGCATGCATTTCCATCACGCCATCTGCGAGCGGGATTGCGTTATTGCCGTTGCCACCCGATTGCAGCAGGTCATAGAACATCAAAGTGTTGTTGGCACCCACGCCATACACGCCAAAGGCCGGCAAATTGCCTCCACCGACGTTGCCGAGATTCATGGCCACGCCTGTTGCGGAGACGTTGGCCGCGCCCCCGTCCGGGCCCACCGATGCGTCATAGGCACCAGCCAGCGGCAGTTGTACTGCAACGCTGCCGGTAAAGCCGCTCTTCACCTGGCCGACATAGCAGGGTTGTACGTTGCCCGCCGTGTTATTGCGGTCCGCTACGAGCACGAGGTTGCCCGCGTTGAACGTCATGGTGTTGATCAGGCTGAGATTCACCACGCCTGCGGACACCACGGGTGCAGTATTGGAAAACTCGGTCGGAATCTCTCCATAGCCGGCATTGCCCGCCATCGTGATGATCGCGTCAGAACTTCCCGCGGTCAGGGGCGTGCCGTTCTGCACGATCAGTAGCGGCATCAACCGAAAGCCGCCCAACTGCGCCAACAGCTTGTCAAACGGCGGCGGCATACTTGCCGGAGACGGGAGAATTTGATTGCCGTTCAAATTGACATTGAGGCGGCAGCCATAGGTCAGCGGCCAGTTCTGCGAATAGCCCGATCCGGCGCTGCGGATCGCCTTGTCCAACTGGTACAGGGCGAACACACCGCTTTGATTGATGTCGCTGACCGACATCGTGGTGCGCTTGCGCCCTTCCGACACACTCATCAGGCCGAACACCGCCCCCACGATGACCATGCTGACGACCAACGCCACCATCAACTCAATTAGGCTGAGGCCCGTCTGGCGGGCCGCGCGCAAAGGCCGCTTAATTGAAGTTCCGGCGTTCATGGCAGCACCACCTGCGTCACATACTGGCTCGTGCTGCTCATACCGGCAGTCGCGTTCACGCCGTGAGACGGCGCTTGCCAAGTGATGGTGATCGTCGCGATATTGGTCGTGCTGTCGACTGAGACCGAGCCCGTACCGTTGGGCAGGCCGCCCAGGCCGCTACCCACGGGGCTGGAGGCGCTGGCTGTCCGGTAGCTCACGTTGGTACTCACCATCGTTTGCCACGCAGCCACAGAGGACGCCGGCAAATTGACCGTGTGGTTCTGCCACATCGTGCTGGCGAGTTCATTGGCCAGCAAAGCAGCGCGATTGCGGTCCTCGGCGTCAACCGAGACTTGCGAAGCCCGGATTTGCGCCATCACCATGGCCGTCAGCGCCACGGTGAGCAGCAGCATCGCAATCAGCACCTCGACGAGCGTCATCCCGCTCTGCGATCGCCGGTTTCGCGTAGCGCGGTGTGAGGCGGGGTTAGCTGCATGCATCTGGACTACCCTGCGACAAAGACTTGCTCGGATCGCACACTCGAATCGAACCACCAATTCCTACGGTAACGTTCAATGCCCGTGCGGTTGCAGACCGGCTGTTCGTCACGGCGTAAGTGACTGTGCCCGTGGCCGGAATGGTGCAGCTGTACGTGCCATCGTTGAGGGTGGTCAGCCGGCCCAACGAATTGAAGCAGACCGCCGCCTGGCCGTTGATCTGCGCGTTAGGTGCAACCGCGCCAAGCGTACCGCTTTGCACCATTAATGATGGCGACACCTGGGTGTACGACTCGCCCGCTGTCGTGTTCGGAATCACGGTAACGAACCAGTTCTTGCCGTTCGCCTGTGCCATCACACCCTGGTTCGGCACGCCGTTGGTCAGCACCATCGCAACCTGACGATGGCGGCGCGCAGCTTCGGCTTGCGCAACGCGCAAACCGTTCTGCAACGATTCGGCTGCAGTGCGCACCTGTGCATCCTGGATCCAGTTCGTAAAACTGGGAGCTGCCAGGAGCATCAAAAAGGCAAACACCGAAATCGTGACGAGCAGTTCGATCAGCGTGAAGCCACGGCGCCGGGCTTCCGAGCCGATCAGCACGACTGACCTCGCTTAGTCACCCAGCACGTGGTGGATGTGTTCCAGCCGCGGGGTGCCGCAGTCGTCGCCTGAACGTTTGCCTCGTTGACTGTATATGTGAAGCCGGCCGTTGTTCCGGAACCGGTGGCAGTCATTTGGTAGCTATTACCGTTGTTCGTGATATTGCAGGCCAACGAAAACTCGGCTACAGACGAAATCGCCTGACAGGGCGGGGTGAAAGTCCCGACCGCCGCGTAGGTGCGATTGTCTTGGTAGTACTGTTCCATCTGCGCGCGAATACCCGCGAGCATGTTCGTCACGTTGGCCAGCTTGCCACGCGTGATGTAGTCGGTATAACTGGGATACGCAATCGTAGCGAGGATGGCCACGATGGCCACCGTGATCATGAGCTCGACGAGAGTGAATCCTGATGCGCGCGCAATCACCGGCCGTAGCCGCCTTCCTGTGACTAAAGGCAAGCCAGCCGAATCGGAATCACGCGGCACGCTTGCGTTGACGCAGAGCGGCGCGGACATGTCAGTGCCGCCGCAGAATGAACGACGGCGAAAGAGTGACTTTGACCCTGTACATATAGCCCCCCGGCTGCTTGAAACAACAGACGCATCTTGGTGAAAAACGCGCCCTTCCCGATTACCCGATTACGTTCTTTTGAGATTCTTCCGCCTTATGAAATTCGGCAGGTACGGCGTCAAGCTTGACGCTCGCAATCATGGAGGATGGGACCAATCAGTGTCAATAGCCTGCGCCCGGCGGGTAGGCGTCAGCTGTTGGAGCAATGCAACCGGAGGATGCCCTGCTTTTTATGCTTTCCCCAAAAAAGGGGTCGGAAGATTCGCCTGAAAGCGAATCCAACACCCTAGGAGACGAAGCTCCTTCCACGAATAACCGACGGGTATTGACCACATATGACAGTCATACGGCCAAATTCGCACTAACTTGAGTGACCCTTCAGAAATCAGCCGATTCATGCCCGTCCACCATAAAGCCAACCACCAACACGGCGCCATCCTCCTCGAATCCCTCGTCGCACTAGCCGTACTGTCCCTGTGCGCAGCGGGCACCCTGACCGCACTTGAGCGCATGGAGAGCACCAGCCAAAGCCTGCGCCAGCTATCGAGCGATATCCGAACGCAAGGCAACCGGGTCGAATCCACGAACGTCCGCTGACATGTGCCCCACCTCTGATGCTCAGCGGGGCGCGACGCTGGTGGAGTTGCTGATTGGCATGCTGATCGGGTTGATCGTGCTTGGCATCACGCTGCAACTGACACTCCTTGCACGTGCAAGCTATCAGCGCATCGCAGACGATGCCTTGATCGAAAGCCGCGGCACCCAAGCGCTGGAACTGCTGACAACGGCACTGCAACATGCGGGATGGGTCACCGATACGCCAGCAGCATCGCTAGAACGCCGATGGTCAGACGTGAACGAGGCACGATCGATCCAAGGTGCGGACAGTTGCACCCCTCGCGAAGCGGAAGCCCTTGACTGCAACGGCAGCGGCGTCCGCGGAAGCGACGCCGTACTGGTGCGCTTTGCCGGTCGCAGCATACAGAACAACTCGCAGCGAGCTGACAACAGCATCATCGACTGTTCCGGCTACGGAGTGGCTGAGCGGGTGCAGAACGGCAGCGACGACCAGCGTGCGGGTTACATGCTGCTCTACCTCGCCCGGGCGCCGGATCAAGAACCGCAACTGATGTGCCGCTCGCGAAGGCATCAAGACGGTCAGACTGTGGCAGGCGGTTGGACGTCTCACGGCATGGTCCGCGGCGTCGAAACTATGCAGCTTCTGTATGTCGTTCGCAGCGCTGACGGCACGTCGACTACGACACTGTCTGCGCGCGCGCTGACCGCCAAGCAATGGCATCAGGTGCAAGCCGTACACATCGCGCTGGTCGTTCGTGGCGACTACAACTCCGCCAAGTCAATCAACAAGATCACCCCCACACTTGCTCTATTTCCCAAACTCCGGCACGTCGAAGGCAGCACCGCACAGGACTTGCGATTCACGCCCACCCAAACCCAGCGCCGTCGTGCTGTCTTCACAGCAACGGTACGCTTGCGCAATCCGCTTGCTTGCGACGTGGACGTATGTTGAGCGATAACGCTGGAGCGCGTGGTTTTTCGATGATGATCGTGATGCCAGCCGCGGCTTTGCTCGGCCTGCTCACCATGGCAACCTTTCATCTGGTGTTGGATCAGCGGCACCGCACGTCTCTCACTGCCGATCGCGCCCTGGCCAAATACGGCGCGGAAATGGCGCTGAACATGGCGGAGTGCGAACTCTCGGTCGCCACCGAGACGCCCACGGCTGTGGAATGTATGGCCGCCTTGCCGCACGAGCGTATCGCCGCTCTCGATCCGGTTTCGCGACGTGGGTTTTTGCCAGGAGCATGCGGCAGTGGCGCCTCGCACGGACTATGTCAACCGCAAGCCGGCCAATCGCTCTGGACACTCGCGCAACTGCTGGATACGGCCACCCTCGCCGTAGAGATCGACGCGCGCTTCCCGGACGCCGGGCGCATTGCCGGCCGCCCTGCGCGGTACGTCATTGAGTCGATTCCGGACCGCTGGCCCGGCCAAGCTACGCAACCCGATGGCGCCCCACCGCCCACGTTATATCGGATCACGGCCGCAGGATTTGGCGCCGACCCTTCCGTCAGCGTCGTGCTGCAAACGGTCTTCCGCCCACGAACGCCGCGCCGCATATCCTCGCCCCAGTTCACCATTGAATCTGCACCGCCTGTCATTCGCCCTAATGGCACGGTGACACAACTCGTCTACCCCACCAGCAACGGGGAGGACGCGGTCGACATCCAGTCGCAAACCTTCTTGCTAGGCCGCCTCAGCTGGCGTGAGCTGATCGAGGAAGGCTTGCGATGAAGCATCGCCACGCTGCATTCACGCTTATCGAACTCACGATTGCTCTGGCTATCGCCGCGTTGTTAACGGGCGCCGCCATACAAACCTGGTCGGGACACCATGAGCGCGCGCGACGGGCTGCGGCGCGTGCGGCGCTGGTCTCCACCATGGTAGAAATCGAGCGCCAGTACGGGCATACAGGCAATAGCCCCACACCGGCAAGCGTCCTGGAACACGTCGCCAGCTATCACTTGCTCGCGAGCCCCTGCGATGGTCCCGCTCTCGCACATTGCATTGAAGTCGCCGCTCGGCCGGTGCGCCCAGATACCGTCTGCGGCACGCTTATCCTGCGCAATACGGGGGAACGGTTCACACAGGTCGGCAACGTGCGCCAGCCGGCGTCGCTTGCATGCTGGCCATGAAGGTATCTCGCCTGCGGACCGGGTTCACGCTGGCTGAGCTCGTCGTCGTCCTGAGTGTCATGTCGATCCTCGCGGTGTTCGCGGCGCCCGCCGGACTGAATTGGTGGCAACGCGAGACCGTGATCGTTCTGGCCGACCGCTTTGTCAGCGCAATCGCGCTGGCGCAAACCATGTCGCGCACTCAGCGTGCATGGATTCACCTCGGCCCGCTCGACGCACAGCAGGGCTGGTCGTCGGGATGGGCGTTGTATATGACGCCCTCGCCGCAAACCCAAGCGACGCCGCTGGAGCCGGGCACCGACGCCATCTTGGTCCATGTTTCGCCTCCTGTGGTACCGCCGGTTCAATTTGCGTTCACAGCATCACAGCGGGATGTCGACACCCTGTCTTATGCACCTGTGGGATACTCGCGACAGCGCAACGGCAGCCAGCTCTACGGCACGCTGACCATCCGATCCGGAGCCCATGTGCGGCGCGTCCGCATCAACTCTGCAGGCCGCGCCCGCATCTGCGATCCGGCCAAGGACTCTAAAACGTGCGGCACCGGTGCCCCAGCTAACGACGATTAACCCAGACTCCCGGCTTTCCCATGTTCTCCGACTTCGACCACGCCATGATGCAGCGCGCCCTGGCGCTGGCCGAGAAAGGCTTGTTCACCACCACGCCCAACCCGCGCGTCGGATGCGTAATCGTGCGTGACGACACCGTCATCGGTGAGGGCTACACACAACCTGCCGGCCAGGACCACGCTGAAATCCAGGCCATCAAGGACGCCCAGTCCCGCGGCCAGGACGTACGCGGCGCCACCGCCTATGTGACGCTGGAGCCCTGCAGCCACTTTGGCCGCACGCCGCCCTGCGCCGACCGTCTGGTCGAAGCTGGTATTGCGCGCGTGGTGGCGGCCATGGAAGATCCGAACCCGGCCGTCTCCGGACGGGGCTTGCAGAAGCTGCGAGACGCCGGCGTCGACGTGCGCTGCGGCCTGCTCGAGCGGGAGGCGCGCGAGCTGAACATCGGGTTCGTTTCGCGCATGACGCGCGGCACGCCCTGGGTGCGCGTGAAGGTCGGCGCCTCACTCGACGGCCGCACCGCGCTGGACAACGGCATCAGCCAGTGGATCACCGAAACCGAGGCGCGCAACGACGGCCACCGCTGGCGCGCGCGTGCCTGCGCCATCCTCACCGGCATCGGCACGGTGCGCGAAGACAATCCGCGACTGACCGTGCGCGCCGTCAACACACCGCGCCAGCCGCGGCGTGTGCTGATCGACTCGGCGCTGGACGTGCCGCTCGATGCGCATATCCTCACCGCGGATGGCCACCACGAGCCGACGCTGATTTTTGCCGCACAGCCCGAAGCCGGGCGCATGCGCGCGTTGAGCGAGCGCGGCGCGGAGGTCATCCTACTGCCCAACGCAGCCGGAAAGGTCGATCTGGCCGCGGTCCTGCGCGAACTGGGCCGCCGAGAAATCAACGAGCTGCATGTTGAGGCCGGTTTCAAGCTCAACGGCTCGCTGCTGCGCGAAGGGCTGGTCGACGAAATCCTTGTCTATCTGGCCCCCAAGGTGCTCGGCTCGGGCCAGGGCATGTTCAATATGGGCCCGCTGCAGACACTGGAAGGCGCGGCAGAATTCTTCTTTCACGACATCTCGCGCGTCGGGGGGGACCTCCGCATCCTGGCGCGCCGCAACCCCACGGATTGATTGCTTATGTTTACCGGAATCGTCGCCGCAGTTGGCCGCATTGAAACCGTCTCGCCGCTGGGCGACAACGCTGATGCTGGCGTGCGCCTGTCCATCGACTCCGGCGGCCTGCCGCTCGCTGACGTCGCCTTGGGCGATTCGATCGCCATCCAGGGCGCCTGCATGACCGTCGTCGCCAAGACCGACAACCGCTTTGAGGTGGATGTGTCGCGCGAATCGCTGTCCAAGACCGTCGGGCTGGAACGCCCGGGCGAGGTGAATCTGGAGAAAGCCCTGCGCTTGGCCGACCACATCGGCGGTCACCTCGTGTCGGGCCATGTTGACGGTCTTGGCACGGTGACGCATTTCGCCCCCGTCAACGAATCACACGAACTGCGTGTGCGGGCGCCGGCAGAGCTGGGCAAATATCTCGCCTACAAGGGCTCGGTGGTGGTCAACGGCGTGTCGCTGACGGTCAACACCGTCCGCGACGATGCCGACGGCTGCGAATTCTCGATCAACCTGATCCCGCACACGGTGGCGGTCACCACGCTGAAGCACTTGAAGGCCGGCAGCCAGGTCAACCTGGAGATCGACCTGATCGCCCGCTACGTGGAACGCATGCTCACCCACGCCACCATCGGCCTGCCCGTGGGCACCCAGCCGCTGGCAGCCGTTTGAACCGCAGGCCCCACTGGCTTGGGGCCACCTTGGCGTACAATAGCGGGCTTCCCATTTACGCAGTCGCGCGGCCCCCGAAATCAACGATTTGCGGGAATTGGTCGGCGGCGCGCAGCCCTCTTACGTCATGTCGATCGCCACAGTCGAAGAAATCATTGCCGAAATCCGCGCCGGCCGGATGGTCATCCTGGTCGACGAGGAAGACCGTGAGAACGAAGGCGACCTGATCCTGGCGAGCGATTTCGTCACGCCGGAAGCCATCAACTTCATGGTCACGCACGCGCGTGGCCTGGTGTGTCTGACGCTCACCGAAGAGCATTGCGACCAGCTCGACCTGCCGATGATGGCAAGCCGCAACGGTACCCAGTTCGGCACCAATTTCACTGTCTCGATCGAAGCGGCTGAAGGCGTGACCACCGGTATTTCCGCCGCCGACCGCGCACGCACCATTCAGGTGGCCGCGGCCAAGAACGCCAAGCCGTCTGACTTGGTGAACCCCGGCCACATCTTCCCGCTGCGGGCCCAGAAGGGTGGCGTGCTCATGCGCGCCGGCCACACCGAAGCTGGCTGCGACCTGACCGCAATGGCTGGCCTGACGCCCGCCGCCGTGATCTGCGAGATCCTGAAGGACGACGGGACCATGGCGCGCCTGCCGGACCTGGTGGAGTTCGCCAAGAAACATGGCTTGAAGATCGGCACGATTGCCGACTTGATCCAATACCGTAGCCGCACCGAGAGCATTGTCGAGCGGGTCGGTGAACGCACGATGGAGACGCAGTTCGGCACGTTCCATGCCGTTGCCTTCCGCGACCGCGCCGCCGGCCGCGCCCATCTGGCGCTGGTCAAGGGCACGCCGACGCCGGACACCGAAACGCTGGTGCGCGTGCATGAGCCCCTGTCGGTGCTTGACCTGCTGGAGTGCCAGCGCACGACGCACTCGTGGAGCGTGCCCGCTGCCCTGCGCGCCGTGCAGGCCGCCCCGACCGGCGTGGTCGTTCTCCTCAATTGCGGTGATTCGGCGGACCGCCTGTTCACCCAGTTCACCGCACTGGATGCGCCGCACGAGCGCCCGCGCACGAAACCCGATCCGCGCATTTACGGTATCGGCGCGCAGATCCTCAAGGACGTTGGCGTCGGCAAGATGCGTGTGCTCGCCTCGCCGCTCAAGCTGCCAAGCATGGTCGGCTACGATCTGGAAGTGACGGCGTATCAGTCGATGGCAGATGCGCCTGACGTCACTTCGGCTTCGTCCGCCGCCACGCATTGAACTTCGCGCGGTAGCTAAACTGCCGCGCCGCTTTCTTTTTTCTGACGTTGCCAGATAGACAACTTCAGGCAACCCCAACCGGAATACACCATGGACCACGGCTTCTACCCGACCAATCTCAACGGCGAAGGCCTGCGCATCGGCATCGTCCAGGCGCGTTTCAACGAGCCCGTGTGCGAAGCGCTGCGCGAAGCGTGCGTCGCTGAACTCGAACAACTCGGCGTGGCCGGCGAAGACGTGCTGCTGGTGACCGTGCCGGGCGCGCTGGAAGTCCCGCTGGCCCTGCAGAAGATGGCCGAATCGGGCCAGTTCGACGCGCTGATCGCACTAGGCGCAGTCATCCGCGGCGAGACTTACCACTTCGAGCTGGTGTCCAACGAATCGGGCGCCGGCATCACGCGCGTCGGTCTGGACTTCAACATCGCCATCGCCAACGGCATCCTGACCACCGACACCGATGCCCAGGCCCACGCCCGCACCCGCGAAAAGGGTCGCGACTGCGCCCGTACCGCTGTTGAGATGGCCAACCTGACCAACGACCTCGACGGTCTGCAGGATCACGGCCAGGACGACGACGGCGAGAATGAATAAGCGCTTCCTCGCGCAAAGGCTTTTCCCATGACGCAAGACAATTCCCAAGCCAAGACCAAGGCGCCCGCCAAGAGCGCGCGCCGCCGTGCGCGCGAACTAGCGCTGCAGGGTCTGTATCAATGGCTGCTCAATCGCAACGACCCGGGCGTGGTCGAGGCGCATCTGCAGGACGCGCAAGGCTTCAACAAGGCCGACCGCGCGCACTTCGACGCGCTGCTGCACGGTGCAATCCGCGAAGAAACCACGCTGACCGAGGCGTTCACGCCGTACCTGGATCGCCCGGTTGCCGAACTGTCACCGGTCGAGCGTGCCGCCCTGCTGGTCGGCGCTTACGAACTGGTGCACTGCGTGGACATCCCGTACAAGGTCGTGATCAACGAGGCGGTTGAACTGACCAAGACCTTTGGCGGCGTTGAAGGCTACAAGTACGTCAACGGCGTGCTGGACAAGCTGGCTGCGCAAGTGCGCGCTGTCGAGGTCGCTGCCCGCCGGTAAGCCGGCGTCTGCTGTTCGCTTTACCTTTTCGCTTCGCTTCAAGATGGACGCCCACCGCCTGCAGACAGCCGCCCGGCTGGCCAATATCCGCGCCTTTCACGTGATGGAGCTGGCCAAGCAGGCCCGCGAGCTGGAACTGGCGGGACGCAGCATCATCCACATGGGCATCGGCGAGCCCGACTTCACCGCCGCCGAGCCCGTCGTGCAAGCCGCGGCCGACGCCATGCGGCGCGGCGTCACGCAGTACACCGGGGCTTTGGGCATCCGCCCGCTGCGCCAGGCAATCGCTCGCTACTACCACACCGTTTACGGCCTCGACATCGCCCCCGAGCGCATCATCGTGACAGCGGGCGCGTCGGCCGCGTTGCTGCTGGCGTGTGCGGTGCTGGTGGAGATCGGCGGCGAAGTCCTGATGCCCGACCCGAGCTATCCGTGCAACCGTCACTTCGTAGCCGCCTTCAATGGCGAGGCGAAGCTGGTGCCGTCGGGGCCGGAAGAACGCTTCCAGTTGACGGCCGCGCAGGTTGAAACCCACTGGAGCGAACGCACGCAGGGTGTGCTGCTGGCCTCCCCTTCCAACCCGACAGGCACGTCAATCCTGCCAGACGAGCTGCAGCGTATTGTGCAGACGGTACGCGCACGAGGCGGATTTTCGATCGTCGATGAAATCTACCAAGGCTTGTCATACGATCAGGCCCCGGTCTCCGCACTGTCGTTCGGCGAGGATGTCGTCACGATCAACAGCTTTTCGAAGTACTTCAACATGACCGGCTGGCGACTTGGCTGGCTGGTGGCGCCCGCCGAACTGGTGCCGGAGTTCGAGAAGGTCGCGCAGAACCTGTTCATCTGCGCGTCGGCGGTGGCGCAATACGCGGCGCTTGCCTGCTTTGAGCCGGACGCGTTGGCAATCTACGAAGAACGCAAGGCCGAATTCCGCCGCCGCCGTGATTTCATCGTTCCGGCGCTGGAGTCGCTTGGCTTCAAGGTACCGGTCAAGCCCGACGGCGCGTTCTATGTCTACGCCGATTGCCGTGGCGTGAACCATCCGCATGCCGGCAATGCCGACGCCCTCACCCAATCGATGCTGCATGACGCCGGGGTGGTCCTGGTGCCGGGGCTGGATTTCGGTCCGCACACGGCGCAACACTACATCCGGCTGTCGTACGCCACATCGATGGAGCATCTTGAAGAAGCGGTCGCACGGCTCGGCAAGCTCTTCAGCCGGTAAAGCACGCCTACTACGCGCCGCCCAAACAAAAAGGCCGTCCCGAAGGACGGCCTTTCTCATACAGCGCAGCGAACAAGATCGATCAGGCTTGCCCTTGGGACTTGTCGTCCAAGCGGGCCTCTTCCTGCTGACCTGCGGCGGGTTGCTTGTCGGCCGGCTTGGCGGCTTGCGTCTTGGCATCGGCTTGCGTCACAGGCGTTGCGACCGGCTTCACCGGCTCACGTTCCGACGCCGCCGTCATCGGCGACCGATGCCCCGTGGCGACCATGCGTAGGCGCGAGCGCTCTTGCAGCACCTTGCCGCCGTAGCGCCGTCGCCTTGCGTGACCGCACCGACGTACAGCTTCAGCCCGCCTTCGATCGAACCTGCACGCGCGATGCAATCCTTCAGCACCAGCGCACCGACCTTGATGTTGGCGTACGGATTGAGCGCGGCACCGACGCCGCCCATCACCTCGTACTTGTCCTGGTGGACCTTGGTCATCACCTGCATCAGGCCCTGCGCACCCATGCCGCTTTCGGCGAATGGGTTGAAGCTGGACTCGATCGCCATCACGCCCAGGATCAGCAACGGATCGAGACCGACTTCCTTGCCGGTCTGATAGGCCGCCTTCACCAACTGTCCAGTGGCAGTCGCCGCCACGCGGTATTTGCGGGCAATGTACTCCGCCACCGCAGCCTGCTCTCGCGGGGTACCGGCGGTTGCCGACTCACGCGCGTCGCGGACGACTTGCGTGTTCGGAATCTGCGCAGCCAACTCGGCCACGGACGGCACCTTCGAGAGAGCATCCCAACCCGCAGCCGCAACCGTGCCGCCCTGGGTCGTAGCGGGAGCCACGGCCTGAACGGCACCAGTACCGGCGGACGGCGCGGTCGGCGCAAAAGCAACCGGCTGCACGCCAGCCGCAATCGCGGGCGACGGATTGGCTGAGGCGACACCGGTGTCGGTACCCGGCGTGAAATGCAGCACGCGTTGAGCGACCGTGGCACGCCACTCGCTGTTGAGCGAGAGCGCCACTGCGGCGGCCACCGCCAGCAAGCCAATGCTGTTGAGCACGACATGCCCGCTGCGGAACACCAGCAGTACGCCAGGATGCAATTCATTGCGGGACGCGGCAGCGCCCCCTGCGTTCAACTCCATGCGCAGCTTACGAGGCAGCGCAACTTGGCCTGCACGCGCGAGGCGGCGGCCCACCGGGGCGACGAGCCGGCGTTGCAGCGCCGATCCGATCCCGGAAGAATGAAGGGTTTTCCAACCGTTCATACTTACCTCCGTCCGCTGCGCAGATCCGGTAGACGCCTTTCTTTTGCATGGCGCCGTGCGTTTCGAATCGCAACGGTTTTTAGTAAGGATGCCGCGCTGTTGCAGTCAGCCGGCATCTGTTGGGGGCACTCCCCTAGTGCCCAGAGAAATGCGGGCCGTGTCCTTGGGGAGGTCACGTCCCGCAGCGATGCTGATGTGCTCTGGTGTCGCCCCTCATATGTTTGAGAGCGGGGCGAAGGCATTAGCCGAAAACATGTTGCGTTGCAACAATTACCAGATCGGATTGGATTGTAGGAAGCGCGTTATGCCAAGTCAATCATAAAGAAGTAAGTTTTCATATCCAAAAGTTATGACACGAGTCCCTTTGTTGGGACTAGCTGACCTGCGATGCGTTCTGTCATCAGGGGGCCATGGGGTTTTGGCCGTACAATCGCGGCCACCCTGCCTACACCAAAAAAATGTCGGCCCGACGACCATTCGGGGGGCCAGACCCTCCGCGTGATAGGCGATCCACCTTACCTTTGGTTACAAAATCTCCATGCAATACAGGGACTTACGTGACTTTCTCGCCCAGCTCGAGCGCACGGGCGAACTGCGCCGCGTGCGCCAGCCGGTGTCGCCGCGCCTGGAAATGACCGAAGTCTGCGACCGCCTGCTGCGCTCCGAAGGCCCGGCGGTCGTCTTTGAGCAACCGGTGGACGGCGCACAGAAGTACGACATGCCGGTGCTGGCTAACCTGTTTGGCACCACGCGCCGCGTAGCGCTGGGCATGGGCGCGGAGTCGCTCGATGAACTGCGGGACGTGGGTCGCCTGCTCTCGGCGTTGAAAGAGCCCGAACCGCCGCGCGGCCTGCGTGAAGCAGGCAAGCTGTGGACGATGGCCAAGGCCGTGTGGGACATGGCGCCGCGCAAGGTGTCGTCGCCGGCGTGCCAGGAAATCGTGTGGGAAGGAAATGATGTTGACCTCTCGCGCATTCCCGTACAGACGTGCTGGCCCGGCGATGCGGCGCCGCTCGTCACATGGGGGCTGGTCATCACGCGCGGGCCGCACAAGAAGCGGCAGAACCTGGGCATCTACCGGCAGCAGGTCATCAGTCGCAACCAGGTCATCATGCGTTGGTTGGCGCACCGCGGCGGCGCGCTGGATTTCCGCGAGCACGCCATCGCGAATCCGGGCCAGCCGTTTCCGATCGCGGTGGCGCTGGGCGCCGACCCGGCCACCATCCTCGGCGCGGTGACGCCGGTGCCGGATACGCTATCCGAGTACCAGTTTGCCGGCCTGCTGCGCGGCAGCCGGACCGAGCTTGCGACCTGCCTGACGCCTTCGCTGGCGCAAGCACAACTGCAGGTGCCGGCCGGCGCCGAAATCATCCTCGAAGGCCACATCCAGCCGGATCCAACGCACCCGAGCGGCTACCAGCACGCGCTCGAAGGCCCCTTCGGCGATCACACCGGCTATTACAACGAGCAGGACTGGTTCCCCGTGTTCACGGTCGAGCGCATCACGATGCGTCGCGACCCGATCTATCACTCCACGTATACAGGCAAGCCGCCCGATGAGCCGGCCGTGCTCGGCGTGGCGCTCAATGAAGTGTTCGTGCCGCTGCTGCAGAAACAGTTTCCGGAGATTGCCGATTTCTATCTGCCGCCCGAGGGCTGCAGCTATCGCATGGCGCTGGTCAGCATGAAGAAGCAATACGCCGGCCACGCCAAGCGCGTGATGTTTGGCGTGTGGAGCTTCCTGCGGCAGTTCATGTATACGAAGTTCATCGTGGTGGTGGACGACGACGTGAACCTGCGCGATTGGAAGGAAGTGATCTGGGCAATCACCACGCGCGTGGATCCGGCGCGCGACACGGTCATGGTCGAGAACACGCCGATCGATTACCTCGATTTTGCGTCCCCGGTGTCGGGCCTGGGCTCGAAGATGGGGATCGACGCCACCAACAAATGGCCGGGTGAAACCACGCGCGAATGGGGCCAGCCCATCGTCATGGATACCGCCGTCAAAGCCAAGGTCGATGCCATGTGGGAGACGCTCTTCCAATAACCACAAGGCTTGGCGGCTTGGCCTGCGAGCGAACGATCGTTCGGTTATTCTTAGCGAGTTAAGCGACTGCTGCATCTAAAAAGGCGGGCCCTCTTTGTCTACTGGGCCCGCCTTCCTTATGGAGAACGCCATGGCCGAAGCACTCGACGCATCTCGCACCGCCGCCAACGCGCTGGAGCGCATCACAGACCGCACCCTCGTCAAAACGCAGTCCTATGTCGACGGGGCCTGGGTTGGCGCGACAGACGGCGCGACCTTCCCCGTCTACGACCCTGCCACCAACGCACACCTGACTGATGTCGCCAATCTGGGGCACGCAGAAACGCTGCGCGCCATCGACGCAGCCAATGCGGCGTGGCCGGCATGGCGCGAGCTGACCGGCAAGGAGCGCGCCGGCCTGATGCGCCGCTGGTTCGACCTGCTGATCGCCAACGCCGACGACCTCGCCGCGCTGATGACGGCAGAACAAGGCAAGCCGCTGGCCGAAGCCAAGGGCGAAATCGTCTACGGCGCGTCGTTCATCGAATGGTTTGCCGAAGAGGCCAAGCGCGTCTCCGGCGACGTGATGGCCAGCACCTGGCGCGACAAGCGCATGGTCGTGTTGAAGCAGCCGGTGGGCGTGTGCACGTCCATCACGCCGTGGAACTTCCCGCTGGCGATGATCACCCGCAAGGTTGCACCGGCCATGGCGGCAGGCTGCACCATCGTCATCAAGCCGGCCGAGCAAACGCCGCTGTCCGCGCTCGCGATGGCGGAACTGGCGCACCGCGCTGGCATTCCGAAGGGCGTCGTCAACGTCGTGACGGGTGACGCGGATCGCTCCATCGCCATCGGCAAGGCCTTGTGCGAATCGCCGATCGTGCGGCATCTGTCGTTCACGGGCTCGACGCCGGTGGGCCGCATCCTGATGCAGCAGTGCTCGCCGACGGTGAAGAAGGTGGCGCTTGAGCTGGGCGGCCATGCGCCCTTCATCGTGTTCGACGATGCGGATCTCGATGCCGCCGTGGAGGGCGCGGTGCAGTCGAAGTACCGCAACGCCGGCCAGACGTGCGTGTGTACGAACCGCTTCTACGTGCATGCCTCGGTGTACGACACGTTTGTCGAGAAGCTCTCGGCCAAGGTCAAGGGCATCAAGGTCGGCAACGGCTTCGAGTCGGGCGTGGTGCAAGGCCCGCTGATCGACGATCAGGCCGTGGAGAAAGTGCAGCGCCACATTGACGATGCGACGCAGAAAGGCGCGCGCCTGACCGCCGGCGGCAAGCTGATGCAGGGCTTCGGTTCGCAGCGCTTTGTCGAGCCGACCGTGCTGGCCGACGCAACGCCCGACATGCTGATCGCGCGCGAAGAAACCTTCGGCCCGGTCTCCGCCATCTTCAAGTTCCAGGACGAAGCGGAAGTCGTGCGCCTGGCCAACGACACCGAATTTGGCCTGGCGTCGTACTTCTTCAGCCGCGACATCGGCCGCATCTGGCGCGTGGCCGAGCAGCTCGAATACGGCATGGTCGGTATCAACACGGGGCTGATCTCGAACGAGGTCGCGCCGTTTGGCGGCATCAAGCAATCGGGCCTGGGCCGCGAAGGTTCGGTCTACGGCATCGACGAGTACCTCGAACTTAAGTATCTGTGCATGGGCGGCATCTGAACGCCATCCCCCCTTGGCCGACCTGCCACATCGATAGAGCGGGCGGCCTCCCCCCTTGCCTGACCGGCGGAGGAGACACATGAGCACCATCCAGGAAGGCGCCCTGCTGTGGACGCCATCGTCTGACTTCATCGCGCGCTCGCGACTGACGCATTACCTCGACTGGCTTGCGCGCGAACGCGGGCTGCGCTTCTCGGCGACCACGCCCGAGGGCTACGCGCAACTCTGGGAATGGTCCACCACTGAGCTGGAGGCGTTCTGGACATCCGTCTGGGACTACCTCGACCTGCGCGCCTCGACACCCTTCACGCAGATGCTCGGCGAGCGCACCATGCCGGGCGCGCAATGGCTGGTCGGCGCCAAGCTGAATTACGTCGACCAGGTCATGCGTCATGTGGAGGAAGGCGGCATCCCCGACCGCACCGCCATCCGCTACGCCAGCGAGACCAAGCCGCTGGCCGACCTGTCATGGCGCGAACTGCGCCAACGCGTTGCCTCGCTGGCGGATGCGCTGCGCAAGATGGGCGTGGTGCCGGGCGACCGCGTTGCCGCGTATCTGTCGAACACGCCGGACGCGATTGTGGCGTTTCTCGCCACCGCCAGCGTCGGAGCAATCTGGTCCGTCTGCGCGCCCGACATGGGCCAGGTGGCCGTGACCGACCGCTTCCGGCAGATCGAGCCCAAAGTGCTGATCGCCGTGGACGGCTATCACTACGGCGGCCGCGCCTTCGACCGCACCGACGTGGTCGCAGAGATGGTCGCCGCGCTGCCAACCGTCGAACATCTCGTCGTCGTGCCGCAGTTGCTTGGCGAGGTCAACCGCGCGCGCTTCCCGCAAGCCCGCGACTGGCGCGACCTGACGGCGAACGATGTGCCGCTCGTCGTCACACCCGTCGCCGCCGACCACCCGCTGTGGATTCTCTATTCGTCCGGCACCACCGGCATGCCCAAGCCGATCGTGCACGGCCACGGCGGCCTGCTGCTGGTGCAGACGATGATGGGCGCGCTGCATCTCGACCTCGGCCCCGGCGACGTCTACCACTGGTACAGCAGCACCGGCTGGGTCATGTGGAATTCGCAGGCCAGCGGTTTGCTCGGCGGCGTGACGCTCGCCATCTACGACGGCAACCCCGGCACGCCGGACCTCAATACGCTGTGGCGCTTCGCGCAGGATGCAGGCGTGACCTTCTTTGGCGCCGGCGCGGCGTTCTTCGCCAATTGCCTGAAGGCCGGCATCGAACCCGGTCGCGACTTCGACCTGTCGAAGTTGCGTGCGGTCGGCTCGACCGGTTCGCCGCTCTCCGCCGAGGCGTACGACTGGATCTACCGCCACGTCAAAGCCGACGTCTGGCTCAATCCGATTTCCGGCGGCACGGATTTCGCAGGCTGCTTCGTAGGCGGCGTCGCCACACTGCCCGTCTATGCGGGTGAGATGCAATGCCGCAACCTCGGCTCGCGCGTGGAAGCATTGGACGAGGCTGGCCGACCGCTGATCGATGCGGTGGGCGAGCTGGTCTGCACCGCGCCCATTCCGTCGATGCCGCTCTTCTTCTGGGGCGATACCGACGGCAGCCGCTACCGCGACAGCTACTTCGACATGTACCCGGGCCAGTGGCGCCACGGCGACTGGATCAAGATCACCCCGCGCGGCGGCGCCATCATCTATGGCCGGTCCGACGCGACCATCAATCGCCACGGCATCCGCATGGGCACAGCCGAGCTGTACCGCGTGGTGGAGGATCTGCCGGAAGTGCTCGACAGTCTCGTCGTCGACCTTGAATTCCTCGGCCGCGAATCCTTCATGCCGCTGTTCGTCGTGCTGCGCGAAGGCGTGACGCTCGACGACACGCTGCGCAGCACGATCAATGCACGCATCAAGGCAGGCCTGTCGGCCCGGCATGTGCCCAACGTGGTTGTACAGGCGCCCGGCGTGCCGCGCACGCTGTCAGGCAAGAAGATGGAGGTGCCGATCAAGAAGCTGCTGCTTGGGGCACCCGTCGAGCGCATCGCAAACCCTGACGCGATGGCCAATCCAGACGTGCTGGCGTGGTATGCAAGCTACGCCCGGTCGCCGCTTCAGCATGGCGGCGATTCCGGCGAACCCGCACCAGCATTGGAATCGTGGCGCAGCTAGACCGATCGTTGGTCCGTGGTTTCACAATCTCCACCAATCGAACGATGGCAACGCTCGGATGTGATGACTAACGTACAGCCTGCACCGGCACATCAAGATGCCGGACGAGCTGCTTAACGGGAAGTCACCATGCTTGCGACGACGAACGTCCTGATCAAGACCGAGGACGGCCGCGAAGCCTTGGCCGAGCGCCGCCACGACATGCAGATGCGCCAGCGCCATCTGCTGATCCTCATCGACGGCGCCCGCACGGTCGGGCAACTGCATCAACTGCTGAGCGACTGGTCGGACCTCGACGAACTGCTGCTCGGGCTGCAACGGGCCGGCATGGTCGACGTGCTCCCGGGCATCTCGCATGAAGACGCAGCCGGTCCCGCCCCCTTCGACCCCATCGCACACTTCAACCGTCCCTTGCTCGACGATGACAGCGACGACGTCCCTGCCGCCCTGTCCCTCATCTACGACGAACTGCCGCCGCTGACGGGCATGACGCTCGGCCTGCAAACGGCTGCAGCGCCCATCGACGAGCCTGCGGCCAATGACGCCACCCTGCCGCAGCCGGTGCCCGTCCAGGCGTCTTCCGCCCCGCGGCCGGCCGTGCCGCCGGAGTTGGCCGACGTGTTGCCCAACGTGGTCAAGGTCGAGTTGATGCGTTTGGCGGTGCAGCACTTCGGCTCAGCCGCCGGCGCCGCCATGCCGCTGCTGCGTGCCTGCAAGGAAGATCCGCAATCGCTCTGCGACGTGGTTGCCGCGTGCGCCAAGGCCGCAGCCCCGACGGCCGGCGAGCACGCCGCGGCCAGGTTTGTAGATGCGGCAATGCAAGCGATGGCGCGGCGGCGTTAGGCCACCGCCCAATGTGAGCGTGGACTACGCCGAGACAGTGCAGAGCACGCTGCCTGGGTTCAACGCGAAGTCATTCCAGGTCGTTCAGGCCAACGCACAAGCCATGTCCGAAGCCACGGCGACGAGCGCGCCGGCTACTCGGTCAATCTGCGCCGGTGCGAGCCCTGCAATATTGATCCGGCCACCCTGGGTGCCATAGATGGCGTGGTCTGTGCGCAAACGCTCCATGGCATCGGCGTCCAACGGCAGCATCGAAAACATGCCCTTGTGTCGCGACAGATTCTGTAGCGCAACGGGAGCACCCAGACCGGCCAGTGCGTCATCAAGGCGGCGCCGGTTGCCAACGATCCGCTGACGCATGTGCTCCAGCTCGTCACGCCAGCAGGCCGCCAATGCGGCATCGCCAAGGATGGCGGCCACGATGGCAGCGCCGTGGTCGGGCGGCATCGAATAGTTGCTGCGCGTGATGCGCTCCAGCACGCCGCCAACCGGCTGCAGGGCTGCCCCGTTCTTGCCGATCACCATGGCAGCGCCGGTGCGTTCGCAGTACAGGCCCATGCTTTTCGAGCAGCTTGCCGCGACGAGCACCGTGTCGAGCGCATCGACCATCAACCGCAGGCCCGCGGCGTCCTGCTCCAGACCATCGGCCAGACCCAGATACGCCATGTCGACGAGCGGGATCAGGCCCTGCTTCGCGCAACGGTCCGCCACGCTTTGCCAGACATCGATGCCCATGTCGATGCCGGTCGGGTTGTGGCAGCAACCATGCAGCAGCACGACGTCCCCCGCACGCGCAGCCCACAGGTCCGCGAACATGGCATCCGCATCGAGCAACCCGCCCTCGGCACGCCAGCGGTAGCGGTCTACCGACAGCCCCGCCGCGCGCATGATGGGCACGTGGTTGACGTAGCCGGGGTCGGACACCCAGACGCGAGCGCCGGGCGAGGCCACGGCGATGAAGTCAGCGAGCAACCTGAGCGCGCCCGTCCCGCCCACGGTCTGCATGGTGTGCTGGCGCGCCAGGCGCCCAGCGTCGTTACCAAGCAGCAGCGTCGCCAAGGCGGCATTGAAGTTGGTATTGCCCGCCAAGCCGCGGTAGGCCTTGGAGGCACCGGCAGCGGCCAGGCGCTCCTCCGCAGCCTTAACGGCGGCCATGACCGGCGTCTGCCCGGTGTCATCGCGGTAGACACCCACGACAAGATCGACCTTGTGGGGCCGCGGGTCCGCACGGAAAGCAGCGGTCAGGCCCCACAGCGGATCCGGGGCAACGGTGGCGAGGCTTGCGAGCATGGTGCAGTCTCCGGAAGAGCAATGCGATGGTCTACGCGCGGTTTGCGAGGATCACGCCAGCGGTGATCACGGCAATGCCGCAGGCAACGGTCAGGGTCAGCGATTCACCGAGCAAGGGCACCGCCCCGAGGCAGGCCAGCGCGGGCGCCAGCGAGCCGATGGCGGAACAGCGCGGCGTATCCAGATGACGAATCGCCAGCGCATAGGACAGGCTGGAAATCACGCCGACCCCCAAGCCCTGGGCCAGCAGAAAAGGCATGGCGTTGGCCACGGTGAAATGCCCGACGTGGCTGTCGACCACGCCCAGGCCCACCAGCAGCGCCGTCAGCAAGAAGGACGGCACGCTCAACAGCAACGCGCAGCCGATGGCATCGAGCCCCGCCCGGCGCAGCCCCAGCGTGTAGCTGCCCCAGAGCAGACTCGCCAGCAACAACAATCCGGCGCCGGCCACAAACGCGCCATGCGACACGTGCGATTGCGAGACCAACAGGAGCAGCACGCCAGCGAGGATGATCGCGATGGCGCGCCCGCGTGCCGCCGCGATGCGCTGGCGGTCCACCACATACGCGATCAGCGCCACCGACAGCGGCGTCGTGCCCGCAATCAACGCAGCCACGTGGGCGGCCGATGTCACCTTGCCGCCGGCCGAAGCCATGAAGAAGAACGGCACGCCGCCGCCCACCAACACCATCAGCGCGCTGAGCGGCTTCACCCGCCGCAGCATCGGCCAGCGAGAGGGCAGGAACGGCAACAGCAACAAGGTCGGCAGGCCGAATCGGATGAGCGCCACGTCGGCAGGCGCCAGCGGCGACGCGCCAATCGCCCGGATCGACAGCGCGAACCCGGCCCAGATCAGCACCGTCAGGACCATCGCTGCATACCCGATCAGCGGGTTGGCCTGGAAGGCATTTCGCCCCGCCTGCGCGCCCACGCCCACCGTCAATGTCGAACCCCGCATGCCGCCACCTTCGATTTCAGAATGGAGACAGAATGCCCCAGCATGAAAAGTAGTATCTTGCGATTTCCACCAATGCTGATCGTCGATTTGGCAGAACCTGCCACTCTGGAAAAATCACATGGATAAGAAAGACAGGCAGATCATTGCCGCCCTTCAGAAAGAAGGCCGCCTGACCAACCAAGAACTATCGGAGCGGGTAAACCTGTCGCCCTCACCCTGCCTGCGCCGGCTGCGGTTGCTGGAAGACGCGGGCGTCATCCGCGGCTACACGGCCATCGTGGATGAAGAGGCATACGGGCTGCCGGTGACGGCATTCGTGCATATTCGTCTGCAGCAGCACTCGCGGGAGGTGGTCTCGACGTTCGAGAACCGCATCCGCGCCATCGACGCGATCCTCGATTGCTATGTGCTGACCGGCGAAGCGGATTACCTGCTGCGCGTGCTGGTGGAAAGCCTGCAGGACTACGAGCAGTTCGTGCGCGGGCAATTGCACGCCATCCCCGGCATCGCCGCCATCGACACGAGCTTTGCGTATGGCGTGGTCAAGCGGTCGACGGTGTTTCCTGCGTGGGATGAGAACAAAAGGAGTTCGGTGCGCAAACGCAGGCCGGAAAGCGCACGCTAGCTCGCTTTTCTCACGAACATCCGCGTCCGGCCGCTTGCCGAATCTCTGCTACCGCGCATAAAATGTTCGGCTACGCGGGCGTCGTATAATGGTAATACCCTAGCTTCCCAAGCTAGAGCCGTGGGTTCGATTCCCATCGCCCGCTCCACCGAACAGTCTGAAGCCGCCCTCGGCGGCTTTTTTGTTGCCTGCGCGCCCGTCGCTCCATCGACGAGCAACCGGCACGGGATCTCCATGCAGCCCATCGAACAGCCGGGCACCGGCCCCGACGACATCACGCCGGAATCGCAAGACACCAATACCGCCGAAGGCGCCGAAACTGGCGAGCAAACCGGCCACCCGCGCCGCATCCGCTCGTTCGTCCGCCGCGCCGGCCGCACGTCTACCGGCCAGCAGCGCGCCATCGATGAACTCGGCCCGCGCTTCCTGCTGCCTTACGCTGCCGCGCCCCTGGATTGGGACGCCGCCTTCGGCCGCTCCGGCGCCAAGCGCATCTTCGAAATTGGCTTCGGCATGGGCGAGACCACGGCGCACATCGCGCAATTGCGTCCGGACGACGATTTCCTCGGCGTGGAAGTGCATGAGCCGGGCGTCGGTGCGCTGCTCAAGCTGATCGGCGAACGCGAGATCGGCAACATCCGCATCGTTTCGCACGATGCCGTGGAAGTGCTGGCCCACATGATTCCGGAAGGCACGCTCGATGGCATTCACGTGTTCTTCCCCGACCCGTGGCACAAGAAGCGCCACAACAAGCGGCGCCTGATCCAGAGTCCGTTCGTCGCTCGCCTGGCCGCGCACCTCAAGCCGGGCGGCTATCTGCATTGCGCGACGGACTGGGAGGAATACGCCCACCAGATGCTGGAAGTGCTGTCCGCCGAACCGACGCTGGAAAACACCGCCGACGGCTTCGCGCCGCGCCCGGACTATCGCCCCGTCACCAAGTTCGAGAAACGCGGCCTGCGCCTCGGGCACGGCGTGTGGGACGTGGTCTTCCGCAAGCGCGGCTAACCACGTCCGCGCACGCTCGCGCGCGTCAGCGTGCGCCGAAATGCGTATCGCCGAAGAGGTTCTTGGCGTGGCGCGGGAAGGCGCGCCAGTATTGCGGGGGCGCCTTGACCGTCGCGCCCAGCTCAGCGGCGGCCGCCCAGGCCCAGTGCGGGTTGTAGAGAAACGCCCGCCCGACAGCGACCAAATCTGCCCGCCCCTGCGCAACGATGGCTTCGGCCTCATGCGCCTCGTTGATGAGGCCGACGGCGATGGTCGGAATGTCCGCCTCGTTGCGGATCTTCTCGGCAAACGGCACCTGGTAGCCCGTCGACAGCGGAATCTGCTGCAGCGGCGACACACCGCCCGACGACGCATCGATCCAATCGCAGCCGCGGGCACGCAGCGCCTGCGCAAACGCCACCGAATCTTCCGGCGTCCAGCCGCCCTCGACCCAATCGGTGGCCGACACGCGCACGCCCACCGGGATGTTGTCCGGCACGACGGCGCGCACCGCATCAAAAATCTCCAGCGGATAACGCATGCGGTTCTCACGCGAACCGCCGTAGGTATCGGTGCGCTGATTGGCAATCGGCGACAGGAATTCGTGCAGCAGATAACCGTGTGCGGCGTGCAGTTCGATGGCCGACAGCCCCAGTCGCACTGCGCGGCGTGCAGTATCGACAAACTGATCGCGCACGCGGGCCAGGTCTGCATCGATCATTTCGCGCGGCGCGCGCTCTTCGGGACGCTGCGGCAACGCGGACGGACCCATCGTTTCCCAGCCGCCAGCATCGAGCGCCAGCAACGCGCCGCCTTCCCAAGGCCGAGCGCTCGAAGCCTTGCGGCCCGCGTGCGCGATCTGCATGCCGATCGGCACCAGCGCGTTCTGCCGAATGGCAGCCAGCGTGCGCTCAAGCGCCGCTTCGGTCGCGTCGTCCCACAAACCCAGGCAGCCGTTGGTGATGCGACCCTCCGGCGACACCGCGGTCGCCTCGATCATCAGCAACCCGGCACCCGAAAGCGACAGGCTGCCCAGATGCGTGTGATGCCACGCCGTGGCTTGGCCGTTGTCGGCCGAGTACTGGCACATCGGCGAGATGACGATGCGGTTCTCAAGCGTGAGACCGCGCAGGGAGAAAGGCTGGAAGAGAGCACTCATGATCGGGAAATTCGGCAGTCAGCGGCTGACGGAAGAAACCGCCAGTGTGTCCGAATCCGCCCGATCGTGCAGACGGTGCGAAAGCCTCGCACCGAAGAAGGGAAATGCTCGCCGGGGGCTTAGGCCTGCCAGGCGATGAGATGCGTATAGGCCGTCACCAGGACGATGATGCCGAAGACGATCCGGTACCACGCAAAGCCGCGGAAATCATGCGTGGCAATGAACTTCAGCAGCCAGCGCACGCAGAAGAACGCCGAGATGAACGCGGCCACAAAGCCCACCGCGAAGATCGACAGATCGTCCGCCGACAGCAGCGCGCGCGACTTGTACAGCTCGTACACTGTCGCGCCAAAAATCACGGGGATCGCCAGGAAGAACGAGAACTCCGTCGCCACCTTGCGCGACAGGCCGAACAGCAGGCCGCCGATGATGGTCGAGCCCGAACGCGACGTACCCGGAATCAGCGCGAAGCACTGCGCGAAGCCCACCTTGATGGCATCGGAGATGCGCAGGTCATCCAGCGTTTCAATGCGCGGCGCGCCAGCCTTGGCGGCTTCGAGCAGCGCGTTGGCGCGCGGGTCATGCGTCTGGCCGCGACGGCGCTCACGCCATTCAGCCCACAGGATCACGAAGCCCCCGAGGATGAACGCCGACGCCACCACGATGGGGTTGAACAGATGCGCCTTGATGGCCTTGCCGAAGATCAGCGCAAGCGTGATTGCGGGGATCGTCGCCACGATCACGTTGACCGCAAAGCGCTGCTGACGCGGATCATTCGGCAGACCCTTGATCACGTCGATGATCTTGTGACGGAACTCCCAGCACACCGCCAGGATGGCGCCGAACTGAATCACGATCTCGAAGATCTTGCCCTTTTCGTCATTGAAGTCGAGCAGCTGGCCAGCGAGGATCAGATGGCCGGTACTGGAAATGGGAAGGAACTCGGTCAGGCCTTCGACGATGCCGAGAATCAGCGCTTTGATGGCGAGTGCGATATCCATGCAGTAAGCAAAGAGGGAAAAAGAAAACGAAGCGCTGGGCGTGCAGCAGAACTCAGGGCCGCTTTGCCTGAACGTGCACGCCTTCGGGCAAAACCGTGATTGTACCGGGCTCTACGGCAATGCCAGCCACTTTCAACTGTTCGGGCTTGAACGTGTAGACGGCGTAGTCATTGAGCAGTTGGCCCGCAATCAAGGACCCGATCGAGCTGATCTGCGGGCCGATACCGCCGGGCACGTTCTGCAGGTCGAAGCGATCGACAGTCGGCTGATCCAAGCGAATCGAACGCGTGGGGGCGTCGTAATGCAGGCCGCTGGAGACAGCCAGCGGACCCGTCAGCGGCTGGCGGAACAGCCCGCTCTGCACCACGGCATCCGCCTGGATGGCGATGCGATTGCGCGCAGGGTCGAGCGACACCTGCGGGCTCGACAGCGTCACGTCAAAGAAGCCGAGAAAGCGCCGCTGGAACGGAAACTTGCGCGCCAAAGCGTCCTGCATCTGGCCGCGCGAAAAGGTGTATCCGTCGCCGGTCCAGCCGGTCGGCATGCAAGCCACAAGCGTGACGGCAATGGCCACGGCAACGGCGGCCGCACCCGCCCACCAGCGGACGCGGTTGGAGCGGGCAGCAGGTTTCGTGGAATCGGTCATGACAAATCAGCGCGCTGCGGTAGCGATTTCAAGTCGGGTCAAAAACTGCATGGCGTGCGTGGCCGAGCCTCCGCACATCTCGGGCTCAGGCTGCAGGCTGCTGCAGACCGCCGGACGTTCCGGCTGGCCGAAGATGCGGCAACCGTTGGCCTCATCCAGTTGCGCACAGCGCACGCCGGCCGGCTTGCCGTTCGGCATGCCGGGAATGGGGCTGGAAATGGAAGGCGCGATGCAGCACGCGCCGCAATGAGGTCGACAGTCCATGCTGGCCGAGTGAGTGAAATCAGGGCGGAAGCCGCTATTGTGCACCAGCACAATCGAGGCCCAGTCTGATTGACAATGCCGATGCCGCTTGACCCGCTCCCGCCGCATGCGTACATTAATGACCCGAAAGTAAGTTATCCGTGAGTCAGTGACCGTGCACACTGACCGATGCCCTACCGCCGTGACTGATCAAGATTCCGAGTCTTCCTCCAAACGCTGGACGCGCCGCAAAGAGGCCCGCCCCCAGGAACTGGTCGCCGCCGCGCTGAGCCTGTTCGTGGCGCGCGGCTATGCGGCCACGCGGCTGGAAGACGTGGCATCGGCCGCCGGGGTGTCCAAAGGCACGGTCTACCTATACTTCGCCAACAAGGAAGAGCTGTTCAAGGCCGTCGTGCAGGAAAACCTGGTGCCCGCGCTGGCCGAGGGCGAAGCCCTGATCGACAGCTTTGACGGCACCAGCGAAGCGCTGCTGCACGAGATCCTGATGGGCTGGTGGGAACTCATCGGCGAATCGCCGGCTTCGGGTCTCACCAAGCTGCTGATGGCCGAGTCGGGCAACTTTCCCGATCTGGCGCAGTACTACCACGAAGAAGTCATCGAGCGCTGCGACCGCCTGTTCGCGCGCATCCTCGAACGCGGCATGGCACGCGGCGAATTCCGCGACGTCAACGTCGATCTCACCACGCTGACGATGGTCGCGCCGATGATCTTCCTGATGATGTGGAAGCACTCGTTCGGCCCCTGCTCGCACCGGGAGCTGGAACCGAAGGCGTTCATCGCACACGTCGTGTCGCTGCTGCTGCACGGCGTGCTGCGCAATCCGGTGATGGGCGCTGTGATTCCGTCTCCACCTGCCCTCACAGCGCAGCCTTGGCGCATGCGGCCCGAGAACGCCGGCAGCGCCGATGAAGGCGCGTCGTCATGACAACGTCTGCCGGAGTGTCCTCCGGACTTGCTAAAATGCCGGGTTTGTCGTCAAACCCTCATTTGCATCACTCGCTCCGCGTGGAAGGCATGCCCATGGACATCGAAAAATCCCGGTTCAACATGATCGAGCAACAAATCCGTCCTTGGGACGTGCTCGATACCGACGTTCTCGACCTGCTGGCGGTGGTCAAGCGCGAACACTACGTGCCCGAGGCCTACCGCGCGCTGGCCTTCGTCGACATGGAAATCCCACTGGCCGGCGGCCAGAACATGCTGGCGCCGCGCGTTGAAGCTCGCGTGCTGCAAGAGCTGGCCGTGCGCAAGCACGAAGACGTACTGGAAGTCGGTGCTGGCTCCGGCTACATGGCTGCCCTGCTCGCCCATCGCGGCCGCCAGGTCACCACGCTCGACATCGTGCCGGAACTCGTCGCCTTCGCTCGCGACAATCTCTCGCGCAACGGCGTCACCAATGTCGACGTGGTCGAAGCCAGCGGCGCGCAAGGCTGGGGCGATGGCGTCTACGACGTCATCTGCGTGTCGGGCTCGGTGCCCGCCGTGCCGGAGGCGCTGCTCAAGCAGCTCAAGGTGGGTGGTCGGCTGTCGATTTTCGTGGGCGGCGCGCCAATCATGGAAGCGCAGCTCATCACGCGCATCTCCAACACCGAATATCAGACGCGCAACCTGTTCGAGACCTACGTGACGCCGCTGGTGGGCGTTCCCGCACCGTCGCCCTTCCGCTTCTGATCACTCGGCCCCCAATCATCATGCAACAGCTCGCTCCCACCGCCCTCGCTCAATGGCTCGCCGACGCATCGCGCGCGAAGCCCGTCCTGCTCGACGTGCGCTGGACGGAGGAGGTGGAAATCTGTGCCATTCCCGGCATCACGCACATCCCGATGGACCAGATCCCGGCACGTGCCAGCGAGCTGAATGCTGACCAAGACATCGTCTGCATCTGCCACCACGGCGGGCGCAGCGCGCAGGTTGCGCAGTTTCTGATTCAACGTGCCGGCTTTGATGCTGCGCGCGTCTACAACCTGCAAGGCGGCGTCCATGCCTGGGCTAACCAGGTGGACCCGCAGATGGCGACGTACTGATTGGGGAAGCCGCCGCCGGGCAAAGCCCTGTTCACGCTCCACAGGCACTGAACAGGGTCTGACGCGCCCGCGCTGCCTTCCGAACGCGAACGTTTCCTCCTCGCTCGGGGGCTTTATGACTGTTGCTCGCAGTAGCCGTACGCGGATGGCCGCGCGCGGTTCGCTTGTTGTGCTGTGCTGTTCGATGATGCCGATGTTCGCGTGGGCGCAGTCCCAACCGAACACGGCCGCTGCAACCGACCTGCTCTCCGCCTACCGCGCCGCGCTGGCCAACGATCCGCAATTCGCATCGGCGCGTGCGCAGTCGCTGGCGCAACGCGAAAAGCTCACGCAGGGCCGCGCCGGGTTGCTGCCGCAGATCGGCGGCGCCTGGAGTTCCACGCGCATCATCTTCGATCAAACCGCCCCGGCTGAATTCAACAAGACGTTCTCGTCGACGGGCTGGACGCTGTCGCTGTCGCAACCGCTCTTCCGTTGGGACCGCTGGGAAACCTACAAGCAAGGCGAGATTGCCGCGCAAGCCGCCGAGGCTTCGCTGGCGCAGGCGCAGCTCGACCTGATCACGCGCACGGCGCAGGCCTACTTTGACGTGCTCAACGCCCAGGACACGCTGCAGCTCGCCACCGCGCAGCGCGATGCGATCCAGCAGCAATACGAACAGGCGCGCCGCAACTTCGACGTCGGCAACGCCAACATCACCGACGCGAACGACGCGCAGGCACGTCGCGACGCGATCGACGCCAGCGTCATCGCCGCACGCAGCGACTTCGAGATCAAGCAATCAGCGCTCAAGCAGATCATTGGCGAACCCGTTGGCACGCTGGCCGGCGTGCGTCCAGGCGTCACGATCCCCCAGCCGGAGCCTGCTTCAGCGGAACCTTGGGTGGACCAGGCGCGCAGCAGCAACCTGCAGGTGGCACTGGCGCAATACAACCTGCAAAGTGCAGAGCGCGATGTGAAGAAAGCCACCGCGGGCCACCTGCCTTCGGTCGACCTCGTGGCGCAGACCGGTCACACCAATGCCAGCGGCAACCAATACCTGCCGTCGCTGCCGGGCGGTGCGCGCTTTGACAGTTCACAGATTGGCGTGCAGGTGTCGATCCCGATCTTTGCAGGCGGTGCGATCCAGTCGCGCGTGCGTGAAAACATCGCGCTGGAAACCAAGGCCGCAAACGATCTTGAGTTCGCCCGCCGTTCTGCCGAACAAGGCGCGCGGCAAGCCTATATCGGCGTCATTGCCGGACTGGCGCAGGTGAAAGCACTGGAAGCGGCCGAGCTGTCGGCGCGCACGGCGTACGACTCCAATCAGCTCGCCTACGGTGTGGGCGTACGCATCGGCACCGATGTGCTGAATTCGCAGGCGCAGCTCTTTCAGGCACGCCGCGATCTGGCCCGCGCGCGTTACGACACCATCGTCAACGGGCTGCGGCTGAAGTCCGCCGCCGGCTCGCTGACCGAGGCAGACGTGATCCAGGTGAACACGCTGCTCACGGCCAACGGCTCGAGCGATATCACCGCGTTGCCGCCGGCAAGCGCCAAACCTGAATCGGCGAAACCTGCCGGCAAATCCGCCAAACGCTGATCAGTGGGTCTGGCCGCGCGGTGGCAGAGGCCGCTCGGCAAACTGCAGCAGCGCGCCGCTGCTCGTTTTCCAGATGACCTGGCGGCCCTGCTTGCCGTTGGCCGACGGCTGCATACCGACGGTCGCCAGCGGTGATTTGAGCGCCTCCAGGAACGCTGTCTCCAGCTCCATGCGGGCCGGGTCGCACGCCATGCGCGTCGACACGAGATTGCCGAACCGCATGCCGGAGGCCAGCTTCTCATACGGCCCCGAGAAGCGATTGCAGCCCGAATAGCCGGACACCACGCCGTTGGCTGCCTCCAGGCCGGCGCTGAATTCGATGGAAATCGGCTGCGTAGCGGGATCAGCGTCGTCGCCTTCCGCGGAAGGCAATTCCTTGGGCGCGGCGCCCGACTCCTGCCAACGCACCAGCACAAAGCGCGAGCGGCCTTCGCCCTGCGCTTGCGCCAGCGTCGCCTGGCCCGGATTGGGCGTTGCATTGGCGGGCGTCTGTTTGGTTTCAGCGACCGGCGCTGATGCGGCAACGGGGGCCGCCGAAGACGGCGCGGATGAAGGCGTCGGTGTCATGCAGCCGGCACCGATGATGGTGGCGGCGGTCATCGCGGCCAGCGCCACGGCGGTCAGCACCACGCGGCGCGGCGTTTGCAACAGGCTCGGCTTGGGACGATTCGGTTGGGACATGAACGGGTCGTGAACAGTGACGGAATGCAAACCACATGAAGAGCCGTTAGTCTGCCCGGCCCGCCATGAGTTCGCACTTTTCGTGCCGGAGGTGCGCCGCCTTACAACGTGGGCAAGACCAACGACGCCACCGCTTCTACCGTGCGCGCCGTTGCACCTCCGTGTGTGGCCGCAAACGCCAGCGCGGCACGCGATGCGTTCTCGCGCGCATCGGCATCCGAGAGCCACGCGTCGATCACACGTATCACCGCAGCGGCATCTGCTACCTGCTCGCACGCACCTGCTGCGACGGCATCGCGTGTCGCCTGCGCGAAGTTAAACGTATGCGGGCCGATGACAACGGGCGTGCCAACCGCGCAAGCCTCGATCAAGTTCTGCCCACCCAGCGGGAGCAGGCTGCCGCCGATAAACGCCGCTTCACCAGCCGCGTAATACAACGCCATCTCGCCCATCGAATCCCCGAGCAGCACGTCAGCATCGGCAAGCGCATCGACCTCTGCCACCCCCGCCGCCGACACCGACAACGCACTGCGACGCACCACCCGCAAGCCTGCGCGTTCTGCAGCTTGGGCCACTTCATCAAAACGCTGGGGATGACGCGGCACGAGAATCAACAACGCGTGCCGGCGCCCCACATGCTGCGCGCGATGCGCCTGCCAGGCATCCAACAGCAGCGCCTCTTCGCCCTCGCGCGTGCTGGCCGCCACCCATGCCGATCGGCCACGCAGCGCATCGTGAAGCGCGCGGCCGGCCATGATTTGGTCCACATGCGGTGTGATGTCGAACTTCAGGTTGCCCGTCACGCGCACGCGCGGCACGCCAAGCGAACGGTAGCGATCGGCATCGTCGGGCGTCTGGGCCAGTACCGCGGCGAGTTGCGCGTACGTCTGGCGGGCTGCATCGCCAAGACGTGCGGTACGCCGGTGGCTGCGCGCAGACAGGCGCCCGTTGACGAGCACCATCGGCACACCGGCCGTATAGGCGCGGTCGATCAGCACCGGCCAGATCTCGGTCTCCATCAGCAAGCCGAGGCGCGGCTGGAAATGGCGCAGAAACCGATCGACTGCGCTCGGCAAATCGTACGGAAGATACGCCTGGATGACGCGACCGCTGCGTTGCGCCGCGAATTCGGCGCCGGTGCGGCGGCCCGTCGGCGTCATGTGCGTCAGCAGGACCGCGTGGTGCGGAAAACGCGCCAACAGCGCATCGATGAGCGGCTGTGCGGCGCGTGTCTCGCCAACGGACACGGCATGCACCCACAGCAACGGACGATCCGGATTCGGACGCGGCGGGTAGAAGCCGAGCCGCTCGCCGACGTGCTGTCGATAACCGGGCTCCTTGCGACCGCGCCACCACAGGCGCAGCAATGCGAACGGCAGCGCGATGCGCCACAACCAGCGATACAGGAGGCGCAGCATCAGAGCACACTCAGCGCACGCAGCGCATCAAGCGCCTGCGCGCTGGTGGGATGGGCTTCAGCGTTGCCGATGTCGTGCACGTTCGGCGTCCAATAACCGCCGGTGCGCCACGACGTGGTGAAGTTGTAGAGCGCCACGGTCGGTTTGCACAGCGCGGCTGCAATGTGTACAAGACCGGTGTCCACACCTATTACCGCAGCCGCTTGATCAAGAAACGCCGTCACATCGGGAAGCGACATGCGCGGCGGAATTACGACGCGTCCGACCGTACCCGGCACCGCCGCAACGATGGCTTCGCGGATGGATTCACTCGTGCGTCGCTCGGTCTCACTGCCCCACGGCAAGGCGATGGCGTAATCGCGTGCAAGCAGCGCGCGTGCAACGTCCACCCACGCCTCCAGCGGCCACCCTTTGTCGGCGCGCGAAGTCGCATGCACCAGCGCCACGTACGGACGTGGCAGATTGAACGGCAAGTCGGCCGGCGGCTGCAAACCAAAATCGATGGTGTCGGGCAGCGCGTAACCCAGCGCCTCCGCCACCATACGGCGCGAGCGCTCGACCACATGGATGTGCGGTTCCATTTCGACCTTGCGTTGGTAGAACAGCTTCGCAAGCGGCTCATAGCCGGCGCCTTCCGTCCGATTGCCGAAGCCCGCAACGAAACCACCCGGCGCCAGTTTGGCCTGCGCCGCGACGAGTGCCGTCTTGATCAGACCTTGCGTCTCGAGCACCGCATCGTACGACTTTGCACGCAATGCGCGACGGAACGCCGCCACCTCGCCCCAAGTCTTGCCGGAGCCCAGCGACTTGCGCCACCGCCGCAACGCAAACGGAATCACGCCCTGCACGCCACGCACGATGCGGACGATGCCGGCGAAACCCTCCTCGACTACCCAGTCGATTTCGGCATCCGGATACGCACGCAGAATATCGGCCACGACCGGCGTGCAATGGACCACATCGCCAAGCGACGATACCTTGACGATCAGCACACGCATGCCGTCACCCTTTCCCCCAACTTCATGAGTGCGGACCGTGCGATCAGAACGGCAGTTGCGCGTCCGGCTTCTCGGCCAGGATCACGCGGCGGAATTCACCTTGGATGCGCGCCATCGCGGCATCGTTGTCAGCCTCGAAGCGCATCACCACGACCGGCGTGGTGTTCGACGGACGCGCCAGGCCAAAGCCATCTTCGTATTCCACGCGCACGCCATCGATGCGGTTGACTTCCTTCGCGCCGGCAAACGTGGCGTTGGCCTTGATCTTGTCGAGCAGTTCGAAGGATTCGCCCTCGGCGCACTTCAGTTGCAGCTCAGGCGTGCAGTGCGAGTTCGGCAGCGCGTTGAGCGTGGCGCTCGGGTCGGCTAGGCGCGAGACAATTTCCAGCAGGCGCGCACCCGTGTAAAGCCCGTCATCGAAACCGTACCAGCGGTCCTTGAAGAAAATGTGGCCGCTCATCTCGCCGGCCAGCGGAGCGCCCGTTTCCTTAAGCTTCGCCTTGACGAGCGAATGGCCCGTCTTCCACATCGTGGCCTTGCCGCCGTGCTCACGAATGAACGGCGCCAACTTGCCCGTGCACTTCACGTCGAAGATGATTTCGCCGCCCGGGTTGCGCGACAGGACTTCCTGCGCGAAAAGCATCAACTGGCGGTCGGGGAAGATGACCTGGCCGTCCTTGGTCACCACGCCCAGGCGGTCGCCGTCGCCGTCGAACGCGAGGCCGAGTTCGCAGTCCGTGGTCTGCAGCGTGCGCACGAGGTCCTGCAGGTTCTCGACGTGGGCCGGGTCCGGATGGTGGTTCGGGAAATGGCCATCCACCTCGCAGAACAACTCCGTCACCTCGCAGCCCATCACACGGAACAGCTCCGGCGCAAAGGCGCCTGCCACGCCGTTGCCGCAGTCCACGGCAATCTTCATCGGGCGGCTCACCTTGACGTCCGAGACGATTCGGTCGATGTACTGTTGGCGGATGTCCACCTGGACGTAATCGCCCGCGCCTTCCGTGAAATCGCCCTGCTCGATGCGCGTGCGCAATGCTTGAATCTGTTCGCCGTAGATGGCCTGGCCCGCCAGCACCATCTTGAAGCCGTTGTAATCGGGCGGATTGTGACTGCCCGTGACCATCACGCCCGACGTGGCGCGACGCCCGCCAATTCGATGTTCGTGCCGAAGTAGACCATCGGCGTGGCCACAAGACCCAGATCGATCACATCGACGCCGCTCGCGCGCAGACCGTCCGCCAGCGCCGCCAGCAGCTCAGGGCCCGACAGGCGACCGTCGCGGCCGATGACGACGGCGGATTCGCCTTTGGCACGTGCTGCGGAGCCGAAGGCGCGGCCGATCAGGCGCGCGGTTTCTGCATCGACGGTTTTTCCGACGATGCCGCGGATGTCGTAGGCTTTGAAGATGGTGGGGTTGATGCTGCTCATGGGTGTACGGGAAGAATGTTCAATATTGCCGATTGTAAACGCTGCGACGGATCGACTTGGTAACGCCGGCCAAGCGCCCCAGCACAGGACGTTCGCCAGTCACGTCAACGATATAATGTCGGGTTAATTGCGGCGTAGCCGTCCGTCTCTCACGATCCACTCGGCCTGATGAAGAAAATTCTCCTCGTATTCGGAACGCGACCCGAAGCCATCAAGATGGCGCCGGTCTACCAAACGTTACGAGCTGTCCAGGGCTTAGATGTCCGTATGTGTGTGACGGCGCAGCATCGCCATATGCTCGATCAGGTACTCGACGTCTTCGGTATCACTCCCGACTATGACCTCGACCTGATGCAGCCTGATCAAAGCCTGACGGACCTTACCTGCAACGTTCTGCAAGGCATACGCCCGGTGCTGGGCGAGTTTCGCCCAGATGTCGTCCTGGTACACGGGGACACGACGACAACCATGGCGGCCTCCCTGGCGGCTTTTTACGAACGGATTGCCGTGGCACACGTCGAAGCAGGCCTTCGTACGCGGAATCGCTATTCGCCATGGCCTGAAGAAAAAAATCGACACATCACCGGCACCCTAGCTACGTGGCATTTTGCGCCAACGGAGCAAAGTAGAAACAATCTACTCACGGAAGGCGTTTCCCCGAACGATATCTGGGTGACCGGCAACACTGTCATTGACGCCTTACTCCAGATCAGCGACAAGCTGGCGCAGGACATATCGCTGCGCCAGCGAATGGAAGCGCAATTCGATTTTCTCAACTCCGATCGCAGGCTCCTACTGGTAACCGGCCACCGCCGTGAAAATTTTGGCGACGGTATCCGCAATATATGCCTTGCGCTGCGCGATCTATCGGTGCGGGATGACATCGAGATCGTCTACCCAGTCCACCTCAATCCGAACATCCGGGGCCCAGTGGAGTCGCTGTTAGCAGCCCGTCCGAACGTGCACTTGATTGAGCCAGTCGACTACCTCGAGTTTGTCTACCTGCTCAATCGAGCGCATGTGCTGCTGACCGACAGTGGAGGCATTCAGGAAGAGGCCCCATCGCTTAAGAAGCCGGTCTTAGTGATGCGTGACACCACTGAGCGCCCCGAAGCCATTGCGGCGGGTGTCGCGCGATTGGTGGGCACTACACACGCCAAGCTTTGTGCAGAGGTCAACCGCCTATATGATGATGCAACGGCATACTCGGACATGGCCCGCGCGGCCAATCCATACGGGGACGGGCTCGCCTCGCAGCGCATCGCCACCGTGCTCTCTGAGTCCCTGCGATAAGACTCATGCAGCCGGAGACCACCACCTCCCGCCCAGCACTCACCCGCTTGATGGCAGGCACGTTCTGGAACCTTTGGGCCAACGCGGTCTATCGAGGCGTCTCCCTGGCGCTGTCCATTTATCTTGCCCACTTGCTGACCAACTCCGAGTACGCCGACTTCAACACCCTGCAGAACGCGTTGACGACGTTGTTCACCGTCGCCTCGTTTGGCCTGGGGCTCGCGGCCACGCGCTTTACCGCCGAACTGGCCGCCACCGACAAGCAACGTTGCAGCAAGGTTATGTCCGGCATCCTGTTGGGCAGCGTGACGTGCAGCGCCATGCTCGCGCTATTGTTGTGTGTATCCAGTGAGCCGATTGCCGGTCTGCTGCTCAAAGACGAAACCAAATACGGGCAGATCGTCGCGCTCAGCGGCCTGCTGATCACTACTGTGCTGATCAGCGTGCAGGGTGGCATATTTGCCGGTTTGCAAGCATTTCGCACTTCGGCGCTGGTGCAAACGCTGTCGGGTGCCGCAAGCTTGGCACTACAGTTCGCCATAGCGCGCACAGGCTCATTTTCCGCATTTCTACTGGCGTGGGTCGCCGGCAACATGCTTGTCGCGTTCCTTAATCACCTGATGCTCGGGCGCCTGTTGAAATCGCATGGCATGTACTTGCAGTGGACGGGAGCCTGGAGGGCACTGGGCGACATTGCAGGCTTCTTTATCCCTGCATCCGCTGCAACGCTCGTGGTTTTTCCTGCTCACACAGTTGCACTGCTGATCCTCGACTCTGTCGGGCGTAACGCCATCGAGGTCAGTTGGTTCCAGACGGGCCTGCTCTGGGTACAACTGATCGCCTTCGTGCCTACGGCCCTGGCCGGCACCCTACTCCCTATGCTGACCAGCGTGATGCATCAGCAAGGGAGCCGGGCGATGATGGCTTGGGCACACCGCGGAGTGTTCCCCGTGCTCACCGGCATCATGTTGCTCTGTATTGCATTTGTCATGATTGCACCGTCGATCGCGCTGCTCTATGGCCCCAAATTTCAAGACGCAGCGGACATCTTCCGTATTGCAGCCGTCACGGGTTTCTTTTTCTCGATCAACGGGCTGCTGGGCAACTTCCTAGTCACACACAACGCCATGCGGGCCGCCGCTGTATGCAATGCTACCTGGACTCTGGCATATCTTGGCCTCGCAGCGACCGCCGGAAGGTTCCATGGCGCCCACGGCATGCTCGCAAGCTGCCTCGGGGCCTATCTCGTCCATTTCCTTGCGCTGGTTATAGTCGTCCGCAAGTTATCTTCCGATCCGCAGGCATGATTCCGAAAACTATCCACTACTGCTGGTTCGGAGGCGCCCCCAAGAGCGCGCTGATCGAACAGTGCATGGCCTCCTGGAGCCGTCACCTCCCCGACTACGAAATCGTGGAATGGAATGAGCAGCGCTTTGATGTTGAGGCAAACCTTTATGTAAGACAAGCGTACAACGCACGCAAGTGGGCGTTTGTCTCCGACTATGTGCGGCTCCATGCGATAGCTACGCAAGGCGGCATCTATTTGGACACCGACGTCGAAGTATTCCGCTCATTCGACCGTTTTCTTGGACACCGGGCGTTCACCGGCTTCGAAAACTTCAAGGGCGCGCTCTCGCCTATCACCGCGGTGATGGGTGCCGAGAAAGATCACCCGTGGATTCGTGAACTGCTCGGTGAATACGACGAGGCAGCGTTTCTCTCGAGCAAGGACGGCTCGGCATCGCTCTACACGAATACCCGCCGAATCACGGCCAACCTGATCGAGCGCCATGGCGTACGCTTAGATGACATTGAACAGGTCGTTGGCGACGACCTACATATCTATCCGACCCATACATTCTGCAACTACCGGCCTGGGTCGTACAGCATGCACCATTTCAACGGCAGTTGGATTCCGTGGCAGTACAAGTTACGTGCGTGGGTGAAACAGCAACTGCTGACGCCGGTTCGACTGTTCAAGTCGTGAGCATGTCAGTTGAGCGGCGGCCACGAGTGGCCTATGTCATCACGGAAAGTGAGATCGGCGGCGCGCAAACGCACGTACGCGATCTCTATGCTGGTATATGCGACCGCCTCGATGCCGTCCTCCTAGCAGGGGGCGAAGGCCCTCTATTCGGGCAAATGGCCGCGCAGGGGGCTGCCACGTGTCGCATTGACGCGTTGAACAACTCGCTGTCCCCTATCCATTTGCTGCGTACGGTACGGCGTGTGAGTACCGTACTGGGTGCGAATCGGCCAGACCTGATTCATGCGCACAGCGCAAAGGGGGGTGCGGTTGCACGTTTAGTGGGCGCCCGCCTGAAAATACCGGTCATTTACACCGTTCACGGGTTCGGATTCAAGGCGGCTGCACCATGGCCTCAACGTTGGGCCGCCAGACTGGCGGAGTTCATTCTGGCGCCGTTGACGACCCAGATGATCTGCGTATCCGAAGCTGAGGCCCGCATGGCCTCAGCTCTGCCGATTCGGCAAACACGGGTTCATGTAATCCGCAACGGTATTTGCGATATCGGCCCACGGGGCAATGCCGGATCGACACTCACCCGGGTCATCATGACCGCGAGGTTGGCGGCGCCGAAGCGTCCGGATGTACTAATTCGGGCAGCCGCCAGCGGGGCCCTCCCCTCGCACGCCTCCGTGGTTCTGGTTGGCGACGGACCGCTGCGAGCCAGCCTGGAAGTGCTTGCAGCAGAGTGCACCGTGCCAGTGATATTCACCGGCAATATCCAGAATGTTCACGAAGTCCTGGCCACGGCACAGCTGTTCGTCCTCTTATCCGACCATGAGGGCCTGCCGATTTCTATCCTGGAAGCGATGCGAGCTGGATTGCCCATACTAGCCAGCGACCTACCGGGTATTCGCGAGTTAATCGTGCATGGAGAATCTGGGTGGCTGGTCAACCACCATGACACAATCGCGGTTCAAGATGCGCTACATATACTCTGCACCCACGCGGAACTTAGGCAATCCCTCGGTGCGGCCGCGCGGCGCCGGTACGAAACGCTATTCAACGCTTCCGACATGGTCGAGCGTACCTACTCTCTCTACCAGCAAGTCTTGCAAGACTCGCAACACCAACGCAGGTCACAATTGCCAGTCCGTCGTCTGCCATGAACTTCCTCTCACGCATGTTCCATTCGACCGGATCGGAGACCGCCAGGCGACGCGGCCGGATGTTCGGCTGGGCGATCGCAGGCCACGTGACCATCGCGCTCAATCTCGCTATAGCGATGTTCGCTCACCAGTTGGGTTGGGTAACGCCAGTGTTCGCACAAACGGTTCTCTGGACAATGGCCCCCTACTGGCTCTCCTTTGTACTGCTAGACAACACGCTTCACATTCCGCCTATCGAGGGCAACAGTATTGTGGTGACGGTCACATTGGTGCCGTTCATCTGCCTGTTAGTGTTATTTGCGATATTCCACTTGGACTACTCTCGAGGCGCCGTCCTCCTGGGTTACGTGACGACTCTGCTGTGGATACAGAAGGGCTACCGCAACTACGTAGAACAATACGTTCCGGTCTACGGGTATACCAACCAAAGCGACCTCGACCATCTGCAACAATTGCTCATGGCAGCCGGCACACGGGCTGCGCGCTCATCTTGTCAGTTGCGGCAGTTGGAATCGTTGGACGGAGCCGTCGGCTGTGACGGTCTACTGGTCGACCGATTCTCCGCCTCCGACCCGGAACGTACACGCACCCTGGCCCGGCTCAAACTAAGCCACGTCCGCATCTATTCGATCGAGAAGCTATCGGAACTCTTGACCGGTCGCGTCGGCCTCTCACATATCGACGACAACTTCCTGGACGACTACGCAGATCACTATTTCTACGGCCTCATGAAACGCATCATCGACGTGGCCTCCGTTTTGGTACTGCTCCCTATTGCCTTACCGCTAGCGCTCGTCGTGGCCTTTGCGATTCGACTGGAGTCGCCGGGGCCAGCGATCTTCAGGCAAGCGCGCGCCGGCCTATATGGTGCCCCGTTCACAATGTATAAGTTCCGCAGCATGAGAATGGATGAAGCCGCGCCAGCTCAGTTTGCAGCGGACGCCGATCCACGCGTTACGCGCGTAGGTCGCTTGATCCGCAAATATCGGTTTGATGAACTACCACAACTCTGGAACGTCCTGAAGGGCGACATGAGCATGATCGGCCCTCGGCCAGAGCAGGTCCCTATGGTCAAACGCTTTTCAGACACGATTGCGTTCTATCCGTATCGCCATCTCGTGCGCCCGGGATTATCAGGATGGGCACAGGTCCAACAGGGCTATGTGAGCAACGACGAGGAAACAGTAACCAAACTGAGCTATGACTTGTATTACGTCAAACATTGCTCCTTGGCCCTCGATCTGTTGATTGGCGCGAAAACCATCCAGACGATCCTGACCGGGTTTGGTGCACGCTGACACGCACCACTCACCGCAAGCAACCGTGCTTCCATCATGTACGACACGCAGGCATCCGACTCGCCATTGATTTCCGTACTGCTATGCGCGCATAACGCCGAAGCGCACATCGCGGAAGCGATCGAGAGCATTCTGCATCAGTCGCACCTCACTCTTGAATGCATCGTGGTCGAGAATGGATCCACCGACCGGACATGGCATGTCATTCAAGAAGTCGCCAGCACCGACTCACGCGTGCGTGCGTTCCAGACCAGCATTGCACAACTGCCGTTCAATCTCAACTATGCGCTGATGCAAGCGAGGGGGGCGTATGTGGCTCGTATGGATGCTGACGACGTTGCGCATCCAGAGCGTTTGCAGAAACAATTGGAGTTTCTGCATGCGCATGCGGACGTCGCCGTGGTAGGCAGTTGGTTCGAGCGCTTCGGCGCGGAATCCGGTATTTGCAAGCTGCCAGTAACCGACCTAGCCATTCGTCGCGCTCTCCCTTTTCGCCTTGCGCTTTGTCACCCAACCGTAATGGTTCGTAAAGAAATTTTGCTACGGGCCCGTGGCTATGAAGGCGTCAGATATTGCGAGGACTTTGACCTGTGGTTGCGTCTTATGCGCGACCCATCTATCAGGTTCGCCAATCTGGCCGAGCCGTTGTTGCGCTATCGAGTGCATCAGGGCCAAGCCAAGGGGCGAAGGGAGGGTTATTACGGGACGGCAGGCATCCTCCTGAAGGAGGCGTTGGCCCAGCGCTCGATACGCCTATGGATTGCTACCGCTTTTAGCATGATGAAAGGGCTATTGCGCGGGCGTTGATTACAGAAGCACTGACTTACCTATGCCATCGTGAAAAGAGCCTTCGCCCGCGGCGCAAAAACAGCGACGCGTTGCTCATGATCAATAGATGTAGCACGGTCAAAATGAGCAGTGACAGGAACATCCAAGACTCTGGCACACCAAGCTTCCAAGCCACCACGCCGATCAAACCTAGGATTGCGTTACCACCCAGAATCGCCCAGATAACCGCATTCTGCGACATACCCATACGTGAAAGGATGTGATGCAAGTGTGTTCGATCGGCCGACAAAGGGTTCCGTCCGGAAAACACGCGACGCGTCACCACGGCAAGCAAATCGATCAGTAACACCCCGACCACCCACAGCATCACGACAGGCGGCACATGCCGTCCGGAATTGTACGCACGCTGCGACAACTCGACCGCAAACCAGACAATCGCCAAGCCGAGCATAAGACTTCCGGCATCCCCCAAAAATACGCGCCGACTGCGGCGCAACGGGTTAGGCATGTTGAACACCAGGAAGCCAACCAGCGCGCCGGCTAGTACCATGCAGATCCGCTGAGCGGCGTTGTTACCGACCTCCCCCGCAAGATAAGCGAGCCAGCCCACTACGATGGCAGACAACCCGCCGGCGAGCCCATCAAGCCCGTCCGACATATTGACCGCATTGATAACAGCGACTACTGCAAATAGCGTCAGCGGGATCCCCCAGTTTGCGAGATCGACATCCCGTTTTCCCAAGAGATCGCCCAGCGACATCAGGAAAACCCCGCCCCACGAAGTCATCAATACACCGGCGAACAATTGCGCACCGAGCTTGGTCAAAGGAGACATTCCTTTGAGATCATCGATCAAGCCAACAAAAGCCAAAACACCCAAGCCACCAAACAAGGCAACGTAATAGCCCTGCGATCGCATAAAAAGAATGGCTCCAACGCTCACTGCGATCAGAATCGCAAGACCGCCAACCAGTGGGACATCGCCATCATGGCGCTTGCGGCCGCCCGGACGGTCCAGCAGACCACCGCGCTTGGCCAGAGGGCGCAGCAGCAAGACAGCGATCACCGTCACCAGGGCCGAGGTTGCCGGCACCCAAAAGAAGTCGAACATAGAAGATCGAATTAGGAAAAATGTCGCCCGCGGAGGCGGAACTGCCAATAGGCAACCGACGTCATTAGCTGAGCCATGCTCTGCAGATGCCAGACGAGGTAACGCCATTTGCGATGGCTTGCCCGTTGCGCATCATGCACTACAACGGCCGATTGCAGCCAGGAAACCTGGAGTCCTGACAGCTGCAACCGCAGACAGATATCCACATCCTCGCAATACAAATGAAACCGGTTGTCGAACCCCCCCACACTCGAAAAGCTGTCGCGATCGAACGCCATGCACATGCCAGCAATCCAATCGACGGGCTGGAACTGAATCGATGCATCATAATCCGGCTCGAACCGTCGCAGTAGCCAGCGCCTAACCAGTCGCGCTGGAGTGGGGACTCGCCGAGCACTATCCTCAAGACTGCCCGAGGGCGTCACAACACGCGGCCCCACGACACCCGGGTGTTCTGCGAGGTGGGAAACGAGGCGCAGAACACTGTCGTCGCCCAGCCTGACATCTGGGTTCAGCACCAAGAAGCAATTGGATTGGCAGTGCGCAAACGCTGCGTTATGGTTTGCGCCGAAACCTGCGGGCACTGCGTTCACGAGCCATGTCACCTGAAATGTGTCCGATTCCTCGACCGGAATCCTATCTTCCGGCAGATTCTGCGTAACGATGACGTGTAGAGAGGCCTTGGCGCTCAATGCACGCAATTGCGCGAGCAGCGGTCTCACCAAGGCAGCCTGGCGGTGGCTCACGATGGAGATGGTGATTTCCGGGACACTGCTTTCGTGGTCTCCGGCATCACCGTCCCGGACACCAATATTGGACATATCAATCAAATCACTGCTCAAGTACGTGGGGTGCCCATCCGGCGAAATACCAGCCAAAGGGTGTAGCAAAGTTTGCGGGGTACACAGACAAAATTCTCAGCCCGTGCAGATTGCAGTGATATACACCTGCGAGTGTCTGGTTTGGCGCAATCCGCTCTGTTGTATGCGCATTGTCATGCGCCGCGCCGGAACTACGCAACTGATTCTGCACAGCGCGGGTCAGTGGGGAATCGTTGCCTCACATTGAGGGAAGAAACTCGGCGAGGAGCGGATTGCTGCAAACCTAGAGGATGAGGAGGTCGGCTTGATAGCGGCGCTCCCCGCAGGAGCAGTATCTCATCGTCGATTTCAGTTCTCACGAAGCCCGTGAGATATGACGCCATTGATCAACGTTAAAAAACGAATCGAAGCTGCGGCCAACCTCAATGTTCACGTGTTGCCAAGATGTGATTGGACCAACGGAGGATGTTAGCGCCGCAGATCCAGCCTATTGAGGCGTGCCTGTTGGCATATCTTTCCCAGTTGCTGATGGGACCTTACAGTGCTCGAATAGGAAGACGTCACATGCGGCTGCGAGCCTTTGGGCTCGCTTGACCCGCCGCAGAAAATGCTCCCCGGCCTTTGCGCCTTGCAATCAAATAGATGGTGCCGTGCTCACCCCCCCTGAATGAAGGGGTCGTTTTTCTAGTGCAACAATGCCAGCAGAGGCCTAGGTCCACGCCGACCCAGTACACCCATTATCTTCGTCCTTGCAACAGGAGATCGCGCAAATACTCTGATTTCGACTACCCCATCAACGGCCACAGGCTTACCAAAGGCAAACGAAGTTAGCTCCTTTCTTTCCATGCTTACGGTGGGTTTAGTTACGTGAGCGATGATCTCGTTCTCGTACACGACCTCAACGCCGATCTCCGAATCGCTAGATTTTATGAAATCAAGCGGAATCAGCTCAATACCCGCAATCACCCCCTTAAAACTCATCACCAGGGAATGGAAAGGTCTTCCTGAAATAGTAACCGGCCAACAAAGACGACTAGTGGATTTAGCCGACCACGTTCTTTCCATCCTTGCAGCGCGCGAGAACCTCGCTTCTAAACCGGCGCCCTCCCTGGCCCTCGAGTCAAGAAGCTTTCTAACAATCTCAAGCTTACTATTAACATGATCCTTGAATCGATAGGTTTTCTTAACGTCATCATAAGCGCTGTCGATTATCTTCGATCGCAACTCTGCATCATCGAGTAGCCGAACAATAGCGTCGTACCAAGCTTCAGTGTCGTTGTTGACCAGCAATCCCGTTTCCTGATCAATGACGCAGTCTGCGTACGGCGGCACATTCGAATACACGCCAGCATATCCGGCGGCCGAATACTCGCGATACTTGTTGTTTGTTTTGCTACGATTGAATGCATTATCGGCCAGCGGCGCCAAACCGACCGTCCATCGACGGCTACGGAAGAACCGAATAAAGCTATCATAATTTGGGTCGAACGGCTTCTGAGATACGCGTGGATTGTTGCTCAACGCATCCGGTACGAAACCAAAGAATTCGAGTCGTAGGTGCGGCCTTTCCTCCAGTAAGCGCTGCAGAGCAGGAACGATAAATTCGAAATCCACGTCCTTCTTCAGCGTCCCCATGAAGCCGATTATTTGCCCGTTATCGCCCTTGGCCGGTGTGTCGCCGATGAGTTGATACGGTCGGAGACGAGTGACACATTTCGTAAAGCGAAGTGCATCCTCTTGCATTGTCGGAGAATAGACAATTGTTGTGTCAGCGTCCTCCAATACGCTTTCCAACGCCGGGTTACTCACGGAGCCGTGCACAACCTCACCTGCTTCAAATTTCAGAGCAAAGTAATTATCATCGGTTTCGAAAATTATAGGAATCCCTTTCAACTTCGCCTGCTTCACCAGGGTAGGAACAGGATCGACATATAGACGAAAGACGTATAGAAGATCAATTTCGTCCAAATTGATATTCTGAATTTCGCCGTACGAATACACCGAAACATCAATATCGAAATTTCTTTCCTTGATATATTCGAAAGGCTTTTTAATTAACAGCACACAAGACGTAAGAGACCAATCCGGAATGATGATTGCAATACGTTTCACGTCCCCAACGTCAAAATGCAACGGCTTCCCAAAAAAAACCTTACCAAGCCACGGTGTAGGCCGAAGGCTATTTGAGCCGGCAACGCGTCGCACGACGTCAAAGAACTTACGCGCGAAGACTTCCGACGAGTACAGTGTTTCGATTTTCGCCCGCGCTGCACGACCCATATCGTTGCGTTTTCCAGGATCGTTGATGAGCATAATAAGGTGGTCGGCCAACTCGCGAACGTTCTGGCCAATATAGCCAGTTACACCAGAATCAACAATTTCGCGAGCACCCACTGTCGGGGTGCAAACGCATGGAAGACCTGACGCCATCGCCTCCAGTACAGAAACGGGAAAGGTTTCCGTCGTCGAGCTATTCGTATAGATATGCGACGATTGCAGTAAGGGAAGAACGTCAGACTGCGCGTCCAATATTTCAAAATAGTTCGTGACATTGTTGTCGTCGATGCGGTTCCGAAGCATCGAAAGATAGACGGTCTCAGCCGGCCCTGCCAAGACAAACTTAAAGTTGTCGACGCCCCGCTCTTTCATTTCGCGCGCAACATCTACCAGCATCAACTGGTTCTTGTTATCATTAAAGTGACCAAGAGAAACGATGCGAGTTTCTCCAGACGGCTGCAGCTGAGCCGGGCGGAACCGTTCGACGTCGATTCCATTCGGAATTGGGAAGATATGGTCGACGCTGTGCGGCACCAGTTCAGCGATCTGTCTTTTTATTTCGGCTGCGGGAACCACCATTGCCGAACCTGGGCCCGCGAGAAGTCCGTACACAGCATTTTTGAAGCTGGCCGACATTTGCGTAAAAATATTATCCACGAATAACGCATGCAAATGTGTTACGTGAGGTGTCCCCGAAATCATGGCTGCCATGACCCCGTCGAGCGAAACACTGGTATTGCTGATAACAACGTCGGGATTAATTTGAGAAATGATACGCAGGAGTTGTCGGACGTTAATCCGAGACCGATCGACAGCTCGCGAGACATCTTCGTCTGAGAATCCAACCGGAAACCACCAGTGCATATGACGGACCTCCTCGACATCAACGCCTCCGACTATAAGATCATTCTTAGTTTCGGCGTTTGGCGGAAGTACAGCAGTGACCTCAGCGCCCATCGACGCGAGGCCCGTGCAAAGATAGCGGAAGGTCTGGTCGACGCCGCTCAATCCGGACGTCGGGGAAATCGCTAAAATTCTCATTTTCTGTCAGTGATATCGCGTCTAAGTCGTTACGTTACATCTCGGGCCCAAAATTCTATCCGACGGCCGCTGAAGGACCCGAAGGCACGCTACGCGATTCTTCCCCAGAAATCAAATCTACTGAATGTAAAATGGCTACCAAGCGCGTTATCCGTGCAAAAATTAAGGAATTTTTTTCAACACCGAAGGAAATTACTCGATAATCGCAAAAGGAGCCGCTGCACATGAACGCTGCTTGGTATATCGACAGCAGCCAGAAAAGTGGACTATGGCCCCGCCACGATCACCGTTTACTCACGGGAATTCCCCCCGGAAGATGATCTAGGACCATAGGGCGAGGGCTCATGATTGAAAGAAACCTTGCCAGGTGCCGACGAAAAGATTGCAGCACTTAGATGTTTAGCGTCGTTTCCGCAACCTTACTGACTGCGGAAGAGCTGCACACGCAGATAGCGGCGTGCAGTCCATTCTCTTGCCCCTAGGCATTGCTGTTCAGAAGAGGACAATAGATTCTCAGTAATTTCCCATCCGTCCAATAAGGCCGTGCCAGATACCTCGCATCATCATTGCGATCCGCTCTCGACGAGGCGCAATTATCAAGCCAAAAAATATAAAAAACAGCACGATACGCCGCAGATGCGCAACACGCCAACTCCATGCCATCGGGACTTGCCTCAGCATCAGCACGGTGTTGCGAAACATATAGTAGTCACGCAAAGGTGAGTGCACTGACACCTCCCTCCACCGGCCGAGCCAAACTCGTACTACCCTGTCACCCAACGCGTGCGACAGCTTCGCGCCACATACGCCAAACAGCTGCCAGCCGGCGGCGCGCGCACGAATGCACCATTCTGTATCGACATGATCGATGAAATAATCTTCGTTCATGCCTCCGATGGCATTGAGGGCATCAATAGGAATCAGACATCCAGATGAAATCAGGAAATCTACTTCCATAACATCATCGGTGTCGGCACACGGCACTTGCTGAACACTAGCAGCCCGAATGCGGGCAAAATTCCCCAGAGTCCCAGTTCGTTGGTCCACCGAGACAGGGCCGACCGCCGCCACGTTCGCGCCCTGATCATCAAGGCTCTGGTGAGCGCTTACAAGACGCACCACCATATCTGGCGCTGGGACACTATCCTGATCGAAGAGGAGCGCATACTTAAGACCTCGCTCCACAACGCGGCTAATCCCGATATTGTGCGCCGCCGCTATTCCGCGGTTAGTTGGAAGAGCAATTACCTCAACGTTTTTGCCTGTAATCAGGGCTCGCAACCCCTCAAGAGCCGCTTCGCCAGACCCATTATCGACCACATATATAATATTGACTTGCCCGGATAGCGCCTCGAGAAGCGTATTGAATACAACAAAGTCCGGGTGGTAGCTAACAACAACTGCGCCAACGCTGGCGCCATGGCTACCTGGCTCTCGCACTGTGACCGGCATTTCTATCTAATACCTCGAGCTAAGAATCCAGAAACAGGAATGCTCAATCAAGCTTGATGGCGTGGCTTTCGCGCATTAACTGCGTACGCGGTTGAACCATGTTCCGGCACGTACGATTTGCGCCTTAATCCGCGCACGCCAGACCAGCGCGCGAATCTTCGTATGCCCAAGCCAGCGTCGGATTCTTATAAACGCGACACTTGCCCGGCCGGTCTTCATCGAAACGTCTGCAGATCGCAACTCGCCAGCGGCCCTCTGCAGGAAATCCTTCCATTGCTTCGCTACGACGTCCTGTGCATAGTGTGTTCGAACGTCCGTATAAGCTGCCTCCGCGATCTGCCTGCGAAACGCTGTGTCAACGATCAGCTTCTCCAGAGCGAGATACCATGCGTCGGCGCTATGGTCGACCAGCATGCCGGTTACTCCATTGGTCACGCTCTCCTTGTACGGTGATGTGTTCGTGTAGATGCCGGCGATTCGCATCGCGCCATATTCGCGGTACTTATTGTTAGTCTTGTATAAATTCGCCGCGAGATCGGCCATCGGCGCGAGACCAATATCGAGACCGTACGATGCCTTCATCTTGATGAAGTCAGAATACGACGCCACGTGTGGCACAAACGTGACCCGCTCCATTCCAATCAGTTCGGGTGGGCAATAGCCGAAGAACACGAGCGTAACGTGTGCATAGGTATCAAGCACGCGCCTGAGAGCGGGGAGGATCTCGATGAAATCGTCCGCCCGGGTAATGCTACCCGCAAAGCCCACGCGCACTTCGTCCGCAGACTTAGTCGGCGCCGGCAGATCATCGATCAGCGAAAAATCAAACGGCGCATTCAACTGGACGATCCGAACCTTCGGATAGCGCGCCTTAATGTACTCGCCGAGCCGCGGCGCATTCACGACGACATAACTGGCTTCTCGAATCGACCTATCCAGCGTGTGCCGGACAGGCGCGCTCTGATAGAACTGCGCGATCCGAGAGTCACCCTTCAACTCCCAGAAATTGTCGTCGATGTAGTAGACATAGGGCATCCCGTGCATGCGCATCCAGTCGAGCATCGGCAGCGACGCGGGGCTTGCCGTTCGACTGAGAACAACGAGCCCTCCTTCATAGAGCGCTTCGGGGGTGAATTGAGGCAGCAGCAACCGCGTGACTTCGCCGCAATCGCCGAGCGCTTCCACGATGAGCCGCTGGATGATCTGGTTGGTTGGGATATCGCCTTCGACAACGAACTTGATGTCGATCAGCGGCGCGTCTGGACGAGCGTCCATGTCGACCGCCGGAAGCAGACCCCGCCTTGCACGAGGATCTGGCGGGAGGATCTCCATAAACGGGCTCGGCGGCCCATAGAACATGCCGAGGCGGCGGCGATTCACGATCTCGTAGACGTACACTGGCATCGACGTGCGGCATCGCACCCGGATGCGCCAGACCGTCCCTTCGACGATTTCGACGGGGGCGAACATGAAACGCAGCGGCTGACTCAGGTCCGCCCGTGCCAAGTCGCGCTCGGCCCGCGCAACACACTGACCAGTTGGTGAAATCAATTCGACCGTCGCCTTGCCAGAACGGTGACCGTCGGTCGCGAACGCGAATGCGACACCACCGAGCATGCCGGCAGGTAACGCAACGTCATAATCGCGATACGGGAGCCAGTGCAGGCTATCGCTGAACTCGAGCGTGCCGCCACGACGACGCCAGCCATACTTGGCGGTATCGCGCTTGAGTGGCCAGAAGGCGGGACCGCAGTACTCCCACATGTCCGATGGCCGCGACAGCACACGATGTCGCCACGAATATCGCCGCATATGGCGCAACGCATGCAATTCCTCCAGGCTACTCGCCCACGCTCTATCCGCAGCAGCGTCATAACCGAGCTCGCGAGCTGCTCGCGTAAGCGCGTCGAAACGGCGTGACTGCCCTGGCCAAGAAGGCACACCGCGGGCTTCTGAGGCGATCTCCATCAGTGCGGAAGCATTCGGCACGCCCGAAAATGCGCTGCGGCAAAACGCCTCGTTAGCTTGTTTGATCGCCTGAGCATTGGTACGGCCCTCGACAATTTCGCGCAATACCGCATACCACCCGTCGCACTCAAACGGCTCGTCAACCATCAACGCAATCGAGCCGTCCTCTATCGCCACGTAAGGATCGATGCGGGGTAGCACGGCGACTGCATCAACGAGCGCTGCCGTCAACAACGGGTGCAGCGTCTTGTATGAGTTATTGGGCGTCTTGCTCGGCGCAAGCAGCAGGTAATTTGGCGTCAGCGCCGCAAAACGCCGCAGCGCGAATGCGTAACCAGGGTCCCACGGCAATAGCGTCACGCGCATGGTCGACGGCAACCCTTCGAGCATGCTCGCATCACTGCCGCTGCCTGGCGCGACAAAATGGATGCGGTATCCTTCTTCAGCAATCTTGACGAGCGCCGGCAAAATGACTGCCCACACGGCATTCGAACGGTGCAGGCCGCCCATGAAAGCGAACACGAACTCATCGTCATTGGCTGCACGTCGTCCAGTGGTTAGCTGGGCCCGCATGCTTTCGATATCTGCACACGCTACTGGGAAATGCAGCAGCCGCGCATGCAGGTTACGTTCGCGAAAATACGTGATCAGAGGCTCGCTACTCAGCAACACGCCATCGAACAAGCGCAGATCCTTGCGCATCGCCTGGGGTGTGAAATCCTCGCCGCTCAGGCTAGCCTCGCCCAATTCGGCGAGTACTGGCATGTTGTCATCGAGGAAGTAATAGGTCGGCACACCCAGCTCGCGTGCTGCATCGAGCCAAGGGCGGTAGCACCGGATAGCACGCGACACGATCAACGCAGTCGCACGCGCGAGTGCACTGAAATCGGACCCGGGACCGTTAATGACGACGCGTACGCGATGCCGCCAGGGCGCTGGGAGCATGTCGAAGTAAAGCGCGGTCGACGCGTCGTACTGCACAGTCACGATCAAGATGCAGCCGTCCGTGCTGCCCACCGAACGTGGGTCCAGAGCCGAACTGCCATCTGCCAGACGCGTGGCGAGATCTGTGCAAACGTCCCGCGTTGCCCAAGTGTGCGCCGGATTCGAGGCGGTCAGATCGTAGGCCCCAACACGGCCGGGCAGCAACCGATCATTACGGGGCGTCCGCATCCATTCCTCGAGCGCCCAGCCGTCTAACTCCGTATCCGGCACCACCGCACGTGTGACCCCGACTGCGACATCGACAGCCTTCAATTCAAAGCAGTCAGACAGTCGGCGCCAGAAATCCCATTCGGCCGCATGGCGGAGAAGCACGTGCGGATCAACGAAGCCGAGCGTCTCAATTGCTCGGCGCGGAATCAACAACGCGTGGCGCGCAATGAAGTTGCGGGTGCGCAGCACGGTCATGGAGACGCCACCGCCGCCTCCAGCCGAGACTTTCGTCGTATTACCGGTCGCCTCGTCACGCACTGCAGTCTCTACGAAGCCAAACGGAATCGCTTCGGCGTAGGCACGCGCACTGTTCAGCAGCCCTTCGAGCGCATCCTCATAAAACTCGTCACTCGTTCTGGCGATGACGATCCAGGGTGCCCGGGCATGCGCAAAGGCCTCTATCCAACCGACAGCTGGAATACCGATCGGTTTAGCTCGGCGAACCAATGCGATGCGCGGATCGCGATTGCGCTTGCCATCGAGCCATTCTGCGACTGCCGTGTCGGCGGTATCGTCAACAACGATAAGTTCGACGGCAGTAAGCGTCTGCGTCAGCACTGATTCGACGCTACGCGCAAGCTGCTGCACACCTGTCTCACCTACATACAGCAACACGGATACGTCCGGTTGCGAGCGCTCCTGCTCAGCAAACCAGCATGTATCACGCGTTACTGTTTCGACTTTCATTAATCACCATTCCTTCAATACACCACACTAGGTTCCGTACAACCTGCTTTCCCTCACGTTGGCCGGTTACTGCCCTGATCGTCTTTCGTACTCTTCAAGCACACGCTTCGCCGGCCCATCCATCACAACCTCGCCCTTGCGAAGCCAAATTACCCGCTCACAGAAAGACTGAAGCATTTCGAGGCTGTGGCTAGAGAACACCAAAATCTTGCCTTGCTCCATAAACTCGTACATCCGCTTCTTCGCCTTGTTCGCGAACTGGACGTCGCCGGCGCCCATCACTTCGTCTAGCAGCAAAATTTCTGGGTTGATCGCAGTGGAAACGGAGAAGGCGAGGCGAATAAACATACCGGCCGAATAAGTCTTGACAGGGTAGTCAAGGAATTCGCCAAGCTCGGAGAATTCAGCGATCTGGTCGATGCGGTCTTCCACCTGCGCGGGCGTGAGGCCGAGCAGCATGCCGCGAATGCGAATGTTGTCCCAACCTGTTTGGGTCATTTCGAAACCCGTCGCAAGCTCAAACATCGCGGACACATGACCATCGATCTGCGCCTCGCCCGAAGTCGGCGGGTAGATACCCGCCATCACTTTCAAAATCGTGCTCTTGCCCGCCCCGTTCAGGCCAATCAGCCCTACGCGCTCGCCGTGTGTGATCTCAAGATTGACGTCCTTGAGCGCATGCACAAAACGCTTCTCGTGGGAACCAGATGAGCGTTTGCCTCGCAGGGCATTGAGCACGACAGACTTGAGACTATCCTGGCGCGCGGATACATCGAAACTAACGCCCACATTGCGCAGGCTGATATTCAAGTTTGACGTCATAGTACGTACACGATCCGCCGCGACATCTTCTTAACAACGACGATCGCAAGAGTGCCCACCACTGCACAATAGCCGAGCGCCACGATGATGACTTCAGGCGGCGGCGCCTCGCTGTTAAGAAGCGGGTAGCGCATGATTTCGATCTGGTAGTAGAGCGGATTAAACGCGTAAATGAACGATAACCCGCGATCTTTCAGCATCGCAACGGTGAAAATCACCGGCGTCATGTAGAACGCAATCTGCATCAGGCTGCCTAGCAAGTGCGGCAGATCGCGAAAACGGACGCCGACGTGCGCAACAATCACGACGTGAAAGAAGTTGATGGCGAGAAACAGAGCGAATCCAGGGATTGCCCATAGTGCGCCCCATCCGACGTGGCGCTGATAGAACGCAACGACTACAAAGTAGACAACAAGCCCGATCGTAAATACGACCGTATACGGGACAAGTGCCCGATACAGATAAATCGGTTTCGGGAAAGGAAATTGCTTGATGTAGCCCTCTGCAACAACGAATGCCATCGAACCCTCGACAAGCGACGACGTGATGAATGTCCAAATCACGATGCCGAGCGTCAAGAACGGAAGGAACTCATTCATGGCTGGTGGAACAGCCGACCGTAGATCAACCCAACTGCGCCGACTACCGCCGCAAGATTGACAAGAATCCAGCCCGGCCCAAGGGCCGAACTACGAAACCGGCTCTTGACGTCCTGGAACCCCATGTGAAGCCACACACGCCACAACTTCGCAGCACTGACGAACTCCTTCATCGTCGAGTTCGCACTAGCACTGTTATACGTAATCATCGATTCTCCGTTCCATGCGAATCAGGCCATTGACTCGGCCCCGCTCCTCGAAGCCGAGCTTCCGATACAGCATTCCTGCACGCTCATTCGATTCAAGCACCTCAAGGTAGACCGACGTCAGTGCCAGTTCGCGGGCCGCGAACCGCATCAGCACGTCGATCGCCTCTTTCATCAATTTGCGCCCTTGGAAATCAGGCGATACGACAAAACGGCCGATCTCCGCCACACGGGTTCCATGATCAATCGCGTAGATGGCGACTTGGCCGACACGCTCACCGGTGTCAGCCAACTCAGCGATGAATACGAGATCATCCGGCTTTTCCGTGTAGCGCACGAACCAACTGTGATGCTGCGTATACGTGAGCAGATCGGAGCTCTTGAATTGCTCTCGCACTCCATCCCGATTGCGCCACTCGAGCGTCGTCTGGAGATCGTCCTCAGCAAGCAAGCGCAGTCGGATGCGTCCATGCACGTACGGTTCGTGCGCGCGCTTCATGCCGCGTAACGGACGATCAGTTCGGCGATCTGCTCGATGTCCTTGCGGGAGACACCCATGTGCATCGGCAACGAAAGAATTTCGTTGGACGCGGCGTGTGCGTTCGGACAGTTGCCTTTGCCGCTCGCATACATGCGGTACTCGGTGTTGTCACGGTAATGGACCCCAGGGTAGATCTCGTGCTCGTTCAGAGCCAGCATCAGCTCGTCCCTGTTCTTGACGCGGATCTGGAACAGGTGGCGCGACGACTCACAATTCTTCGTAATCGGTATCAGACGAATGTTCGCGTGCTCCGACAGCAATTCCTCATACCAACGTGCGAGCTGGCGACGGTATGCGTTATCGTTGTCGAGGTACTTGAGTTGCACCAGACCAATCGCGGCCATGATCGAGTTGCCGTGATATTTGTAGCCGACTTCCTCGACGTCATACATCCACTTATAGGCGCCCTGTGTCGCAGTGCGAGCATACGTGTCCTTGTTGATACCAAGCCAGCTCATCTTGCGCACGCGGACATCGTCGTCGGGGTCGCTGAAGCAGATCATCCCCGAATCCGCAGTCGGCAGATTCTTCACCGCTTGGAAACTGAAGACTGTCACGTCCGCATCATGGCCAACGTGCTTGCCATCGACGCGGCTGCCGGACATATGTGCGGCGTCCAGAATGACCTTGATGCCACGCTCGCGGCACAGCTTCAGCACGCGCTCGTAATGACCAACGTTGCCGCCGATACCGACAAAAATGACAGCACGCGTCTTGTCCGTGATGCGCGCTTCTACGCTTGCAGGATCAAGACACAGCGAATCATCGACATCGGCGAATACCGGGGTCAGATTCGAGTAAAGAATGGCATGGTTCGATGAAACAAATGTCAGCGGCGTCGTGATCACTTCGTCGCCGTCTGCCCAGCCATACTTTGTTTTGAACAGTTCGAAGGCCAGATGGAGCCCGACCGTGTTAGAGCTTAGAAAGTGCGCATACGGCAAGCCGGTGTATGTCTTCCATGCCTCTTCGAACTGGTTTGTCTTGAAACCCAGCCCTGTCCAGCCCTTTTCTAGGCACTCGCGAATTGCCTCAAGGCACTCGTCAACACGGAAGTGCGGAACAAATAGTTGAATGGCCATAGTTAATTTTTCCTTGGTGTTACTCGAATGTTTCGGCGTCTGCCAACGTAAGCGCCTGCCGGTCCTTCTGGGAGAGAATCGGCTCACCCTCAATGATCGGCCAATCAATCTTCAGCGCCGGATCATTCCAGAGCAGCGAACGCTCATACTGAGGTGCGTAATAGTCCGTCGTCTTGTACAGGAATTCGGCATACTCTGAAAGCACGACGAAGCCATGCGCAAATCCCTCAGGCACCCATAGCTGCTTGCGATTTTCCGCCGACAGCTCAACCCCAACCCAACGTCCAAAATTTGGCGAACTGCGACGAATGTCAACGGCCACGTCGAACACGCGCCCAGCGACAACCCGCACCAGCTTCCCTTGGGGATTCTTGATCTGATAATGCAACCCACGAAGTACGTTCTTCGCCGAGCGAGAATGGTTGTCCTGAACGAATTCCCTGTCTGCGCCGGTACCTTCCTTGAAGGCCTTCGCGTTAAAGCTTTCATAGAAAAAGCCCCGCGCGTCTCCAAAGCACTTAGGTTCCAGCACAAAGACTTCGGGCAGCGCAGTCGCTTCAAAGGTGAAATTCACGCTACCGCCTCCTTGAGCAGCCGACTAAGGTAACGGCCATACTCGTTCTTAGAAAGTTCGCGCGCAAGCTGGCCGAGGTCGTCCACCGAAATCCATTTGTTGCGATATGCGATTTCCTCAGGACATGCCACCATCAAACCCTGGCGCTTCTGCAGCGTGGAGATAAACGTCGACGCTTCCAGTAGCGAATCATGGGTACCGGTGTCGAGCCAAGCATAACCGCGCCCCATGATCTCCACGTTCAACTGCTGTGCACGCAGATAGTGAAGGTTAACGTCGGTGATCTCTAACTCGCCACGCGCCGAAGGCCGAATAGTCGAGGCGATGTCGCACACTTGGTTGTCATAGAAATACAGGCCCGTCACCGCGTAGTTGGAACGGGGCGCCTTTGGCTTTTCCTCTAGCGATATCGCCCGGAACGATTCGTCAAATTCGACGACACCATAACGTTCGGGATCATGGACGTGATAGGCGAACACGGTTGCCCCACTTTCTGCAGACGTCGCGCCCGCTAAGAGTGCGTGAAGGTCGTGGCCGTGGAAAATGTTGTCACCGAGAATCAGTGCAGACGGATTGTTGCCAATGAAATCACGGCCGATGATGAATGCCTGCGCGAGGCCATCAGGTGTCGGCTGCACGGCATAACCGATATTGAGGCCCCAGCGATGACCATCACCTAACATGTCCGAAAAGCGCGGTGTATCCTGTGGTGTTGAGATAATCAGGATATCGCTGATCCCAGCGAGCATCAGCGTGCTAAGAGGGTAATAAATCATTGGCTTGTCATAGACCGGCAGCAATTGCTTAGATACCGATCGGGTGATCGGATATAAGCGTGTGCCCGATCCACCTGCCAGGATAATTCCTTTACGTTTCATGAGATTTCTAGATGGGGCAATACAACGACGTTAGGCCATGACCTGGGCGGTTTCGACTAGCTGCTCGATAACGTAATCCACGCCAGTTTTCCAATTCGGCAATGCGATGCCGAAGGTTTCCCGCAATTTTGTCGTATCCAGCCGCGAATTTGCCGGTCGGGGCGCGGCGCTCGGATACTCACTCATCGGAATCGGACGGACCGCATCTTCCGCAACGCGCAATGCCACCCCTTTCGCTCGCAGCACGCGCAATGCGTAGTCAGCATACGCGTGCCATGTCGTCTCGCCCGACGCCGCAGCGTGATAGACACTCGACGGAAACCTATCTGGGGCAGCAAGGTAACGCGCGACCATAATCGCCGTGATATCCGCAATCAGTGACGCGGGTGTTGGCGCGCCGAACTGGTCCGCCACGATCGACAACGCATCGCGGCGCATCGCAGTGCCGACAATCGTCTTCAGAAAGTTGGCGCCATGCAGGCCGAACACCCAACTTGTACGGATCACGGCATGCGACGCGCCACTCGCCTCAACACAACGCTCGCCTTCGAGTTTCGTTTTCCCATACACCGACAACGGATCAGGCCGATCTGACTCGCGGTACCACCCTTCTTTCGCACCATCAAATACGTAATCCGTCGAATAGTGGACCAAGAAGCTGCCCAGCCGCGCGGCTTCCTGAGCGAGCGCCGCAGGCCCTTCCACGTTGATCTTGCGTGCGAGCTCAGGTTCTGATTCAGCCCGGTCAACCGCCGTGTAGGCACCTGCATTCACAACGATTCGCGGCCGCAGGCTTCGCATGACTTCGGCGATCCGAACATCGTCCGCCAGATCGAGACTCGCTCGATCCAGCGCCGCGACATCGCCCCACAAGCTCAGAGCCCGACGCAGTTCGAAACCGAGTTGGCCCCGTGCGCCAGTCAGCAAAATTACCGGTCTCCCCGTTGTACCGTAATCAGCCATACTGCTTCGCCACCCAATTGCGATACTCGCCCGACACCACGTCCTGCACCCAGACCTGATTATCCAGATACCATTGGACGGTCTTGCGCAGGCCCGTCTCAAAGGTCTCGGCGGGTTTCCAGCCAAGCTCGCGCTCCAACTTGCGCGCATCAATGGCATATCGGCGGTCGTGGCCGGGGCGATCCTTCACAAACGTAATCTGATCGCGGTACGAACCCGTTGCCTTAGGTTTCAGCTCATCGAGGAGATCGCACAGTGTGTACACGACGTCTAGGTTGGACTTCTCGTTCCAACCACCCACGTTGTAGGTCTCGCCCAGACGGCCGCGTGCGAGCACCTCGCGGATCGCCGCGCAGTGGTCACCTACGTAGAGCCAGTCGCGCACGTTTTGACCATCCCCGTACACCGGCAGCGGCTTGCCGCTGAGTGCGTTTGTAATAATCAGCGGAATCAGTTTTTCCGGGAAATGGTACGGCCCGTAGTTGTTGGAACAATTCGTGGTCAGCACCGGCAGGCCATACGTGTGGTGATATGCGCGCACTAAATGGTCGGAGGCTGCCTTGGAAGCAGAGTAAGGACTGTTGGGGGCGTATGGCGTGGTTTCCGAGAATTGCGGGTCCGTAGCGCTGAGCGATCCAAACACTTCGTCGGTGGAAACATGCAAGAAGCGGAACGCCGCCTTGGCGTCGGCGTCGAGCGCGGCCCAATAGGCGCGGACTGCTTCGAGCAGCGTGAACGTGCCGACGATATTGGTTTGAATGAATTCGCCGGGGCCATGGATTGAACGGTCCACGTGGCTCTCGGCAGCGAAGTGCACCACGGCGCGCGGCTTGTACTGTTGGAACAGGCGATCAAGCTCGGCGCGATCGCAAATATCCGTGTGCGAAAACACGTGGCGCGGGTCGCTTTCCACGGCAGCCAGGGTCTTGCGATTGCCCGCGTAGGTCAGCTTATCGACGTTGACGATGCCATCAGCGCTCGGATTTGCCAGCCAGTTCAGAACAAAATTACCGCCAATGAAGCCGGCACCGCCCGTGACGAGAATATTGGACAACCTCTGTGCTCCTTGTCGCGTGTCTCTATACGCGGCTTGGTCCGAGCCTGCCCGATTAAAGGGCAACGGACTTTGTTAAAATGTAATGAGAAGTGGCGTATTCTATCCGACCCTAGGGTTACCCCTCCTAAACGGCCCGATCTTTTTGTAGCGCGTTGTAACACCGGAGACCTTGACGTCTCGTTATGGGCCACGCGGGCCCTTCACTGCACATGACAAGCGCGTCACTCGCCTCGTACGCCATCGGCGACCTCCAAGGCTGCTGCTCCCCCCTCCAGTCGCTGCTGGCCGCTCTCCCCGCCAACACCCCCCTTCGCTTCGTCGGCGACCTCATCAACCGCGGCCCAGAGTCGCTCGCCACGCTGCGCCAAGTCATCGCGCTTTGCGAGGCCGGGCGCGCACGCACCGTCCTCGGTAACCACGATATCCACCTGCTGGCGGTAGCTGCGGGCGTGCGCAAACCCGGCAAGCGAGACACGATCGCCGACATCCTCTCCGCGCCCGATAGCGACGAACTCATCACATGGCTGCGTCACCAGCCGCTGGCCATCTTCGAAAACGGGTTCCTGATGGTGCACGCCGGCGTCCTGCCGCAGTGGACGACAGGCGACGTGCTGGAACTCGCCGGCGCCGTCGAGCGGGAGCTGCGCAGCCCACATTGGAAAACCTTCCTGGCTGACGCCTTCGGCAACCACCCGGACAAGTGGAGCAACGATCTCGTCGGCATGGACCGCCTGCGCCTGACCATCAACGCGCTGACACGCCTGCGCTTCTGCAAGCCCGACGGCACGATGGAGTTCGAAACGACGGATGCAGACGGCGCGCCGGATGGCCACATGCCGTGGTTCGACGTGCCGGGCCGCCGCACGCGCGGCACACCCATCGTGTTTGGGCATTGGTCTACGCGCGGACTGGTGATGCGCGACGATGTGATGGGCCTGGATACTGGCTGCGTGTGGGGCGGCAAGCTGACAGCGGCAAAGCTGTCGCTGGCCCCGGCGGGACGTGACGTGGTCCAGGTGGATTGCGAACAGGCGCAGGACCCGCTCGCACACAAGAAGAAGTAACAGTTCGACTTAGCCCGCGCGGGCAATCAGGGTCGCAACGGCTTCTTGGCTATGTGCGGCCAGCGCGCGGCGGTCCATCTCCGGGGCCACGGCGGGGCCTACAAGAACTTCCACCACCAACGGCGGCCCATTCAGCATGGCGTTGATTGTGTCCATCATCGACAGATCGCCGATATACGCGGGAATGGTCGTCAACGCGCCCGTCTCGGCAATGCGATACCGGAGCGCCAGCGGGCGGATCGGTGCGCCAGCGCTGACGGGCGCCTGAAACAGGTTGGCGTGGAACGGCAGCAGCTGCAGCCCGTCCGACGTCGTGCCCTCGGGAAACACGCAAATGGCATCGCCTGAACGCATCGCGTCGGCAATGACATGCATGATGCGGTGCGCATCGCGCTTGCGGGCGCGCTCGACGAACAGCACGCCGGTCTGCGCGCACAGCCAGCCAATCACGGGCCAACTGCGAATCTCCGACTTGGCAACGAAGCGCGGCGGGTACCAGCTGTTGATCGCGTAGATGTCGATCCACGACACGTGGTTGGACACCAGCATGGACCCCGCCAGCTCCTTGCCCGCAACCTGCTCCCCATGCACGACGAGCGAGACGCGGAACAGCGCGAGCAACTTGCGCGACCAGCGCTGGATCAGCGTCCGTTTGGTCTCGGGCTTGACCCACCAGAACAGCAGCGCGCAGGTGATCAGGCCTTCCGCCAGATGCATGAGCAATCGCAGTTTGCGCAGCACATGCCTGCGCTGCGGCGTGCGCATCTCGGTGGGCGCGCTTGTCACGCGTTGATCAATGCCCGTCATAGGCAAGATGGCCTGCAACCATCGTGGCACGTACGCGGCCGGCCAGCTCGAAGCCCAGATACGGCGAGTTCTTGCCCTGGCTGCGCAGCGTGCGCGGCTCCAGCTTCCATGTCGCATCCGGATCGAACACGCACACATCAGCCATCGCACCGACCTCCAGCGAGCCCGCCTGCAACCCCAGCACGCGAGCCGGCTCACTGGTGATGCGCGCCAGCGCCTTCGACAGTTCGACCTTGTGCTCGGCAGCCCAGCGCAGCGTGAGCGGCAGCAGGGTTTCGAGGCCGGTCGCACCGGGCGTGGCTTCGGCAAACGGCAGCAGCTTCTCGTCGTCATCCACGGGCGTGTGATCCGAGCAGATTGCGTCGATGGTGCCGTCGGCGAGCGCGCGCACGATACCGTCACGATCGCGGCCCGAGCGCAGCGGCGGTACAAAGCGCATCTGCGAATTGAAGTAGCCGATGTCGACGTCAGTCAGAGAAATATGGTGGACGTTCACATCGCACGTCACCGGCAGGCCTTCGGCCTTGGCGCGACGCACGAGATCGATGCCCGCAGCAGACGACAGGCGGCAAAGATGCACGCGCGCCCCCGTGCTGCGCATCAATTCGAAGATGGTGTGCAGGCGCACAGTCTCGGCCATCACCGGCACACCGGAGAGGCCCAGGCGCGAAGCCAGCGGGCCGCTTGCAGCCACGCCGCCCTTGCCCAGATACGGATCTTCCGGGCGCAGCCAGACGGTAAAGCCGAAGGTCTGCGCATATTGCATTGCACGCATCAGGACCTGCGTATCGATGATCGGCGAGTCAGCCTGCGAGAAGCCTACGCAGCCCGATTCGGTCAACTCGGCCATCTCGGTCAGCACCGCGCCTTTGAGGCCCACCGTCAGCGCACCGAGCGGATACACGTGCGCCTGGTTCAGGTTGCGCGCGCGGAACTTCAGCATCTCAACCAGGCCCGGCTCGTCCAGCACCGGGTCGGTGTCCGGCGGGCACACCAGCGAAGTCACGCCACCGGCCATCGCCGCAGCCATTTCCGATTCGAGCGTGGCCTTGTATTCGAAGCCCGGCTCACGCAGGCGCGCGGACAGGTCAATCAGGCCCGGGCACACCACCAGGCCTGTCGCGTCGAGCGTCTTGTTGGCATGGAAATCCGCCGGCGCGTGGCCGACACCGACCACCTTGCTCGCCGCAATGTACAGATCCTGTTGGGCGTCGATGCCGTTGGCCGGGTCGATCAGGCGGCCGCCTTTGATATGCAGTTTCATTGCTTTTCTTAGTCGTTGTTGCCAGCCACGATGCCCATGACCGCCATGCGCACGGCGATGCCGAACGTCACCTGATTCAGGATCACCGATTGCACGCCGTCGGCCACGGCGGAGTCGATCTCCACGCCGCGGTTCATCGGGCCCGGATGCATGACGATGGCGTCCGGCTTGGCCAGCGCCAGACGCTCCTGCGTGAGGCCGTAGGCCTTGAAGTACTCCTGCGCGGACGGCAGCAGCGCACCGCTCATGCGCTCGTTCTGCAGGCGCAGCATGATGACCACGTCCACGCCCTTCAGGCCCTCTTCCATGTTGTGGAAGACGCGCACGCCCATGTGCTCCAGGCCGCCCGGCAGCAGCGTGCGCGGGCCGATGGCACGGACTTCGGCGCAGCCCAGCGTCGTCAACGCATGGATATCGGAACGCGCCACGCGCGAGTGCAGGATGTCACCGACGATGGCCACCGTCAGGTTGGAGAAATCCTTCTTGTAGTGGCGGATGGTGAACATGTCGAGCAGCCCCTGCGTGGGGTGCGCATGACGGCCATCGCCTGCATTGATCACATGCACGTGCGGCGCGACGTGCTCCGCGATCAGGTACGGCGCCCCGGAACTGGCATGCCGCACGACAAACATGTCCGCCTGCATCGCCGACAGGTTGTTGATCGTGTCGAGCAGCGACTCGCCCTTGCTCGTGGACGACGCATTGATGTTCAGATTGATCACGTCCGCCGACAGCCGCTTGGCCGCGATCTCGAACGTCGTGCGCGTGCGCGTGGAGTTCTCGAAGAACAGGTTGAACACGCTCTTGCCGCGCAGCAGCGGCACCTTCTTCACCTCGCGGTCGGAATCCGATACGGACACGAACTGCTGCGCGGTGTCCAGCACGTGCGTGAGGATGTCGCGCGACAGTCCCTCGATCGACAGCAGGTGCTTAAGCTCGCCGTTTTTCGTGAGCTGCGGGTTGGCAAAAGTCTTGGGCATGGAGAAACGAAAGGCGACGAGGTCAGTACAGGTCAGGTCAAAGCAGGGGCGGTGCGCGCTTGAAGTCAGGTGCCCTTGGGCTCGCGCGTGAAGGTAAAGCGCGCGGCAGCGCCCTCGCCGGCCTCGCTCAGCACGAGCGATTCATCGGCGGGCAGCGTGATGCGCTCTCCGATGTAATCCGGCGCAACGGGCAACTGACGTTCACCGCGATCAACCAGCACGGCAAGCTCCACCGCCGCCGGGCGGCCGTAGTCGAACAGTTCATTGATGGCCGCGCGGATGGTGCGGCCGCTGGCCAGCACGTCGTCCACCAGCAGGATGCGGCGCTCGTTCACGTCGAACGGCAGCGTGGTGGGTTGTGCCTTGGCGTGCAGGCCTTTCTTGGCGTAGTCGTCGCGGTGCATCGCAACATTGACGACGCCGTATTCCGGCAGGCCCAGGTCATGCGCCAGCCGCCTGGCGATCCAGGCGCCGCCACTGACAATGCCGGCCACCGACCAGGTGTGGCCGTCGGCCAGCCGCGTGCGCAGTTGTGCAACGAGGCTCTGGTACAGCGCCTCGGCATCGATCTCTTGCGATGTCATGCGTGTTCGTCGAAAAACTGTTGGAGGATGATGCGCGCGGCTTCTGCGTCGAGCACATCGTCGGAAGCTCCGGCGTCCTGTGCGGCGATGGACGAATAGCGCTCGTCCACCCAGGTGACCGGCAAGCCATAGCGGCCGTGCAATTGATTGCCGAAGCGCTTGGCGAGCTTGATCATCGGTTGCTCTTCGCCATCGGGGTGGACGGGCATGCCGACCACGAAGCCGACGGGCTGCCATTCGCCCACCAGCCGGCTGATCTGCGCGAAGCGGAAATCGGCCGAGCGGTTCGGAATGGTTTCCAGCGCCCGCGCCGAGCGCGTGATGGAATTGCCGAGCGCCACGCCAATGCGCTTTTCGCCGTAATCGAATGCCAGCAAGGTGCCTTCTGCGGGCATGGAAGCGGGGGCCGGACGCGCCGGCTCAGGCATGCCCGGCCTCACCCGACAGCATGGCGGGGTTGATGCCGAGCAGGTTCAGCGCCGCGGCAAACCGCGCTTCGGGAGGCACGTTGAAGATGATCTCGGGATCGGCCTGGACGGTCAGCCAGCCGTTGCGGCTGATTTCGTCTTCCAGTTGACCGGCGCTCCAGCCGGCATACCCGAGCGTCAGGATGAAGCGGTGTGGGCCGCCGCCCTGGGCCACGGCTTCCAGCACATCCTTGGAGGTCGTCATTTCCAGCCCGCCCGGCACCGCCAGCGACGACGAATACGCGCCTGTGGCGTCGTGCAGCACAAAGCCGCGCTCGGTCTGTACCGGACCGCCGTAGTACACGGATTGTTCTGCGAGGGGATGGATTTCGAGCTTGAGGTCGATCTTGTCGAACAGCGTCGCCAAGTCGATGTCGATAGGCCGGTTGATCACGAGCCCGAGCGCGCCGCGCTCGTTGTGCTCGCACATGTACACAACCGTGCCCGAAAACGTCGAATCCGCCATGCCGGGCATAGCGATCAGGAACTGATTCGTGAGATTGATGAGTGCGTCAGGCGAGGCCATGAGGGGGAGTTTACCAAAAGCCCCCGGCCGCTGCCCCTCTCATTTGGAGGAATCGGCTCTCGGCGCAAGGTTTTTTGGGATTGCGCATTGTGCCGCCTCAGGCACTTGACTCGGTTGCATGCGGCGGCGTGGTGTTCAGCGCTTCCAGATCGACGGCTTCCAGCCAGCGCCACTCGCCAGGCGCCAGATCGCCGAGCGACAACCCGCCGATGGCGCTGCGGTGCAATCCGGCCACGTGGTTGCCGGCGGCGGCCACCATGCGTTTCACTTGGTGGTATTTGCCCTGGGTGAGCGCCATGCGCAGGTGGTGCGTGTCTACGCGCTCGGCCCAGGCGGCGGCAACGTTTTCATTTTCGTCAGCCAGCAGCACGCCGGCGCACAGCTGAGCGATCTGCGCATCGGTCACGGGCTCGGCGGTGGTGATTTCATACACCTTGGGCACCTGGTGACGCGGGCTGGTGATGGTGTGAACGAACTGGCCGTCGTCGGTCAGCAGCAGCAGCCCCGTGGTGTCCTGGTCGAGCCGCCCGACGCACTGCACGGCGCGCTCGCGCAACGGCACCGGCAGCAGCGTGTACACGCTCGGATGATGTTTCGGCTTTTGCGAGCACTCGACGCCAGCCGGCTTGTTCAGCATCAGATAGGCGCGGGCGTGATACACCCAGCGCTCGCCGTCGACATCCAGCACCAAGCCGGCGGTATCGACCAATGCGTCGGGGTTCTCCATCTCGACGCCGTTGATGAATACCAGGCCAGCGAGGACGAGGTCCTTGCAATAGCGGCGCGTGCCGAAGCCTTGGGATTGCAGGATGCGATACAGCGGAAGACGAGCAGAGGAATCAGCCATGACAACAACGTGAACAAGACAAAAAGGGGCGATTTTTGCGATACGCTCCGCCAGTCTAAAGAGCAACCGATTTCCATCCGATGCCCTCAACCGCCCCAAGCCGCCAGCCGTACAACATCGGAGCGCACTTCCAGCGAGGCCTGGTGTGGTTCCGGCGCGATCTGCGGCACTTCGACCACGCGGCGCTGCATTATGCCCTGCGGCACTGCCGCCAGGTCTATTGCGTGTTCGTGTTCGACCGCGACATCCTCGACGCGCTGCTCGCGCGCGGGCTCAAGGCCGACCGCCGCATCGAATTCATCCGCGCATCGGTCGAGGAACTGCGCAGCGCGCTGCGCGAGGCCGGCGGCGACCTCATCGTCGTGCATGACCACCCTCGCCAAGCCATTCCCGACATCGCCCGCAAGTTGAACATCGAGGCCGTCTTCGCCAACCATGACGAAGAACCATCCGCGCAGGCCCGCGATGAGGCGGTGCGCAAAGTGCTCGCCCAGCAGCCGTGCGCCTGGTTCGACTTCAAGGATCAGGTGATCTTCGAGCGCGACGAAATCCTGAACGGGCAAGGCAAACCGTACGGCGTCTTCACGCCTTACAAGAATGCCTGGTTAGCCGCGCTGACGCCGTTTGACTTGCGGGCGTATCCCACAGAGCCGTACTTCGGCGCGCTGGCCAAGCCGCCGCAGGCGCTCGCGCAGGCTACGCCCGCGCTGGAAGCGATGGGCTTCGCACGCACCAACCTGTCGGAAATCGCCCTGCCCAGCGGCATGTCGGGCGGGCAAACCTTGCTCGACGAGTTTGAAGAGCGCATGGACGACTACCATGCGCGCCGCGACTTTCCTGCCGTGCGCGGACCCAGCTATCTGTCAACGCATTTGCGCTTTGGCACCGTGTCGATCCGCACGCTGGCCGCGCGCGCCCACGCCGCCATGCTGCGCGGCAGCCGGGGCGCGGCGACGTGGCTGTCGGAGCTGGTCTGGCGGGATTTCTATTTCATGATCCTGCACCATCGCCCCGATCTGGCCGACGGCGCTGCGTTCCATCCGGAATTCGATCGCATCCGCTGGGTAGACGGCGACACTGGCGACGCGCGCTTCCAAGCCTGGAAGGATGCGCGCACCGGCTATCCGCTGGTCGATGCGGCCATGCTGCAGATTTTCCAGAGCGGCTACATGCACAACCGCCTGCGCATGGTGGCGGCCAGTTTTCTCATCAAGGACCTTGGCATCGACTGGCGGCGCGGCGAACAGTATTTTGCTGACGTGCTCAACGATTTCGACTTTTCCGCCAACAACGGCGGTTGGCAATGGGCGGCGTCCAGCGGGTGCGATGCGCAGCCGTGGTTCCGCATCTTCAACCCGGTCACGCAATCGGAGAAGTTCGATCCGCAAGGCCGCTTCATCCGCAAGTACCTTCCGCAACTGGCGAAGCTGCCCGACAAGTACATCCATGCGCCATGGACAGCGCCGGCCAATGTGTTGAAGGAAGCAGGCGTGGTACTGGGGGAGACGTATCCGCTGCCCATCGTCGATCATGCGGCCGCGCGCGCCGCGACGCTCGATCGCTACGCCGTCACCAAGGCACATCGCACATCGGGCGCCGAGGCCGCGGCACTCAGCAAGGCCAGCCCCGACGATTGAAGATCGCCACGCGCCAAAAACAACGCCGGTGTGTTACCGGCCCGTTGTTGTTTCTGCGAGGCGTGTCGTCAGCCGGCGTTGGCCGCCGGCGCACGCTCGCCGATGAGGTTGCGCAGATGCTGCAGCAGTTCCTCTTCGTTGTACGGCTTACCGAGGTAGACGTTCACGCCGATCTCCGCTGCGTAACGGCGGTGCTTGTCCGCCGTACGCGAGGTGATCATGATGATCGGCGTGGCGCCGATGCGTTCGTCCGCACGTACGTTGCGCGTGAGGTCGAAGCCGTCCATGTGCGGCATTTCGATGTCGACGAGCATCGCGTCAGGCGTGATCTCCTGCAACTGACGCAGCGCATCCACACCGTCACGTGCGAGCACGGCCTGGTAGCCGGAGCGCGTGAGCAGACGCTGCGTGACCTTGCGCACGGTGAGCGAATCGTCGACCACCATGACGATCGGCTGTGTCCCCAGGCCAGGCACGGCATCGGTGCTGCCATCGCGGTGCAGCTCTGCCACGGCGCCCGTCGTTTCCTGATCGGACAGGCTGCGTGCGGCGGCTTCGCGCTCGAAGCGCTGCGTGAGCACCACGGGGTTGTAGATCAGCACGATCTCGCCGTCGCCCAACGTGGTGGCACCGGCAATCCCTTCCAGACGCGCGAGGTGCGGGCCGATGTGCTTGACCACCACTTCGCGGTTGCCGATCACTTCGTCGACGTGCACGGCGGCGCGCTCGGCACCGTTGCGCACCACCACGGCCGGCGAGTACTTGCGCCCACCCGTGACAGACGTCGCTTCTTCAAGCAGCGCACCAAAGTAGTGGAATGGCACAGGCCCGGTCGGCAGCTGCAGCGCGGCCGCGTTGTACGCCTCGGCCAGCGCCTGCGGGCGCAACTGCTGCACGTGGTCGATCATGCCCGACGGAATCGCGTACACACGCTCGCTCACACGCACCAGCAGCACCTGCGTGATCGCGGTGGTGAGCGGCAGGTGGATGGTGAAGCGCGTGCCGACTTCCGGCGTGGTCTGCAGCGAGATCCGGCCGCCCAGGGCCACGGTTTCCGCACGCACCACGTCCATGCCGACGCCGCGGCCGGCCAGTTCCGACACCTGATCGGCAGTGGAGAAACCCGGCGTAAAGATCATCTCGGTGAGGCGCGCGTCGCTGGCTTCCTCATCGGCGGCCAGCAGTTGACGCTCCAATGCACGGGCGCGGATGCGGTCGAGATTGAGCCCGGCACCGTCGTCGACGAAGTGCAGCACGACTTCGTTACCTTCCTGCTGCACTTCCAGCGTCAGTTCGCCGGCGGGAGCCTTTCCCTTGGCGCGGCGCTCATCGGCGGATTCAATACCGTGCGCGACGGCGTTCCGGATCATGTGTTCGAGCGGGCCGCCCATGCGGTCCAGCACGCTGCGATCCAGTTCCACCGTACCGCCCTTGATGAACAGCCGGACTTCCTTGCCGGTTTCCGCCGCGGCCTGGCGGGCCACACGATACAGACGGTCGGCCACGGTATCGAACTGCACCATGCGCGCACGCATCAGGCTGCGCTGCAGACCGCGCGTGAGGCGCGCCTGCGTTTCCAGATCGAGCGACGCCTGATCAAAACCGCGGAACAAGTTCTGCTGCACCGTCGCCACGTCGTTGACGGACTCGGCCATCATCCGCGTAAGTTCCTGCAAGCGCGTGAAACGGTCGAACTCCAGCGGGTCGAACGATTCATCGTGCGCAGCGGCATCGGCAATGCGCGACTCCATCTGCGTTTCGGCCTGGATTTCGATCTCGCGCACCTGCGCGCGCAAACGCGCCACGTTGTCGTTCAGTTCCGACAGATAGGTCTTGAGCGCATCGACTTCCGACTCCAGGCGCGCACGCGCCGCACCGACTTCACCTGCATCGTTGATGAGCGAATCGAGCGCCCGCGCCTGCACGCGCACCATCGCGCGCTGACGTTCGGCCACTTCCAGCGCCTCGGCTTCGGGGCTGCGCGTGCCGGTCAGATCAACGCTGGTCGAGACTGCAACTGCCGGCAGCATCGACGCGGAAGACGATGCCTGCGCATCGGCGGCCGTCTGCTGCGCATCGGCTGCATCGGCAAGGCCGGCATCGAGCGGCAGCACGTTGCCCGCGCCGAGCGCATCAACGTGCGCCTGAATGCGGTCAAACCAGACGTAAAGCTTGCGGAACAGCGCGTCGTCCACGCGGTTCTGGCGCAGGCCGCCTTCAATCGCGCTTTCCATTTCGTGCGCGGCCTGACCCAGCGTCATGGCGCCAGCCATGCGCGCACTGCCCTTGACGGTGTGCAGATTGCGCAGCAGCAGGCCGGCGGCATTGCGGTCCTGCGGCGCGGCTTCCCAGGCACGCAGGTGCTGGCCCAGTTCGGGCAGCGCAACGTGCGCTTCCTCCAGGAAGATTTCCAGCAGCGCGGGGTCGAGCGCATCGGTCGGCGCCTGGCGGACCAGTTCGCCCACGGCCGGCTCGGCGACCGGCGGCTCGTGCACGGGCACCAGCGACGGCACGAACGTCGGCGTGACTTCCGCCGGCTCGAACGCAGGCTCGCCAGCCAGTCCAGCGGTTTCGTTCTCGGCTTGTTCGGCTTCGGTAAAGGCGGCAGGCGCCGGCTCCAGCGGCAGGCGCGGACGCACGAGCAGGCGCTCGCAGAGTTCGTCCAGGCTGCGGCGCAGGGGCTCGTCGGCGTCGGGCCAGAGGCTGGCGGCAAATTGATGCAGCATGCCGCGCATGCGCTCGACGGCTTGATCGAGCAGGCGGAAGTCGCCCGGATGCATCGCCACCGGGCGGCTGTTCAGGTTCAGCAGCACCTGCTCCAGCGCGCCAGCCAACTGGCGCACGGGCTCCAGTTCGACCACGGCGGAGCTGCCTTGCAGCGTGTGCGCGGCGCGCAGGGCCAGCTCGCTCGGCGGCGTGCGGCCTTCGTGGCGCCACTCCGAGAAATCCACGCCCAGGCGCCGGATCAGATCATCGGCTTCCTGCAGGTAGACGTTGTACAGCGCGACGCTGATGCGGACCGGACCAATCTCCTTCACGCCATCGTCGTGCGGGGCTTCCTCCGGCTCGCCCGTCTGCGCGAACGGGAACGGGATCACCTTGGCATCGGCGTCAGCATCGGCGGCGGCAACCGGTTCAGCGGCCGCTTCCTGAAGCGTCTCTTCGACGGGCCCGGCAACCGGCTCGACTGCCTCATGCTCGATCACCGGTGCGGTGGCCTCGGGCATCGGCGCCTCGACTTCGGGCAGCGCAGGTTCGTCATCCCACGTGAAAGCGGCCGGTTCTTCGGCTTCCGCAACGGGCACATCCGGCGCAGCCAACTCCAGCGGCTGCACCGCATCGACGTCATGCGATGCGGTTTCCACGGCCGGTACTTCGGGTGTTTGGGGCGCAACGTGTTCCGGAGCGGCCTGCGCTTCAGGCACGGCCTCCAGCCACACGAACGGGCCGCCATGGCGCACACGCTCTGCGGCGGCAACCAGCGGTTCAATCGCGTGATCGGCTTGCGGTGATTGCGCAATGGCAGCGGCCCACGTCGACAGCTCCGACTCGGCGCGCGTCAGCAGCGCGGCGAGGTCATGCGTCGGCACACGGCTTTCGGCGAGCCAGACATTCATCACCTGCTCGATGGCCCACGCAGCTTCGCCATAGCGCGTGAGGCCGACCATCCGGCCCGATCCCTTGAGCGTGTGGAACGCGCGACGCAGATGCGTCAGCAAGTCGAGATCAGAGCCGGCAGCCAGGCCGCCCGTTCCCATGTCGGCAGCGGCCTGCAAGCCCTGCAGATCGGCGCGCACGCCGGCCAGCACTTCTTCTGCTTCAGACAGGAAGATGTCGAGCAGCTCGGCATCGATGGATTGCGTATCCCGCACGGCAGCAGGCGCAGGCGCGGCGGCAGCGGTAGGCACGGCGGCCGGTGCGGCCAATGCGGCCTGCATGCGTTCAAGCGCGCCGACGCTGCCAACCTGCCACGCGTCGAACTGGGCCAGCGCCTCTTCCAGGCGACGGCGGCGCGCCGGATCGTCGTCGATGGCGGCGGCGTCACGCGCCTCCTGCAGCGCCGTGCGCAACTCCGCGGCGAGCGGGTCGGCCGGGTCGACCGGCTGCTTGGCCAGCAGACGATCGAGCAGCGATTGCAGCGGCGATGCGGCATCGGCATTGGCGATGTCTGCATCGGCCTGCGTTTCGGATTGCGGCTCGCGGCGGGCCAGCATGCCGGATTCGGTATCGAAGGCGAACTCGCGCCATGCGGTTTCGCGCTCCGTCGGCGTCAGCTGGCCTTCGATGACGATCTCGTCGATCTGGCCGCCGGTCAACTCCGTGCCGCCGGATAGCGCATCGAGCAGGGCCTGCAAACCGCTGACGTTGGCGGCCAGCGCAGCCAGGTAGCGTTCGCGATCAGCCGTGGCACCCTCGCCTGCCGCTTGCAGCGCGTTGATGGTCGATTGCGCGGCTTCCGTGGCGTGCACGGCCTCATAGGCGTCGAGTGCGGCAAAGGCGCTCTGCATCTCGCCGAACAGGCGGGCCGCTTCCTGCAGGCCGCCGCTTTCTTCGCCCTCGCGCTCGAAAGCGTCGAGGTGCGTTTCGGCAGAGGCCAATAGCGTTTGCAGCGCGCGAACCTGCTCGGCGCGCGTGCGGCGTTGTGCAGCTTCTTCGGCCAGCAGCGTCAACCAGGCCGGCGCCGGCACGGCGTGACCGTCTTGCGTGGCGCGGGCGTGTTCGGCCAGCTCGCTGCAGCGGGCGGCAAACCACGCGCTGCGCAAGTCGCCAGATTCGCCATGCAGGGCCCAGGGGCGCGCAAGCATGCGCGACAGGAATTGTAGTGTGGGCGCCACGTCCTGCCCAGCCGCTTCGGTCAGGCGGTTCGACAGGTCGGACAGAGCCGGCTGGCCCAGCGCATTGGCATGCAGCGCCAGCGTCTGCAGTGCAGCGTCGAGCTCGTCGGCAGCAGGCGCGGGTTGTTGGCTCAGCGTTTCGAGCGAGCGGCCGACGCGTTGCAGCGTGTCGCTGGCGTCGGTCGGCAGCAATGCGTAGTACTGGCGTGTGTGCAGTGCGCCGGCAGGCGCATGCGTGGGCGGAATCGCAAAGGCCTGCACGCAGGCCACGATGTCCTGGCCCAGCGTATCGTCGCCTACCGGCGTTGCGGGCGCGTTGCTGTACGCCATGCCGGCGAGCAAATACAGCGCGTCGGTCAGCAGGCCTTGCGGCAGGTGGACGTTGTTGTGCGAATACTGGCGCAACAGCAGGTTGACGCGTGCCGCGAGGCGCTTGGCGGTCATATCGGCCGGCACGAGGCCGGCACGCAGGGCGCCAAAGGTCAGGGCCAGCACGAGCCACAGATCGCGCTGCAGATCGTCCCCGGCGCGGCGCGGTTCACGCTCCAGCGCGCGGATGCCATGCAGCAGGTCTTCCAGCGGAGCATAGGCCGCAGCGGCGGCGGACGGGTCCACCTGTGCACCGTCGGCGTTGGAGGCCGGCGCACGCAGCGCAGTCAGCAATGCGAGTTCGAACTTGCGACGCAGACGCGCCAGCCCCGGCAGATCGCGCGAGGGCAGCAGCAGCGCCGGCAGGTGGCGCAGTTCATCAGCCCACAGGTCGGCCGGGTGAATGCGTTCCTCGCCCAGGCGGGCGAGCACGGCTTGATACGGCTGGAACAGGCGCAGCGGCTCTTCGGCCATGCCGGCCATCAGGTCGGCCACGTATTCCTGCAGCGCCTGCACGGCGCGCGAGAACACGTCCAGCGTCTGGGCGTCGGCGGCGACGGTGCCTGCATCGACAGCCTCGAGCAGCCGCTTGGCGGCCTGGCAATACACGTCGACACCACGCAGGCCGACGATCAGCAGCGCGCCGGCGGCCTGGTGCAGATACTGGCCGGCCAGGCGCAGCGACGTCGTATCGCGCGCACCGATGACCTCCGGATCGGCGATCACATCGGCCGCATATTCGCCGAACTCGCGCACGGCATCGTCCAGCGCGGCGCGCATGTTAGGCGCCACCCACGCCAGCGCGGAAAGATCACGCGCGGGCACAGCGGGCTTCGGGACGGAATTCTGACGCCCGGCGGCGGCTCCCACCGCCTCGACAGAGGCGGATTCGGGCTGGGCGGAAGATTGATGACGCATGTGTGCTTCCAAAAAGCAGGTGGCGGTTGCCGCGATTGCCCCGGGGTGGCCCCTTCGGCGTTCCCGCCCGAAATCCAGAGGTGACGAGATCAGGCGATGCGGAACCGCGCCACCGAGTCACGCAGTTCTTCGGCAAGCTGCGTGAGCTGGCGCACCGACTGCGCGGTCTGGCGCGTACCGGTCGACGTCTGTTCCGTGATGTGCAGGATCTGTTCAATGTTCTGCGCAACATCCGAAGCCAGTGTCGCTTCGTGCGACGTCGTCTGCGAAATGCTCTCAATCAGTTCGGCAAGCTGGCGCGACACGCGACCGATCTCCACCAGTGCGGCACCGGCGTTATCGGACAGCTTCGCCCCTTCCACCACACCCGCCGTGCTGCGCTCCATGGCGTGCACCGCGTCTTGCGTGTCGGTCTGAATCGTGCGGATCAGCGCGCCGATCTGCTTGGCTGCCTCGGCGGAACGTTCTGCCAGGCGCTGCACTTCTTCTGCCACCACCGAGAAGCCGCGGCCGGCTTCACCAGCGGATGCCGCCTGGATGGCAGCGTTCAGTGCCAGCACGTTGGTCTGCTCGGTAATGTCCGAGATCAGCTCCACGATTTCACCGATCTCCTGCGACGATTCGCCCAGGCGCTTGATCCGCTTCGAGGTTTCCTGAATCTGGTCACGGATGTCGTTCATGCCCGTGATGGCGTTCTGCACGGCTTGCTGACCTTGCTCCGCAGCGGCCAGCGAGGCGCGTGCAACGTTGGCCGATTCGGCAGCGCCGCGCGAGACCTGCGTAATGCGGTCCGCCATCTCCACCACCGACTGGCCGGTCTGGCGAATCTGGCGCGACTGTTCTTCCGATGCGGCCACGAGGCTTTCCGACGTGGTCTGCACCGCCGACGATGCCTGCGTCACCTGCTCGGCCGTCTGCTGCACCCGGCCGACCAGCTCGCGCAGTTCTTCCACGGTGTAGTTCACCGAGTCGGCGATGGCGCCAGTAATGTCTTCCGACACGGTGGCCTGCTTGGTCAAGTCACCGTCTGCAATGTCCTGCAGTTCGTTCATCAGACGCAGAATTGCAGCCTGGGTGGAGTCGTTGTTGCGCTTTTCCACCATCCGGCGCTCTTCAGCTTCGCGCTGACGGGCTTCTGCTTCCATCGTACGCACACGCGAATCGCGCAGGTACAGGGCGGCCAGGCCGGCCAGGCAGACCACGGTCAGGATGGCGGACAGCACCACCGCACCGAGCGTCACCGGGCGGCTGCGCACGCTGCCGGCATAGGCAGACTGCAGGTCCGACAGGTCGGCACGCAGCTTTTCGTTGTCGTTGAAGATCTGCTGCTGGGCGCGCTTGGCGGCGATCAGGCCCGGCAGGTTTTCCAGAATGATCTGCGTGGTCTTCTGCACGTTGTCGAAGCGGGTCGACAGCTCTTGCAGGTAGCCCTTCGTCTCGGCATCGGTGGCGGCCGACAGGCGCAGTGCTTCCGAGCCGTTGAGCAGGCCGTTCAGGGTTTCGCGGAAGGTGTTGGTGTCCTTACCGAGCAGGAACGCCGTTTCCGGGTTCACGCCTTCGCCGGCCAGGAACTCGTTCATGTTCTTACCCAGACGCTGCGTCAACATCACCAGCTGCGACGAGGCGGCCACTTCACGGGCCGGCGCGTTGGTCTGCAGCTTCATCGACGAGATCTGCTCGGCTTCTTCCAGCAGTTCGGGGTTCGACGCGTTGAACACGTTCAGCGTCTTACCCACCGCCACCAGCGTCTTTTCCTGCGCCAGAATGGCCTGGGCGCTCTTGTCGCTGCGCTTCCACTCTTCGATCGACTTGTCGAGCAGCGCTTCGGCCTCGCCACCCGAGGCGCGCACGCCGCGCTCGGAATTGCCGTTCTTCAGCGCATCGAGGTTTTCCTGCAGACGCGCGCGGCTTTCCTTGAGCTGCGCGAATGCGTTGGTGTTACCCAGCAGCGCCACCGGCACCGCCTTGGCCAGACGCTGCGAGTGCATCAGCGTGTCACCGGCAATTTCAATCTGCACCGAACCGTTGTTGGCCTGGCGGTTATCCAGGTACACCGAGATCAGCAGGGCCAGCAGACCGACCACCAGGCCGATCGTGAACACGCGCTGCTGGGCGGCAAACGGCACGCGCTCCATCCAGCCGACCACGGCGTCCATGGGCGAGCGGCCCAGCTGCGTGGGCGGGCCAGCGGGATTGTCGTCATCCGTATGGGGCGCATTGTCCAACTGCGCCAACTGCACGGAAGCCGCCGACGCGCCCTCCGCTGCAACCTCCGGCGCCCCTGCCTGACCGGCACGGCGACCTGCGTTGAACCACTTGAACCCCATAGGACCCTCTTTTCTTGTCGATGCTGCCGTCTCGTTCTGTCGAGATCAGCCGCATGGATTTCCCGTCCGCGTCCGCGCCTTGTTCTACCCGGCGTGGTACGCACCTTCGGCGGTGCCTGTGAATACACTTGGCCACCTGGCGCGCCCTGTTGCACGCGCCACGCACCGCCTCTTGCCCCTGCGCACCCCGCTCCCGTTGCGGCGTGCCCAATCTTTCTTGTTTGCTCTAAGGCTCTACGGCCTGATTGCCCGATCGCTTTATGCGCGGCTGCGGCCGACCTGCAGGAACGCCGGATCGGCCAGCAACTGCCGCACATCGAGTTCGCGCCACTGCGTGCCGTGCACGTCGCGCCAGGCGCGTCCCAACCAAGGCCGCCCCTCTTCCACCGTGGCTTCCGCGGGCTGCAGATCGCTCAGACTGCGCAGGCCGGCCACGCGCGGCACGACGATGGCGCACGCACGCTGCGGGTCTTTGGACAGCACCACGATCTTGGCGCCGCTGCCACTACCCGTCGGCGCTTCACCGCAGAACAGGCCGAAATCGATCACGCCGAGCAGATTGCCGCGCGCATTCACGAGACCGAGGTACCACGGCTGCGTGAGCGGCACGCGCGCGGGCGGCTGGTAGTCCAGCACCTCGCCGGTTTCGGTCAGCGACAGCAGCCAGTGGTGCTCGCCGATCTGCACGCCCAGAAAGCCTTCCGTCGACGACTTGGCGCGCGCCTCCTGCAGGCGGCGGGCCAGCATCGCCTGGTATTCATGCAGGCGCTGGCGGGAGGTCAGGTTGGTGCGCTGTTCGTTCACGTCTGGCTCTTGTCCGGTGCTGGTTCTTTGCTGCGCGCGGTCTTGACGTCGCGCTTCTAAACGAACTGCCGCAGGATCACTGCGCCAGCTTGGCGATCTTCTCGAGCAGCTCTTCGGCCTTGACCGGCTTGACGATGTAGTCCGATGCGCCCTGGCGCATGCCCCACACGCGGTCGGTCTCCAGGCCCTTGGTCGTGCACATGATCACGGGGATGCCCTGGAAGCGCTCATCCTTCTTGATGGCGCGGGTCGCCTGGTAGCCGTTCTGGCCCGGCATCACCACATCCATCAGGATCAGGTCGAAGGTTTCGGCTTCGAGCTTGGTCATGGCTTGCTCGCTATCGGCAGCGACCGTCACCTTGAAACCGTTCTTGCCGAGAATCTCCGACAAGTGCAGCGCTTCGGTCGGAGAATCATCGACCACCAACACTTTCTTGATTGCCATACAAACAGTCCTTCGTTAAGAGAGATGCCATCACTGCGCGGCGGCTGGCGCCACCGGCAAATGCGTCTGGACCGCCTCCAGCAGCGCTTCCTTCGAGAACGGCTTGGCGAGATGGTCCACCGCCCCGACCGACTTGCCCCGCGCGCGGTCGAAAATTCCGTCGCGCGAAGACAGCATGATCACAGGCGTGGCATGAAACTTTGGGCTTTTCTTGATCAGCGAGCAGGTCTGGTAGCCGTCGAGATTCGGCATCAGGATGTCGCAGAACACGAGATCGGGCTTCAGGTCACCCACCTTGGCCAGTGCGTCGAAGCCGTCTTCGGCCAGCACGACCTGGCACCCGGCCTGGGTGAGGAAAATCTGCGCGGTACGGCGAATGGTGCTGGAATCGTCGATTACCAGCACCTTGCAGCCTGTCAGGGAATGCGCCAGCGGAGAGTTCGCCAGCGGTTGGGAGTCAGCCAGTTGTTCCACCCGCGCGGATTGCATCATGTTCTCGCAGTGCGCGACCACGGGTCGCCACGACATTCTGACCGGATGGATCGCGGCAAATCGCCGCGCAGCGTGCCCTCCAAACGGAAAGGGCCCACGCTGGCGACGACTTCAAAACTACGCCCCCCGGCCCGCTTATGAAGTGTGAAGCTCAGAATTTGACGAAGTGTGACAAGTCACCTATTCGCCGTCAATGGCGCCGGCCGTCCGCCGAGCGCTTGTGGCATGGAAGCGACGAGCCGATTCATCGAACCGTCACTTCCTGATACTTGGCTGTCAGCAAGAGGGCAAACACTCACTTGCTGACGGGAGACAGGTCAGATCCGGATCAGATCTGCACCATTTCGAAATCTTCCTTGCGTGCGCCGCATTCCGGGCACGTCCAATTGATGGGCACGTCTTCCCACTTCGTGCCGGGCGCAATGCCGTCGTCCGGGGCGCCTTGTTCTTCGTCGTAGATCCAGCCGCAAATCAGGCACATCCACGTCTTGTATTCAATCTGTTGTTCCATAGGGCAAAGCTTCGGTGGTTCCGTCTATTAAAATGGCAGGCCAGATGGTACCGAATCACGCTCGGCTACGCCAGAACAGGCGCCGGGCAGACATGCTGTTTGACTGCATCCAACCCGGATCTGCGGCAAACCACCACATAATCGCCTCGAACCGCCCTTAAACCGCGCCCCAGCACAGTTCTGCTCGGCGCAACGCTCTCTTCCAACATCCTCCATGTCGACTTCCTCCCGCAGCGCTGCCCTGTTTGAACGTGCCCAGAAGACCATTCCCGGCGGGGTGAACTCGCCGGTGCGCGCCTTCCGCTCGGTGGGCGGCACCCCGCGCTTCATTGCCAAGGCAGCCGGCCCGTACCTGTGGGACGCGGACGCACCCGCTATATCGACTACGTCGGCTCGTGGGGCCCGATGATCGTCGGGCACGCGCATCCGGAGGTCGTCCGTGCCGTGCAGGACGTCGCCGCTGACAGCTTCTCGTTTGGCGCGCCCACCGAGGCCGAAGTCGTCATGGCCGAGGAAATCTGCAAGCTCGTGCCGTCGATCGAGCAGGTGCGGCTCGTGTCGTCGGGTACCGAGGCCACCATGAGCGCCCTGCGCCTGGCGCGCGGCTTTACCGGGCGTGACCTGATCGTCAAGTTCGAAGGCTGCTACCACGGTCACGCCGACAGCCTGCTGGTCAAGGCCGGTTCGGGCCTGCTGACGTTTGCCGATACGACGCAGAACGCGCCGTCTTCCGCCGGCGTGCCGGAAGACGTGGTCAAGCACACGATGGTGCTGCCGTACAACGACGTCGCCGCGCTGCGTGAGGCCTTTGCCCGCCACGGCAAGGAAATCGCGGCCGTGATCGTCGAGCCGGTGGCCGGCAACATGAACCTCGTGCGTGGCAGCAACGAATTCCACCAGGCCATGCGTTCGCTGTGTACCGAGCACGGCGCCGTGCTGATCTTTGACGAGGTGATGACCGGCTTTCGCGTCGCGCTCGGTTGCGCGCAGGCACTGTACGGCATCAAGCCGGACCTGACGTGCCTGGGCAAGGTCATCGGCGGGGGCATGCCGGCCGCCGCGTTTGGCGGCCGCCGCGACATCATGGGATTCCTGGCGCCGCTGGGCAACGTGTACCAGGCCGGGACGCTGTCGGGAAATCCGCTGGCCGTGGCGGCCGGGCTCACCACGTTGCGGCTGATTGCGGCGGATGGTTTCCATGACCGGCTGGCCGCGCAGACGCGCAAGCTGGTGGATGGGCTGGCCGATATCGCACGTGAAGTTGGCGTGCCGTTTGCCGCGGACAGCGTTGGCGGCATGTTCGGCATCTACTTCCGTGAAGGCGTACCGACGAGCTTTGCTGAAGTGACCAAGAGCGATGTTGGTCGCTTCAATGCGTTCTTCCATGCGATGTTGGATCAGGGTGTGTATCTGGCGCCGTCTGCGTTTGAGGCCGGGTTTGTGTCGGCGACGCATGATGATGCGATCTTGGATGCGACGTTTGAGGCGGCTCGGAAGGCGTTTAGGGCTGTTTGAGTTTTTTTTGTATTTTGGGGATGGGGCTTGGTGGTGCATCGCTTGTTTCATCCCCTGCCGGGGCTGACTTACTTTCTTTTGGTCTTGGCCAAAGAAAGGTAGGCAAAAGAAAGGCGCGCCCGAGATGGCGAAAGATTCCTTGAATTTCCGTAACCGGGCGGAGACGGGAAAAACTCGCTTCGCTCAGACAGTTTCCCCCTCTTTTTCCTCCCTGCAACAGAAATTCAAGGCGCCATCTAGGGCAGGAAAGTCAAAGGACAAAAGCCACACCATCTGGACACAAGCCCAAAAGACAAGGCCAACCTCGCGACGGGTTGGCCTTTTTCTTTTGACGTTGAGCCCTTGATGGCGCCTTGAATTTTCGTAAGCGGGCGGAAAAAAGGTGGGGAACTGTCTGAGCGCAGCGAGTTTTCCCCACCTCCGCCCGGTTACGCAAATTCAAGGAATCTTTTCGCCATCTCGGGCGCGCCTTCTGTTTGCTTACTTTTCTTTGGCAAGACAAAGAAAAGTGAGTCGGTCCCGGCAGGGAACGAAAGGGAGGTGGACCACCAACGCTCAAATCCTCAAAGGATCAATCTCCAACTGCCACCGCACCCCCTTCACAGTCTTGCCAATCCCCGCAAACCCCTCAGTCCAGGCAGTCAACAGCTTCTGCAAAGCCGCGCGAGAACCCGATTCCACCAGCAACTGCGCCCGCTCGCGGTTGGCCAGGCGCACCATCGTCATCGGCACCGGATCATGCAAAAACACCGGCGCGCCCAATTCAGCGGCCAAGGCTTCACCAGCCGAACGCGCGGCGCCCAAAAACTCCAGCGCGCGTGCGACTTCCTTGTGCTCTGCGGTCAACAACGCCTGATAGGCAAACGGCGGCAGCCCGGCCTGTTTGCGCTCCCGCAGCAGCTGGCGCGCAAAACCGTCGTAGTCGTGCCGAACCAGCGCCTGCAGCGCCGGTGCGTCGGGATACCGCGTCTGAATCAGCACCTCGCCGGCCAAGCCGGCCCGGCCCGCGCGGCCCGCCACCTGCATCAGCGAGGCAAAGAGATGCTCTCCCGCGCGGAAGTCGTGCGAGAACAGCGAGGAATCGGGCGCGACCACGCCCACCAGCGTCACGCGCTGGAAGTCGTGCCCCTTGGCGACCATCTGCGTGCCGATCAGGATGTCGACGCCGCCTTCGTGCACGGTGTCGAACAGCGCTTCGGCGCTGCCCTTGCGGCGGGTGGAATCGGCGTCGATGCGGGCGACGCGGGCCTGCGGAAACAGCTCGCCGAGCGTTTCTTCAATGCGCTGGGTGCCGCGCCCGAGCGGGGCGATGTCGACGTTGCCGCAGTCGGGGCAGTGATGCGGAATGCGCGATTCGTACCCGCAGTGGTGACAGCGCAGGCGCCGCTCCGGCTTGTGCAGCACCAGGTACGCCGAGCAGCGCGGACAGCCCGACAGCCAGCCGCAGGCGTCGCAGGACAGCACAGGCGCGTAGCCGCGGCGGTTGAGGAACAGCAGGCTTTGTTCGCCGCGCGCCAGGCGATCGGCAATCGCATCGACGAGCGGTTTGGACAGCCCATCACGAATCGCACGCCCGGCGCGGCGCTCCAGGTTCAGGTCGATGAGCGACACGCGCGGCAGCACCGCTTCTGCCTGCGCGCGTTGCGAGAGCGTCAGGCGCGTCGTAGCCGTCTGCTCGGCGCGCCACCAGGTTTCCAGCGACGGCGTGGCAGAGCCCAGTACCACGGGGATGTTGCGCTGCTTGGCACGCCATAGCGCCAGGTCGCGTGCGGAATAACGCAGACCCTCCTGCTGCTTGTACGACGTGTCGTGCTCCTCATCGACAAGGATGAGCGCGAGGTTGGGCAGCGACGCCAGCATCGCCAGCCGCGTGCCGAGCACGATGCGCGCTTCACCGCGATGCGCGGCCAGCCAGTTCAGCGCGCGCGGCTGTTCGGCCAGACCGCTGTGCAGCGCGGCCATGGGCACGCCGGGAAAACGCGCCGCAATGCGCGCCTCCAGCTGCGGCGTCAGGTTGATCTCGGGCACCAGCATCAGGACCTGCGCGGCGGGGTCGCGCGCCAAGGCGTCGGCGATGGCGTGCAGGTAGACCTCGGTCTTGCCGCTTCCGGTCACGCCAAACAATAGGAAGGGGCTGAAGGTACCCGCCGCCCCGGCCTGGGCGATGGCCGCCACGGCGGCGGCCTGTTCGTCGTTCAGGGCGGGCGCGACGGAAGGCGCCGGCAGCTCGAGCGGTTGCGGCAGCAGCGCCTTCGGCCGCAGTTCTGCGCGCAGCCAGCCGACGGTCGTCCAGTCCCGCAGCTTGGCGACGGCTTGCCCGTGCAATTCAACGGCGGCGCTGGTGGACAGCTCGCCATCGCCGGTCAGTGCTTCGGCCAGGCGCATGGCGCCGGACGCACGTTTCGGAACGCTGTCGAGCAACGCGGCCCGCGCCGGTTCAAACATCACGTAGACGGTTTCGTTGGCCTGCCGGGCGAGGTTGTCCCAGCTGCCCGGCGTGCGCCACAACGGCGGCAACGCGGGCAACGTCACCTCGCCGAGCGCACGGTGGTAGTAACCGGCAGCAAATTCGGCGAGCGCCCGCCATTCGGCGTCGAGCGGCGGCACCCAGGCCAGCACCCGCTCCACATCGCGCAGCTTTTCTTGCGGAACATCGGTGGTTGCGGCAGTTTCGACCACCAACGCCACCACCCGCCTGTTGCCGAACGGCACCACCACGAGCTGCCCAACCAGCACAGGTTGCCCGCACCGGTAATCGAACACGGCATCGAGCGGTGTATCGATCACCACACGCGCAATGGCAGCCGACACCTGGGCATCAGAAAACGCGGCGTCGACGTGGGCGGTGGTCATGCTTGGCGCAAACGGTTGAATTGCAAAGAGTTTGTTGCGATGCAGCGGCGCATCCTGCACCTGGGAAATGCGTCTTGCCCATCTCACCTTGCCTTCACAGCCATTGCCATGGTCGGTTCAATGTTCAAGTACTACTTGAGGTTTATGCCTTGGCGCCCTGATCGGCGACCGTTTTCCGGCCTATCCACACGGCCTGTGGATAACTTTGTTGAAAAGTCGGCCGCTGCGCCCGCGAAGGCCGGTAGACGCGCTGTTTTTCTAGCTTGCACGATTTACGCGCACGCGGCTTTCTTTCAGAAAAATCAAACACTTATGCGGTGCGTGCACAGAGCCGCCCCTGTTGCGCCGCGGAAAGAACCAGCCGCGACAGCTTTGTGCATAAGTCAAGTCTTGACAGCCGGCTTACGCACCAGAAAGCGCGAAATAAATCGCTTGACACCCCGTTGGGGCCAGATGGGGCCACCGGCACGCGAGTAGTCACTCACCCCTACTGCACCAAAGCGGCGAAGATTCCACCCGTGCCCCCGACTTCACGCACTATTGCGGCACGATTCAAACGCTATCGCACTGCAGCATTGATCTTGATCGTGTTACTTCGCTTTCGACCGCAGCGCGCGGCTGAAGCTGTGCACCTCCTCCACCAGCACCGATACGGCTTCGGGCGGGGTGAACTGCGAGATGCCGTGGCCGAGGTTGAAGATGTGGCCATCGCTGCCACCGCCGGCTGCGTAGTCTTCCAGCACGCGGCGCGCTTGCGCGCGAATCGCCTCCGGCTCGGCAAACAGCACGGTGGGGTCCAGGTTGCCTTGCAAGGCGACGCGGCCCGCCGTTCGCTGGCGAGCGCGCTGCAGGTTGACGGTCCAGTCCACGCCCAGCGCGTCAGCACCGGTCTCGGCCATGCCTTCGAGCCACAGGCCGCCGCCCTTGGTGAACAGGATGACCGGCACGCGCTGGCCGTCGGCCCCGGGGCGAATACCCTTCACCACGCGGGCCATGTAGGCCAGCGAAAACTCCTGGTAGATGCCATCGGCCAGCGCTCCGCCCCAGGTATCGAACACCTGCACAGCCTGTGCGCCTGCATCGATCTGTGCATTCAGATAGTCGATCACGGCCTGCGCGTTGATCTCCAGGATGCGGTGCATCAGGTCCGGGCGCGCGTAGAGCATCGACTTGACGGTGCGGAAGTCGTCCGAACCGCCGCCTTCGACCATGTAGCAGGCGAGCGTCCACGGGCTGCCCGAGAAGCCGATGAGCGGCACCCGCTGGCGGCCGTCCTGGACGAGCGCACGGCGGATTTCCGCCACGGCGTCAAACACGTATTGCAGCGACGACATGTCCGGCACGGACAGCGCCGCCACATCGGCTTCCGTGCGCACCGGCTTGGCAAAGCGCGGCCCCTCGCCTTGCGCGAACGACAGCCCCAGGCCCATGGCGTCGGGCACGGTCAGGATGTCGGAGAACAGGATTGCCGCGTCCAAGGGGTAGCGGTCCAGCGGCTGCAGCGTCACTTCCGTCGCGTACGCAGGCGACTTGGCCAAGCCGAGGAAGCTGCCGGCCCGCGCACGCGTGGCGTTGTACTCAGGCAGATAGCGGCCCGCCTGGCGCATCAGCCACAGCGGGGTGTAGTCGGTCGGCTGGCGGCGCAGGGCGCGCAGGAAGGTGTCGTTGGCGAGCGGGGCGGACATGGCGATGGACTCTTGAGGAGGGCGCCATTGTAAGGGATGGTGTTTTTATCCTTCCCTGACCCAGGCCAACCCGTCGCCAATCACGACGCAGATATCACGGCACCTTGTGCGTATCGCCCGCACGCTGCGGCGGCAGCTTGATCGCCATCGACTTGAAATCCGGGCTGGTGGTCAGTGTTCCGTGCACCACGCCGCGCGGAATCACGACCAGATCGCCCGCCCGGACTTCCCGCGGCGCGCTGTCGAGCCAGACGGTGGCCGTGCCCGACATCACGTACTGGATTTCGTCGGCGTACGTATGCGTGTGCTTGGCGACGGTACCGACCTGGACGCCCACCGTGCCGTTGGCCGCCGTGACCAGCGTCTTGGTGCGCAGCGTACCCATCTCGGCGATGACGGGGCCGATTTCGTCCGGCGTCATGCCGCCCATGTTGACGATCTGCGCCGCAAGCGGCGGTGCCGAGGCCGGAGCCGATGCCGCCGCCGGTTCTGGCACTTGCGCAAACGCGCCGACACCGGCGGCAAAGATAGCGGCAGCGGAAATCGCTCGAATCACAGCAACAGGACGATGGCGATGCATGATGGCTCCTCATGACGCGGCCGCCGTCAAGGCGCGGCAGTCCGTGTGGCGCGGTCGCTTGACCGACTCGCGGCGATTGTCGCATCGGCATGCGGCCGCGTAGACCTAGGGCGATTCCCGAGAAACCGGGGCGCCGCTCCCAAACCGGCTCGCCTATAGTGGACCGCGCCAAGCCCGCCACAAAACGACATCACAGGAGACCGGCATGACACACAAGGGAAGCTGCCACTGCGGCAAGGTCGCATTCGAAGTCGAAGGCCATCCGGAAAGCGCGATGGCGTGCAACTGCTCCATCTGTCAGCGCAAGGGCTCGCTGCTGTGGTTCGTGGCGCGCGACAAGGTGCGGCTGCTGACGCCGGAAGACAACGCAAGCACCTACCTCTTCCGCAAGCACGTCATCAAGCACCGCTTCTGCCCCACCTGCGGCATCCATCCGTATGCCGAGGGCGTCATGCCCGACGGCACGCCCATGATTGCCGTCAACGTGCGCTGTCTGGAAGACATCGATTTGGCCAGTGTGCCGGTCACCCACTTCGACGGGCGGTCGATGTAGCAGCGCGGCGCTACAGCCACATCTGCATCACGCGCTCGCCGGCCTCCACCGGCTTGCCGTTCGGCATCCACACCGCATCCAGCATCGGCCGCACGAGATCGAGTTCGGTCGACATGCCGTCCTGCCGGCCAAAGCGTGCGCTGTTGGCGGCCTGCGCTTCCACGATGCGGCGGTCCTGCTCCGCCACGCGATACAGGAACGGCCAGACGAGCCAGCGCACGGCCCAGGCCGGCGCCCAGCGGTTTTCCACATGCAGCGTGGCGAACAGGCGCGTGCGCATCTCGTCTTCGGGCGTGAAGTGCAGCGTGAAATACAGCGCACTGCCGTTGGCGTAGCGGTATTCGAGCTGGGCGGTGGAAGGCGCGGCGATACCGAAATGCGCACGCTCCATCGTGCGCGGCGATTCGAACAGGCGGTACAGCAGACCGCTTTGCTGCGGCTGGCCGGCGTAGTCGACCTGCAGGCCATCTGCCGACTGGGCGACGGTCACCGTCATCGGCTGGCGCGCGCCATGGCTGCGCACGAGACCCGGATGCACGAGATGCGTGTGCAGCGGGTCAAGAAAATTCTCCAGCGCGTCGGCGGGGCGTGCCTGCCACAGCGTGCTCCACAGAAAGCGGCGGCTGCCGGGCGGCAAGCGCTGCAGGAACGCCGGCAAGGCCGCAGGCGCAGCTTCGCCCGGCGGCCGTGCACTCATCCAGATCAGCCCGTCGTGCTCGAACACCTGCCACGCATTCACTTGCACGGCGGGCACGGCGGCGCCTGGGCACAGGCCCGGCATGGTGGTGCAGCGGCCGTCGGCGCCGAACGTCCAACCGTGGTATTTGCACTGCAGTGTCTCGCCAACGAGCTGGCCGTCGGACAACGGCACATGCCGATGCGGGCAGCGATCGTCCAGCGCAAGCAAGCCGCTGGAGGGCAAGCGCGCGAGCACCACCGCGCGGCCAAACACGGTCACGTGCATCGGTTTGTCGCGCAGGCGGTTCGCCTCGGCGACGGGATACCAGCCGCGCAGCAGCGTGGCGTTCCAGGCAGTCATAACTGAAAGCGTTGCATGATCGGCACGCCGATCCGGGTGGTGAGGGTGCGCAGCACGGCGACGGCGCGGCGCGTGGCGGGTGGCAGATGCCTGCAGTAGACGGCGCTCATCTCGATGGCCGGCACGCCTCCGCGCAGGCGCTTGAAGTGCGCGGCGCCAGCGCTCAGGTTCAACTCGGCATCGCGCGTGATGGTCAGGCGCAGCACGTGCGCCATCAGCAGGCGATACAGCCCTGCTTGCTGGGGCCACGTCGTGTCGTAGCCGACGATGGGCGCGGTCAGCAACGGCCCTTGCCCAAACACGCCGACCACCGCGCGCAGCACGCCCTGCGCATCCCGAAAACCCGCGCATTCGAGCAGCCCTGCCGCGTGCCACGCGCGAAGAAACGCTGCGGTGTAACGCGGGTTCAGCGCGGAATACTTGTCGAGATAGAGCTGCGCATAGAGCCGCTCGGCCTGCGCGAAGTCGGTGTCGGTCAAGGCGTCGTGCGGCACGAAGGTCAGCGGCGTCGCGTCGAGCAGCTTGAGGTCCCGCCGCAGATCGCGACGCAGTTCCGACACGCGCGACGCACGCTGCAACTGCAGGAACAGATAGACCTGCCGCGTGGGGATCAAATCGAAGCCGGCAGCCGTGGCGGCGCGCAGCCAGTCGGCGTGCTGGATCGTGTTGAGCGAACGCAGCCAGATCGCGCGGTCCGGCCAGCGCTCGCGGCATGTTCGCGCGAGCGCTTCCAGATCGAAGGCCGCCGCCGATGGATACAGGTTCGTACTGACCAGCCAGTTGTTGACGGCCACCGCACGGTCGAGCTGCGCATGCCGCATCCACGCATCGGCCAGGCCAATGGCGCCGCGCAGCACCGGCCGCAGCATGCGCGGCATCAATCGCTCGGATTCTTCCGCCGCATAGCGGCCGTACGTGGTGATGGGCGAGCAGACCCAGGCGTTTTCGGCATGGTCGGCGCGATCCTCACTGCCGTTGATGGTCACGGGCAGCGGCAGACCGCCAGCCTCCACCACGTCGACCTGCGTCACCAAGTTGGCGACGAACGGCTGCGACGCCTGCCCGCG
>NZ_VOSS01000074.1 GCF_007997035.1 Ralstonia sp. TCR112 | reverse complement strand
GTTCGTGGTGCTGTGGTTCACCTTCAGCTACCTGCCGATCGCGCACATGGTCTGGTTCTGGCCGGGTCCGGATGGTTTCACGGATGCAAAGGCTGCTGAAGCAATGACTGCCAAGTCGGGCTGGCTGTTCCAGAAGGGCGCGCTGGACTTTGCGGGCGGCACCGTCGTGCACATCAACGCCGCTGTGGCCGGTCTGGTGGGTGCATTCCTGTTCGGTAAGCGCATCGGCTTTGGTCGTGAGGCGCTCAAGCCGCACAGCCTGACGCTGACGATGGTCGGTGCCTCGCTGCTGTGGTTCGGCTGGTTCGGTTTCAACGCCGGTTCGGCCCTGGAAGCCAACGGCAGCGCCGCGCTGGCCTTCGTCAACACGTTGCTGGCCACCGCCGCTGCCGTGCTGTCGTGGAGCTTCGGCGAGTGGTTCGGCAAGAGCAAGCCGTCGATGCTGGGTGCTGCATCGGGCGCGGTGGCTGGCCTGGTCGCCATCACCCCGGCTGCCGGCTTTGTCGGCCCGATGGGTTCGATCGCGCTCGGCATCATCGCCGGCCTGCTGTGCCTGTGGGGCGTGAATGGCCTCAAGCGCATGCTGGGCATGGACGACACGCTTGACGTCTTCGGTGTGCACGGCGTGGGCGGTATCCTCGGCGCGCTGCTGACCGGCGTGTTCGCGGCACCGAGCCTGGGCGGCACGGGCATCTACGACTATGTCGCCAACAAGGTGGCCGATGACTACTCGATCGGCGGCCAGCTGTGGATTCAGTTCCAGGGCGTGGCGACCACGGTGATCTGGTCCGCAGTCGTGGCGTTCATCTCTTACAAGATCGTCGATGCCATTGTTGGCCTGCGCGTGCCGGAAGAAGAGGAGCGCGAAGGCCTGGACATCACGTCCCACGGCGAAACCGCCTACGAAGACTGATCGTCTGCACCATCTTGCAAAAGACCCGGCTGTGCGCCGGGTTTTTTGTTTCACCGCCCCTGAGCCGGACGCCCTTAAGTCCGATGTAAAAAACCTTCAATTGCCTCTCGTTATGCGGGCGCTTACATTGCAGACGTGGTTTCCTCCACCTGCAGAACGCTCCCCGTATCTGTCAGGCTATTCCCCAAGCGCGGCAGCCCCGCGCTTTTTTTTTGCCCGCTTTTTTTGTGTGGCCTGCTGCACTGCCGCACTACGCCTCTTGCGAATCTTCCTTCCTGACCGCATATCGATAGCCCGCTGTCGTCTGCAAGCTATTGCCTGTTCCTCTACAATCGGAGTGGGCGATAAATAACATCAATAGGAAGGGTATGGTTCCGCACTTGATCACCGCGCTGAACGGGCCGCTGCTGGAGCTCGAGCAGAAGATTCTTGACGCCACGCCCGCCATCGAACGCTGGTTCCGCCTGGAGTGGCAGGAACACACGCCGCCGTTCTACTGTTCCGTCGATTTGCGCAACGCCGGCTTCAAGCTGGCGCCTGTCGACACGAACCTGTTTCCGGGCGGCTTCAACAACCTAGCGCCCGAGATGCTGCCCCTGGCCGTCCAGGCCGCCATGGCCGCGATCGAGAAGATCTGCCCGGACGCCAAGAACCTCCTGCTGATCCCCGAGCGCCACACGCGCAACATGTTCTATCTGCAGAACGTCGCGCGCCTGTCGCAGATCATGCGTCAAGCCGGCTTGAATGTGCGCCTGGGGTCGCTCTCCGAGGACATCACCGAGCCGACGCCGATCGATTTGCCGGATGGGCAGCGCCTGGTCGTCGAGCCTATCAAGCGCATCGGCACCAAGGGCCGTCGCCTGGGCATGGAAGACTTCGACCCTTGCTCGATCCTGCTGAACAACGATCTGTCAGCCGGCGTGCCGCCCATCCTCGAGAACCTCAACGAACAATATCTGCTGCCCCCGCTGCACGCTGGCTGGTCGCAGCGTCGCAAGACCAACCACTTTGCTGCTTACGACGAAGTGGCCAAGAAGTTCGCCAAGCTGATCGACATTGACCCGTGGATGGTCAACCCGTACTTCACCAAGTGCAGTGGACTGGACTTCCATGAGCGCGCCGGCGAGGAAGAACTCGCCCATGCGGTGGAGACGGTGCTGAAGAAAACCGCCAAGAAGTACAAGGAGTACGGCGTGACCGAGACGCCGTACGTGGTGGTCAAGGCCGACGCCGGCACCTATGGCATGGGCGTGATGACCGTGCGCGATCCTTCCGAGGTCAAGGGCCTCAACCGGAAGGAGCGCAACAAGATGAGCGTGGTCAAGGAGGGCCTGGAGGTCTCCGAAGTGATCGTGCAGGAAGGCGTGCACACCTTCGAGAAGATCAACGAAGCAGTCGCCGAGCCCGTCGTGTACATGATCGACCGCTATGTGGTTGGCGGTTTCTACCGGGTTCACACGGGCCGCGGCGTGGACGAGAATCTGAATGCGCCGGGCATGCATTTCGTGCCGCTGCCGTTTGCGTCGAATTCCCTGCCGGACAGCCATGCCAAGCCCGGCGCGGGCGAGCCGAACCGCTTCTACATGTACGGCGTGGTGGCGCGCCTGGCGCTGTTGGCTGCGTCGCTCGAGCTTGAGAAGACCGACCCGAACCCGCTGATCTGATCGGCCATAAAACGCTGTAGAAGGAACCGCCATGCGCATCCTGTTCATCGTCGATCCGCTGTCGACGTTCAAGACCTACAAGGATTCCACCTTCGCGATGATGCGCGAGGCGGCGGCGCGCGGCTATGCCATCTACACGTGCCTGCAGTCACAGCTCACGCTGGCGAACAACGTGGTCGAAACGGTTGCCACGCCGATCGCCCTGACCGGCGATGAGCACGACTGGTATCGCGCCGGCGATGCGCGCCTGCTGCCGCTGACGGGCTTTGACGCGGTGCTCATGCGCAAGGACCCGCCGTTCGACATGGAGTACGTCACCAGCACGTGGCTGCTGGAGATCGCCGAGCGCCAGGGCGCGCGGGTCTTCAACAAGCCGCAGGCGATTCGCGACCATTCGGAGAAGCTCGCCATCGCGCAGTTCCGCGAGTTCACCGTGCCGACCATCGTGTCGCGCGATGCCAAGCGCCTGCGTGAATTCCACGCCGAGCAAGGCGACGTCATCTTCAAGCCGCTCGACGGCATGGGCGGCGCCGGTATCTTCCGCGTGGGCCCGGACGGCATGAATCTCGGAGCAGTGATCGAGTCGCTGACCGACAACGGCGCCCGCACGATCATGGCTCAGCAGTACATCCCTGCCATCCGTGAAGGCGACAAACGCATCCTGCTCATCGGCGGTTCGCCGGTGCCGCATTCGCTGGCGCGCGTGCCGATGGCCGGTGAGGTCCGGGGCAATCTGGCTGCCGGTGGTACGGGCAAGGCGCAGCCGCTGTCCGAGCGCGACCATGTGATTGCACATGCACTTGCGCCGGTGCTGTGGCAACGCGGTCTGCTGCTCGTCGGCCTGGATGTCATTGGGGATTACCTCACCGAGGTCAACGTTACGAGTCCGACGTGCTTCCAGGAAATCACGCAGCAGACGGGCTTTAACGTGGCTGGGATGTTCATCGACGCGCTGGAGCGCGCCGCAGGCAAGACAAGCGGGCTGGGACGCAAGCCCGCCTAAAAGGGCGGCGTGGCCCCTCCGCCGAGGGTCCTCCACAAGGGGGAGATCCGGCGCGCGGCTGCACAATTGCGCCAAATGGCCCTGATACAATCGGCGCTACACCGATTCGCTTTTCGATCATGGCAGGGATTCTCATCATCGCTCATGCGCCGCTGGCCAGCGCACTGCGCGATTGCGCTGCACACGTCTATTGCGGTCAGCCCGAACGGCTGGGCGCAATCGATGTCCTGCCTGATGCCGAGCCGGCCGCCGTGCTGGCCCAGGCGCGCGACAAGCTCGCCGAACTCATTGAAGCCAACGGCGCACTGGTGCTGACCGACATCTTCGGGGCGACGCCCGCCAATATCGCCTCGCGCCTGGCCGATCCGGGCCGCGTGCGCGTGCTGGCCGGCGTGAACCTGCCGATGCTCGTGCGCGCCATCTGCTATCGCTCCGAAAAACTCGAACAACTTGCCGCCAAGGCCCTGGCCGGCGGCGCGCAAGGCGTACTGCAGGTCGGCTCGACAGCCGTTCAGAACCAGGTTGCCAACCATCCGGACAAATATGCTGCAGAGGGATATCACCATCATCAATAAGCTCGGGCTGCATGCCCGCGCCTCCGCCAAACTCACGCAGCTCGCCAGCAAGTTCGACAGCCAGATCAAGATGTCGCGCAACGGCCGTCAGGTCGACGCCAAGAGCATCATGGGCGTGATGATGTTGGCTGCGGGCATCGGCTCCACCGTCACGCTGGAGATCGACGGGCCCGACGAGCACGACGCCATGGATGGTCTCGTCGCGCTCATCAACGATCGCTTCGGCGAAGGCGAATAACCCGCTCGACACACTTCACTTCAACGCCGCTCCGGCCAGCGTCTATGCCTTTTACCCTGCACGGTATTCCGGTCTCGCGCGGCATCTCCATCGGCCGCGCCCACATGCTGGCGCGTGCGGCGCTCGATGTGTCGCATTACCTCGTCGATGAAGACAAGCTCGACGCCGAGGTCGAGCGCCTGCGCAATGCCCGCGCCACCGTGCGTGCCGAACTGGCCGCACTCAAGCGTGACCTGCCTACCGACGTGCCCGAAGAGATGGGCGCCTTCCTCGATGTGCACGCGATGATTCTGGACGACGCGTTGCTCTCGCAGGTGCCCGAGACGCTGATTCGCCAGCGACGCTACAACGCAGAGTGGGCGCTCACAACGCAGCTTGAAGAACTGATCCGCCAGTTCGGCGAAATCGAAGACGAATACCTGCGCGAGCGCAAGGCCGATATCGAGCAGGTGGTAGAACGCATTCTGAAAGTGCTCGCCGGTGCGCCCGCGCTGGCGCCCGCGCCGGTGGCGGTCGGCTGCGATCCGGACGCCGGCATGATCGTCGTCGCGCACGATATTGCGCCGGCCGACATGCTGCAGTTCCGCGGTCAGACCTTCGCCGGCTTCGTGACCGATCTCGGCGGTCGCACCTCGCATACCGCCATCGTGGCGCGCAGCCTCGACATTCCGGCCGCCGTGGGCGTACACAACGCGAGCACGCTGATTCGTCAGGACGACATCGTCGTCATCGACGGCGACAACGGCATCGTCATTGTCGATCCGAACACATCCATCCTCGAGGAATACCGCCATCGCCGCAGCGAAGGCGAGCTGCAGAAGAAGCGCCTCGAGCGCCTGCGCCATACGCCCACCGTCACGCTCGACGGTACGCAGATCGACCTTCAGGCAAACATCGAAATGCCGGAAGACGCGGCCGCTGCCGTCAAAGCCGGCGCCGTGGGCGTGGGCCTGTTCCGCTCCGAATTCCTCTTCATGAACCGTCGTGGCGCGCTGCCCGACGAGGAAGAGCAGTTCCGCGCCTACCGCACTGCCGTTGAGTCGATGATGGGCCTGCCCGTCACCATCCGCACCATCGACATTGGTGCCGACAAGCCGCTGGACATCCGCGACGACGTGTTCGAGACCGCGCCCAATCCGGCGCTGGGTTTGCGTGCGATCCGCTGGTCGCTGTCGGAACCGGCGATGTTCCTGACGCAGTTGCGTGCGCTGCTGCGGGCGTCGGCATTTGGGCCGATCAAGATTCTCGTGCCGATGTTGGCGCACGCCCGCGAGATCGACCAGACGCTGGAATTGCTGGCGCGCGCCAAGGCTTCGCTCGACGCCGACGGCCTGGCCTATGATCCCGGCATCAAAGTCGGCGCCATGATCGAGATTCCGGCCGCCGTGCTGATCCTGCCGGTGTTCCTGCGCCGCATGGATTTTCTCTCGATCGGCACGAACGACCTGATCCAATACACGCTCGCCATCGACCGCGCCGACAACGCGGTCGCCCATCTGTACGACCCGCTGCATCCGGCGGTGCTGCAATTGATCGCACGCACCATCCGTGAGGCGCATCAGGCCGGCAAACCAGTCTCGGTGTGCGGGGAGATGGCAGGTGACGCCTCGATGACACGTCTGCTGCTCGGCATGGGACTCACCGAATTCTCGATGCATCCGTCCCAGTTGCTGAGCGTCAAACAGCAGATTCTGCGCGCGGACCGTCCCCGTCTGATGCGGGAGGCGGAGCGCCTGCTGCATGCCTGCGAACCGGCGGAAATCGAACAGGCGCTCGGCGCGCTGGCGCGGGCCTGATCCACGCGTCTCGGAAGCGTCGGTCGCTTCAAGTGTCGCACCGGCGCATCGCCCTCCCTAGGCGCGGTTCCTCTACAAGTGATTGAAATTTCACGTCTTTCCTGAGAAAGGCGGCTCCCGTGCACCTGCATGACCCTCCGACTGGAATGGGGTCGAACAAGAATTGTTCTCATTCCCATTCTCTGTTATTCTGGTTTAACAGCGCGCGTTTTGAGCGCTGCGGAGGAATCCCGTGTACGTCTGCATCTGCAACCAAGTGACCGACCGCGAAATCCATGGCGCCGCCCGTCTGGGCGTGTCGACGATGGACGAACTCGCCGAAACGCTCGGCGTGGGCACGTGCTGCGGACAATGTCGGGACTGCGCCAAGCAGGTGCTCGCCGAAGCGGTGAGCTGTGTCCCCGTCGATCAAATCTTGGGCCGTGCCAGCACGCATGCCATAATCGAGCGTCGCGACGAGCCCGTCGCCAATGATCAGGCCATCGCGGCCGGTGCATTGGCAGCCTGATTTCCCCCTTTTTCGTGTCGCCGCGAATTGCCGCCCAGGCGCTGAGCCTCGGCGGCATTTGTTGCTTTCTGGTCAGGTACTGGGCTCGTCTTGAAAGGACGCGTGCGCGCGTCCATCACCGCAGTTGCACTTTGCTGGAGCCCCAAGAATGAAAGGCGATAAGAAGGTCATCCAATATCTGAACGCCCAGCTCAAGAACGAGCTGACCGCCATCAACCAGTATTTCCTCCACGCGCGCATGTACGGCCACTGGGGGCTCAAGCGCATTGGCGACCACGAATACAAGGAGTCGATCGGCGAAATGAAGCATGCCGATCGCCTGATCGAGCGCATCCTGATGCTTGACGGCCTGCCCAACCTGCAGGACCTCGGCAAGATCTTCATCGGCCAGGACACGAAAGAGATCATCGAGTGCGACCTGAAACTGGAACGCGCCGCACACGGCACCGTGGTCGAGGGCATCGCTTACTGCGAGTCGGTCAAGGACTACGTCAGCCGCGAAATTCTGGTCGACATCCTGGACGACACCGAAGAGCACATCGACTGGCTGGAAACGCAGCTTGAGCTGATCGACAAGGTGGGCATCCAGAATTACCTGCAATCGCAGATGGAGCCCGAGGGCGAGTAAGTCTCGTCAGGCGGTAAAAAAGGAGGAGGCCGCGGCCTCCTTTTTTGTTGTGCGTGTTCGGCCGTCTCAGCGCCCGCCGCCACAGACGGGGCATGACGGCTGGCGCGCGATGCGCATCGTCGTCCATTCCATCGATAGGCCATCGAGCATCAGCAGGCGACCAACAAGCGACTGGCCGACGCGCGCGATCAGCTTCAGCGCCTCGGCAGCCTGTACCGTACCCACCATGCCTACCAGCGGCGAGAACACGCCCATCGTTGCGCACGCGACGTCGGGTGCGGGCTCGTCAGGCGGGAACAGACATGCGTAGCAGGGGCCGCCGGCGCGGCTGTCAAATACGCTGATCTGCCCGTCAAAACGGATGGCGGCGCCCGACACCAGCGGCACCCCAGCCCGCACGCTGGCAAGGTTGGTGGCCTGGCGCGTGCTGAAGTTATCGGAGCAGTCCAGCACTACGCTTACGCCTTGAAGCAGCGCGCCGATCGCATCCGCATCGAGCCGGCGCTGCAAGGCGTGCACGCGCACGCCCGGATTCAGCCGAGCGATGGCCGCTTGTGCGGATGCCACCTTCGGTTGTCCGACCGATTCCGTTGTGTGGATGATCTGGCGCTGTAGATTCGTCAAGTCCACCGTGTCGTCGTCGACGATGGTGAGCGTGCCCACGCCGGCCGCAGCCAGATAGGGCAGGGCCGCGGCGCCAAGCCCGCCCGCACCGATGACGAGTACATGGCTCTCAAGCAGGCGCGTTTGCCCTTCGATGCCGATTTCGTCGAGCAGGATATGGCGTGAGTAGCGCAGCAGTTGATCGTCGTTCATGGCGGGGCAATGAAAAAGGCCGTGCAGTGCACGGCCTCGTAAGTTTGCCAGCGTTTGCCGGCAGGTGTCTTAACGGGCGCCGGTCGGTTCCGGCGCAGGCTGCACGCCGCTCGCAGGAACATTGGGCTTCGGTGCGGCCGGTTCGGAAGCCGGCGCGGCCTTGCCCTTGGGCAGCTTGGCCGGGGCGCTCGATTCCTTGGCCGCCGGCGACTTCACCGCCTTGTCCGGTACCGCGGCCGCCGCGGCTTCCAACACCGACTTCGAGCGCTTGACCGGCTGACCCTTCAGGTCGGCGATGGCCTGTTGCAGCATGAAGTCTTCGGCCGAACCGAACTCGATCGGCTTCTTGTTGCGTTCCTTCTCGCGCTGCTCGGGCGTCTTCTTCGCGTTTTCTTCTTCCAGGCGACGCAGCTCTTCAACGCGGCGCTTTTCGCGCTCGGTCATCTCGGCTTCTTCCGATTCCTGCTTGTTGTGCAGGTGGCGTTCGGTGTCGATTTCGCGCGTGATCAGTGCATCGTCCGGGTCGCCGTCCGGGTTCTGGTCAACCGGAATATCCGGGCGGATGCCCTTGGCCTGGATCGACTTGCCCGACGGCGTGTAGTAGTACGCGATGGTCAGCTTGATGCCGGTGTCGTTCGACAGCGGACGCACCGTCTGCACCGAACCCTTGCCGAAGGTCGTCTTGCCCATCGTTTTGGCGCGGTGGTGATCCTGCAGGGCGCCAGCCACGATCTCCGACGCCGAAGCCGTGTAGGCGTTGGTCAGCACGATGATCGGCACGGTCTTGAATTCGGGGTCCAGGCCCGCCAGCGGATCGGAATCGAAGTTGCTCAAGCGGTAGTTGGCGAAGGTCGCCTTGTACGTGCGCTTGGCATCCGGCACTTGGCCGTTGGTCGACACCACTGTCACGTCCGGCGGCAGGAAGGCAGCCGACACGCCAACCGCCGCCTGCAGCACGCCGCCGCCGTTGTTGCGCAGATCCAGAATCAGGCCCTTGAGGTGGGCGTCCTGCTTGGCCAGGTCATTGAGCTTCTTGGCCAGGTCCGGCACGGTGCGTTCCTGGAAGCTCGTAATGCGCACCCAGGCGATGCCGTTGTCCAGCATCTTGGCCTTGACCGACTGCACCTGGATCTCGGCGCGGGTGATGGTCAGCGGGAACGTGCGCTCTTCCTTCTTGCGATAGATCGTGAGCGTGACCTTGGTGCCCGGCGCGCCGCGCATGCGCTTGACGGCTTGCTCGAGCGGCATGCCGCGCACGGGTTTGTCGTCGATGCGGGTAATCAGGTCGCCCGGCTGCACGCCCGCGCGGAAGGCGGGGGTGTCTTCGATCGGGTTGATGACCTTGACCAGGCCCTCTTCCTGCGAGATCTCGATGCCCAGACCGGCGAAGCGGCCCTGGGTCCCTTCCTGCAGCTCCTGGAAGTCTTTCTTGTCCAGGTAGGCCGAATGCGGATCGAGGCTGGCGACCATGCCCTTGATGGCTTCGGTCAGCAGCTTGTCGTCGTCCACCGGCTCGACATACTCGCGCTTGATCTGGCCAAAGATGTCCGCCATGAGCCTGAGTTTCTCCAGCGGAAGCGGCCCGACCGTCGCGTTTTGCGCGGTGGCGGAGAGCTGGAGCGTCGCCAGCACCCCGGTGACGAGGCCGATGGCGATCAAGCTGATGTTCTTGAGCGAAGTTCGCATGTGTCGAGCGTGGACGTGGGAACAGTAGATAAACATGGCCCGGGACGGCTCGCGCACATCCCGGGCTACAGGCTTCGACAGTATAAAGGCGTTGGAGTGCCGCAGCGCCCGTTACGGTTTATTTCGACTTGCCTTGGCTGGCCACCGCCGCGAGCGACGCGGCAATCGCTTCCTGATCGCCCAGGTAGTAATGGCGGATCGGCTTGAGGTTGGCGTCCAGCTCATACACAAGCGGCGTGCCGTTGGGAATGTTCAGACCGACGATGTCCGCGTCGGAAATGCCGTCCAGGTACTTCACCAGCGCGCGGATGCTGTTGCCGTGCGCAGCGATCACCACGCGCTTGCCGCTCTTGATGGCCGGTGCAATCGATTCTTCCCACAGCGGCATCACGCGTGCGACGGTGTCCTTCAGGCATTCGGTCAGGGGCACTTGCTCGCGCGTGAGGCCCGCATAACGCGGGTTGCCGAAGGCGTCGTTGTCGGCCCCGGGTTCGAGCGCGGGCGGCGGCGTGTCGTAGCTGCGGCGCCAGACGAGGACTTGCTCGTCGCCATACTGCGCGGCGGTTTCGGCCTTGTTCAGGCCCGACAGCGCGCCGTAGTGACGCTCGTTCAGGCGCCATTCGTTGCGGGTCGGGATCCACATCAGGTCCATTTCATCCTGCACATGCCACAGCGTGCGGATCGCGCGCTTGAGCACCGAGGTGTAGGCCAGATCGAACGTGAAGCCGGCTTCGCGCAGCAGTTTGCCGCCTTGGCGGGCCTGGGCGACGCCCGTGTCGGTCAGGTCGACGTCGACCCAGCCGGTGAAACGGTTCTCCAGATTCCACGTCGATTCGCCGTGGCGGATGAGGACGAGCTTGTGCATGACTGCCATGATGAGAAGTGAGAAAACCTGCGGGCGGCTGGCGGCGTGGACGCGTCGTACGTCATCGTGCAGCCGCGGAAACCGACTATTTTATAATGCCGCGGGCATTGGGCCGCCGAATCGTTCGGCTGATGCTTGCCACTAGACTTGCCCGACCATCCCAGGAAACCGATACCGTGAAGTTCTTCGCCGATTACAACAACCTCGCACTGCTTGCCGTCGCCATCGTTTCGGGCCTGCTGCTGCTCTGGGCGCCCATCCAGCGCCGCATCGCGGGCGGTGGTGGCGCCAAGGTGAGTGCCTCGGCGGCCACCCAGCTCATCAATCGCCGCAATGCCGTGGTGGTGGATGTGCGCGAAAGCGGAGAGTACGCCTCCGGCCATCTTCCGCAAGCCAAGCATGCGCCGCTCGGGGAGCTGGAAGGCAAGGCGTCCGGGCTTGCAAAGAACAAAGAGACCCCCATCATCCTCGTATGCCAGACCGGCCAGCGCGCTGGGCGGGCCCAAGCAGTCCTGAAGCAGGCCGGTTACAGTGAGGTGTATTCGCTCGAGGGCGGATTGGCCGCCTGGCAACAAGCCGGCCTTCCGGTTGTGAAATAAAGAAACGAGGTTGAAGTTATGGCGCACGTGGTCATGTACAGCACCACCGTCTGCCCCTATTGCGTGGCAGCGGAACGACTCCTGAAGCAGCGCGGTGTCGAGCAGATCGAGAAGATCCTGATCGATCGCGAACCCGGCAAGCGCGAAGAGATGATGACGCGCACGAACCGCCGCACGGTCCCGCAGATTTATATCGACGAGCGCCACATCGGCGGCTTCGACGATCTGTCTGCGCTCGACCGCGAAGGTGGCTTGGTTCCGTTGCTGGCTGCGTGATCCGGCGGCTCTGTCTCGCGCCTGCGCACCGCACGAAAACGCCCGGCTCAGCCCGGGCGTTGTACTTTTGGTCCGGCGCTCATAGCGGGCACCATTGGGTCATGTACCATACGCGTCTTGCGCGGCGGACGCTTCCGCCAAGCACTGACCACATTCCATTTGAAGGCGAGTCATGAGCGACCAGCAACAGCAGCAACCGGGCCAGGATGGCCAGCCGTTCTTCAACATCCAGCGCGTCTATCTGAAGGACCTGTCGCTGGAACAACCGAACTCGCCGCACATCTTCCTCGAGCAGGAACAGCCGTCCGTCGAAGTGCAGGTCGACGTGGCCGCTTCGCAGCTGGCCGAAGGCGTGTTTGAAGTGACCGTCATCGGTACCGTGACGACCAAGGTGCAAGAGAAGGTCGCGTTCCTGGTGGAAGCCAAGCAAGCGGGCATCTTCGATATCCGCAACGTGCCGGCCGAACAGATGGACCCGCTGCTGGGCATCGCCTGCCCGACCATCGTGTACCCGTACCTGCGCTCGAACATTGCCGACACCATCGGCCGTGCCGGCTTCCAGCCGATCCACCTGGCCGAGATCAACTTCCAGGCGCTGTACGAACAACGCCTGGCCGCTGCCATGGAGCAGCAAGGCCAAGCCGGCGGCGCTGGTCTGGTGATGCCGGACGGCTCGCAGGCCACGCACTAAGTACGAGGCGCACTGCGCCAAAGGCCCGCGCCAGCCGCACGCTTGCGCGGGCTTTTTTTTTTTGCCCGACCTGCTGCTAGACCTTTGCCTGACCGATGTTGAACACGCGCATGCGAATTTCCGTTTTGGGTGCCGGTGCCTGGGGCACTGCCCTGGCCAGCCACGCCGCGCAATCGCACGACGTCGTGCTGTGGGGGCGTGACGCGAACCTCGTCACGCAGATGGCCGCCACGCACATCAACGCGCCGTATTTGCCAGGCATGACGCTGCAGGCATCGTTGCGTTTTTCTGCTGATTTGCAAGCCGCGCTCGACCATGCGGCGGGCGATGATGCGCTTGCCGTCATCGCTTCACCCGTTGCCGGGCTCGCCGACCTGACCCGCACGATTGCGGCACACGGCGGCGTGCGCAACGTGATCTGGCTATGCAAGGGTTTCGACCCTGAGACCAGCGCATTGCCGCACGCCATCGTCGCCGATGTGCTGAAGGCGTCGGGCCGTACCGACCTCGCTGTCGGTGTTCTGTCGGGGCCGAGCTTCGCCAAGGAAGTCGCGCAGGGGCTGCCGTGCGCCATGACGGTCGCCTCGACCAGCGAGGCGCTATGCAAGCTCACGCAGCGCGGCTTTCACCATCACGCGATGCGCGTGTACGCCAGCGATGACCTCGTCGGCGTGGAAGTGGGTGGTGCCGTCAAGAACGTTCTGGCCATCGCGACAGGCGCCGCCGATGGCCTCGGCCTGGGGCTGAACGCGCGCGCCGCACTGGTGACGCGCGGGCTGGCCGAGATGACGCGCCTGGGCTTGGCGCTCGGCGGTCGACCCGAAACCTTCATGGGGCTGACCGGCATGGGCGACCTGCTGCTGACTGCCACCGGCGACCTGTCACGCAACCGCACGGTCGGGATGCAGCTCGCGCAGGGCCGCACGCTGGACGACATCCTTCACAGCCTGGGTCACGTTGCAGAGGGCGTGCGTTGCGCGCGGGCGGTGGCGGCGCTTGCGCGCGCCAAGGGCGTGGATATGCCGATTACCTTTACCGTCTGCGAAGTCCTGTTCGAAGGGCTTGCTGCTGCGAAAGCGGTCGAGCGTCTGCTGCAGCGCGACGCCAAATCCGAATCGGCGCGCTAGCCACGCCGCAATCGGCCCGCGCGTCTGGATCAGGCGCCGCCCGCGAAGCCGTTCTGCCGCCACGCTTCGAACACCACCACCGCCACCGTGTTCGATAGATTCAGGCTGCGGTTGTCCGGCCGCATCGGCAGGCGAATCCGCTGCGAAGCGGGAAACCATTCGCGCCGCTCTTCCGACAACCCGCGCGTTTCCGAACCGAACACGAACCAGTCGCCCGGCTGGAACGCCATGCTGGCAAACGGCGTCGAGCCGCGCGTGGTGAGCGCGAACATGCGCGCGGGATCGGGCTGCGCATCGCGCAGAAAGGCGTCCCAATCGGCATGCACGCGCATCGTCGCGTACTCGTGGTAATCGAGGCCGGCGCGGCGCATGCGGGCATCTTCGAGCGGAAAACCCAACGGTTCAATCAGATGCAGTTGCGCGCCCGTGTTGGCGCACAGGCGGATCACATTGCCGGTATTGGGCGGGATTTCGGGTTCGACAAGGACGACGTTGAACATGACCGGGCGGCAGGAGGAATTCGGCGGCGAGCTTATCCACATTGGGAAGGGTTGTCACCCCGCCACAGCTTGGCACAGTTGGCGCGACACAATGTCGCATAAGCACGTGATCAAGGCGTGCGCAAGGCGACCACGTTGGTGACGCGGGTGGCGCCGGCGCGTTTGAGTTGTGTGGCGATCTCGCCGAGGGTCGTGCCGGTGGTCATCACATCATCGACCACGCCGATGTGACGCCCCGCGATGCGCGCCGGCTTGGCAACGACAAATGCGCCGTGGAGGTTGGCCAGCCGCTCGGCCCGATCCAGCGTGGCCTGCGCAACGTTATCGCGCACACGATGCAGGGCGCCGGCGTGGGCGGGAATGTCCAATCGGCAGGCGATCCTGCGGGCAACCTCCCACGCCTGGTTGTAGCCGCGCGAGCGCAGGCGGGCGGGTGACAGCGGCACTGGCAGCAGCACGTCGGGCAAGTCGCCCGGCGCCGCTGCCAGGGCGTGACCCAGTTGGTCTGCCAGCCAATCCGCCAATGGCAATTGCGCCCGAAATTTCAATCCGGTGACAAGGTGATCGAGCGGCCAGGCGTAGTCGGCAATGACGACGGTCGCATCAAAGTCGGGCGCGCCGGCCGAACACGCGCGGCAATGCCGGGCGACGTGCGGGGCGTCCAGTGCAATGGCGCATTGGATGCAGCGCCGCCTGTGCAGATGCGGCGCCAGGTCGCCCGTGCAACCGTTGCAGACCAAGTCGCCCTGAACCGCGCCGCAAAGCGCGCAGGCGCACGGCAGCAAATGGCGCAGTCCGGCCCGAAACCATGCCGATAACGTGTGTTTGTGCATGCAAAAAGCCGCTATCCAAGCCGATTTGCGGCTTCTGCGCTATCAGACGGCGCCTCAAACTGCGGGCCGGTATACTTGGCGACCGCAGTGTCCCGCCCCGCCTTGTCGATGTCCGATCCCGTCCTTGCTCGCCCTGCCGCCTTGCGGCGCGCCTTCGATCGCCGCGCCGCGCGTTTCGCCGACGTGGATTTTTTGCTGCGCGAAGTGGGCAGTCGCATGCAGGACCGGCTGTCCTACATCAAGGCCACGCCTGCCCGCGCGCTGGACCTGGGTTGCGGCCTGGGACAAGGCTTGGCGGTGCTGCGCGCGCAATATCCGGATGCGCAGATCTGCGGGGTGGACTGGTCGTCCGCCATGCTGGCGCAAGCCCAGAAACTCGATCCGCAACGCACCGACGCCGGGTGGCTCGGCAGGCTGCTGAAGAAGCGCCCGGTCTTTGATTTCGCCCAGGCGGATTTCCGAGCGCTGCCCTTTGCCGGCGCGTCGTTCGACCTGCTGTGGTCGAACCTGGCGCTGCACTGGGACCCGGCGCCGCACGCGATCTTTCCCGAATGGCACCGCATCACCACGGAAGGTGGTCTGCTGATGTTCAGCCTGTTCGGCCCCGACACCTTGCGCGAGCTGCGCAGCGCCCTGGCCGGCATCGACGCGGGCATCCATACGCTGCGCTTTGTCGACATGCATGACATTGGCGACATGCTGGTGCATAGCCGCTGGTCCACGCCCGTCATGGACATGGAGCAGATCACGATCACCTACGAAACGCCGCAGGCGTTGCTGGCCGATGTGCATTTGCTGGGTGGCATGGCCGGCTTGACGGACGACGCCGGCCGCAGTCTCGCAGGCGCCGGCCTGCACACGCCCCGCTGGCGCCAGCGACTATTCGACGCACTCGATGCGCAGCGCAATCCCGACGGGGTGATTCCGCTCACCTTCGAAATCGTTTACGGCCATGCCTGGAAGCTTGCGCCGACCCAGCGGCAGCCGCTGGACGACCAGGGACGGGCGATGATCCCGATCGATCAGATCGGTCGCAAACCGCGCGCCTGAAGCGCTTTTAATGCGGCAACGGCATTGACTGCACCTTGTCAAGCCGGGACTTGCATAAAGGCGCTTTGCCTTGTTTGGGGTCAATCGCGGCCATATAATGCGCCAGTTTGTCGCAGCAGCAGTCCCCCAAAGGCCTATCCCGTTTTTGCCACGGGCGAACCGTTCGGGTATGCATCCGAGGCAGGAGTGGTTCAATGCACGACATTGAAACCGCGTTCCACCCAGCATGCGGCGCCTCCACCATCTCGGAATCGCCGCGCGAGAACTGGCTCATGAAGCGAAACTGCTCGCTTTCAACCCGCCAGATTGGCTGGTTCACTCCCTTGGTCGTCATTCCCCCGTTCGTCATCGCTTGGTTTTCTGCTTGGCAAGGCGCGTTTGGTGCTGCCTGATGCGGGGCTGGAGGTCGCGATTCTCGGATGGGCATTGCTGTACTATGCCCGCCACGCCTCCGATTACGGGCACGTCTGGCTGGAGAAGATGGCGCGCTCGCAGTCCAGCAGGTGAGCGTCTGGCGGCGCAAGCTTGTGGACGAGCTTTCCCGGTGTTTGAGACACGGGCAACCAACCCAGGTCTCATGAGCCGCGCACCGGGGCAGAGTGGAATCTGTCAATTGGGTAGATAAAAAATGAAAATGTTGAATAAGACATTGGCAAGTTTGCTGGCGGCAGGCTCTCTCCTCGCCCTCAGTCAAACGGCCCTGGCAGTGGAAGACATGCCGGGCGGCCCCGCAGTGCGGCAGCTCAATCTCGCGCCCCCGGTCACCAAGATCGCTGCCGAGATCCATTGGCTGCACTGGATGATGCTGATCATCTGTATCGTGATCTTCATCGGTGTTTTCGGGGTGATGTTCTACTCCATTTTCAAGCACCGTAAGTCGGTCGGCCACAAGCCTGCGACGTTCCACGAAAGCACCACGGTTGAAATCATCTGGACCATCGTGCCGTTCCTGATCGTGATCGGGATGGCGCTGCCGGCTACCAAGGCCGTGGTCGCCATGAAGGACACCACCAATTCCGACCTCACCATCAAGGCCACCGGCTACCAGTGGAAGTGGGGTTACGACTACCTGAAGGGCGAAGGCGAGGGCATCTCGTTCCTGTCCACGCTGACCACGCCCCGCGACCAGATCAACAACCAGGCGCCCAAGAGCACCACGTACCTGATCGAAGTCGACAACGAGCTGGTCGTGCCGGTCAACCGCAAGGTGCGCATCGTCACCACTGCCAACGACGTGATCCACTCGTGGATGATCCCGGCGTTTGGCGTGAAGCAGGATGCGATTCCGGGCTTCGTGCGCGACGCATGGTTCAAGGCAGAGAAGGTGGGCGTCTATCGCGGCCAGTGCGCTGAACTGTGCGGCAAGGAACACGCCTTCATGCCGATCGTTGTGCGCGTGCTCTCGCAGGATGACTACACCAAGTGGGTCGACGGCAAGAAGAAGGAAATGGTCGCCAAGGCCGATGACCCGAACAAGACCTACACGCTGGACGAGCTGAAGTCGCGCGGCGAGAAGGTCTATACCGCCAACTGCGCGGTCTGCCACCAGCCGAACGGCAAGGGCGGTGGCCCGTTCCCGGCGCTGGATGGCTCGAAGATCGCCAATGGCCCGCTGGCCGACCACGTTGGCATCGTGCTGCACGGCAAGGGCGCGATGCCGCCCTGGGCTTCGGCACTGAACGATGTCGAAATCGCTGCCGTCGTCACTTACGAGCGCAACAACTGGGGCAACCATACCGGTGACCTGCTGCAGCCGACGCAAGTGAAGGATGCGCGCGGCGGCAAGATGCCCGAAGGCGGGGCCGCCAAGACTGCTGCAACTGAATCCGCCGGTAAGGTGGCGTCCAAACAAGCGAATGCGGCCGAAGACCGCAACGCTGGCTGATTGATCGTCTGCGTGACGAACCGAACCTAGGAGTTCCTCGATGAGCACCGCTGTTACGCACCCGCAAGATCACGCGCACGGTCATGGAGACGACCACGCGCACGACCATCCGCACGGCTGGCGCCGTTGGCTGTTCGCGACCAACCATAAGGACATCGGTACGCTGTACCTGCTGTTCTCTTTCATGATGCTGCTCTCGGGCGGCACGCTGGCCCTGCTGATCCGCCTTGAGCTGTTCCAGCCCGGCCTGCAGTTCTTCCACCCGGAGCTGTTCAACCAGTTCACCACGCTGCACGGCCTGATCATGGTGTTCGGCGCCATCATGCCGGCCTTCGTGGGGTTCGCGAACTGGATGATCCCGCTGCAGGTGGGGGCCTCCGACATGGCCTTCGCGCGGATGAACAACTTCAGCTTCTGGCTGCTGCCGCCTGCGGCACTGCTGCTGGTGGGCTCGTTCTTCGCACCGGGCGGTGCCACGGCGGCCGGCTGGACGCTCTACGCGCCGCTGTCGGTCCAGATGGGCCCCGGCATGGACATGGCGATCTTCGCAGTCCACATCATGGGTGCATCTTCCATCATGGGCGCGATCAACATCATCGTGACCATCCTGAACATGCGCGCGCCCGGCATGACGCTGATGAAGATGCCGATGTTCTGCTGGACGTGGCTGATCACGGCGTACCTGCTGATCGCTGTGATGCCGGTGCTGGCAGGCGCGATCACCATGGTGCTGACCGACCGCCACTTCGGCACGAGCTTCTTCTCGGCAGCCGGCGGCGGCGACCCGGTGATGTACCAGCACATCTTCTGGTTCTTCGGGCACCCCGAGGTGTACATCATGATCTTGCCGGCGTTCGGTATCGTCAGCCAGATCGTGCCGGCCTTCGCGCGCAAGCCGCTGTTCGGCTACAGCTCGATGGTGTACGCCACCGCGTCGATCGCCATCCTGTCGTTCATCGTGTGGGCGCACCACATGTTCACGACGGGCATGCCTGTGACGGGCCAGCTGTTCTTCATGTACGCGACGATGCTGATCGCGGTGCCGACCGGCGTGAAGATCTTCAACTGGGTGGCCACGATGTGGCGCGGCTCGATGACGTTCGAGACGCCGATGCTGTTCGCGATCGGCTTCATCTTCGTGTTCACGGTGGGCGGCTTCACGGGCCTGATCCTGGCCGTGGCCCCGATCGACATCCAGCTGCAGGACACCTACTACGTGGTGGCGCACTTCCACTACGTTCTGGTGGCCGGTTCGCTGTTCGCGCTGTTCGCAGGCTTCTACTACTGGGGTCCGAAATGGTCGGGCTACATGTACAGCGAAACGCGCGGCAAGATCCACTTCTGGGGTTCGATGATCACCTTCAACCTCACGTTCTTCCCGATGCACTTCCTGGGCCTGGCGGGCATGCCGCGCCGCTATGCGGATTACCCGCAGCAGTTCGCTGATTTCAACGCGATCGCGTCGATTGGCGCACTGGGTTTCGGCCTGATGCAGGTGTATTTCTTCTTCTTCGTGGTGCTGCCGTCGTACCGCGGTGGCGAGAAGGCCGCCGACAAGCCGTGGGATGGCGCGGAAGGCCTGGAGTGGACCGTGCCGTCGCCGGCGCCGTTCCACACCTTTGAAGAACCGCCGCATGTGAAGTAATGCAGGTGTCGCGGGGCAGGCGAGTGCCGGCCCCGCGGTCCTCCGGACAACGATGTCGAATCCAGAAAAAAGCCCAACGCCCGAGCAACGCGCAGCCAACCGTCGCCTGGGGTTCATCCTCGGCACGATCGCGTTGGTCTTCTTTCTGGGTGTGATTTTCAAGCGCGTGGTGTTCGGCGGCTAGCCGGGCAAGCGATGCGCTGGTCGCTGAACCGAGATTTCGCGAGACCTCTATGAGCCAGACACCGGCGCAGCCGGATCCGACCCAAAACGACAAAGCGCTGGAGCGCGGCCTGAACCGCTCGATGCTCGGCAAGCTGGCCGTCGTGGTCGTGATCATGTTTGGCTTCGGCTACGCGATGGTGCCGCTGTACAAGAAGATCTGCGAGATCACGAACATCAACGTGCTCAACACGCGCGATGAAGACGGCGGCGCGCTGCGCAACTCGCAGGTCGACAAGACGCGCACGATCACGGTGGAATTCGATTCGAACAGCCAGGGGCCGTTCCGCTTCCGCCCGGTCAAGAACAGCATGGATGTACACCCGGGCGAGATCAGCCAGATCGTCTACGAGGTGGTGAACAAGGAGGGGCGTACGGTGGAGGCCCAGGCCATCCCGAGTTACGCGCCCAAGCAGGCAACCGAGTTCTTCAAGAAGATCGAGTGTTTCTGTTTCAAGCAGCAGACGCTGACGGCCAACGAATCGCGCGAGATGCCGGTGGTGTTTGTGATTGATCCGGATCTTCCCAAGGACGTGAAAACGATCACCTTGTCCTACACTTTCTTTGAAATCCACGCGCCGTCGGTCATTGCGCCGGCGATGCCGAACAAGGGAACGTGAGGACATGGACGAACTGAAGGAAGCGACCAAGCGACGCGCATCGTTTGCGCAGACGATGAAGGCGGTGTTCTGGTCTTTCTTCGGTGTGCGCAAGGGCCGTGATCACGACCGTGACATGGCGCAGTTGAATCCCGTGCACGTGATCATTGCGGGCGTTCTGGCGGCGATCATGTTCATCGTTGTGCTGCTGTTGATCGTGAGAGCAGTTGTCGGTTAACGGTGGAGCAGGTTGAGGAGACGGCCAGGGCAGCATCGGCCGGGCAACATCGAGTGGATTCCTAAAAAAATAGAGCTGGAGAAAAAGAGATGAGTGCGAATCGAGCAAACGCTCCGTACTACTTCGTGCCCGGGCCGTCGCGGCATCCGATTTCGGCAAGCCTTGGCCTGCTGATCGTGCTGTTGAGCTCCGCGGCATGGGTGAATGCTCAGCCCTGGGCCCCGTGGACGTTCCTGGTCGGCCTGCTGTGGTTCCTCTTTGTGCTGCGTGCCTGGTTCGCCGACGCCATCTCCGAATCCGAGACCGGCAAGTACGGCGACCGCGTGGATGCCTCGTTCCGCTGGTCGATGAGCTGGTTCATCTTCTCGGAAGTGATGTTCTTTGCGGCGTTCTTCGGTGCTCTGTTCTATGCTCGCACGATCGCCATGCCGTGGCTCGGCGATCTGAACAACAAGCTGCTGTGGCCCGACTTCAACGCGATGTGGCCGAACGCCGGGCCCGCCGGCACGGTAACGCCGTTCACGACGATGGGCCCGTGGCCGATCCCGACGATCAATACGGCGCTGCTGCTGACCTCCGGTGTAACGCTCACGTGGGCACACCATGCGCTGCGTGAAGGCAAGCGTGCCCAGGTCATCCAGGGCTTGCTGCTGACGATTCTCCTGGGCTTCACGTTCATGGGCTTCCAGGCGTTCGAATACATTCACGCCTATCACGAACTGAACCTGAAGCTGACCTCGGGCATCTACGGTTCAACGTTCTTCCTGCTGACGGGCTTCCACGGCTTCCACGTGACGATGGGCGCGATCATGCTGTCGGTGGTGCTGGGGCGTGTGATCAAGGGCCACTTCACGCCGGAGCATCACTTCGCATTCGAAGGCGCTGCGTGGTACTGGCACTTTGTGGACGTGGTGTGGCTGGGCCTGTACGTGGTGGTGTACTGGCTGTAAGACAGCATCGGGTTGGGGCGGCGCAGCGTCGCTCCATGACCTGGCCAACGGCCGGCGAAGACAATGCCGCAGACGGGACACCGCTGCGGCGTTTTCGTTTTTCTGGCCTGACTGATTTCTTGGGCTATTGGCCGAAGCGGATGCCGGTACTGTGGATCCACCCAAGCCGGTTCGCAACGAGGATGAAGATGAATAGCGCGATCGAGAAACCGACGCGGAACATCAACGAGCGGACGGTGCGGTTGCTGTGGCCCTTGTCGCGCATCAGGAAGAACAGCGCGGAGGCAAGGCTGCCGAGGATCAGCAGAAACGCAATGGCAACGACGATGCGCATGGAGGGCTGCCGGTTGGGCAATGACGGGTTGGAAATGACTGCCGAGCATTATCGCACCGGGGCTGAGCGATGACCGTCCGCGTACCGATGCGGCAGTGGTTTGCGCCTGTGCCGATGTTGGCGGGCGTGGCGCTGATCGCGCTGACGTGCTCGCTCGGGCGTTGGCAGCTTTCGCGTGCGCACGAGCGCATCGAGCGCCAGGCCCGCATCGTGGCGCTGGAAAACGCGCCTCCCCAGCGCGTCACGGCGCAGCCCGTGGCGGCAGATTCCGTGATGTACCGGCCGGTGCTGCTGCGCGGAACTTTCGACGTGGCGCACACCGTGTTGCTGGAAAATCGCCCGCACGTCACAAATGGCGTGTCGCGCCCCGGCTTCGAGGTGCTCATCCCGCTGAGGCTGGAAGGCGCGGGCGGGCGCGCCGTGCTGGTCGACCGCGGCTGGTTGCCGCGCGATCCGGCCGACCGCACGCGCATCGCGCCGTACACCACGCCGGCGGGCGAAGTGCAGGTCGAAGGGATGGCCGTGCCGCATGCCAGCCGGGTCTTCAGTCTGGGCAGCAAGGACGGCGCGGATGAAGTCGGCCAGCGACTTAGGCAGAATATCGACCTCGACGCTTTCTCGCGCGAAATCGGCGTGCCGCTCCAACCGTTCGTGGTGCAGCAGCAATCCGACGCGCAGGACGGCCTGTTGCGCGATTGGCCGCGCGCAGACCTGGGCGCTGAGCGCAATTACGGCTACGCATTCCAATGGTTTGCGATGGCGGCGGCGGTGCTTGGGCTGATGGTCTTCTACAGCGTGCGGCGTTATCGCCGCTTGGCGGGCACTTCCGAGCCCGCCTGAACACGAACTCGCGTTGCGGCTTAGTGCCGCAGCGGAATGTATTAGGAATCACATGGTGAATCAGGGATCCGCACCCGGCGCGCCGGGCACACTCGGGGCGTCCGAAGACCCGCGCATCGACGCGCGCACTCGCCGCGGCCGCTTGATGATGCTGTTCCTGCTGCTGGTGTGTGCCTCTCCGGTGATCGCGTCGTACCTTGCGTATTACGTCTTCACCCCAGCCGGCGGCAAGGCGGCGTACGGCGCGCTTATCGATCCGCAGCGGCCTATTCCGGCCAGCCTGATGGTCCAGGACGAGCACGGCGCTGAAGTGCCGCTGGCCAGCCTCAAGGGCAAATGGCTGATGGTGTCCGTGGACGGCAGCGCCTGCGACGACAACTGCGCGCGCAAGCTGTTCACCATGCGCCAGCTGCGCATCGGCCAGGGTCCGGACCGCGACCGCATCGTCCCCGTCTGGCTGGTGACCGACCGCGGTGAAATCGACCCGCGCCTCATCAAGGCCTACAACGACGATTACGGTGCGGTGCGGTTCCTGCGCGCGCCCGAGCTGCCGAAGAACTGGCTGGCCGACGGCAAGACGCCGCCGACCGATCACCTCTTCCTGGTCGATCCGCTTGGCAACCTGATGATGCAGTTCCCGAAAGATCCGGACCCGAAAAAGGTGCGCGGAGACATGACGCGGCTCTTGAAGTATTCGCGCATCGGATAAACCATGCTGCTGCAACTTGCTTCCATCGGCATCCTGATCGCGCTGATCCCGCTGTGCTACGTGCTCGTCAAGGGGGATCGCAACAAGTACCGCAAGCTGGTGTGGATCACCGCTTTCCTCACGCTGGACCTGATCATGTTCGGCAGCTTCACGCGGCTGACGGATTCGGGCCTCGGTTGCCCGGATTGGCCGGGCTGCTATGGCACGTCCAACCCGTTCCACGCACGTGACGACATCCATGCCGCACAGGCCGCCATGCCGAGTGGCCCCGTCACATGGATGAAAGCGTGGATCGAGATGACGCACCGCTACTTCGCGCTCGCGCTGGGCGTGCTGATCATCACGCTGGTGGTACTGGCGTGGGTGAAGCGCAAGGAGCTGAAGCAGTCTCCGTGGTATGCGACGGCCGTGCTGGCGCTGGTGTGTGTGCAGGGCGCGTTTGGCGCGTGGACCGTCACGCTCAAGCTGCAGCCGGCCATCGTGGTGACGCACTTGCTGCTCGGCATGTCGTTGCTGGCCGCGCTGATCTGGCTCGGCTGCAAGAACGACGTGCCGCGTGTGGTGGATGAGCGTGGCGCGTCGTTGCGCATGGCGGCGGCCATCGGGCTCGTGCTGCTCGTTGTGCAGATTGCGCTGGGCGGCTGGGTCAGCACGAACTACGCTGTGCTCGCCTGTACCGATTTTCCGCTGTGCAACGGCCAGTGGGTTCCGCCGATGGACTTTGCACACGGCTTCACGTTCTGGCGCCAACTTGGCAAGACTGCCGGCGGCGATTTCATCTCGCACGATGCGCTGGTCGCCATCCACTGGACGCACCGCGTGTTTGCGGTCGTCGTGCTGAGCTATCTGGCATGGCTTGGCGTGCGTGCACGTCGCATCGACGGCATTGGCCGTGTCGCGACGGTGCTGCTCGTCGTGCTGGCCGTGCAATTGGCGACTGGCCTTTCGAACATCGTGCTGGGGTGGCCGTTGCTGGCCGCCGTGGCGCACAACGGCGGCGCGGCCGTGCTGCTGTTGCTGATGGTGCGTCTGCATTACCTGATCGGGCTCGCACAAGCGCGGGCGCCGATGCCTGTGGCGGCTGCCGTCGTCTGAACGCTGTCTGACCGTTTTTTATGAATACCGTGGCAACCCCAACAACTTCCACTCAACTTCCTGGCTGGCGAACGACCGCATCGCAGTATGCGGCGCTGACCAAGCCGCGCGTCACGCAGCTTGCCGTGTTCTGCGCCGTGATCGGCATGTTCCTGGCCACGCCGGGCATGGTGCCGTGGCCGGTGCTGATCGGCGGCGCGGTCGGCATCTGGCTGTTTGCCGGCGCTGCCTTCGCCATCAACTGCCTGGTCGAGCGCAAGATCGACGCGATGATGCGCCGCACGGCCTGGCGCCCCTCCGCCAGCGGCGAGCTGGGCACGCGGCAGATCCTGGTGTTCTCGGTGGTGCTGGGCGGTGCAGGCATGTGGACGCTGCATGTGTTCGCCAACGACCTGACGATGTGGCTGACGTTCGCCACCTTCATCGGTTACGCGATCATCTACACGCTGCTGCTCAAGCCGGCCACACCGCAGAACATCGTGATCGGCGGTCTCTCGGGGGCGATGCCGCCGGCGCTGGGCTGGGCGGCTGTCGCCAACAGCGTGCCGGCCGAAGCTTGGATTCTGGTGCTGATCATCTTTACCTGGACACCGCCGCACTTCTGGGCGCTCGCGCTATATCGCCGCGCCGACTATGCAAAGTCCGGCCTGCCGATGCTGCCGATCACGCACGGCGAGAAATACACGCTGCTGCACATCCTGCTGTACACGCTGATCATGATCGCCGCGACCATCCTGCCGTTCGTCTACGGCATGAGCGGCTATATCTACTTGGTCACCGCTTTGGTGCTGGGCTTCGGCTTTCTCTCGTATGCGTGGCGCATGTACCGGAAATACTCCGACGCGCTGGCGCAGAAGACTTTCCGCTACTCGATCATCTATCTGTCGATCCTGTTTGCCGCGCTGCTGGTCGACCACTACTTCAAGTTCGGCCCGGCGCTTACGCAAAGCGCGGCGCTGTGACGCACAGGGGCGCCAGCAGGCATGTGCCGTTGGCGTTACGCTAGGCGGTCTGCTTTCAACACGATGACCATGCTCTCTTTCCGACACTTCCGCGCCGCGCTGTTCGCCATGCTGGCCGTCGCCGTGCTGGCGCTCACAGCGTGCAGCGACAAGCCCGCCTTCAAGAACCTCGACATCACCGGATCCAAGAGCTTCGGCACCGATTTCTCGCTGACCGACCACACCGGCAAGCGCCGCACGCTCGAAGATTTCCGCGGCAAGGTCGTTGTCATGTTCTTCGGCTACACGCATTGCCCCGATGTCTGCCCGACCACGCTGGCTGAGCTGCGCGCCGTGATGGATACCCTCGGCAAAGACGCCGACCGCGTCCAGGTCCTGTTCGTCACCGTCGACCCGGAGCGCGATACGCAAGACCTGCTGGCCAAGTACGTGCCCGCGTTCGATCCGCGCTTCATCGGCCTGCGTCCGGCCAACGAGACGGAGCTGAAGAAGGTCGCGTCCGACTTCAAGGTGTTCTACAGCAAGGTGCCGGGCAGCTCCCCCGACAACTACACCATGGATCACACCGCCGGCAGCTACATGTTTGATCCGAAGGGCAGCCTGCGCCTGTTCATCAAGCACGGCCAGGGCCCGGAGCCGATCGCGCACGACATCAAGCAACTGCTGGCCGACTGATCTGCCGCCACCGCCCAAAGAAAAAGCCCGCCGATCTGGCGGGCTTTTCATTGCGAGGCGGTCAGCTTAGGCGAAGGCTTGCAGCGCACCCTTCATCTTCTTCATCGCGGCCGATTCGATCTGGCGGATGCGCTCGGCCGACACGCCAAACTCGTCAGCCAGCTCGTGCAGCGTCGAGCCGCCCGATCCGTCGTCGTTCACGTTCAGCCAGCGGGCTTCGATGATGCGGCGGCTGCGATCGTCGAGCTTGGCGAGGGCGGCTTCGATGCCTTCGCTTTGCATGCGGTCGTTGCTGCGCGCCTCGATCACGCGGGTCGGCTCATTGTGCGTATCGGCCAGGTAGGCGATCGGGGCGAACGACTCCTCGCCGTCGTCCATCTGGCCTTCCAGCGCAATGTCGCCGCCGGACAGGCGCGTTTCCATCTCGCGCACTTCCGTGCCCTTGACGTTGAGTTCGGCGGCCACGGCGTCGATTTCGTCCGACGTGAAGGTCGCCTGCGCATCCTGCTTGTGGCTGCGCAGGTTGAAGAACAGCTTGCGCTGGGCCTTGGTGGTGGCCACCTTCACCATGCGCCAGTTCTTCAGGATGTACTCATGCATCTCGGCCTTGATCCAGTGCATCGCGTACGAGACGAGACGCACGCCCTGATCCGGGTCGAAGCGCTTGACGGCCTTCATCAGGCCGATGTTGCCTTCCTGGATCAGGTCGGCGTGCGGCAGGCCGTAGCCAAGGTAACCGCGCGCAATCGACACGACCAGGCGCAGGTGCGAGAGCACCAGACGGCGGGCGGCATCGAGATTGCCGTTGTCGCGGTATTCGCGGGCCAGACGCTGTTCTTCCTCGGCCGACAGCATCGGCACACGATTGACGCTCTGGATGTAGGCGTCGATGTTGCCCAGGTTGCCGGGGAACGCCAGCGCCCATCCATTACCGGCGTTGCCGGACGGCTGGGTGGCGATTGCGGAAACGGTATTCACGGGGATGACTGCGTTCACTCAGGACTCCTGTCGAAATCCAGTGGAGGTTTGGAAAGGCATCTTAGCACTCCAACCGGATGACTGCTAATAGGACATTTTTGTCCGGTTAATAGTTCCCGTAAATCAGGGTCCTGTGCTCAATAGTGTGGTGTTTGCGCCGCAGCAAAAAGGGCGCCACACCCAGTCATAGACCGCGGCCGAAGGTATCGGTTCTGCCCTATGCCGCCGTATTTCGGCCGCGCGACTTGGCCCAGTAAAGTGCGCGATCAGCTTCGCGCAAGGCGGCGTCAGGGTCACGCACATCGGGGCCGGGGCACGCCACGCCAACGCTCGTGGTGACGTGCAGCACCGTGCCATCCGGCAGGTGGATCGGCGGACGGATTACCCCGACGATCTTCTGCGCGGTGTGCAGCGCATCATCCGGGGCGTCGATGGGGTCGAGCAGGATGATGAATTCGTCACCTGCGAGGCGGGCGACGGTGTCGGTGCGGCGCACTGCACGTTGCAGGCGCTGGGCGACCTCCACCAGCACCGTATCGCCGGCGGCGTGGCCGTAGGTGTCGTTGATGTGCTTGAAGTGATCGATGTCCAGGTACAGCACGCCCAGCGGGGCCGGCAGGCGCTGACGGCGCGCCAGGGCGCCGCGCAGGCGCTCGTAGAGGTCGTAGCGGTTGGGCAGGCCGGTGAGGGCGTCAAAGCGCGCCATGCGCGACAGCTCCATCTCGCTGCGCTTGGCTTCGGTCACGTCCTGCACGAAGGCGTAAAAACCGCAGCGGCCGTCATGCGCTTCTCCGGCATCGGGGACGAGCTGCCCGCGGAAATGTCGCGTGCGGCTGCGGGGGCCGTTGGCGTGCGGCTTTTCGTACCAGGGCGCGGTGATCTCGAATTCGACGGATTCCCCTCGCTGGGCGCGCACCAGGTACGGCGCCAGCAAGGCGTACGTGCCCGGTGTGAACACCCGTTCCGGCGTCTGGCCGCAGACGTCCTCGGGCGTACGCTGGAGCCAGCGGGCATGCGTGACGTTGCAGAAGGTGAAGACGCCGTCGGGGTTGATGTGCGACACCAGCAGCGGCGCGTTGTCGAGCACGAGCTTGAGTGCCCGTTCACTGCGCGCCAGGGCCAGTTCGGCACTCGTGCGCGCCGTCAGATCCTGCAGCACCGAGAAATAGCCGCGCAGCGTGCCGCGATCATCGTAATCAGGATAGTAGTGGCCGCTCAGGTAGCGGGGCACGCCCGTGCGCATGGATTGGATCTCGAACTGCACCGGGTAACCTGCCAGCACTTCGGTCATGTAGGGCAGCAGCGTGCGGTAGTCCTCGGCGGTGTAGATGTCGCGTACGTGGCGGTCCAGCATCTCGTCTTCACTGCGGCCGAAGGCTTCGAGCAGGGTGCGGCTGGCAAAACGCACGATGCCGTCGGGGTCGACGTAGCTCAGTTGCGCGGGCACGTTGTCCGCCACGAGGCGCAGTTGCTCGCGGCTGGCGCGCAGGGCGTCCCGGCGGCGCTCGAGGCTCTCGTTGGCGGTGCGCAGCGCACGTTCCGACGCGGCAAGCCGGTTGGCAAACGGACGCACCGTCAGGCGGATGGCCAGCACGCTGCCGATCATCAGGCACAGCATGAAGCCCGCGAGCCGCTCGAATTGCACGCGCATCGGTGCGTACAGCTCGGCGCTGGCGATCTTGCTGATCAGCGCCAGACCCGTGTGACCGATCGGTGTGTAGGTAAACGACGTCGGCATGCCGTGGATGTCCTGCCACTGGCCGTAACCGGCCTCTCCCGCCAGCGCCAGGCGCGATGGCAGGGGGCGGTGGTCTACCGTAAGCGGCGGCAACTCGAACACGTACGCATCAAAGCGTTGCGGGAACGACATGGCGCGGCCGCGCGCATCAAAGCCCGAGATCGCCAGCGTTTCGGTCTTTCCGATGCCGCGTTGGTTGGTGTAGCGGCCTGTCATGTGGGCGAGCGGTTGTTCGGCGACCAGCCAGCCGATCTGCATGCCGTCTGCCATGACCGGCGTTTCGGTGCGCATGGCAAAACCGTGTACCCATTGCAGCGTGATGCGCTCGGGCGCGAGGCCGGCGTGCAGCACTATCGACAATTCGGGCTCAAGCGTCTGCGTCCCCAGGCTGACGATGCCCTCGCCCGCCAGCGTCCGCAGTTGCAGGTACGAGTAGCCTTGCTCGCGATACGCCTGCAGCGCGCTCTGGCTGCGCAGGCGCGCCGCGTTGTCGGCCGGATGGCGCAGCACCTCCTGGATGTGCGTGGCGGCGGCCACCAGGCGCGGGCTTTCCGCGCGCATGGCCAGCAACTGGTCGAACTCCTCAGCGTAGCTCGACAGGGCCCGTGCCCGCGTGGTGCCGAAAGTCAGGCTGGCACTGTCCACCTGGATGATGAATGCCGTGATGGTGGCGCCCAGGCCCGCCAGCACGACACAGCCGCCGCTGATCCAGACGATGGTGTCTTCTGGCGACAAGCGCAGGCGGAACAGGCCCGGGTGCCGAGCCATCGCAGCGCACACCACCCCCGTGACCAACAGCAGCGAGCAGAGGGCAGCGGCGTCCGAGGCGCGCCACCGCAGCCACGCCGGGTACAGATATTCCAGCGCCATGGCGCGGCCGAGCAAGTCACCCGCGCAGAGCAGCATCGCCAGGCCGAGGAGGCCCCAAAACCACCGGGCGCGGTGTGGCTTGCGCAACGTCGGCACAAGGCCAAGGGCGATCGCCGATGCGGCCATCGCCAGCGCGTGGCTCGGGTGCATGCCGCCAATCCATCCGGTGACCCATTGGCGGTCGAGCCAAGCGTGCACGTCAGGAAAGTCCAGCCCGATCGGCCATCCCGTAATCATCTCGGCCAGCCGCAGCGTGGACAGCAACGCCACCGCGCCGCTCAGCCCGCGCGCAGCGGGATCTGCCCAGCGCGCGCCCGGCCGTACCGTGCCGATGAGCAGCGCTCCCAGGGCAGCGCCCAGCAGCGCCAGGTTGATCCCCGTGGCGAACACGATCAGCAGGCGGTCCGTGCCCAGCCTCACCGCCCATGGCCAATGCTGCAGCCAGCCGACCATCACGGTCAGCCCAACAAGGACGAGGAGAAAGCCGATGCCGCCGGCAATGGCGACAAGCGGCCGGCGTGGAACCATGCAGGTGACGCGTAAGCGGGGCGGTTTCAGGGCGGATGTCTTCTAACCGGAAGATCGGCGGAAAACCGCGCCGCTTGAGCGTTTCCATCCAAATCGGTGGGGCGAATTGCCATGTCTGCAATGTCGAGCGATCAACGCGCCCCTGAAAGCGATGCGTGACGCACGTAGGGGCATCTCCCGAGCCGTCACGCAAGTTGGCTACACTGCCCGGACATCGCTGAAACCGTTACAGGAGCCGCCCATGACCATCGTCGTCAGCAAGGACACCGAAGGCCTTTTCCGTCACAAGGTCACCTTCCCCGAAGGCGTGACCTATACCGACGTGCCCAAGCCCGCCGGCGAGGGCAGCGCGCCTGACCCGCACGCCTACTTCGACGCGGCCCTGGCCAGCTGCAAGGCGCTGACCGTCTCGCTCTATGCGCGTCAGCGCAAGTACCCGCTCGACGCGATCGACGTGGCCGTCGAGCACGACGGCACCCAGGAGCGCCAGGGCCGCTACAAACTGCGCACGGTGCTGACCCTGCACGGCGACCTGAGCGACGAGCAGCGGGCCGACCTGCTGCGCGTGGCCGGCAAATGCCCGGTTCACAAGCTGATGACCGAAGTCGAGATCAGCGTCGAGACCGAGCTTGCCGAGCGCGCCTGAGGAGCTTCCCGCCATGACTTCCATTCAGCACATCATTGGCCCGCACGTGCGGGACCTCGGCGGTTTCTCGGTCAAACGCGTGCTGCCCTCGGCCGCGCGCCAGACGGTGGGGCCGTTCATCTTCTTCGACCACATGGGCCCCGTGGATTTCGCGCCGGGCGAGGGCATCGACGTGCGCCCGCACCCGCACATCGGCCTGGCCACCGTCACGTACCTGTTTGACGGCAGCATGGTCCACCGCGACAGCCTCGGCAGCGTGCAGACGATCACGCCCGGCGACGTCAACTGGATGACGGCTGGCAACGGCATCGTCCACTCCGAGCGTTCGTCGCCGGAAGGGCGCGAAAAGGGCGCGCGCGTGCACGGCATCCAGACCTGGGTGGCGCTGCCGAAGGATCAGGAAAAGGTGGACGCCAGCTTCGCCCATCACGCCGCCGACACGCTGCCCAAGCTGGAATGCCCCGGCGTGCAGGGCGTTGTCATCGCGGGGGATGCGTTTGGGCTGACGTCGCCGGTAAAGGTGAGTTCGCGCACGCTGTATGTGGCGCTGGAACTGGCGGCCGGCGCCTCGCTGGTGATTCCGCCCGAGCATGCAGACCGCGGCCTGTATCTGGTCGAGGGTGCCGTCACCATCGACGGCGAGGCGCTCGACCCGCACCACCTTGCCGTGCTGGAGCCCGGCGGCGACGTGACGCTCACCGCGCAGGTGTCGTCACGCGTGATGCTGCTGGGCGGTGACCCGACCGACGGCCACCGCCACATCTACTGGAACTTCGTCGCCAGCGACAAGGCCGACATTGAAGACGCCAAGCAGCGCTGGGAGGCCGACGCCTTCGCCCACGTGCCCGGCGAAACGGAGCGCATTCCGCTGCCGTCCAAGTAAGACCTAAGACCGGGCGATCGCTCAGGCGGCCTGCGCCGGTCGTGCACAGCGCACGATCGCGCGGACCTGCTTGGCGATCGGCTCCGGCACCGGCTGCTTGCCGTCGAGCACCGCTTCAATCCAGCGCGCCGTCGCCGCCACGTCCGTTCCCGCAGGCAGCACAGGCGGTGCGTCGCTCGAACCTTCCACCGCTTCGATCACCGTTTCATGCGCGCCGTCGTGCAGCCACTCCACCGCGCTGCCGCGCCGCGCATCGGCCACCGCCTCGCCCTCGGTGCCGCGTGCCAGCAGCACATTGGCCGGGTGGCGCAGAAAGTAATCGGTGAGCGTGTCGCGGTATTCCGGATGCGTGTAGCTGACCAGCCGTAGCGCCTCGTGCGGCGCATGCCCGCCGATGGGCTGCAGCATCTTCACCACCGTGTGTGCGGAATTGCGCAGGCCGACGATCTCGCGCTTGTCCAGCAGCGACGTCAGTTCGGGCGAGAGCACGTCGATCGGCACGTAGGCCAGGCGATCGCGCTCCAGCTGCTCGCGGGCGTCGTCCATGTGTTCGCAGACCGGCCAGCCGAGCGCTTCGAACAATGCCGCCGTGGTGATGCGGCCGTCGAAGCGGCGGATGCCATGCACCAGCACCGGCACGCCTTCGTGCGCCAGCAGCTTGGCCAGCAGCGGCACGAGGTTCGGCTGGCGGCGGGCGCCGTTGTAGCTGGGGATGACGACCGGCAACGCATGCTCCGGCGTGTTCGGTGCGGGCAGCGGTCGGCAATGCGCGTGCGTGGCTTCCAGCATGCCGTCGAGTTCTTCCGGCGTCTCGCCCTTGATGCGATAGGCCATGAGGATAGCGCCGAGCTGCACGTCGGCGATGCGGCCTTCCAGCATGGCGGTGAAGAGCGCGCGGGCATCGTGCTTGACCAGAGCGCGGGCGCCGTCTGCGCCGCGGCCGATTTCCTTGATGAAGCGGGCGGCGGGGAAGGGGCCGTTGGCGAAGGCGTCTTCAGTGGCGGTGTCGGGGAGGATGGGGGGAGCTGGCATCGGGAAGCTGGGCGGGTTTTTGTGTGGGTTTGATCATAGCGCTGGGGTTTGCGCTGGCGCTAGCGTGGGGCGTGGGATGTTCTTTGTTGGTGGTGCATCTCTTGTTTCATCCCCTGCCGGGGCTGAGTCACTTTCTTTGTCTTGCCAAAGAAAGTAACCAAAGAAAGGCGCGCCCGAGATGGCGAAAG